>NZ_BCSG01000020.1 GCF_001570745.1 Alicyclobacillus mali NBRC 102425
GGGGGCTGGAAGGACGGTTGCGGGATTCTTGGAGAATGTGCTAAGCTATGCGAGGTTCATCACGCAGAAGCCCGCGCATGAGGCTTCCTTTCCGTACAATTTCAAGGAACGGAGGTGCTCGAATGGCTCGCCGTTGTGAAGTGTGTGGCCGGGGCCCGCAAGTCGGGAACAAGATCAGCCACTCCCACATTCTGACGAAGCGGCGCTGGTACCCGAACCTGCAGACCGTGCGTGCTGAAGTGAACGGCTCCGTGAAGCGCATCCGCGTCTGCACGCGATGCCTTAAGGCAGGTAAGGTGAAGCGCGCCATCTGAGAAAGAAAAAAGCACCGTTCAGGTGCTTTTTTCTTTGTATCGATGGCTGTCTCACGCGTGCTGGTTGAACTCGCCTCACTCGTCCTTGGTGAACGTGCTGAGCACAGCTTTCACAATTCCTCCCAGGAAGCGCGGCAACTTGATGGTGTAGACCTTCACGACCTCTACCCCCCTCGAACAACCTGCGCCATTGTCGGAGCGGAGTCTGACCCGCCGCAAGTCCCGCTCTGCCTCCAGGGCATAGGCGTCTGTCGCTAGCTATGTATATGCGCCCACTGTAGAAATGTGCCAGGACGAGCTCAGAAATTCATCTCAACTGTCAAGCGCCCGACGCAGGGCCTCAATGGCTTTGGCGCGGTCCAGTTCATCAAACACGGCCGATCCCGCCACAAACACGTCGGCGCCGGCACTCCTCGCTCGGCGGATGGTCCCGGCGTGGATGCCTCCATCCACCTCGACGTGGACGTCCTGCCGCCCCGCGTCGTCCAGCATTCGGCGAACCTCGGCGACCTTTGCGAGCGTGCTTGGAATGAGCGATTGACCCCCGTAACCCGGATTCACGGTCATGACAAGGACGAGATCGACGTCAGAGACCAGATACGACAAACCATCGGGAGGCGTACCGGGATTCAGCGCCAAGCCCGCCTTGAGGCCCGCCTCGCGGATCATCTGCAGTGCGCGATGCACGTGCGGCGTCGCTTCGTAGTGCACCGTCAGAATGTCAGCTCCTGCATCCACAAACGCCGGAATCCAGCGCTCTGGACACTCGACCATGAGGTGCACGTCCAACGTCGCTTCGACGTGCCGCCGCAGCGCCTTGACGATGGGAGGCCCCAACGTGAGGTTCGGCACAAAGTGACCGTCCATCACATCGATGTGAATCCAGTCGCACCCGGCCCGGATGACCTCGTCGACCTCTTCTTTCAACCTGGCGAAATCGGACGACAGAATGGAAGGAGCAATGACTGGTGTCTTCATCAGTACGCGTTCAACTCCTGTTCCCGCGCTTCCTCATACAGCTGCTTGTACGACATATAGCGACTGGCCGGAATTCGCCCTTCCTCCACAGCGGATTTAACGGAACATCCATCTTCATCTAAATGGAGGCAATCCCGGTAGGTGCACCGCTGCGCCCACGGTAGAAACTCGCGAAAATGAAACTTCACCTCACGAGATGCCACGTACACGTGGAGCTGACTGAACCCTGGGGCGTCCGCCAGCCACGTGGCATCGTCCAACCGAACCAGTTCCACATGGCGCGTGGTCTGCCGCCCTCTCCCGATCTTCTCACTCACCTCGCCGGTCTTGAACGAGATGCCTGGCGCCAGGGCGTTGGCGAGCGTGGATTTGCCCGCGCCGGACGGTCCCGCAAGAACGGTCACATGTCCCTTGAGCCGCCACCGCAATCGATCCAGACCCTCTCCCTGCCTGACCGACACGGCGACGGCTTCGTATCCAACGCGGCGGTATGTGTCCACCGCGGCGTCGGACTCAGCTTGCTCGACCAAATCGGCCTTCGTGAACACAATGGTCGGTTCGACGCCCGCCACGCTCACCTGCAGCAAGGTCTTGTCGAGCATGTAGAAGCTGAGATCGGGCGTCACAAAGGAACACGCGACAACGACGTGATCGACGTTGGCGATCGGGGGCCGGACAAGCTCCGTCCGCCGCGGAAGCACCTCGCGAATGATGCCCTCCTGCGCCCCGACAGGCTCATACCGGACGAAATCCCCCACCAGCACCGTTGTGCCTTTGACTTTAAACACGCCTCGCGCTCGGCAACGCCGAATGTGGCCATCGTCGAACACGTCAAAGAAGCCGCCGATGGCGCGAATGACACGCCCTTCTCTCACCGCGCTCCTCCTCAATGCCCTTTGTGCTTCAGTTGACCGGGCGCCGACTTGCCGGGCGGCTGCGGTGCGGGCGCAGGCTGAGCCGTGGGCTGGGTGGCGTTGCCGGCGGGCCCAACGGAATTGCCGCCGGCCGCGCTGTTCGCACCACCATTGTCCGCCCCCGCCGCGTTGCCCGAGCCGTTCTGCGTCCCGCCGCTCGTCCCGTTGCCGGTGTCGTTGCCCGTTCCATTGGACGGCGGGAGAGACGCGGGATTTGGCACCACATACAGATTGATGGTCGATCCCGCCGGCACGCGATCCCCTTGGATGTACGGGTACGCGTAGGAGACGAGCGGATTTTGGTCGGCGAGATCGCTCGGCGTCACCGTGCCCAAGGTGAGGCCAGCAGCCTGAATGGCTGCCTCCGCCTGCTGAAGCGTGAGGCCGACGAGCTTCGGCACCGTGACGTATTGCTGCTGACTCACCGTCAGCGTGATCTTCGATGTGATGGGGACCTGGGTGCCTGGCGCCGGATCGCTCGAAATCACGTCACCCGACGGCACCGACGTGCTGGTCTCCGTTTGGACGGCGATGTTGTTGGCCGAGAAGCCAGCGCTCGTGAGAGCCTGCTTTGCCTGATCCAACGGCTCATTCGTCACGTCCGGCACGGCCACCTTCGGCGCACCCTGACTGACGTAGAGCGTGATATCCCGGGTCTTCTTCACCTGCGTGTTGCCTGCAGGAGACTGCTGATACACAATCCCGGACGCGGCCTTCACATTTGGCTCGAACTTCTCCTGAATCTGCTGCCTGGAAAAGCCCGCGGCCTCCAGGGTCGCGACGGCCGCTGCCGCCGGTTTACCGACGACGGAGGGCAGTTCGACGTTGGGTACGGTGAGGAGCCTCGTCACGAGCACAATGGCCGCATACCCGCCGAGGCCGATCGCGGCGAGCGACAATACCACGATGCCCGTGATGAGGCTCGCACGTTTCCAGCGCGCCATGGGGCGCTTCGCCGATGCCGGCGCGTCGGATGCGCCTTCCTCACCCGTCACCTCCGCAGACTTGAGCGCCTCGCTCAGGCGCTCACCCATCGCCGGCACCACGATGGTCTTTCCGTCCAAGCCGCTCGAAGGTACAAACTTTGGCTCGTTCGGGCGCTGAAGCGCAGCGTCGAGATCGGCCATGACCGCGGCCATATCGGGATAGCGCCCCTCTGGCTCCTTGACCAGACAGCGCAGGACGATGTTCTCCACGCTCTGCGGGATATCCCTGTTCAGCTGGCGCGGCTCGACAAACGGCTCTCTCAGGTGTTTCAGCGCGACACTGACCGGCGAGTCTCCCTCAAATGGGAGTTTGCCCGTCAGCATCTCGTACATCACGACGCCGAGCGAGTAAATGTCGCTCTTGGCATCGGTCGGACCGCCTCGCGCCTGTTCAGGCGAAAAATAGTGGACCGATCCCAACACCGTCGTCGCCTGGCGATGGGCAATGGTTTGACCCGTGGCGGCTCTCGCGATGCCGAAATCAGCCACCTTGACCTGGCCGCTCTTCGTCATGAGAATATTGTGCGGCTTGATGTCGCGGTGAACCACGTGCAACTCGTGCGCGTGCTGTAAGGCCGAGCAGATTTGCCTGCTGATCCGGATCACTTCCTCGACCGGAAGCGGTGCGCGCTCGACAATCACGTCCTTCAACGTGGGCCCATCCACATACTCCATCACGATGTACTGCTGGCCGTCCTCCACGCCCACGTCGTACACGTTGACGATGTTCGGATGGGAGAGGCGCGCAGCGGCCTGCGCTTCTTGGCGGAAGCGGCGAACGAACTCCTCGTCTTCCGCGTACTGGTTGCGCAGCATCTTCACGGCCACCGTGCGATCGAGCAGCGTATCCATGGCGCGATACACTTCCGCCATGCCGCCTTCGCCAATTTTCTGCTCGAGACGGTACCGACCCCCGAGCGCGCGCGCCGTCATCCGTTGTTGTCCTCCTCTCGATGCACCGCGACGAGTGCGGTGACGTTGTCCGTGCCGCCCCGTTCGAGCGCCAGTTGGATCATGGCGTCCACCGCCGCAGACACGTCTTGTGTGGTGCATGCACCGCGTGCCTGCTCCAAAAACAGCCTCAGTTCCTCGTCCTCGACCAGATTCGACAGCCCGTCCGAGCACAGGAGCAGGACATCGCCCTCCTCCCACGACAGCTCCGTCAGGTCTGGAATGCTCACGGGCTCGGTTCCGAGCGATCTCGTCACAATGTTGCGCTGCGGGTGATGCCTGGCTTCCGAAGCGGAGAGATGGCCGCGGCGAACCAACTCCGCCACGAGGCTGTGATCCTCCGTGACCTGGCGAAATTCTCCTCCGGTCAACGCGTACGCCCGGCTGTCCCCAACGTGAGCCACCACCATCCTGTCCGCGAGCGCGAGCGCGCACACGATGGTGGTCCCCATGCCAGCGTATGCCGGCACCGCCTCCGCCTGTCTGTAAATCGCTTCGTTCGCGTCCGCGATAGCCGCTGCCACAACCTCTCTGGGACTGGCGTCCGCTGACAGATGGCGCCCCACATACTCGGTCACTCGTTGCACGGCGATCCGGCTGGCCACGTCCCCGGCCTGAGGTCCTCCCATGCCGTCGGCGACCACGAACAGAACGCCGACCGGCAAGTCGTCCACGACCGCGTAGCCGTCCTGATTCATGGAGCGCACCAGCCCGATATCGGACTTCGCCGCGTAAATCATCTCAACACCTCGACTCTCGAACCGGCGAACACCCACTCAGGCTTGCCGGTTCGCGTACTGGGCGCGAAGCTGTCCACACGCCGCCGCGATGTCGTGCCCCATCTCGCGGCGGATGGTGGCGTTCACGCCTGCGTCCAACAGCGCGCGCCAAAATGCAAAGATCTGTTTCTTGTCCGTGCGGCGATAACCGCGTTCAGGCACGTAATTCACCGGGATCAGGTTCACGTGGCACGGCAAGCCCTTCAACAAATCCGCCAGTTCCTCGGCGCACTCAAGGCTGTCGTTCTCGCCCGCCACCAGCGCGTATTCGAACGAAATCCGGCGTCCCGTTTTTCGATAGTAATCATGACATGCCTCCATCAACTTGGCAATCGGGTACGCCTTGTTGACAGGCATCATGCGTCCGCGAATCGCATCGTTCGGCGCGTGCAGGGATACTGCCAGCGTGATCTGACGACCTTCTTCTGCAAGGCGGCGAATGCCGGGGACAAGTCCCACTGTCGACACGGTGATGTGTCTCTGCCCGATGTTCAGCCCGTGCTCGTTCGTGATGATGTCGATGAATCGCATCACCTGATCGTAGTTGTCCATCGGCTCACCCGAGCCCATGACCACGACGGACGACACGCGCTGCCCCACTTCGTCCAACAGCGCCTGGCTGTGCATCAACTGCTCAACCATCTCCCCCGCGGTCATGTGGCGGATCATGCCGCCCAGCGTGGACGCGCAGAACGTGCAACCCATCTTGCAGCCAACCTGGGACGACACGCACACGCTGTTTCCGTAGTCGTGACGCATGAGCACCGACTCGACCGTGACGCCGTCCGGCCAGGCGAGCAAGAACTTGCTGGTCGGATCCACCTTGGAATCCTGACGCACGACCTGCTTGGCGGATCGCAGGTACGCCACCTCGTTCAGGCGCTGGCGGAGCGCCTTCGGCAGACTCGTCATATCGTCGAACGACTTGGCCCGCTGCTGGTACATCCACTCGTAAAGCTGAACGGCGCGAAATGGCCGCTCTCCGAGTTCGCGCACCACCCAGTCGCGCAGTTCATCGAGTGTGAAGTCGTACAAATGGATCATGGTCTCACCTCCCGGCGAAGCTCAAATTCGGCGCAGGCGCGCCATGAAAAATCCGTCCGTCTCGTACCAGTCCGGCCAAAGCAGGAAACCGGCCGTGCGCTCTCCAACCCTCGCCGCGAGGTTCGGCGTCAGCTCGCCGCCGATGTCTTCGATGCGGACGCCCACGGACGGATCGGACGCCACCTCACGCACGACAGACTCGTTCTCCTCCTTCAACAGTGTGCACGTCGAGTACACGACGCAGCCGCCGGATCGGACGATGGCGCACGCTCGGCGCAGCAAGGACCTCTGAAGCTGCGCCAATTGCGCGACGTCCTCCGGGCGCCGCCGATATCGCAGATCCGGCCGGCGGCGCATGACGCCAAGGCCCGTGCAGGGTGCGTCCACGAGCGCCGCGTCGTACAGCGCCCCAGGTTCCACCTGCCGGCCGTCGCCGAGTCTCGGATGAACGCTTTGCACGCCGAGCCGCTCCGCCTGTTGCCGGACGGCGCGGACCTTCGCCATCGCGACGTCGTAAGCGTCGATCTCGCCGCGATCGTTCATCAACTCGGCCAAATGGGTCGTCTTGCCACCCGGCGCGGCGCACAGGTCCACCACGCGCATGCCGGGCTCCGGCCGAAGAAGAGGCGCGACGAGCATCGCCCCCTCGTCCTGAATCGTCACCCATCCGTCCCGGTACGCCTGAAGGCGCGTCACATCGATCTGCCCCTGCACGCGCACGCCGTCATCCGCGAGCGCGCCGGACCTTGCCTCGACGCCCTCCTCTGCCAGCCGAGCGATGACCTCCTCCCGGGATCCGCGCAGGCGATTGGCGCGGAGCGACATCGGCGCCGGCTCATTCATCGAGGCGAGGGCCGCGAGGACTCGATCCGCTCCGTGGTCCGCCACGAGCCGCTCCACAATCCAGGCCGGCACACTGTACATGACCGACCAGCGCTCGAGGTCCCGCGCCCCTGCGAGGGCCTTCTTGAGCAAACTCTCCCACTCTTGCGCCCGCTCGGCGTACCGGCGCAGGACCGCGTTCACGAGGGCCGCGGCCTGTGGCCGATGCCGCTTGGCGAGTTCGACCCCGTCGTTCGCCGCCGCGTACGCCGGAACGCGGTCGAGCCAAGTCATCTGGTACGCGCTCATCCGCAGGATCACGCGCACCTCGGGATCCAGTTTCGCCAAGGGGCGGCGCAAGAGCGGCGAAAGCAGTCGGTCGAGCGTGATCTGCCGGCGCAGCGTCCCATAGGCGATCTCGGTGGCCAAGGCCCGATCCCGCTCGTCCACCTTTCCGCCCGCGAGCGCCCCTTGGAGGGCGACGTTGAGATACGCCGCGTCCCGTTCAACCCGGATGAGCGCCTGATACGCGCGCCGCCTGCCTTCAGCGATCATCGCTCGCGTTCCCCCTCATGCGCACGCCTTCCCCGCGCAGCCCGCGCCAAAACGCGCCCGCTGGCATCGCGCGGCGACCACTCGGCTTCAGCTCGAAGATCTCGTAGATGCCCGCGCCGCACGACACCCAGAGCGCATCGCCGCGCGGTTTGACCTCGCCGGGATCGCCGAAGGGCCCCATGTCCATCGGCCTCCCCGCCAGCACCTTCATCTCGTCACCGGTGCTGAGCGCGGCACTCGCCCCCGGCACTGGCGCGAGCGCCCGCACCTGCCTGTCGATCTCGGCCGCGCTTCTTGTCCAGTCGATCCACTCGTCCTCGCGCGCCAACTTCTCGGCGTACGTGACCCCTTCAGCCGGCTGGGGCACGGGTACAAGCTCGCCGGCGACATAAAGCGGCAGATACCGCTCGCACACCTCGCCGCCGAGCCGAGCCAATTTGTCGTGCAGCGATCCGGCCGTGTCCGTCGGCTCGATGACTGCGCGCTCCTGCGCCAAAATGGGCCCCGCGTCGAGATCGCGCACCATTTCCATCAGCGTGATGCCGGTTTCCGCGTCGCCGGCCCAGATGGCGCGCTGGATGGGCGCCGCGCCGCGCCAACGGGGCAGAAGGGACGCGTGCACGTTGACCGATCCGACGCGCGGAAGCCGCAGCAGCGCCTCGCTCAGGATCTTGCCGTACGCGGCCGTGACGATGAGATCCGGCGCAAATCGCCGGATGTCCTCCATCGCGTCTCGCAGGCGCTCGGGCTGCCAGACCGGAAGGCCGAGTTCCAGCGCGCGCACTTTGACCGGCGGCGGCGCCAGCGTCCGGGATCGCCCGCGGGGCCTGTCTGGCTGCGTGATGACGACCACCTCGTAGCCCAGGCGGCAGAGCGCATCGAGGCTCGGCACCGCAAAATCCGGCGTCCCGCAAAACAGCGCGCGAACCGTCATCGCGACGACTCTCCGACCGGCTGGCGCTCGATCTCCTCGGGCCGCAGGTAGTCCGTGAACAGGATGCCGTCCAGGTGATCGATCTCGTGCTGCAGGCAGCGGGCCAGCAGATCGCGGCCCTCCATCTCAAAGAACTCGCCATACCGGTTCTGCGCCCGCACCCGCACGTAGGCGGCGCGCTCCACCACGCCGGAGAGCCCGGGCAGAGAGAGACACGCCTCGCGCTCCCGCTGCACGCCGCTCCGCTCCACAATCTCCGGGTTGACGAGTTCAATCCAGGCGCGCTTCTGAAAGCTGTCCTCCTTCGGCTGCACGTCGATCACGACGAGACGCTTCAGAATCCCAATCTGATTGGCTGCAAGGCCAATCCCGTCGGCGTCATACATGGTTTCCGCCATGTCGTCGAGGAGCCGGTGAATCGCCGGGGTGAACTGCGTCACGACATGCGCCTTCTGCCGCAGCACTGGATCCTCTCCCTTGCGAATGATGCGAATGGCCATCGTTCATCCCCTCCCTGTATGTCAACCGATCCGCTGGGCATTGACGTCGAGCACGGCGGAGCCGCCCAGCCGATTCATCTTCTCTTTCACCAATCGGTACGCGCGCACGACGTCCTCTTTCACATCCTGCCACGCCGCGTACTTCATCACAACCTGGTACCGATACACGTTGTCGATCCGCCGAATGCCACTTGGCCCCGCCGGCAGCACGGTCAAGGACGCCGCGGAGGGCGAACGCGCGAGCTCCCGCTCGAACCTCGCCGCCGCGCCGCGCGCCAGCCGCTCCTCCGAATGCGAGGCGAGAAACACCGCCAGTTCACAAAAGGGCGGATATCGAAAGAATTCGCGGCTCTCCCGCTCGCGTTCGTAGAACATGCGGTAGTCGTGGGACTTCGCCGCTTCGATGGCGCGATGACCGGGCTGATACGTCTGGATGAGCGTAATGCCATCCGTGTCTGCGCGCCCGGCCCGTCCCGCCACCTGCGTGAGCAATTGGAATGCGCGCTCGTTGGCTCGATAATCCGGGAGCGTGAGCATCGCATCCGCCGCCACGACCCCCACCAGCCGGACGCGCGGAAAATCGAGTCCCTTCGCGATCATCTGCGTGCCCACGAGCACGTCCGCGTCGCCCCGCTGAAATCGGTCGATGATGCTCTCGAGCGCCCCCTTGCGCCGCGTGGTGTCCAGATCCATGCGGAGGACCCTCATCTCGGGCCAAGTGCGCAGCAGGTGCTGCTCCACCTGCTCGGTTCCGAGGCCATATGGGACAAGCGCATCCTCGCCGCAGGCAGGGCAACGGCGCACGAGCGGCTCCTCGTGCCCGCAATAGTGGCACAAAAGGACGTGCCCGTCCGCACGCCGGTGAACCGTCAGGTGAATGTCGCAGCGCGGACACTCCATGCTGTGCCCGCACGCCCGGCACAACGCCGCGTGCGCGAAACCGCGGCGATTCAGAAACAGGATGGCCTGCATGCCCTCCGACACCGTGCGCTCCAGTTCCGCCGCGAGCCTGCGGCTGAAAATCGACCGGTTTCCCGCGCGCAACTCCTCGCGCATGTCGATCACGTCCACGGGCGGCAGCGGCCGTCGATTTGCCCGAACCGGCAGGGAGACAAGCCTCGCGCCGCCTCGTTCCACCCGAAACATGGACGCGAGCGACGGCGTCGCCGATCCCAAGACTACGAGCGCCCCGGCCTCCCGCGCGCGCCACATGGCCACTTCGCGCGCGTCGTAGTGGGGCGCATCCTCTTGCTTGTACGACGGCTCGTGTTCCTCATCGATCACGACCAGCCGAAGCTTGCGCATCGGCGCAAAGACCGCCGATCTCGCCCCGATGACCACGCTCGCCTCCCCTTCGAGGACCCGCGTCCATTCCTCGCGCCGCTCGCCGAGCGACAGCCCGGAGTGAAGGACCGCAATCTGATCTCCGAACCTTCGCTCGAACCTCTGCACGAGCTGGGGTGTCAGGGCGATTTCCGGTACCAATACGAGCGCCTGTCCGCCCTCGTCGACGGCCGCGCGAATCAGGTGCATGTACACTTCCGTCTTGCCGCTGCCGGTCACACCGTGCAGCAGCGCCACGCCATGGCCCCCTCGCGCCATCTCGGCCAGTGCGCGCACCGCCGAGCTCTGGTACAGCGTCAGCTCTGGCCAATCGTCCACCTCTGGCGGCGCAGATTCGCGCTTCGCGCGGCGTTCCACGGCGCCGACCAGCCCCGCCTCGACGAGCGGCGTCACCGAAGCCGGTGGATACGCGCGCCGGTCCCAGGGCACCTCTCGCTCCGCCGCAAGTCGCAGCAAGATCTCGGCCTGGCGCCGCGCGCGGCGGCGCCGGCGTTCCGCCTCGAGGCGCAAAACATCCGCTTCCGCACACGCGACGAGGTACGCGCGCCGCTTCTCGCCGACGGCCTCGTCCACGCGGATTTCTTCGCGAACGAACCCTGCCTCCAGCCAAATCCGAACGGTACGCTCGTCCGCCCTCGATCGCGCCCGAATCTCGCTCCACTCGGGTGCACGGTCGGCAACGAAGGCAAAAAGCGGGGCATCTTTCACGTCGTTCGGGACGCGCCCTTCCGAATTCGGCACGACCACCTTGCGCACGCGCACGCGAAACGCGCCGGGCAGGACGGCCGATACCGCCTCCGGCAGCGTCGCCGCGTACCGATCGCACAGCCACTCCGCCATGCGCATCTGATGAGGCGTCAACACCGGGACGCGATCGATCACCCGCGCGAGCGCGCGAAGACCTCGGGTATCGACGTCCTCCCGCACCGCCCAGACGATGCCGGATCGGACCGACTCCCGCATCGGCACCACCACCCTGGCTCCGGGCGACACATCCACGCCAGGCGGAATCACGTAATCGAACCGCTTGTCCAAGAAGAGGGCCGTCCCCTCGACCACGACCTCCGCGACGCGGGCGGTGCCTCGGGTCATACGGGCCGCTCACCGTCCGACACGCGAAGGACCTGTCTCACGCGGGTCAAGATGTGATCCGCCACCCTGTGCTTTTCCATGACCGGCAGCGCCTCGGCCGATCCGTCCTTCGCGATGAGGGTCACCTGGTTGGTGTCCACCTCGAAGCCTGCACCAGGCTTCGTCACGTCGTTCACCACGATGAGGTCCAGGCCCTTTTCCGCGAGCTTGCGCCGGGCATGTTCCACCGGCGTGTCCGTCTCCGCCGCGAAGCCCACCACTACCTGACCGGGGCGCTTCGCGCGGCTCACCGTGAGCAGAATGTCGGGCGTCTCGACGAGATCCAGTTTCAACGGGCCTTGCGACTTTTTCCATTTATGATCCAGGGCACGGGCGGGGCGAAAGTCCGCCGGCGCCGCGGCGGAGATGAACGCGTCCGCCTCGGCAAAGAACTCGCTCACCGCATGCAGCATCTGTTCGGTCGAGCGGACGTAGATCATCCGCGCGCCTGGCACTGGCTTGAGGTGCGTGGGACCCGAAATGAGGGTCACCCGCGCCCCACGGCGTGCGGCCTGTTCGGCCAACGCGTATCCCATCTTGCCGCTCGAGCGATTGGTGAGGTAGCGGACGGGATCGATGTCCTCGACCGTGGGCCCCGCGGTGATGAGAATAGACAGGCCATCCAGGTCCTGCTCCTGATGGAGCACGGCTTCAATCACGTCCGCGATGTCCTCGGGTTCCGGCATGCGCCCACGGCCGGTGTAGCCGCAGGCGAGCGGCCCCTCGCCCGGATCCAGAACGAGCGTCCCCCGGCGGCGGAGAATGTCCAAGTTCTCCTGCACAGCGGGATGGTCAAACATATGAACGTTCATCGCCGGCGCCACGACCGTGGGGCAGGTCGCGGCAAGCGCGGTGGTCGTGACCATGTCGTCCGCCAGGCCGTGCGCCAGTTTGGCGATGAGGTTGGCCGTCGCAGGCGCGATGACGTACAGATCTGCGCGATCCGCCACCGCGATATGGGCAATCTCCGACGGATTCGGCTCCGCGAACGTGTCGAAGATCACCGGGTGCTTGGTCAGGGCCTGCAGGGTGAGCGGCTGAATGAACCGGGTCGCGTGTTCGGTCATCAGCACCTGCACCTCGTAACCGCGCTTCACCAGGAGTGAACATAGATTCGCGGACTTGTACGCCGCAATGCCTCCTCCCACCCCGACGAGGATGGTCTTTTTGTCCATACCGCACCCTCCCTTGGCTCCTGCCGTTCATGACAAGAGGCAGAACAACGCGCGGTTGTCCTGCCTCATCGCCCGATCACGGATCTGCGTCATTCGCCGTACGAATTCTTGCCGCGAACGACGCCGTCGTGAATTTCCCAGAGCGCGCGGCTCACGTTCCGCGTCGTCGACGCGCCGGGCTGGTTGAGCGTCTCGTTCTGCAGCTTCCGCGCGCGCTTCGCCGCGAGCACGACGAGCGCATACTTGCTGTTGCACCGATCCAGGAGTCGATCAATGGACGGATAGATCAACGACGGTCACCCCATATCGAAATACCGCCTCAACGGGCGGATACGAATGCTCAAGTCTTCTCAAGTCACGCGACGCTTCCTTACATTGTACATGGATCTTGGAGCAAAGGAAAGAGCGCACTACTCCACGTTCTGCGCCTGCTCGCGCAGCTTCTCAATGAGGGCTTTCATCTCCACCACGTGTCGGCTGATCTCGGCGTCCTGCGACTTCGACGCAATGGTGTTCACCTCGCGGTGCATTTCCTGCACCAGGAAGTCGAGCCGCCTCCCAACCGGTTCCGCGCGTTCAAGATCGCTGCGCATCGCCTGAACGTGGGCCTCGAGCCGCACCAGCTCCTCGTCGATCGCGACGCGATCGGCAAACAGCGCGACTTCCTGCGCAAGTCGCGCGTCGTCGACCGAAATGCCAAGCTCCGACACCCTGGCCAGAAGTGACGCGCGATACGCAGCGACAGACGCCGGCGCACGCTGCCGGATGGCGCGAAGATGGGCCTCCACGTCGTCGAGGTAGCCGACGCACGCCCGGGCGAGATCGCCCCCTTCGCGCTCGCGCATGGCGACGAGTTTGTCGATCGCGGCATTCACGAGATCTCCGAGGGACGAGACGGCCTCTTCCTCGGATAAGGCAGCAGGGCGCACCGAGACGGCGCCGGGAAACGTCAGCCACTGGCGGGCCGAGCGCGGATCAAACGGAACGCCGAGTTTGTGGCACAGCGTCTGATCCGCCTCGACGAGCGCGTCGACAAGCGCCCAATCGACGTACACCTGCCCCGCCGCTGCGCCCGTGCCTGCCAGTGAGACGGCGATATCGACGCGGCCGCGCTGCAACTGACCCCTGACGCGATCCCGCACGGCCACCTCGGCGAACGACCAGTCGCGCGGCAGGCGCACCGAAACCTCGAGGAAGCGATGATTCACGGACTTCGCCTCAACCACCACGTCATACGGCCCCACGCGGCCCTCCGCGCGGCCAAAACCTGTCATGCTGCGAATGCCCACATTCCCGCCCCCTGACCGCGTGTCATCTGGTCAGGATTGTACCGATGGCGGGACGGATTGGCAATCAAGCGGCCGCGTCCGAGCCGGATCGCTGCTGGAACTTGTGCAGCCGGTTCCGCCCCATGCGGCGCACCGAGAGCGCGAACGATGGCACGGCGGCCGCCACAAGGACCATCGCCCAATCGCCCAGGCCGAGTGGCGTCGTGTGGAACACCTCGGCCATGCGAGGCACGTACATGGTGCAGGCGAACAGCGCGACGGAGGACAGCACGGCCAAAAGCAGCCAGATGTTCTCAAGCGGGTTGCGCCGCAGGATGCCGCCCTCCAGGCTTCGGGAATCAAAGACGAGAATCAGTTGGGCCATGGTGAGGGTCGCGTACGCCATCGTTTGCGCGTGTGCCAATTCGGCTCCTTGGTGCAGCGACCACGCAAAGACCGCAAGTGTCGCGAGGCCGATCAGCACGCCGCGGGACAAGATTTTGACGGCCATGCCGCGCGCGAAAATGCCCTCGTGCACGTTTCTCGGCGGGCGGCTCATGATGTCGTCCTCGGGCGCATCGACGCCGAGCGCGATGGCGGGCAGTCCGTCCGTGACCAGGTTGACCCAGAGGATTTGAATCGGCGTCAGAGGCAGCGGCCAGCCGGCCAGCATGGCCAGGAACATCGTCAGAATTTCGCCCACGTTCGACGCGAGCAGGTAGCGGATGAACTTCTTGATGTTGTCGTAGATGGCGCGCCCCTCTTCCACCGCGGCCACGATGGTGGCGTAGTTGTCGTCAGCGAGGATGAGGCTGGACGCCTCCTTCGCCACATCCGTCCCGCTCTGCCCCATGGCGATGCCGATATCCGCCTGTTTGATGGCCGGAGCATCGTTCACGCCATCGCCCGTCATGGCGACAACCTCGTGATTCGCTTGGAGCGCCCGCACAATGCGCAGTTTGTGTTCCGGCGTCACCCGCGCGTAGACGTAGGTGTCGCGCACGAGATTGGACAGGCGCTTATCGTCCACGCGCTCGAGATCCGCGCCTGTGAGCACGCGCCCACCGGGAGGAAGGATGTCAAGTTGCTTCGCGATGGCGGTGGCCGTCGCCTGGTGATCGCCCGTAATCATCACCGTGCGGATGCCGGCCGACTTCGCTTTGGCAATCGCCGATTTTGCCTCGTCTCGCGGCGGATCGATCATGCCGCAGATGCCCACGAAAACGAGCTCCGACTCCCAATCCGACTGGCGCGCTTCCTCGGACGAGCGGAACCGGCGATAGGCGAAACCGAGGTTGCGCAGCGCGCGTGAGGCCATCTGGTCGTTGGCCGAGGCAATCTCCTTTCGTAACGTCTGCCCCAGGGGTTCCTCCCGATTGCCGAGCAGCACATGTGTGCATCGCTCCAAAAGGACGTCCGGCGCCCCTTTGACGAACGAGAACCAGTCTTCGCCCGAGCGGACCAGCACGCTCATCATTTTCCGATCCGCGTCAAAGGGCCGTTCGTCGACGCGCTCATAAACGCTGTCGGGGCGCGCAAAGCCAGCCTTATGAGCAAGCACGAGCAGGGCAATTTCCGTCGGATCGCCCTTGACCGTCTGCGCTGTCGCGCCGTCCGCGCCTGCCTCAAGGTGCGCTTGGTTGCATACCGCGGCGATCTCGACCAAACTTTTCAGCGCGGCCCTCCGCCCCGGTTCAATCCGGCGGCCATTCGCGACAAACTCGCCGTGCAACTGATGCCCCGATCCCGTCACATCCACGTACAGACCATCCGCGTACATCTGTGTGACGGTCATCTTGTTCTGCGTGAGCGTGCCCGTCTTATCAGAACAAATCACCGTGGCGCATCCCAGCGTTTCCACCGACGGGAGTCGGCGCACAATGGCGTTCCGCTTGATCATCCGCTGCACGCCGAGCGCGAGCGCGATGGTGACAATGGCCGGGAGCCCCTCCGGAATTGCCGCGACGGCGAGCGACACGCCCGCCAAAAACATCTCATACAGCGCGTGTCCGTGCATCACGCCCGCCACCACCACGAGCACCGTGATGCCGAGCGAGATCCAGACCAGCGTTTTCCCAAGCTGATCCAGACGCTTTTGAAGCGGCGTCTCCTGATCCTCCGATTGATCAATCAAATCCGCGATTTTCCCCATCTCCGTCTGCATTCCGATGGCCGTAACGGCGTATTCCGCCCTGCCTCGGGTCACCATGGTGCCCATGTACACCATGTTCCGCCGATCCGCGAGCGGGCTGTCCGCTGCCACCCTGACGCGCGGATCCTTCATCACCGGCACCGATTCGCCGGTGAGCGCCGACTCCTCCACTTCGAGCGATCGCGCCCGAACGATTCGTCCGTCCGCGGGGACGCGATCGCCATCCTCCAACAGCACGATGTCTCCGGGAACCAGCTCTTTCGCGGACACCTCCACCACTGCGCCGCCGCGCCGAACCTTCGCCACAGGCGCCGTGAGCTCCTTGAGCGCCTTGAGCGAGCGCTCGGCCCGCACTTCCTGCACAAAGCCGAGGATACCGTTCAGGAACACGATGGCGACGATGGTGATGGCATCTGTGTATTCACCCAAGAGTCCCGAAATGAGCGTGGCGGCGATGAGCACGAGCGTCATGAAGTCGCGAAACTGGTTGAAGAAGACCGTCAACAACGACACCTTGTTCCCGTCGTGCAACAGGTTCAACCCGTGCAATTCTCGCCGCCTGTCCACTTCTGCTTGGGAGAGCCCGTCGAGCGACGTCTCGAGTCCCGCGAGGCATTCGGCCTCGCTGTGCGCATGCCACGTTTGTTGTTCCACCGAGCACACCCCTTCGTCAACTTGTCTCGTAATCATCTATGCGAAGGAAGGAGTGAACATGTCCGAGCGAGGAGCACTGGCGGACGACCTTTGTCAAGAAATCACCGCGCCGAATTGGGGAAACTGCGGTATACTGGCTTCGTGAAGAGAGGAGCATCGAGCGTGGACGGTTGGACCTTGCGCCGCCTCGCGCGCGAACTCGACGGCGCGCTGCGAGGTGCCCGCATCGACAGGATTTATCAACCCGGCGAGCGCGATCTCGTCCTCGCCGTCCGCTCGGCACAGTTGGGGGCGCGGCGACTGTACATGTCCGCCCACCAGCGGTTTGCGCGCGTCCACTTTCTCGCGGACGAACGCCCAGACAATCCGCCAACGCCGCCGATGTTCTGCGTCATTTTGCGCAAGCACATCGAGGGCGGTCGCATCCTTGGCGTCACTCAACCAGGTTGGGACAGGGTGCTTGAAATTGGCATTGAAGCGCTGGATGATCTCGGTGATCGCCGCACATACGCCCTCGTCTGCGAGATCATGGGGAGACACAGCAATATCGTGCTGGTTGAGGAGCGCTCGGACGACAGCCGCGTGATCATCGACAGCGCTGTGCGCGTGACGGAGGAGATGTCGCGCTATCGCGCCGTGTTGCCGGGCATCCCCTATCTCCCGCCGCCCCCGCAGGGCAAAAAGCCCGTGGAGCAGTGCGCGCCGGAAGACTTCCTCGGCGTTGATCCCTCGGCCGGTTCCTCCCGCGCCAACCAGATGGCCGTTGTGGAGAAGCTTGCTGGCACGGGTCCCGTCACGGCTCGAGAGATCCTTCATCGGGCCATCGCGAGAACGGGTTACGCTGAGGCGGCGTCCATTTATCAGGCGTCCATCGATCTCGCCGCGGTGGTCGATGAAGTGCGAGAGCCCGCCTCCGTCGGCCTCGACGACGTGGGTCGGGCAGTGGAGTGCGCGCCCTTTCGGCTCACGTGCAGGCCCAGGTTCGCCGAGTGCGACACGGTGAGCGAGGCCATTCGCCGGCTGTTCGCCGACGTCGGCGAGTCTCTCCACCAATCGCGCTTGGCTCGCGAACTGGAGCGGAGCGTCCGAGACCACATGGATCGACTTCGCGGCAAGCTCGTCCGCCTTGAGCAGGAGTGGGAGGACGCCGAGGCGGAGGAGCAACTGCGAGTGAAGGCCGAGCTCCTCACCGCGTACGCGCACGCGGTCCCGCGCGGCGCATCGGAGGTGGAACTGCCGAACTACTACGACGACAATCAGCCGCTTCGGATTGACCTGGATCCTGCGCTCGACGCCATCGCGAACGCTCAGCGCCTTTTTCGCATGGCGGCGAAACGAAAGCGGGCCCGTCAGTGGATTGAAATGGAGCGGGAAAACACGCGGCGAGACCTGCGGTATCTGGAGGACGTGCTTCAATCGCTCGCGGACACCTCGCTTGAGAACCTCGAAGAGGTGCGCAGGGAACTGGAAGCGCAGGGCTTCTTGGCGCGGTCCCATCGCCGAGGAACTGGGAGCAAGAAGCGCTCCCGCGAGGCCGAGCCGCACGCGTTTCGCTCAAGCGACGGATTCGTCATTCGCGTCGGTCGCAACAACGCGCAGAATGATCGGCTGACGTTTCGGAGGGCTGACAAGCGCGATGTGTGGCTTCACGTGAAAGATGCGCCGGGATCGCACGTGGTCATCGAACGCGGCCAGGCGGACGAAATTCCAGAGCGCACCGTGGAAGAGGCGGCGGTGCTTGCCGCGTATTTCAGCAAGATGCGCGATTCGGCAAACGTGCCGGTGGACGTGACCGAGATTCGCCACGTGTGGAAGCCGAACGGCGCGCGACCTGGTTTTGCACTGTACGACCATCAGAAGACACTGTTCGTGACGCCGGAGCGTTCGCTCTTGGACAGCATCATGTCCCGAGCGCTTGCGACGCGCGAAACGAGCGATTTCCATTGAAGGAGAGGTCCCACTATGGCTCAGGATCAAGGAAATAAACGCCTCATCGTCGGTGCAACCAAGCCTGCGCATGACACCAACATTCTCACCAACACGCAGGCCACCATCCGCGAAGCCTTGGACCGACTTGGCTACGAAGAGGCCGTGTACGAACTCCTCATGGAGCCGATGCGGGTGATGACCGTGCGCATCCCGGTTCGAATGGACGACGGGCACGTCGAGGTGTTCACAGGCTATCGAGCGCAACACAACGACGCCATTGGCCCGACGAAGGGCGGCGTTCGCTTTCACCCAGATGTGACGCTCGACGAGGTCAAGGCGCTGTCCATCTGGATGTCGCTAAAGTGCGGCATCTTCAACCTGCCCTATGGTGGCGCCAAGGGCGGCATCGTGTGTGATCCGCGCAGCATGAGCCTGTCCGAACAAGAGCGACTGGCGCGCGGCTACGTGCGAGCCATCAGCCAAATTGTCGGCCCGGCCAAGGACATCCCGGCGCCAGACGTGTACACCAACAGCCAAATCATGGCCTGGATGTACGATGAGTACAGCCGCATCCGCGAGTTTGACTCCCCCGGCTTCATCACGGGGAAGCCGCTCGTCCTCGGCGGTTCGCGCGGACGCGAGTCCGCCACAGCGCTCGGCGTCGTGGTGGCACTTCGCGAAACCGCGGAGCGAATGGGCAAGAAGCTGTCGGAACTGCGCGTGCTTGTGCAGGGATTCGGAAACGTGGGTTCCAACGTCGCTCGAATTCTCCACGAGCTTGGCGCTACTGTGGTTGGCATCAGCGACGCGGGCGGCGGCGTATACAATGAAAATGGCCTGCCTATCCCCGAACTTATTGAAGAAAAGGATTCGTTTGGAATGGTCACGCCGCGGCTGTCCGGCGTCATCCCGACGGAGGAGTTTCTCACCAAGCCGTGCGACGTGCTCGTCCCGGCGGCACTGGAGAACCAGATCCACGAAGGCAATGCGGATAAGATACAGGCAAGCCTCATTGTCGAAGCTGCGAACGGCCCCACCACGCCCGAGGCAGATCAAATCCTGCACGAGCGAGGCATCGTCGTCGTGCCGGATGTGCTCGCCAACGCGGGCGGAGTCACCGTGTCTTACTTCGAGTGGGTTCAGAACAACCAGGGCTTCTATTGGACCGAAGATGAAGTCAACCAACGCCTCGAGAATATGATGGTGCAGAGCGTGCACAACATCCTTGACACAGCAGAGCGTTACGACTCGCTGCCTCGCATGGCCGCGTACATGGTGGGGATTCGCCCGTTTGCGGAGGCCATGCGCTGGCGCGGATGGGTATGAGAAATCACCGCTTTTAAGAGACTATATTCAGGGCGCGGCGCGGCCGCGCCCTTGCGCTGGGGATGAGCATGAGGACCGCGAGCATGAGGCCCGACGACGTGGTCACCCGCCTCGGGATGCAGATGAAGTGGAAAACGTGGTGGAATTTCCGAATCGATTTTGGCGGTTCGGTCCTGTTCGCGCTTTTCAATGTCGTGGTCAATCAGTTTTACGTCCCGATGGCCATTCGCCACGGGGTATCCAACCTAGGTGTGGGCCTACTGACGGCGGCGCCAGCCATCGGCATGCTATGGTCTCCCATGTGGGCGCACCTGATGCGCGGGCGTTCGACCAAGCCGTTCGTCCTGTGGCCACTTGTCGTCGGCCGGATGTCCGTCCTGTTGGCAGGCGCACTGTTGACACCCGCCGCGTTCCTCTTCACGGCGTTCATGGTGAACTTGATGAACGGCATCCAGGCACCTGCCTATCCCGCGCTGCTCGCGCGCATGTATCCCCCTGCGCTGCGCGGACGGCTGATGGGCTACGTGCGCGTGGCGCAGGGGACACTCCTCATTCCCCTTGCCTACCTCGTCGGCGAGTGGAGCCAACATCAGGGCGACCGCTGGCCGCTCATTGGCGCGGCCATCATGGGGACGGTGTCTGTCATCCTGTTCTCGCGGGTGCGAGAGGTGGAAACACCCGCACCGGAAGGCGCAGAACACACGTCCGCACGCCGAACCACGCAAATATTCGGACATTGGCAGATAGCTCGCGCAAGCCGACCGCTCACCATCTTCCTGATGGCCACCATGGCCACAGGTTTCGGCAACCTTCTGGCGGGCCCAATCTATCAAATCTATCAGGTTCATACCTTGAACCTGTCCAATGCGCAAATTGGTGTCACGCGCGTGGCGTACTACGTCGCGCTGTTGGTGGCCTACTTCGCGGTGGGATGGATCATCGACACGTGGTCACCCCGCCACGCCATGTTCATCGGCATGAGTGCCTATGCCCTCGCCCCGGCACTGTACGTGCTCAGCGGATCATTCTCGGCCGTGATATCTTCCTGCGCCCTGCTCGGCGTTGGCGATGCCGTCTGGGACATCGGCTGCATGTCCTACATCTTCCGCGCCGTCCCGGGCCGAGAAGCTGAGGCGTTTGGTCTTCATTTCCTTCTGTTTGGAATTCGCGGCGCCATTGCGCCGCTGGTCAGCACGGCGATGACGCACGCGATGTCGCTTACGGATATCTTCCTCATCGCCATCGGCATCTGCGCACTTGGCATTGCCATTTTCGCCGTGCCACCCACGCCGCGGGCGCCGTCGCCCACGGTCGAAGCGCCTCAGCCCGGCGCTCCGTGAGTCATCACGGCCGACAGCCTTTTCGCGGCGCGCCGCCAAAGTGCAAACCTGTCCGGTCCGAGCACGTCGTCCTCGGGCCGGGCTTCCCCTGCCATGCGCCGCGCGATGATATCCGCCGCCACCGCGTAACAGACGGTCCCGTTTCCTCCGTAGCCAAGCGAGCAGAAGACCCGCCGAAAGCCTGGGTGCGCGCCGACGACAGGCCATCCGTCGGTTGTCGAGCCAAACGTCGAGGCCCATCGGTACGCAATGGACACGGGTCCGATGTCAGGAAGCACCTGTTGCGTCAGCCGAGCCAACTGCTCCGCGCGGACATTGAGGTCACCGTCTCGCCGGGGACCGTCCGGAACCGGCAAGTCGAGGCCGCCGACCACAAGCCGCCTGTCTCGCGTCGTCCGCATGTACAAATACGGGCGCGCCGTCTCCCAGATCAGGACACCCTCCGGCCAAGCCGCCAAGTCCGACAGCGGTTCTGTGGCGATCGCGTAGGTACAGCCAAGCCGCGCACCCGCGAGAGGCCGCGTGTTCTGGAAGACATATCCTGTCGCGATCACGGCCGCACGCGCCCGCACGCGAAATCCAGCGTCCGTCTCCACAGCGACATGCGCGTCATTCTCTTCCGTGCGGACGACCGCCGTGCGCTCAAAGACGCGGGCCGCGCCGCGGCGGACGAGCTCGGCCAAAAGCGCTCGGGTGAACTTCAACGGATTGACCTCCGCATCTCCGTACGTCACGAGTGCCGCCTCGCGGTCAATCCCGAAAGCCCGCCGCAGCTCATCTCGCCCGACCACGAGATCCGCAGCAAAGCCGTGTTGCGCAAGCGCGCGGGCCTCGTCCTTCAAGCGAGGGATGTGAGCCGGAACGGACGCGTAGCAGACGCTCATGCGATCCGCAAATTCGACGTCCTCCGGAAGCTGCTTGACAATCTCCCGTATCCGTCCGACGCCTTCCCGACAACGCCGGTAGAACGCCACCGCTCGCGCACGCCCGTGCACGCGAATCATCTCGGCGAGTGGCATGTCGTTCGCATATTGCAGAAGACCTGTGTTTCCGCGAGTCGATCCCATGCCCACGCGGTGTCGCTCCACCACGACGACCTGAAATCCGCGTTCCGCAATTTCCCACGCAGCGATGGCTCCGCCGATGCCGCCGCCCACCACCACGACATCGCTTTGCACATCCCCATCGAGCCGGGGATAGGACTTCGGGGAGATGTCGGACTCCGACCACAGCGTGCGGCCCGTGTGAAGATCCACGTGAGCCCCTCCTTCGCCTGACGGGTAGGATATCCCGTTTGACGAGGAACGACTCAGGCGGCCCGAAGCGCAAGTCGACAGGCCGCCTGTTGACGCCAAGCCCTCAGAGTCCGTACTTGTCGGGGGACTTCCGCCAGCGCATCAGCAGTGCCACATCCGACTCCTGGATATCGCCGCGCTCGAGCGCCACCTGAATGAGCACTTCGTACGGCACGAGCCGATACGCGGGGATGCCGGTGTCCTCGGCGCGCTTGGTGGCGACGTCGAAGTCGTACGACAAAATCGTGAGGATGGCCATCACGTCCACCCCCGCGTCGCGCAGGGCCTGCGCGGCTTGATAGGCGGATCGACCCGTCGACAGGGTGTCCTCAATGACGACTGCCTTCATGCCGGGGCGCGCGTAGCCTTCGATTTGTTTGCCCCGGCCATGTGCCTTGGCCTCGGAGCGCACGTACGCGCACGGCAGGCCCAGGCGATCCGCCAACATGGCGGCGTGTGGGATGCCGCCCGTCGCGGCGCCCGCGATGAGTTCCACCGCGGGAAGCTCGTAGTCGATGATCGACTCGAAGCCGGAGACGACCTGGCTGCGAAGCAGCGGATATCCGAGGATGAGGCGATTGTCGCAGTAGATGGGGGAACGCCAGCCGCTCGACCACGTGAACGGCTGATGCGGCCTCAGCTCCACCGCGCCGATCTGCAGAAGTCCCTTCGCGATGGTGTACGAAAGGTCGTCGTACTCGACGGTGAACGTCGGTTCACTCATGGGTCAGTCCCTCCCTCACGGAACGAAGGTAGCGCGCCAAGGCGGCGACGGGATCGTCCGCCTCCGTCACCGCTCGCCCAAGCACCAGGCGCGTGGCTCCGTGCCGGATGGCCGCATCGGGCGACATCACGCGAGCCTGATCGTGCACCCGGTCGCCCGCGAGGCGGATGCCCGGCACGACGCGCTCGAAGGAGGGGGTGACCATCTCGCGGAGGATGTCCAACTCCTGGGCCGAGCAGACCACGCCGTCGAGCCCCGCCTGCTCCGCCATCTGCGCCAGGCGGCGCACCCACGCGGACGAAGTCGTGCCGACGCCCATCCCCTCAAGATCCGCGTCTGTCAAGCTTGTGAGCACGGTCACCCCCACGAGAAGCGGGCGATGGGGCGATCCGTCCACAGCCTCGCGCGCCGACGCGAGCATCTTGAGGCCGCCCGACGCGTGCACGTTCACCATTTCAATGGGGTACTGCGCGATGGCCCGAAGCGCGCCGGCGACGGTGTTCGGGATGTCGTGCAGCTTGACATCCAGGAACACCCGCAGATTGAGCTTCAAAAGGGACTCCACGAGGCGCATACCCGCTCGGTGAAACAGCTCCAGCCCCACCTTGTAGCCGTCCACAATCGGCGACAGGCGATCGACGAAGTCCAACGCGCGCGCCTCCGAGTCCACGTCCAGCGCGACGTAGATGCGCCTGCGCGCCTCGTCGTACGCATGCGAGGCGAGCTCCTGCAACAGCGCCTCAGACACCTTCTCCACCTCCCTGCCCTGGGACCGGATCGCCCAGCGCCATGGTCTGGAAGTGAATGAGCTTCATGATGTCGAGCACGGATCGGACCGTGTCGAGCGAGGTCAAGCACGGAACGCCGTGCTCGACGGCCGTCCGGCGGATGCGGAAGCCGTCCCGCTCGGGTTTGAGACCCTTGGTGAGCGTGTTGATGACAAGCTGGATCTTGCCCTGCCGGATGTCGTCCGCGAGATTGGGCGTGCCCTGCGCCAGCTTGTTGACGACGCGCACCTCAAGGCCGCGATCGCGCAGGTATTTCGCCGTGCCCTCGGTCGCCGCGAGCCGATAGCCGAGGCGCGCGAACTCGCGCAGAAGCGGGTACGCCTCCGGCTTGTCTTTGTCCGCAATGGTCGCGAGCACCGTCCCGTGCGCCGGAATCGCAATTCCGGAGGCGATGAGCCCCTTGTACAGCGCCTTTTCGTAGACGAGATCGCGCCCCATGACCTCGCCCGTCGACTTCATCTCAGGGCCGAGGCTGATATCGACCTGGTGCAGCTTCGCAAACGAGAACACCGGCACCTTGACGGCCACGGCCGGCGACTCTGGCACACGACCGGTGGTGTAACCGAGATCCGCGAGCTGCCCGCCACAGACTGCATGCATGGCGAGTTGGACCATCGGCACGCCCGTGACCTTCGAGAGGAAGGGCACCGTGCGCGACGATCTCGGATTCACCTCGATGACCTCTACCTCGCCGTCGTGCACGATGAACTGCACGTTCATGAGCCCCTTGACCTTGAGGCTTTGCGCGATGCGAATGGTGTGGTCCTCGATGAGCCGCTTCACGTCCTCCGTCAGGTTCTGCGGCGGGTACACCGCGATAGAGTCGCCGGAGTGCACGCCCGCGCGCTCGATGTGCTCCATGATGCCCGGGATGACGACGGTCTCGCCGTCCGAGATGGCGTCGACCTCCGCTTCAATGCCGTTCACGTACCGGTCGACGAGCACCGGGTGCTGCTGCGACACCTCCACCGCTTCCTCCATATACTGGAGCAGCTCGTTGGTGTTCGTGATGATCTGCATCGCGCGCCCGCCGAGGACGTACGAGGGGCGCACGAGGACCGGATAGCCGAGCGACTCCGCCGCCTCGACCGCCGCCTCCACGGTGGTGACCGTTCGGCCCTCTGGGCGCTTGATGCCGAGTTGCGTGAGTAGTGCATCGAACTTCTCGCGGTCCTCCGCGGCGTCGATGCCCTCGCGCGACGTGCCGAAGATCCGCACACCCGCGTCCGCCAGCGGCCCCGCCAGGTTGATGGCCGTCTGTCCGCCGAACTGGACGATCACGCCCTCGGGCTGCTCCCGATCGATCACGTTCAGCACGTCCTCCACGTCGAGCGGCTCGAAGTACAGCCGATCCGACGTGCTGAAGTCCGTCGAAACGGTCTCCGGGTTGTTGTTGATGACGACTGCCTCATAGCCTTCGCGCTGAAGCGCCCACACCGCGTGCACCGTGCAGTAGTCGAACTCGATGCCCTGGCCGATGCGGATAGGCCCAGAACCAAGCACCACCATCTTCTTGCGCGGACTCGTCTCGACCTCGTCCTCCCGCTCATACGTGCTGTAGTAATACGGCGTGGAAGCCGCGAACTCCCCGGCGCAGGTGTCCACCATCTTGTATACGGGGACGATGCCTCGTTTCTTTCGCCACGCGCGGATGGCTATGGCATCCGCCTTGAGCAAACGCGCGAGTTCCCGATCCGGAAACCCGTTTCGCTTTGCCTCGTGGATGAGCTCCCGGTGCTCGTCCAGCACCTGTTCGATGGGCAGGCGCGGATTTGCGACAGCGGCAATGCGCTGCTCCAGGTCCACCAGCGCCTCCAGATGCCAGAGGAACCAGCGGTCGATCTTCGACCAATCGTGGATTTGCTCGACCGACACCCCGCGGCGCAGCGCCTCGGCAATGGCAAACAGGCGATCGTCGTCGGCCACGCGGATCTTCTTCTCAATCTCCATATTTGACCATTTGTCGGGCTGCTTCGTCCACAAGCTGTATGCGCCGATTTCCAGGCTGCGAACCGCCTTGAGCATGGACTCGCCGAACGTGCGGCCGATGGCCATGACCTCGCCCGTCGCCTTCATCTGGGTGCCAAGGGATCGATTCGCGCTCCGGAACTTGTCGAACGGCCAACGCGGGATCTTCGTGACGATATAGTCCAAGGCAGGCTCGAAAGCTGCGTACGAATCCTGCGTCACCGGATTTTTCAACTCCGCGAGCCGATACCCGACGGCGATTTTCGCAGCGATGCGCGCGATGGGATACCCCGTCGCCTTCGAGGCGAGCGCGCTGGACCGGCTGACGCGCGGATTGACCTCAATGACGTAGTACCGGGAGGAGTGGGGATCGAGCGCAAGCTGCACGTTGCACCCGCCCTGAATTCCGAGCGCATGAATAATCTGGAGGCTCGCGTCGCGCAGCATCTGATACTCTTCGTCCGAGAGCGTCTGGCTCGGCGCCACGACGATGGAGTCGCCCGTGTGCACCCCGACAGGGTCCATGTTCTCCATGTTGCAGACGACGATGGCCGTGCCGTCGGCGTCGCGCATGACCTCGTACTCAATCTCCTTGAAGCCCGCGATGCTCTGCTCCACGAGCACCTGGTGAATCGGCGAAAGCGTGAGGCCGCGCTCCACAATTTCGTGATACTCGCGCCAGTTCGACGCGATCCCGCCCCCCGTTCCGCCGAGCGTGTACGCAGGCCGAATGATGATGGGGAAGCCGACTTCCTCCGCGAACGCGTCGGCCTCCTCCTGGTTTCTCACGATGGCGCTGCGCGGTACGGGCTGGCCGATCTCCTGCATCAGCTGGCGGAACTTCTCGCGATCCTCTGCCTTTTCGATGGCCTCAAGCGGCGTGCCCAGCAACTCGACGCCTTCGGCCTCGAGCACCCCGGCCTCAGCGAGTTGCACGGCCATGTTCAGGCCCGTTTGACCTCCGAGCGTGGCGAGCAGGCCGTCCGGCCGCTCCTTCCGGATGATCTGCGTGACGAAATCCAGCGTGATGGGCTCGATGTATACTCGATCCGCCATCTGCTCGTCGGTCATGATGGTGGCAGGGTTCGAGTTGACGAGGACAACCTCGTAGCCCTCTTCCTTCAATGCCTGGCAAGCCTGCGTGCCCGCGTAGTCGAACTCAGCCGCCTGGCCGATGACAATCGGCCCCGAGCCGATGACCATGATTTCCCGAATGTCCTGCCGCTTAGGCATGCGCAAACCGCCCCTCTCTCACGCGCGTCATGAGGTCGATGAACTCGTCGAACAAGTAGCGGGCGTCGCTCGGCCCAGGTCTCGACTCCGGATGATACTGCACGCAGAAGACGGGTTCGTGTCGATGCACGAGCCCCTCCACCGTACCGTCGTTCAGATTGACGTGGGTGAGCTCGAGCGGCGTGCCGTGCAGCGACTCCGCATCGACGACATACCCGTGGTTTTGCGACGTGATGTCCACGCGGCCCGTGCGAAGGTCCTTCACCGGATGGTTCGCGCCGCGATGGCCGAACTTCAGCTTGCGCGTCTTGGCGCCGCACGCGAGGGCAATGAGCTGATGCCCCAGGCAGATGCCGAAGATGGGCACCTTGCCGATGAGGCCACGAAGCGCCTCCACCGCGTAAGGCGCGTCCTCCGGGTTGCCCGGGCCGTTCGACAGCATCACGCCGTGCGGCTTCCAGCGCAGCACGTCCTCCGCCGTCGACGTGGCTGGCACGACAATGACATCACATCCGCGCTCCAGCAACGAACGGAGGATTCCCGCCTTCATCCCGTAATCGATGAGCACGACGCGGTGGCCAGGCCCCGGCGCCCGGTACACGGTCTGCGTGGTTACCCGGCTGACCGCATCCGGCACCAGCGCCTCGTCCATGCGCGCGAGGAGCGATTCCACCGGCACATCCTCCGTGGTGAGAACCCCCGGCATCGCCCCCACCGTCCGGATGGCCTTCGTCAGCTCGCGCGTGTCAATCCCGGCGATCCCGACGATGTCGTGCTGCACAAGATACGATTCCAGCTTGTCCACCATCTTGTGATGAGACGGCCACTCGCACAGCGTCCGCACCGCGAACCCCCGCACGTGCGGGTGGCGGCTCTCGACATCGTCCACGTTCACACCGTAATTGCCGATGAGCGGGTACGTCATCGTGACGATCTGCCCGTAATACGACGGATCCGTCAAAATCTCCTGATAGCCCGTCATGCCCGTGTTGAACACGACCTCGCCGAACCGGGTGCCCGTTGCGCCAAAGTGCAGGCCCTCAAACACGAGGCCGTTCTTCAGCACCAACCGGGCCTTCCTCCGACCGTTCAGCATCATGACAACCGCTCCTCTCCCTCGCGAAAGATCGCGCGCCCCGCGCGAATGGTCTCGATCACCTTGCCGACCACCGACTGTCCAGCAAACGGCGTGTTGCGGCCCTTTGTGTAAAACGCGCCAGGGTCGATGGTCCATCGCCTGCCGAGATCGACCAGCACCAGGTCCGCCCGCGCGCCCGGGCGAATCTGACCGCCTTCAAGCCCAAATAACCTGCAAGGCCGCTCGCTCATGGCCTCTACCAGCCGGCGCATCGGCACATGCCCCTCGCGCACGAGCCCCGTGTACAAGAGGGCAAACGCCGTCTCGAGCCCCACCATGCCGAACGGGGCCTCGTCCATGCCCTTGGCTTTTTCGTCCGGGTGATGCGGCGCGTGATCGGTCGCGATCACGTCCAGCGTTCCATCCGCGAACGCGGCGAGACACGCCCTCCGGTCCTCCTCGGATGCAAGCGGCGGATTCACCTTCCAGTTGGCGTCCGCGCTCTGGATGTCCCGCTCTGACAAGAGCAGGTGATGCGGCGTCACTTCCGCCGTTACGCGGATGCCGCGACGCTTTCCAAACCGCACGAGGTCAGCCGACGCCTCGCGGCTCACGTGGCAGACGTGCAGGTGCGCGCCTGTCTCTTCCGCGAGGAGGATGTCTCGCGCGATCATCGCGGCCTCCGCGCTCCCTGGCTGCGCTGTCGTGCCGAGACGCGCGGCCGCCTGCTCATGGAGCGCCCCGCCGCGCGAGATGGATTCGTCCTCCGCATGGATCATCGCGGGTTCACCGAGGGCGGCGAGCTTGGTCAACGCCTCCCGCATTAGGCCACCGTCCTGTACACCGCGGCCGTCGTCAGAAAACCCGAGCGCGCCCGCTTTTGCGAGCGCCTGGTAATCCGTGAGTGCCTCGCCTTCCTGATCCACTGTCAGGCAGGCGATGGGATGCACCTCAGCCTTGCCGATGGCCTCTCCTCGGCGGATGATATCCTCCACGATCTCGACCCGCGCGATGGGAGGCTTGGTGTTCGGCATGCACGCCACCTGCGTAAACCCGCCGGCCGCGGCGGCTTGCAAGCCGCTCGCGAGGGTCTCCTTGTGCGTGAGGCCGGGATCGCGCAAGTGGACGTGCACGTCGACAAAGCTGGGCAACACGCACAAACCGCGGATGGAACGCACCTCTTCCGCGCGGATGGCGGACGGATGCCCAACGGCCACAATCTCGCCCGTCTCGGTGTCGAACGCCACGCTCGCCTCCATGAAATCGCCGAGGCCCGAGTCCCACACGCGCCCGCCGTCCCATCGAATTCTCATCGCCGCTCGCCTCCCAGCATGGCGTCGAGAAGCGCCATGCGCATGTAGAGTCCATTTTCCACCTGTCGGAAGTACGCCGCCCGCACATCCTCATCCACCTCGGGCGCAATTTCCCCGACGCGAGGGAGCGGATGCAGGATCCGCGCGTGATCGGGCAAGAGCGCCAGGTGCGCCTTGGTGAGAGCGTACAGGCTGGCTGCGTTCGGATCCACTTCGCCCGCCAGACGCTCAAACTGAATGCGCGTCTGGTAGACCACATCCGCGCCGCGAATGGCCGACGCGAGATCCGGCGCCCGCTCGAGCGAGAGGCCAGAGGCGGCAAGTTCGTCGGCGAGATCGTCCGGCAAGCCGAGCGGCGCCGGGTGGAAGAGGCGCACCCGAACGCCGGGGAACTTGGCCACGAGGCGGAGCAGGGAGTGGACCGTGCGGCCGTACTTGAGATCCCCCATCACCGCGACGGTGAGATGTTCGATCCGGCCGAGCTCGCGCCAGATGGTGTACACGTCGAGCAGCGCCTGCGTCGGGTGCTCGCCGCTCCCGGCGCCGGCATTCAGGATGGGCACGGGCGAGAAGCGGGCGGCCCGATCGAGTTCGTGCTGATCGTGATGGCGAATCACGATGGCGTCGGCGTAACAGCCCACGACGCGAAACACGTCCTCAAGCGTTTCGCCCTTCTTGGATGAAGATGACTCGCGCGCGTTTTCGGCCCCCACGACGCTTGCGCCGAGCCGGAGAACCGCGGATTCAAACGAGAGCCGCGTGCGCGTCGAGGGCTCGTAGAAGAGCGTCGCGACAATCTTGCCCTGAAGTCGTGTTCGAGCCTCTTCCCGCTCCAAGCCGCGGAGCCACTCCGCGCGCTCCATCAGCTCCCATACCAGCGGAACATCGAACTGGTTCACGGTCAACGCGTGAAATACCGCGCCGCGCATGTTTACCGCCACCGCCCTCACGCCCTTCCTTCCGCAATCCAGACGCCGTCCAACCCGTCCACTTCCGCGAGGCGGACGATGACCTGCTCGTCTCGCGCCGTCGGCACGTTTTTCCCAACAAAGTCAGGCCGAATGGGAAGCTCCCGATGGCCGCGGTCCACAAGCGTCGCGAGCTGCACGCAGCGGGCGCGGCCCGCGCGCATCATGGCGTCGAGCGCTGCCCTCACCGTCCGACCCGTGTACAGCACGTCGTCCACCAGGATCACCTTGCGATCCGCCACGTCGATGTCCGGCGCGGGCGCCTCGGACGACGTCGCCCGGTCGCGATCGTCCCGGTACGGCCGGGGATCCAGCCGGTGGCACGGCACCCTCTGTCCCTCAATCTCGAACAGCTTGCGCCCGAGCCGCTCGGCGAGGACGGCGCCGCGCGTGACGATTCCGACGAGCACGAGGTCGTCGAGCCCCTTGTTGCGCTCGAGGATCTCGTGCGCCATGCGAGTGAGCGATCTGCGCATCGCCGCTTCGTCCATAATCTGCGTCTTTTGAGCCACAGCCTTCCCTCCTCGGCACCGCTCTCGTCGGCACGAAAAAAGGCCGCCTCTCCGCGAGAGGTGGCCTTAGCCCCGGAAGACGCGCTGGCCGCGCATGCTCCCAAAACGTCCGACTCCTTACCAACCTCACGGGATTGGTTTAAAGGCAGTGTCCGTGTTCAGTTCGAAAGTAGACTAACAGGTGAGGCAGGCCGTGTCAAGTTCCGATCCGCTCCTGCCGCAAGCCCTCAAGCAGCCCCGCCATGTCGAGGGGCATGTCGCTCTCAAACCGGAGGTGACGCCCGTCCGGGTGTGTAAAGCCGAGGGTCCGCGCATGAAGCGCCTGCCCATCAATGGGCAGCGTGTGGCGCGGGCCGTAGACGGGATCGCCCGCGATGGGATGACCGATGGCCGCGAGGTGGACGCGGATCTGATGCGTGCGACCCGTCTCAAGCCGCAGCCGGAGGTACGAATAGTTCGCAAACAGCTCGAGGACCTCGAAGTGCGTGACGGCGCGCTTGCCCCCTTGGCGGACGGCCATCCGCTGGCGATCCGCCGGGTCCCGCGCGATCGGCATGTCGATGGTACCCTCGCGGTGCGGCAGGCGGCCGTGCGCGATGGCCACATACTCCCGCTCGACATCGTGCGCCCGAAACGCCTCCACCAACGTGCGATAGGCCCGATCCGACTTGGCGAACACGACAAGTCCGCTCGTGTCCTTGTCGATCCGGTGGACGACGCCCGGCCTCATCGCGCCTGCGAGCGTGCAAAGCGAGACGCCGCGCGCCAAAAGGCCGTTCACCAACGTCCCCCGCATGTGCCCTGCCCCCGGGTGCACCACGACACCGCGCGGCTTGTCCACCACAATGACATCGTCGTCTTCGTAGGCGACGACAAACGGCACGCCGTCATCCGGCACAAGCTCCAGCGGCTCCTCTTCCGGCACGTCGACCTCGTACAGATCGCCCGCCTCCACGGGTTCGCTCGCCTTCAGCCGTCCAGGGCGCGATCGCCGAATACACCCTTCGTCAAGCCAGCGCTGCACCTGCGTCCGCGAGACCTCAATATCGTCCTCCTGCAGCCTGTCGGTCATCCATCGGTCGAGTCGCTCACCTGCATCCTCCGCACTCACCTCATATTGGACATGGATGGCAGGTCTCATGGTGTCCTCCTTCGATTATTCGCGGGCATCGTTCCCGCCTCGAAACGTGGAGAGAATGAGGAGCACGACGCCAATGTCGATGGAGGCGTCCGCGAGGTTAAAAACGGGAAAATGGATGGTGTAGAAGTACACGTAATCGGTGACCGTGTGGGTCGGGGAAAAGACGCGATCCACCATGTTTCCGAGCGCGCCACCGAGCAAGAGACCAAGCCCCACCTGCGCCAGAGCGCCCAACTGAAAGCGCGTGTTCACCACGACCACCGCCGCCACGACTGCGATGGCCACGAGGACAAAGAGCCAAACTTGATGCGGCAACAGGCTGAACGCGGCGCCCGGATTTTGAATGTGCGTGAACTCGACCACGCCCGGGATGACCACCACGGCGCTGCCGATGGCCAACTTCGCGCGCACCACCATTTTGATCAATTGGTCGGCGATAAGCACAACCAGGCCGACCACGTACAAGAGCCACTTCTGTTTCCCCACTCGACACGTCTCCCCGCCGGCTGACAGCCTGCACCCTCGGAAGCCGCCGTCGCATACCGTGAAAAGGCGGCACGTGAAGGGGTGTGAATACGGTGATTGTACCAGAGGGCGGCGCCTTCTCACAATGGATTGCCCCTCCGCTCGGCGCGCGGAGTGGCAAGCCGCGCACGAGCGGAATCACGATGGTGATTGACAAGGGACTGAGCCTGGCGGAAACGGAGTCCCTCCTGTCGATGGCGGCTCCCATCATCGATGTACTGAAGCTCGGATTTGGGACGAGCGCCGTCTATCCTGAGCACATCCTGAGGTCCAAACTCCAGCGCGCGGCGGAACAGGACGTCATGGCGTGCCCCGGTGGGACTTTGGGCGAGGTGGCGTGGACGCAGGGCGTGTTCGCCGAATACCTTCAGCGTTGCCGCGAGCTCGGGTTTCAAGCCATGGAGATTTCGGACGGCATCATCGACCTGCCTCCGGCCCATCGCGCCCGGGCCGTCGCGGCAGCCAAGCGCGTCTTTCCGGTCGTGATCACCGAAGTGGGCAAAAAGCTGAGCCACGACGTCGACCTCGCGCGCTGTGCCGAGGGCGTAATCCGCGATCTCGAAGCCGGGGCCGATTACGTGATCCTCGAGGGGCGGGAATCGGGCGAAGATGTCGGCATCTACGGTCCCGGAGGCACCGTGCTGGACGACGCGTTGAGCGCGTTCATCCAGGCGCTGCCCGCCTATGCCCGGAGCCGCGTGATCTGGGAGGCTCCCAAGAAATCACAACAAGTGGAACTCATACGCCGCTTCGGTCCGACAGTCAATCTGGGCAACGTCCCGCCGGCCGACGCCATCGCCGTCGAGTGCCTTCGCCTCGGCCTCCGCGCGGACACCTTCGTTCTTGCACTGAGCGGTCCTGGATCTCAAGGCTCGTCGTAATCGGTGAGGAGTTGAGCCGACGACGGCAACGTCCGCCGGTACGCCTCTTCCGAAAAACGCTCCACCGGATCGACGTATCCGGCGTCGTCGTCAAGGTCGGGCTCGTCGTAGCGCGCAAGGCCATTGACCGGGCGGTCGTACCGCATGACGTCCTTTAGTGCGTCTTCCCCGTCGTATCCCGTTTCATCCGCGCCGTCGCGATCGAACTGGCCGAACGAGGGCGCCAGCACGTCCTCCTCTACGGGGCGGCGCGCTGGCGCTCTCCTGGCTTCGGCCTCCCGCTCACAGTCCACGCACCGGCGAGCGGTCGGAACCGCCTCGAGCCTCTCCGGGGGAATGGAGCGCCCGCACGACTCGCACGTGCCGTAGGTTCCTTGCCGGATGCGCGCGAGTGCGTCCTCGACATCCGCGAGCGCACGCTCGTCGCGCAACCGTTCGCCCATCGCCTGATTGCGAAGTGCGAGTTCGCTGGCGATATCCGCAGGATGGTTGTCATACATCGCGAGTTCCGAGAATTCGTCTGGCATCGAGCTGCGAATGTCCGCAGACGTCTCGGCCCCTTGCAGTCGCGCGACGAGCCTCCTTTGCTCAGCTTCCAAACGAGATTGAAGCAAATCCGTATCCATGTCCGTCCTCCTTCAATATGTGAACTCACGTGCCTTGAGTTGTCCATCCACGATTTGAACCAAATCTGCAATCCACTTGCCAATGACGGGCAAATTGAGAAGCTCCAACTGTTGCAGAACGAGCACCACCAGCCCCGCAATGACGGTGAAGCCGAGTCCAATGCCGAGGCCGCGGAAGATGCCGCCGATGAGATTGAGCAGCGCCAATCGCCACGGCGTCTGCAACAGATCGACGTAAGCGGCGAAGTTCACACCTTCGAGGTACTCGGTCAGGCGGAGGAGTCCGAGATTTGTGAGCGAGTGACGTCGTTTTCGCCGAAGCCGCATGATCCTCACCGTCCCGGCTGTGGATGGTCTGCCGGTAGTGTACCCGGCGAACCTCGATCCATGTCGGACATGTTCACCAGACTGTCATTGGTATCTCTCGCCCATCTGTGTATGATGGAGATCGGCAAGCGTTGTTTCGACTGGAGAGATGATTCATGCGCAGAACGTGGCTGCTCGCCGCTTCCTGGGCCATTGTGTGGATTGGCATTACGTTGTTTGCCGCGTGCCTCCTCGCCCGCGTGTGGCTGCAACTGTCACTTCCCTACACCACCTATGTCGTAATCGACTCCTCACTCGTGGCTTTCGGCCTCGCGCTCCTTTGGTACACCGTCCGAAGCGAAAAAAAATGAAGCCGACCCTCGTGGATCGGCCCCGTCACCCGTTTGTCTACGCTTGCCTCACGCGAAGTCCGGCTCAGCCGCCGCGACCTCGCGCCGCGCGAGCTCCCGCTCGAACGACTCCCAGTCTCCCGACTCCATCATTTCCAGCTGCGACTGGATGAGCGACCGGAACCGCGCGCGGAAAATCGCCGCTTGCTTCTGCATCTCCTCGACCTCAAGCGCCACTTTGCGCGCCTTGTTGAGTGCTTCGCTGATGATGCGATCCGCGTTTTTTTCCGCTTCGCGAATGATGAGCTGCGCTTCTTTCTTTGCGTTGTTTTTTAGTTCCTCCGCCGTTTCCTGCGCGACGAGGATGGATTTGCTCAGGCTCTCCTCGAGATTCTGGTAATGAGCCAGTTTCTCGTTGAGACGGGCAATTTCCTCTTCGAGCTGCTTATTCTGGCGGATCAGACCCTCGTAGTCCTGAATGACGCGTTCCAGAAAGTCATCGACTTCGTCCTCATTGTACCCGCGCAGCGAGCGCCGGAACTCTTTATTGTGAATGTCGATGGGCGACAACGGCATGGCGAATCCCCCTCATCTCGACCACAGGCTTGTAGAGCCCCCTTGTTTGGGCGAAGGTTCGTCACCCTGCTATTCGACAGCAAGCGGCAAAATCCTTCACCCTAAGCGCGCTCACCGGCGAGATCGTAAAACACCGACGCGGATCATCCATCGGCCGCTTTTGGACTGTCCCACGGTCTCCAGGACCCGCACGCGCCCAAATCCCCTGACCGACAACACATCGCCAGGACGCACCTCGGCGTCCGCTGGCGCTTCCGCGTGATTGAGTTCGACGCGCCCACTCGCAACGAGCGACTGGGCCTCCTTTCGGGACATCCGACAAGCCTGTGCCACGACGGCATCCATGCGCGGCGACATGACGAAGATGTCCTTGGGCTCGTATGGGGGAGGCGGCAGTTCGGGGATATCGTCCACCTCCCGAACATGGACAACTACTCGCCCGACGCGGGACCAAGTGTCGCGAAGATAGCTGACCAACGGCTGCGCGATAAACACGTACGCCTGTGAAGGCGTGACCAGAACGATGTCGCCCAACGAGGGGCGCTTAAGTCCAAGGCCAAGGAGCGAGCCTAGCACATCCGCGTGTGCAAACTCCCCTTGTAGCGCGGACACCTCAAGCGCCTGAATTTCGAAGTCCTCGGGGGCCACGGGCCAGGGCTCGGGCAAAAGCAGCAGCCGAACGCGTTCCGCACCGTCGAATCCACCAAAGGCCTCCGCGTGAAGTCCCGCGCCTTTCGCGACGCTCTCCGCGAGGTACTGTTCACGCGGGGTCAAAAAATCGGTCAAGTAAGGGGAGTATCTGTCCTGAACCTGTCGCACCCAGTCCGACGCGCGGCGGACCCAGGGCTGCTCCGACGCGCGGACCCATGTGTGTTTCACGGCGGGTGCCTCCTCAACTGGTTGTCAACTGTGTCAAGGTGGTGTCGACGCCCGCTTCGACCACCAAAAACACGACCATGGCCAAAATCCATGACACATCCACGGCCAGCCGCCCGATGCGCAAGGGGCGAAGATGTCGGCGAAACACCCACAGATACGGCTCACAACAGGCCGAGATCCACCGCCCGACCGGGTGATGGACCCAATCGGGCACCATCTGAACCAATGCGCCGGCCAGAAGCACCACGAAGTAGACGGCGAAGATCCATTCCACAGCGTCCGCCAGCCCGTCCATGTGACCACCCCCTCACGGATTCACCAACCTGCGCCCGATACGGATCATCGTCGCGCCCTCTTGGACCGCCACCTCGAAGTCGTCGGACATGCCCATCGAAAGCTGATCAAACGCCTCGAGTGACAGGCGCGACTGCAGGTCGTCCCTGAGAGCACGAAGCCCCGCGAACACGTGACGGACGTCCTCAGGCCGCTCGGCGATGGGCGCCATGGTCATGAGCCCTCTGACCGAGAGCCCGGGAAGTTCGCGGGCGAGGAGAATCAAATCCTCCGCGTCCTCAGGCCGGATCCCATGCTTTTGTGCCTCGCCGCTGATGTTCACCTGCACCAGCACGTTAAGAACGGCGCCGCGCCGCACGGCCTCTGCGGACAGGGCCCGCGCCAATTCAGGCCTGTCGAGCGAGTGAATCCACGAAAAACGCGGGACGACATATTTGACCTTGTTCGTTTGAAGCGCCCCGATGAAATGCCACTCGAACTGAGCTGAAGCCGGATGCGCGAGCTTGTCCCGCGCGATCTGCCACCGATTTTCGCCTGCGTCCCGGATGCCCGCGGCGTACAGCGCGGACAATACATCGGGAGACGCCGTCTTTGTGACGGCCACCACGCGAACATCGGCCGGATGGCGGCCGGATGGACGACAGGCCATCTCCACCCGCGCCCGAACTTCCTCGACCCGCTGACGCACAAACCCATAATCCACAGCTCAGTCCCCCATCCCAAGCGCGATGACCGCCATTTGGCGCCCCGCGCGCTCTCCCTCGCGGCGGTGGGAAAATAAGTGGCGGTTCCGACAGGATGTGCAGACGCCAGAATCGTAGATATGCTCCGGCTGAACGCCGCACGCTTCAACCGACAGGCGAATGGCGTGCGGGAGGCTGAAGACGTACTTGTCCGGGCGTCCAAACCTCGGCAACAGCGCTCGCTCAAGCCGCGCGTTTCGTGCACGCTCGGCCACCACGTCGTCCACCTCATAGCAGCATCGGCGGATGCACGGGCCGATGGCGACGCGGAGATGGCCGGGGTCTGTCCCGTACTCGTCCCGCATTCGCTCGATGCCGCGGGCGACAATGTGTTCAACCGTTCCCCGCCATCCCGAGTGACAGGCGCCCACGACGCGGCGGACGGGATCGTACAGAAGCACGGGCGCGCAGTCCGCGACCAAAACGGCAAGCGCCAGACCGGGGACATCTGTGATCATTCCATCGGCCTCGACAGCGGATTCCGTCGGCGCGTCGACGCGCACGACGCGAGGGCCGTGGACCTGGCGCACCAGGCACAGCGAATCGACTCGCAGACCCACCTTGCCGAGCATCTGCCCGCGATGTTCCCGAGCTACCTCCGGGCCCGCGAGCCGCGGGGAGACATCCGCATCCGCGGGCGGGAATACGTCCAAATGGCGAAAGAAAAACATGGCTCTTACCCCCGGGTCCGCAAACGGCGGGCGAATCCCGAGGCCGCCATGTTGTCCGATCACGTCCTTCAGCAAGCGCATCCCTCCGCCATCTATCATACATCCATCCGGCTTCGCGGCGCCACGCATCAGTAGCCGCCCGTGCCGCGCTTGCCGGACTGCGGAGGAAGATAGTAGCCCGGTTCCCCAGGCGGGCGCAGATCCACGAGGATCACGTCCGCGCCAATTTTCACAATCTGGCTCCACGGAATGATGTAGTCCTGCGATCCGCCCACCATGCCGAAGAACTTGGACTGGCCGGGAATGACGATGGCGCGGATCAGCCCGCTGTCCAGGTCAATCTCCAAATCTCCGATGGTGCCGAGCCGCTTGCCGTCCTCGACGTTGACCACGTCCTTCGACTGAAGCTCCGAAATGCGCACCACGCCTATCCGCCTCCCATCGGTCCTATGGTGATCATATGACCGATGGCGGATGGGTTACGACTGGATGTGCTTGTACATGCGATGAATGGCCGCCTTTTCGAGGCGAGAGACCTGAGCCTGCGAGATGCCGATTTCGTCCGCCACTTCCATTTGCGTCTTGCCTTCGTAAAATCGCTTCGCGAGGATCTTCTTCTCCCGGTCCGACAGCTTGCGCATCGCCTCCCGCAGCGCAATGCCCTCCACCCACGCCGAATCCTTTTCTCGCTCATCGTGGATCTGGTCCATCACGTAGATGGGATCTCCCCCATCGTGGTAGATCGGCTCGAACATCGAAACCGGATCCTGAATGGCGTCGAGCGCGAACACAACCTCCTCCTTCGGCAGGTTCATCTCGTTGGCGATCTCGACGATGGAAGGCTCGCGCAGATTCTTGGATGCCAGCATATCGCGGACCTGGAGGGCCTTGTACGCAATGTCGCGAAGGGAACGACTGACGCGGATGGGGTTGTTATCCCGCAGATATCTGCGGATCTCGCCGACGATCATGGGGACCGCGTAGGTGGAAAAACGCACGTTTTGGCTGAGGTCAAAATTGTCAATGGCTTTCATCAGACCGATGCATCCAACCTGAAACAAATCATCCACATATTCTCCACGATTATTAAAACGTTGAATAACCGATAAGACCAGGCGCAGATTGCCGTTGACCAACTTCTCACGTGCCGAGATATCCCCGGCCCGAAGCTGTTCAAACAACTCGCGCATTTGAGCGTTCGTGAGAACGGGGAGCTGAGAAGTGTTGACGCCGCAGATCTCCACCTTGTTGCGCTTCAAAGAAGTCCCCCCAAGTCTGCTCGTCATACACGTGTGTACACATATTCCAAAATTCGTCTTAAGTATGTCCGGACTTGGGCGGGTTATGCAGGTTCCGACTCACTAAGAAGGCGGCGCCCCAGGGGCGCCGCCGCGAACTTCACCTGTGTCGTGTACCTCACATCATCTTGTTAAATTCTCGCTGAAGCCGCTTCAAAATGCGCTTCTCCAAACGCGATATGTAGGATTGGGAAATGCCGAGAAGATCGGCGACGTCCTTTTGCGTCATCTCCTGACCGGTCCCCAGGCCGAATCGCAGTTCCATGATGGTGCGCTCCCGTTCGCTCAACTTGTCGAGGGCGTCGTAGAGCAGTTCGCGGTCCACCTCGTCTTCGAGGTTTCGGTAGATGGTGTCGGAATCCGTTCCGAGCACGTCCGACAGGAGCAATTCGTTTCCATCCCAGTCCACGTTCAGCGGCTCGTCCAGCGACACCTCGGCGCGCAGTTTGTTGTTGCGCCGGAGGTACATCAGGATCTCGTTCTCGATGCAGCGAGACGCGTACGTCGCGAGCTTGATCTTCTTGGACGGATCGAACGTATTCACCGCCTTGATGAGCCCGATGGTGCCGATGGAAACCAGATCTTCAATGTTGACGCCGGTGTTTTCGAACTTGCGAGCGATGTACACGACGAGGCGGAGGTTGCGTTCGATGAGCATCGACCGCACCGACGGATCACCCGAGGGCAGCCGTTCCAGAAGATATTGCTCCTCCTCCTTCGTGAGCGGCGGTGGAAGCGCCTCGCTTCCGCCAACGTAATAAACCTCATCCGGCTGACCCAGGAGGCGAACTCGCAGGCGGATGTACAGGAGGCGAAGCCGAAGGAGCGCGAGGCGGCGCTTGGTCTCGAGAAGCTGGAACGCGTACATCGTCATCCACTCCATTCATGACTTCAGGGTGCAAGATGGCTTGAAACGTCCCATCCGCGCTGAGCACGCCAGGGAAAACAGCAAACAGGCTGTCCGCACCGCGAATGCGGGCGCCATCCGCCTGCACCAGGTACACGGCCTTCGGGCGAAGGGCGACAGTCAAGCCGCGACCGGAGGCACCTTGAAACGGCACGACGGCAAACCGCGTTCTCGGCAACACCTCGATCAGAGCATCCAGCAGGTCCTCGCCGGCCGCGACCTTGTCTTGAACCTGCTTGGGAAACGCCGGCATCAGGACCTCCGCGTCCACCAGCGACACGGGCCGCTTGGACACCGGATCCATCAATCCGTTGCCCGTATCCACCAGGGCTCGACAGCGGATGACCATCCCGTCGAATTGCACCTCAAGATCAACCAACGATATCTCGACGCGCGCGTCCTTTCGCAGACGCGCGGCGAGCCGCTTGAGGCCATCCACGGCGAGCGGAAGGCCGATCATCAGGCCGAGCGTCTCACCGGAAGTTGCGAAGGCCACGCCGCGGTTGCTCCACAGGGCATGGTTGAGCGTCGTCCCTGGGAGCGCGAATCGGGCTGCCACGCTTGCTCCAGCGACCATGAACGACACGAGATAATACACGCCCACGAGGCGGGCGAGATCGAGCGCATTTCGGTGTGGCAGGGCAATCCACACCATCAGCACCGACACCAGCGCCTTTCCAGGCCACGTGGTGGTGAGGGACAGAGCAGGGACAAACAGCGCGAGCGAGTAGATGGCTCCAATCAGGGCGCCCGCCAAGAGCCGAGTCCAGCGAGCCCGGCGCTTCATCAGCCAGCCGGTCGTCCAGAGCAGGGCCAAGTCCATGATGAAGTTGACCATCCAGACGATGTCGATGTAGACAACCGGCAGGGCCTGCACACCATCACCTCAGGTGGAGCACGGCGTGTCCCATCCGACGGGCGGCGCGTCCGCAAGATGACACCGCATCGTTTGGAGGAAAGTATAGTAGATTTGTATTACGAAGCCTGTCGGAACTTGACGGGTGAGTCATAGACTTTTTTGGAGAAGTCGGTCGAGGCATGACGTGCTACAAGGGGATTGAGATGTGACATCTTCCCTGAAACGTCAAGGGGCCTGCCGCAACGGCAGACCCCCTGCATCTCGTGGCACCTGATTTCGACGGGCCTAGGAACGCGTTCACCGATCGCGCCCAAACCTGCCGTTCTGCCGGCGCATGAACGCCGGAATCTCCCACGGGTTTCCGGTGTTCGGCACGTTGACCACAGGATCCTGGGCCGAAGGATGGCGCTGGACAGTGCCTCGCACCACGTTCTCGTGCGCCTCGTGGTGGATCTGGTTCGGCCGTGGCTGCTGTTGATTGGAACCGTCGAATCCTGTCGCAATCACGGTCACGACGATCTCGTCTTCCAGATTCGGATCAATGGCCGCACCGAAAATCATGTTGACATCTGGATCTGCCGTCATGGAAACGATATCCGCGGCCTCGTTGACTTCCCACAGGCTGAGATTTGTCCCACCGGCGACGTGCATCAAGATACCCCGGGCGCCATCGATGGACGTCTCCAAAAGCGGCGACGAGATGGCTTTCTTCGCAGCCTCCGCGGCCCGGTTTTCGCCAGACGCGATGCCGATGCCCATCAGAGCCGAGCCGCGCTCCGTCATAATGGCCTTCACGTCCGCAAAGTCCACGTTGATAAGCGCTGGCGTCGCGATGAGGTCCGAAATGCCCGACACACCCTGCCGCAGGACGTTGTCCGCCTCCCGGAACGCCTCGAGCACAGGCGTGTTGCGGTCCACAATCTCAAGCAGGCGGTCATTCGGGATCACGATGAGCGTGTCAACCTTCTGCTTCAACTCGTTGACACCTTGTTCCGCCTGAATCATACGTCGGCGCTGCTCAAATCGGAATGGCTTCGTGACGACGCCCACCGTGAGCGCACCTAGTTCCTTCGCAATCTCAGCGATGACCGGCGCTGCTCCCGTCCCGGTGCCGCCGCCCATCCCCGCCGTGACAAATACCATGTCCGCGCCCTTGAGCGCGTTGGCCAACATTTCGCGGCTCTCTTCCGCCGCCTTCTTGCCAATTTCGGGATTCGCCCCCGCGCCCAAGCCGCGGGTCAGCTTTTCGCCAATCTGGAGCTTCGTCTCGGCCTTCGACAGCTTGAGCGCCTGGGCATCCGTGTTCACCACGATGAACTCCACGCCCTTGACGCCTGATTCGATCATCCGGTTCACCGCATTGCACCCGCCGCCGCCGACGCCGATCACCTTAATATTGGCAAGGGAATCAGTTTCAAAATCGAATTCAAGCACTGTGGGTCCTCCTAATCTATTTGGCTCCGCACTTCCCCTGCGACAGTATGGTGTCAGCGCGCACGCGCGCGCACACACCGGCCGACATCACACGAAATCGCGCAGCCAATCTTTGATTCGTGCAAATACGCCGACGTGATTGGACGAACGAACCTGACGAGCGCCAGCGTTGTAATCCGCCGAGCTCGGCCGAAGCCCCGTGCGAGCGGCATACACAATCATGCCGACGCCGTTGACGAACGACGGATCACGCACTCCGAGAAATTCTGGAACGGCGATGCGCACAGGCGCCTGCAGTTCTTCCCCCGCCAACTCGGCCGCGGAAGGCGTCGACATGACGCCGCCGTGAAACACGTATCCCGCGGGCAACTCGTCGGCGTAACCCATCTTTTCTACTTCTTTTCGCACGAGGCCGAATATCTCCTGCATTCGAGGCTCGATGATCGTGGCGAGATCATACTGCGTGAACTCGGCCTCTTTGTTGCTTCCCATTCGAGGCACCCGGAACGTCTCGTGCTCGGACGCCTGCTCCACCATCGCGCAGGCGTGGCGAAGTTTTACCTGCTCGGCTGCAACGGTGTTGGTACGCAGGCCGATGGCGATGTCCTGCGTCACGTAGTCGCCGCCGATGGGGATGATGCTCGTGCCCATCAGCACGCCGTTCGCAAACACGCTGACCGACGTCACGCCCGCACCCACGTCCACGAGCGCGACGCCCAGTTTTCGCTCGTCCTGGGTCAGTGCAATCTGGCTCGCCGCCATCGGCGCAAGCACGAGGTTCGCGACTTCCAGCCCCGCGCGCTCTACACAGCGAACGATGTTATGAATGGCGGTGCGGCTCCCAGTGATGAGGTACGCATCCACCTCCAGTCGCACCCCGAGCATGCCCCGCGGATCCATGATGCCGCGCAGGCCGTCGACGACAAATTCCTTGGCAACCACGTCAATGACCTCGCGTTCCGGAGGCAGCGCCACGACTCGCGCTTGCTGCAAAACGCGTTCAATATCTTCATCCGTGATTTCGCGATCCGCCGAAGATACGGCGACCACCCCATGAGAGCTGTGCAACTGAATGTGCTCTCCAGAAATACCCACGTACGCGGATGGGATGCGAATGCCCACCATGCGCTCGGCGTGATCGACCGCTTCCCGGATTGAATCAACCGTTTTGTCAATATCGACAATCGCACCGTGGCGCAGTCCTTGACTCGAGGCGGAGCCCACTCCAATGATGTTCAAGTTGTTTCCTGTCGACTCTCCGATGATGACTCGCACCTTCGAAGTGCCGATGTCGAGACTGACGATGTAGTCCTCCTTGGCCAACCGAGTGGCACCTCCCTAGAGCGCCCGAGACTGCGATTCTCTATCTACTTCCACACGCATTTCGACAATCCTCTAACGCAAGCGAAAAATCTTTGATTTCCAGCCGCCGTTTGACTCAGTCCTTGGTGGAGGCCACGCGTCGTGCCACTCGTCGCTGCCGGATGAGCGTGAACACGTGCCGCCGGATGACGGCGATGTTCTGGAACAGACGGACGCCAAAGGCCACGACCGCCGCCAGATACAGATCCACACCGAGCTGATTCCCGATGTAGGCCAACAGCGCGGCGACCAACGTGTTCGTGAAAAAGCCGGACAGAAACACAGCGCTGTCGAACGTCTTGTCCAAGCTTGCCCGGATGCCCCCCACCACAGTGTCCAACGCCGCGAGAATGGCGATGGACAGATAGCTCGTGAACGCGACAGGGATGACGACGTTGGTCACCAGGCCAAGGCCGACGCCAACGGCCAGGCCCAAAATCGGCAGCCAATACATCAGCCGTTTCCCTCCTTCGCGTATTGCCCAGGCAACGATCCCGCGTACGCAGGAACCGTCACGCCGCGCGGCGACGGCAGCGCGCGAATGATAAAGTCCTCGCCCATCGCCTCAAAATATCCTTGTAAGACGTTCACGGACAGCCCAGTTTCCATCTGTTGCACGTTGCCGACAGCCTGGATGACATACGGCTCCTCGACAGGTCTGCCGTTCACGTGCACGCTGCCGATTCCGTTCACCTCGACGAGCCGAATGGAGGACGTGCCAACCAAGCGCTGGCCATTGATAGCAATGGCCGTGGCCCCATTGGCAAACAGGACATTGACCACCTCGTCCAACCACTGATCCGCCTGTTGAGGAAAGAGCGCCATCTGCGCCGGACTCGCGCCGAGCTTCGCGTCCGGCTGGATGGTGATGGTGATCCCAGGGCCGGTGACGGACGTGAGGCCAGCTTCAGATGCGAGCTGGCGCTCATCTCGCGCCAACACTTGTCTGAGCTCCTTCTGGCTGCCACTCGCGGCCCTGTACTCGGCGAGTTGAGCTTCAAGTTTCGAAATCTGCTGCTCGAGCAGAATGTGCTCCTGCGCCTGTTCGGAGACCTGAGTCCTTAGGTCGATGTAGCTGGTGTTACCCGACCCGACAGGCGCCTCGGCCGTCAAATCCACTGTCACCATGAAACCAAGCGCAGCCACGGTGGCCGTCGCCACCCAGATGAGACTTCGGTTGGAGCGAGCCGGCATCCGTGTCACCCCTGCAGCGAATTGGTATAGGCGGGAATGTGGATATCGTTCTCCACCTCTGGCGTTGACACCTGCAGCCCCTCCTGCCGCATCGCATCGAGGATCCCGCCCTGAATCTCAAGCGCAGAGGAGAGGACGGCGGGATCGCCAATGGCAGTCACCGTGAACGGTGCGCCAAGGCGATGGCCGTTCACAGAGACGACGGGGCCTTGGCACTCGATGGACGACGTGGCAAGCACGCGGTAATCGTTGATGGCCACGGCCTCCGCACCGGCGGTGAAGAGCTCGTTGACCAGGTTGCGAAGCGTCCAATCGTGAGCGAGGATTTGCTCGACGTCATTCCCGCCCGCACTGCCGTCGTTCAGCGTGACTTGGACGCCCGGTCCGTGCACTGGCGTGAGCCCTGCCAGAATGCGTTCACCGGTCATCCGCTGCTGCAGGACCTGAACCGAACTCGTCGATCCCGCCGAAATCTGCTCATACTGCGCGATCTCCTGCGTCAAGGAGGCCAGTTGCTGCTGCGCCTCCTGGTTCGACTGCTTCAGCTCGCTGAGTCGCTCCCCCAACTGGCGATTGACGGCCGAATTGCCGTTCACGAGCACACCCAAGGAGGCCGCGGCATGGTTCTGCCGATAACTCACCGTCAGCATGTAGCCGAGGGCCACCGCGACCACCGTGAGCGATGCAATGACGCGTCCTTGCGCGTTCACAACGTCCCTCCTCCTCAGGGATGCGATACGGCTGTAGAGCTTGTCCCGCCATTCAATGCGCCTTGACTGGAGGCGCCCGATGCCTTGGCAGTGGCGCCCGGCAGCGATGAGAACGGAGTGTAGCGGTAGGGAGGCGGCCCGGTCAGGTCAATGAGGCCGGGGCGGTATCCCTTTGCCACGAAATAGTCAACCGCCGGTCCAATGGCCGCCATCGCGCCTCGCAGGTCCGCGACGTCCGCAAGCACTTCAAAGTCGTTGTCCAGATACAGGGTGACCGTGCCGTCTCCGTTCACTTGGATTTCGGATACGTGGTTCACTTCGCTCGCAGGCACTTGAGCGAGTTGATGACAGACGGACGACACGGCAGCCGAGGCCATCTGATGCACATAAAGTACCGGCTCCTGTCCGGTCAAAATGGGATACGAAAGCCCGGCGGCAGACGCGATCTTCTGGTACACGTAGCCGTTTGACATGAGTTCGTAGAATCCGTTTCGAGCTGCGTACACCGCGACGACGTCTCGCTCATGCACCTGAATCGACACGGTTCCCGAAGGCCACGACACGTCGATGGCAGCCCGGTCCACCATGGGCACCTTCGCGACGACCGCCATCGCGGCGCGCCTCCGGTTCACGGCCCACAGGCTCTCGCCGTAGGCCACGCCGCTTGCAGCCACAATTTGAGCCATCGGGACGGTCGTATTGCCACTCACGCGAATGTGGCGCACGCGGGCGAGTGGCGACTCCAGCACCGCCACAAGCCCGATGAACGCGAAGAAGCTCACGACAATCCTGCGATTTCTCGCCTTTCGGCGCGCGCGCTCGTCTGCTGTTTCCTGTCGTGGCATGCTGTCACGCCTTTCGCCGCCTGTGCGCCCCCTCTTCACTCGCCGCTCTGCACGCGCAAGGCGCGCGCACCGAGCGTGCGCAGCAAAGCCGTCATGTCTTCATACCCGCGGTCGATGTGCTGGAGTCCTTCGACCTCCGTGACGCCATGGGCCGCGAGACCGGCCACGACGAGCGCCGCGCCCCCGCGAAGATCCGCCGCAGCGACGCGCGCGCCGGACAGTCGCGGAACACCCCGCACAATGGCCGTGCGAAGATCGACCGAGACGTTTGCACCCATGCGCACCAGCTCATCCACGTGCTTGAAGCGGGCTTCGAACACACTTTCCTGCACGATGCTCGTGCCTCTGGCTATGGTCAAAAACGCCATGAACGGCGCCTGAAGGTCCGTCGGAAACCCTGGGTAAGGCGCAGTGCGGATATCAACGGAAGATGGGGTCTCCTCACAGATAACAGTGATTATATCATGCTCCACCTCGGCGCGAACACCCGCATCGCGCAGTTTCTGTAAAACCACGCCCAGATGATCCGCCCGTGCCCCCACGAGCTTCACCTCTCCGCCTGCCGCTGCGGCCATGGCCATCACGGTACCTGCCACGATGCGGTCTGGAATAACCGCATAGGTGGTCTCGGAGAGCTGGGATCTCCCGTGCACCTCAATGCGCGCCGATCCGGCCCCGCGGATCTGCGCGCCCGCCGTGTTCAGGAAGTTTGCCAAGTCTTCCACTTCAGGCTCGCGCGCCGCGTTTTCGATAATGGTGATTCCGTCCGCCAAAACCGCCGCCATGAGCAGGTTCTCAGTCGCGCCCACCGATGGAAAATCCAACACGATGTGCGTACCGACGAGACGCTTTGCCTGGCAACGGATGAGCCCGTGGGATTCCTCAATCCGCGCTCCCAGCGCCCTGAGCCCGCGCAGATGAAAGTCAATCGGCCGCTGGCCGATGACGCACCCTCCCGGCTTCGAGACGGTCACCTCACCGCACCGCGCCATCAGGGGCCCCATCAAGAAGATGGAAGACCCCATGCTCCGCGATAGATGATCTCGACATCACTCGAGCCTCAGGACGAGATCGACATCCACCTCGCGCGAGCGCTTCGGGCGAAACACCCGCACCTCTCGGACGACGGCCAGGAACAAGGCGCGCTCCAACTGTGGATCGCCAGCAAGATGGGCGCAGAGATCGTGCACCCACTTCTCCCAGCCCTCGCTAGTGGCAAGGCCCGTCATCTCGGCCTCCGCCGCGCGACACTCCTCCAACACGCGCAACAGCCGATCCTGCTCGCGCGTATACGCCTCCTCGGACACCACGCTCGACGCGTAGGCCTCGGCGATCCGCCTCAATCTCGCCAGGGCAATGCGGCGCTTGCGCTGAATCATGCGCAGCTCGTTCGACGCTGCGTTCGACTGATAGGCCGCTACCAACGGCTCGAGTTGGGACCGAACGCGGCGGAGAAGTTCCTCCACCACCAGCCGTTCGAGCTCTTCGGCGTCCACCTGGTTTGGCGTACAGCCACCACCTGTGACATACCGACCGCAGCGGTAAATCGGCCGCTTTTGGCGATGGTCGCCGCGTGTGGTCACCTGCCAGCCAGCGTACAAGGCGCTCTCGCAGAATCCACAACGCGCAATGCCGGCGAGCGGGCGCTTCGAGCCTTGCGATCGCGGCGCCAACGCGCTGCGGCGCTCAAGCATGGCCTGCAGGGTTTCGAATTCCTGGCGGCTCAAGATGGCCTCGTGCGTTCCCTCGACACGAACCCACTCGGCCGGATCCCGCTCTGTTCGCCGACGCCCCTGGGTCTTTCGACGATTCCACACGGACACGCCGGCCAACGCGGGATTGGAAAACAGCGTGCGAACCGTGCGGTCGGTCCAAAGCCGTCCCGTCTTCGTCCGCACGCCGAGTGCGTTGAATTCCATCGCGACGTCCCTCGGGCTCGCGCCGGTCAGCAAAAGGCGCGCTCCTTCGCGCACCCAGCGCGCCTCCCGCGGATCCGGGGTCAAACGGCCATTCGACAACCGATAGCCAAAGGGGGGCTTGGTGGCCAACTCACCCCGCTGCGCCATCGCCAACAGGTTTTCGTGTACGCGCTCCGCGATGATCTCTCGCTCGAACTCCGCAATGACGGATAGCATCTGCGCCACCAGTCGCCCCATGGCTGTGGAGATCTCGAAATTCTGCCTGGTGGAACGATAAAACACGCCGTGCACGTTCATCTCTTCCACCAGCCGCGCGAAATCGGCGACACTGCGGGTCAGACGGTCAATGCGCGTGGTCACAACCCCGACCACGAGCCCGTCGCGGATGTCGGCCCGGAGGCGGTCCATCGCCGGGCGATTCAACGACTTACCTGAGTATCCGTCATCGCAATAGAGTTGGTAGCAAGGAAAGCCTTGAACCCGCGCGTACGTCACGAGCTGCTCCTGTTGTTCCTTCAGGCTGTGCCCCGATGTCGCCTGCTCTTCGGTGGAAACGCGGATATACAGCGCCAGATGTCGCTCCTTCACGGCTCATTCACCCGCCGGCCGCGGTGCGCAAGCATGCGCTCCACAAGGGGACGGGCGACAGCCATCACGCGGTTCGCCACCTCCGCTTCGGCATCCCGCACAGGAGCCAGTTCCTCACGCCGGGCGTCCCAGACGTAGACGGCACGAATTCGCATGTTCATCCCCTCCCGTCAGACCGATATGCGGGAGGGGATGGCCATCTTGCCGGACGAACTCAGCTCACACGCGCGCCCGCCCTGGACGCAATGGCGTCCGCAATACAAGGCGCCTGCAGTCGGCCGTTTTCGATGAAAATGCGGTTGGCATCAAAGCCGGACACCACGACGCCGGCCACGTAAATGCCGGGCACGTTGGTCTCATACGTCGCCTCATCATGTACCGGAATGCCCGTCTCCGGCGCAATCTGGACGCCGAGCTTTTCGAGAAACGAAGTATCCGGGTGATAACCGGTCAGCGCCAGGACGTGGTCGCACGGCACGTCCAGCGGACCGCCAGGTGTCTCGACGCGGACGTGATCCGCGCAGATGGCCGCCACGCGCGAGCGAAAGTGACAGTCGATCGCCTGCTTGTCGATAAGGCTCTGGATGTCGGGCTTCACCCACGGCTTGATTTTGTCAGACATGGCGGCTCCTCGGTGGACCAGGGTGACCTGCGCGCCGATGCGATGGAGGTCGATGGCGGCCTCAGCCGCTGAATTGGTACCGCCGATGATGACCACGCGCTGGCCGTAATACGGATGCGCATCGCGGTAATAGTGACTCACGTGAGGCAGATCTTCGCCCGGCACGCCGAGCATGTTGGGCTGATCGAAATACCCCGTAGCCACCACGACGGACGAGGCCATCGTTTCAAGCGTCCGCCCAGACAGCGTGCGCGAGTGGATGCGAAATCCCTGCAGCTCGCGATCTCGCTCGACCGAGATCACTTCCTCGTACTGCCGAACCGGCAACTGAAGCCGCTCAACCACGGTCCGGTAGTACGTCATCGCCTCCATTCGCGTGGGTTTGGCCCGCTCTGTGTAAAACGGGATTTCACCCAACTCCAGGCGTTCAGGGGTCGAATTGAACACCATCTGCGTCGGAAAACGGTAAATTGTAGAAACAATGCAGGATTTTTCGATCACGACGTGGGGAATGCTGCGCCGCTTCAGCTCGACCGATACGGCCAAGCCGCATGGACCGGCGCCAATGATACACGCTTCGAACATGGCCCTCGCTCCTAGCGAAAATCTCCGTCTGTGAATCTCTGGACTTCGTCATTATACCACGGAGCGACGGACCTCTCGGCGTCCAGCGGGGATGGATCGGCATGGGACTGGGGAACAAGCGAGGTCATGCGAAGAGGGTGTCGTCAGGATCCAGTCATGAGCAATTCGCGCATCATGGGGGACCTCATCTTCTGCATGAGATGAGACGGAACTTGCGTTGAAGTAAGCGACGTGGCATCGACCTTCACGGTACCAGAGGACATCGAGACCGTCGCGCCAAGACTCCTGAGGATGTCCAGCATGACACGGACATCCTCGAGATCCGGGACGTTTTGGATGACCGAGCGCCCCGCAACCATGACGGTGGCCGCGAGAATGGGAAGGGCCGCGTTCTTTGCGCCCGCCACCCTGACCTCACCCGTCAGCGGAACGCCGCCCTCAATTCGCAGCAATTCCATCGTCCGCACCTCCTAGCAAGGGTTCGCCAAGCACCCGGACTTCGGTTTCAAGGTCAATGCCAAATCGGGCTCGAACCTCCGCCTGTGCGCGCCGAATCAGCCAGAGGACATCGCTCGCGGATGCGTTCCCCAGGTTGATGATAAAGTTGGCGTGTTTGTCGCTGATCATCGCCTGCCCGCGGCGCAATCCCTTGAGCCCTGCCTCCTCAATGAGCTTGGCCGCATGCGTGCCGTCGGGGTTGCGAAACACGGAGCCGCAGTTTGGAAAGCTGAGCGGCTGCGTCGCAATGCGGCGCTGAGACCACTCGCGCACGACGCGCCGCATCTCGTCGCGATCGCCCGGCTTCATCTGAAACTTGGCCCAGGTGACGATCCCGAAGCGATCCTTGAGGATGCTGTAGCGGTAACCAAAGCGCAGATCGCCATTGCTGAGCCGCACCACAGCGCCGGTCTCGTCCATCACTTCGGCCCACGCGAGCACCTCGCGCGTCTCACGGCCGTACGCGCCGGCGTTCATCATGACCGCTCCGCCGACCGAACCGGGGATGCCCGTGGCAAACTCCAGGCCTGAGAGACCATGGCGGATGGCCACGTTCGCGAGCGCGACGTACGAGCGACCCGCCATTGCGTAGACGGCACATTCGTCCTCTTTGACCTCGTACGACGCGAACGCGTCGTGTAGCTTGATGACGAGCCCGCGAATGCCCCCGTCCAGCACCAGTGCGTTGGATCCACGGCCAATCACGGTAATGGGTAGACCATAAGCCCTCGCAGCGCGGACGCTCACACGAAGGGCGTCGACCGAATCCGGTTCGACAAAGTAGTCGGCTGGCCCGCCGATGCGCCACGTGGTGTGCCGCTTCATCGGCTCGCCGCAGATCGCCCTCACGCCTTCATCCGCAAGGACTCTCACAAACGGATCGTCATGCATGTCAGGTCCTCCATAAGATTCCACTGGGTCACCTACCTCACCGCCGCAACCGCATCATATGCCGGGCTGGGCGAAGGGTGAGTGCCTACGTGCGGCGCCTGCCCGCCACTTCAAGGACGAGATCGCCGAATCGTCTCACGGCGTCGGGGCGGCCAAAGCTCCGCGCCCGGGCTTGGATGTCGGCAAGATCTCCCTCGAGCATGTCACAGATTTCCTTCCAGAGGACATCTGGGGTCAGGTCGGCTTCCCGGAGGACGCGCGCAGCGCCGGCCCTGGCGAGCTGCATCGCGTTTTCCTCCTGATGATTCGCTGTCACGTACGGGCTTGGAACAAGGATGGACGCCACGCCGAGCGCACAGATCTCCGCGAGCGTGCTCGATCCGGCCCGGCTCACCATCAGGTCGACATGCGGAAGAAGCGCAGGCATGTCCGCAATAAAGGGATGGAGCGTCACGTTCCGAGGGAGCGGCCCCACTTGGTTTTGAATGTCCTCGAAGTGTCGCTCGCCAGTCACGAACAGAACGCGCCAGTCGGGGCGGTCCGCAAAGCGCGAGAGCATCTCTGCCACCACCCGATTGGCGGTCTCCGAGCCTCGGCTCCCAAAGACAATGAGAATCACGCGCTGTCCACGCAGAATTCGATAATTGTCGAGTGCCCGCCGCTTGTCCGCCGCGGAGACTTCTACCACCTCGCTCCCGCGCGGATTACCTGTGAAAACGACCCGTTTCGCTCGTGCGAAGGACGCCTCGCTCTCCGGAAAACAGACAGCCACGGCGTCCACGCGACGCATCAGGAGCTGGTTGGTCAGCCCAGGCCTCGCGTTGCCTTCCCAGATCACGGACGGAACGCCGAGCTTGGTGGCGGCGTAGATCACGGGAAGCGCCACAAAGCCGCCGGTGCCGACCGCGACATCGGGTCGGAAGTCGCGGACGACTCGGAGCGCCTCCCGATACCCGCGGTACGTGGTGGCAAGGGTGCGCACGGCGTTCAGCGACAGCTCTCGACGAAGGCCGGCCGCATGGACGGACACAAACGGAACGCCTGCTTCCGGCACCAGCCGACTTTCAAGCCCTTGCTCGGTACCTACGTACAGAACCGCCGCGTCCCCCACACGCGCCTTCAAGTGACGCCAAAGCGAAAGGGCGGGGAAGATGTGGCCGCCCGTGCCCCCACCCGTCAGCAACACCTTCATTCTACCATCCCCGCCTGCTTCGAAATGTTGAGGAGAATCCCGACGCCGCTCAGCAACAACGTCAACGACGATCCGCCGTAGCTGATAAACGGCAACGTGATGCCCGTCGCCGGGATGGATCCAGTCACCACACCGATGTTGATCAGAACCTGCACGGCAATCATTCCCGTGATGCCTGTCGCCAAAAGCGTTCCGAAATCGTCCGGCGCGTACAGCGCCGTGCGGATTCCTCGCCAGATGAGCACGGCAAACAACAGGAGCACCGAGACGGTCCCGAGCAGGCCCAGTTCCTCGCCGACGATGGAAAAGATGAAGTCGGTCTGAGGTTCCGGCAGATAAAGAAATTTTTGTCTGCTATGTCCGAGGCCGAGCCCCAGGATGCCACCGGACCCGAGCGCGTAAAGGGACTGGATGATCTGATATCCCTTCCCAAGCGGGTACTTCCACGGATCCAAAAAGGCGTAAATGCGATCCATGCGGTAGGGCGCCATCGCGACGAGGCCCGCGAAGCCGACGGCGCCCGCGCCGAAGAGGGAGGCCAAATGCGACCAGCGCGTGCCCGCGACAAACAGCATGATGAGCGTGGTCCCCATGATCACGACGCTCTGGCCGAGATCGGGCTCCAGCATGATGAGCCCCACTGCAACCAGGGCCAGTCCCATCGGTGGGACGAATCCGCGCCAGAAGGAGTGCATCCGGTCCTTCGACTCCGCGAGCAAATGAGCGAGAAACATGACGAGCCCCAGTTTTGCGAACTCGGACGGCTGAATGCCGAGCGAGCCGATGCCGAGCCACGCCTTCGATCCTCCGCGGTTCACGCCTACCACAAGCACGAGGACCAGAAGCGCATAGCTCGCAAGCGCAATCTTCGGTGCATGCTTGCGCCACACGTGGTAGTCGATACGTGAGAGCCAGATCATCAAACCGACGCCCATTAGAGCCCAGATGAGCTGCCGCTTGGAGAAATAGAAGGCGTCCTGGAATCGCGTCGCGGAGATGACCGACGAAGCGCTGTGCACCATGGTCACGCCAAACGCGAGCAGGAGCAAGATGACGCCAATCAGCGTAACATCGGGCGACGAGCCCGGCGCCCGGTTCGAAGACGCCGACATAGACCGAAACACCGCGTTCCCTCCCCTCCCGCGCGGCCTTGCGCGGTGTGGTCCAAAGGGCGACGCCTTTGGACGCGCTGTTACAGTCTATGCACGGCCTCCTTGAACATGCTGCCCCGCACCTCATACGAAGGGAACATATCCCAGCTGGCGCAAGCCGGCGAGAGCAGGACGACGTCGCCCGGCTCTGCGATCCGGCTCGCCTCATGCACGGCTTCCTCCATCGACGAGACCAACACGAACGTGGGCACACCCGCTCGTGCGATCACGTCCCGAAGCTGTTCCCTGGTTTCACCGAGCAGCACCGCGGCTCGGACGCGCCCCGAGATATCCGGCAAAAGCGGATCGAACGAAATTCCGCGGTCGAGACCGCCCGCAATCCACACGATACCGCGCTCAAACGACCGGAGCGCCTGTCGCGCGGCGTCCGGATTCGTCGCCTTCGAATCGTTGTAATATCGCACACCGGATACCTCGCGCACAAACTCGAGCCGATGCTCGACACCCTGGAACGTCGCAAGCACACGGGCCACAGCTTCCACGGACGCTCCGGCCGCGAGCGCCACCGCCGCTGCCGCCGCCGCGTTTTGCAGATTGTGCCGGCCCGGGAGGGCCACGTGCTCCACCGGCAGGATCGCCGTGCGCTCTCGCCCGCGCACGGCGACAAGCGCGCCGTCGATCACGCCCACGCCTTCGTCAAACGGCGCGCCCTCCAGGCTGAATCCGCAGACGCGTGGTGCCAACTGACTGGCTCGATCCCGCACGAGCGCCTGATCCCAGTTGAGAATCGCGACATCGTCCGCGGTCTGATTCGCAAACAGCTTCCACTTCGCCTGTTGATACGCCTCGTAGCTGCCGTGATAGTCGATGTGGGCGGGATAAAAATTGAGCAGCGCGCCACCTTGCGGGTGGAACGTGTGCGTGCCGTCCAGTTGAAAGCTCGACACCTCAAGGACCAACAGATCGCCGGGTTGATCCACCACGTCGCAGACCGGCGTGCCGATGTTGCCCGCGACAATCGGGCGATATCCCGAAGCTTTCAGCATCTCGCCCACCAGCGTCGTGGTTGTGGTCTTGCCGTTGGAGCCCGTAATGGCGTAGATGGGTCTTGTCTCAAACCACGAGGCGATCTCGACGTCCGTCACGATGACGTGCGACGCTTGAATCAACTTCGCGATGAACGCCTGATGATACGGGATGCCTGGGCTTTTGGCGACAAACTGCCACGGGCGCGCGGCGAGCGCCTCCGGGTGCCCGCCAAGCACCAAATCGACGCCGAGGGCGGCGAGCGGCGCGACTGCCGGATCGGACGGATCGAGAGCCCGCTCGTCCGTCGCAGTCACGCGAAAGCCGCGCCGCGCAAGCAATGAGGCGACAGCCTTTCCACTTCTGCCGAGCCCGACCACCAGCGCCTCACCTGGCGCATGTAACCAAGTTTCAGGTGTGACAAGCTTCACTTCGTCGGCCTCCTCAGTGCGACACCATCGCGAGCGTGCCAAAGGCGCAGATGAACGACGCGAGCCAGAACAGGATGACGACTTCCCACTCCGACCATCCGCCAAGCTCAAAGTGGTGGTGCAGCGGGCTCATGCGAAAGACGCGCCGTCCAAACGTCTGGTAGGAAAACACCTGAATGATGACGGACATAGCCTCGATGACAAACACCAGGCCGAACAGGATGAGCGTCAGCTCACTGTGAGTCAGAACGGCTGCCATGGCCAGTCCCCCGCCGATGGCGAGCGATCCCGTGTCGCCCATGAAAACTTTCGCCGGATGGCGATTAAATACGAGAAATGCGGCGAGCGCACCCACCATGGCCGCGCAATACAGCGCGACATCATAGCTCGTGTGCCAATACGCGTACACGGCGTACGCCGCAAACACCATGATGGCCGATCCCGACAACAGCCCGTCCAGCCCATCCGTGAGGTTGACGGCGTTGGTCGTGCCCACCAAAACCAGCATGAGAAACACGATGTAGAGGAACCCGAGTCGGACGGCTTCGTCGGTGAACGGAATGTGCACCGACAACGCTTCCTGTCCCTGCTCCCGATACAGCAGGACAAACAGGATGACTGTCAGCACGGCCTGGAGAATCACCTTCTGCTTGGCCGTCAGCCCGAGATTCCGCTTCTTTACAATTTTAATCAGATCATCTGCAAAACCAATCAGTCCGAACCCCACCGTCGCCACCAGCATCATCACCGTGTCCAAACTGCCAAATGCGAAACGGAGGGTCGTCAGCACCACCGCTACGAGGATGATCACGCCGCCCATGGTAGGCGTTCCGGCTTTCGACTGGTGGTGCTTGGGCCCCTCTTCGCGAATCGATTGTCCGAACTTGAGTCGATGCAAAAGTGGGATGGAGATAGGCCCCAAGAGCACCCCGATGACAAACGCCGCGAGCGCCGTCAGCAAAAGCGCCTGAATGTCCAACGGAAACGCCCCCTAGTATCGCCCGTACCGGGCCCTGATGGCTCGGCGAGCTTCTTCGCGGTCGTCAAAGTGGCGCTTCTCCGCGCCAATGATCTGATAATCTTCGTGTCCCTTGCCCGCGATCACGACGACGTCTCCCGGTTCTGCTTCCGCGATGGCCATCTCAATCGCCCGCCTGCGATCCACTTCTTCCCGCACCTTGTTCGCATGGCTGGGTTGGACGCCAGCGCGCATATCCGCCAGGATGGCGAGCGGATCCTCGCTCCGCGGGTTGTCGCTCGTGAAAACGGCTAGATCTGCCAGCCTCACAGCCACGTCCGCCATCTTGGGCCGCTTGGTACGGTCGCGATCGCCGCCGCAGCCCACGACCACCAAGACGCGGGCAGGCGCGAACTCGCGCACAGACGCGAGCACGTTTTCGAGCCCGTCGGGCGTGTGGGCATAGTCCACAAACACCGAAAACGGCTGTCCCTCGTCGATGCGCTCCATCCTCCCAGGCACACTCGGATACGAGCGAATCCCCTCCTGGATCTCGCTTGGCGCGAGCCCCTCAACGAGCGCAATGGCGACGGCCGCGAGCGCGTTGTACACGTTGAACCTGCCGATGAGCGGCGTGTCAATCTCGAATGGACCCGCCGGGGAATCCACCGTAAACCTCGCGCCCTGCGCCGAGAGCCGCACGTCGCGGGCTCTCACGTCCGCGGCGCGTTCGATGCCATACGTGAGGATGGGCGCGGCAGACGCCTCGGCCATCACCCAAGACCATGGATCGTCCGCGTTGATGACCGCGTAGATGGAGCGGGCCGGATCGCTTCCGGTGCCATTGCCAAGCCGGGAAAACAAGAGCGCCTTCGCGGCTGCATACCGTTCCATCGTACCGTGAAAATCGAGGTGATCTTGTGTCAAGTTCGTGAACGCGGCGCAGGCAAATGTCACGCCGGCGGCGCGGCGCTCCACAAGCGCGTGCGACGATACCTCCATGACCGCATGCGTCGCCCCGGCGTCCACAAAGCGGCGCAGCAAGCGGTGCACCTCCACCGCCTCAGGCGTGGTGTTTGGGAGCGACCACGATGCAGAGGCCAACTTCGCGCCGACGGTGCCGATGAGGCCCGCCCTTTTTCCAGCCGAATCGAGCAAGTGGCGCACGATGTGGGTCACGGTGGTCTTGCCGTTCGTGCCCGTCACGCCAATGACCCTGAGCTCTCGCGATGGGCTCCCGAACAGCCTGTCTGCGACCAGTGCACTCCAGTGGCGCGTGTCCGGCACCACGACTTGGGGTATCGCCGTGGGCACGTCGGCCACGGGCTCCTCCACCATAACCGCAACCGCGCCGCGCTCCACGGCCTGGCGCGCGAAACGATGTCCATCCACCGTATGGCCGCGAACGGCCACAAACAGGCTCCCGGGCTCGACGTCCCGCGAGTCCGTGGTGATATTCAAGACGTCGGGGTTCTCCGCGTTCGTCACTTGAAAATTCATGAAAGGCTGAAACAACTGTCTCAATCGCAAGGCGCCTTCCTCCCAACCACCGGCGTGCCATTCGCAAATCTAGGGCAGCCAGCGCCCGATGTCAACCTCCGAGCGCGAAGGCCGCCACCTGATTTCCGGATGGCGCCTTCTGCCCCCGATAGAGGCGGATGGTCGATCCCGGTTCCACCTGCGTGCCCCCAGCCGGCGCCTGCGCGATGATCACGTCCCCCTGACCGAGCAACTGCACCCTGAGGTTCGCGGAGTTCTGCAGCGCCAGGTTCTGCGCCTCCTTCATCGTGAGGCCGACGAAGTTGGGGACCGTCACCGGCGGAGCCTCGGGATACCGGTACTTCTTTTTGAGCCCCTGCGTCTGCGGAGGCACACCGAGCTCGCGCAGCCCGTCATCGAGAATGTTGCCGACAATCGGCGCGGCAATGACGCCGCCAAATACGATTCCATGTTCCGGATGGGGGTTATCAATGGCCACGTAGCAGACGAGTGCCGGATCGTTCGCGGGCGCCATTCCGATAAAGGAGACGATGTAATGCCCGGATTCATAACGGCCGTTCTTTGCCACCTGCGCCGTGCCCGTCTTTCCGGCGATCCGATAGCCGTCGCGATAGGCCCTGCTACCGCTCCCATTTGCCACCACGCTCTCAAGCGCGGACCGCACCTCCGCGGCCACCTGAGGTGTGATGACCTGGCGTACGACCGTCGGCTTCGTCACCGAGACCACGCGGCCCGTATCTGGGTCGATGACTTCGGACACGAGATACGGTTTCATCAACTTGCCGCCGTTCGCCACCGCCCCGACGGCCATCACCTGCTGAATCGGCGTGACCGACACGCCCTGGCCGAACGCCGTCGTGGCCAACTCCAGCGGGCCGACTTGATTCAGCTTGAACAGGATTCCGTTTCCTTCGCCAGGGAGGTCGATTCCGGTCTTCTGCCCGAACCCAAACGCGCGGATGTATGAGAACAGCGCTTCCTTCCCGAGCCGCTCGCCGAGCGCAATGAACCCGGGGTTGCACGAGTTTTCCACGACGTTGAGGAACGACTCGGATCCGTGGCCACCGGCCTTCCAACAGCGAATGCGGTGCCCAGCAACCTCGTAGTAGCCGGGATCGTAGAATCGGTCGTTCAGATTCACCTTGTTCTCCTGCAGCGCTGCGGCCAGTGTCACAATCTTGAAGGTGGACCCAGGCTCAAACGTCTGCCAGATGGCCAGGTTGCGGTTGTAGGTCGCCGGATCGGCAGAGCGCCAGTCCGCAGGATTGAAGGTAGGGTAGTTCGCCATGGCCAGGATGGCACCTGTCTTTGGGCTTTCGACGATCGCGGTCACGGAATCCGGGTGGTACGCCGCCACCGCCTGCTCAATCTCGCGCTCGACAAACTGCTGGATTTGAAGATTGAGGGTGGTCTTGATGTCATCTCCGTCCGTCGGCTCGACAACCGACTGTCCCTCGCCCGGGATCAGTTCCCCGTTGGCCTTGGCGTAAAACGTGATGCCTCCCTTTTTGCCGCTCAGCACGCTGTTGTACTGCTTCTCAAGCCCCGTGAGTCCGACGTTATCGTAGCCGGTGATGCCGAGCACCTGAGCGGCGAGCGATCCATACGGGTACGCTCGTTTGCCATCCTCGGTGAGATAGACCCCGGGCAACTCGAGCTTTCGAATTGCGTTGGCCTGCGCCTCTGTCATCTGGCGACCACCTGGGCGGATGTACACCATCAGCTCCCGCTGAGAGATCTGGCGCAGCACGCTGTCAACGCTCATGTGCAGGATGGGCGCGAGCTTTGCGGCGGTGCCCGCCTTGTCCTTGATCTGGCTCGGCACTGCCACAATGGTGGGTGCACTCGCCGTATACGTCAGCGGCTGCCCATTGCTCGCCAGGATGCTCCCGCGGATGCCGGACAGGGGCACCGTTCGGTCCCACGACTGCTTGGCCAGGTTGGAGAGCCACGTGGCCTGCCAGCCCTGCACATAGGCGAGCCGGCCGATGAGCGCGCCGATGGCCGCAAACAGCCCGAAGAGAAGCATGACCAGCCGCCGCCTCATGAGTCCAGGAGTCACGCGCACAGACCTCGCCCCCAACGTCGCACAGCTTGTTCGCTGAGACTAGCCTATGCGCGCACTCGAGGAAATAGAAGGGCCGACGCATGGCGCGTCAGCCCTCAGGTGACAGCCGAATCTCCACGGTTTCTCCGGCCTTCACGCGCGAACCCGGCGGGATGGACTGGCCCACCACGTACCCAGACCCCGATGTGGAAACGTCGAGCCCCATCGCGGCAAGGAGGTTGGCCGCGTCTCGAAGTGTGAGACCGGTAAGATCGGGCATCGACAGGGCCGTCGCCTGATGGTTGGCGAGCAGCGCGTACAATTTCGAACCTCGCGGCACCTGCACACCAGGCGAAGGCCACTGCCGCTCGATCGCGCCGCTCGACCCGGTGAACATGCCTTGAAGGCCATTCTGCGCGAGCACCGCTCGCGCCTGCGATTGTGAGAGCCCGATGAGATTCGGCGTGTCCACATAAGTCACCTGGCCCTGGCCTGGTTCTGTCTGAAGGGACTTCACGGCGCCAGTCGGCGGAATGTGATAGTAATTCAGGCACTCCTGCATGATGGCCCGAGCAACAGGGATGGCCACCGTGCTCCCCCACGCTTCGTCGGGTGCCACCTGCGGATCGTATACCGTCACGTACACCACAACCTTGGGGTCCTGGGCAGGCACGAATCCGATAAACGACGTCTCAAACTTGTTTTGATAGTACGTGCCCGTGGCCGGATCCACAATTTGCGCCGTGCCCGTCTTCCCTGCCACCTCGTAGCCCTGAATCGCCGCGCCGGTATCGATGCCGTGCTTGGGATCCGAGACGTCGAGGACCATGGTGTCGCGCACCTGTTGGATGACGCTCTGCGGCAGAAATCCCTGGCGAATCACCGTCGGGCGATTCTCCTGAATCACCTTACCCGATGGCGAGATCACCTTGCTGATGATGTACGGCCGCAAGAGCCGGCCACCGTTCGCGATGGCGTCCATCGCCATGACCTGCTGCATCGGCGTCACGGCAATGCCTTGGCCGAATCCCGCCGTCGCGAGCTCGAGCTGCCCCCGCTGAGACGGTGGAAACAGAATGGAATTCGCCTCGTTTGGGAGATCAATCCCGGTCGGCTGCGTAAACCCAAATAGCTTCAGATACTTGTCGAGATTCGCCCATCCGAGCGCCATCGCGATTCGCGCAAATCCGACGTTCGACGATTCCTCGAGTGCCTGCTGATACGTCAGCACACCGAAACCGACGTAGTTCCAGTCGTGAATCGTGCGCCCGTCGATCGTGATCTGCCCGGACTGAAACGTGTCATACAAATTGATGGAGTGCGTCGCCAGCGCGGCAGCGAGCACAAACGGCTTGAAGGTCGATCCCGGCTCAAACGCGCTGGACACGGCCCAGTTGGAGGAAAGCGCCTCAAGGCTCGCCTTCCAATATTGGTTTGGGTCAAAATTGGGCCAGCTCGACATCGCGAGAATCGCCCCCGTCTGTGGGTCGGACACCACGATGGCCGCGTGCTGAGGGCGATACTTCTGTACGAGCGCATTCATCTGGTCTTCGACGTACCCCTGGATGGTGTCGTCGATGGTCAGCTGCACGTTGTCACCTGGTTTGGCGGCTTTCACCACCTTCACGCTGCCCGGAATGGGTACGCCGGTGGGATCCTGCTGATACGAAATGAGCCCGTTTTCTCCGGCCAAGTAAGAATTCATCTCGAGCTCAACGCCGCTTTCACCCACGCCCTTGACCACATATCCGATGGCGTTCGAGGCGAAATTGCCGTAGGGATACACACGCAACTCTGTCGGCGTGAATGTCACGCAGTTGGACCACGCCGTGTTGCGGTCGTCCGGCGCCCACGCGTGCGCGGCAAACGCCGCTTCGAGCTTGGATTTCACCAGGGCCTCCACGGGAGTTGGCAACTGAATCCAACTGACTTGTTTCGAGAGGAGCGCGGCGAGATCGGCCTCGTTGGTGTTGAGGACAGGTGCGAGTATCCGCGCGGCTTCATCTGCATACGGGCGCATGGGCGCAAGTTCTATATCGACGTAATACGCTGGCACGTCGTACGCAAGTCGATTGCCCTGCGCATCCAGGATGGACCCTCGTGGCGCCAGAAGAGGCTCGGTCACGTCCATCACTGTGGCCGCGTCGTGTTTCAGCGTTCCGCCGTACACGCGCTGCACGTCGTAAATACGCCAGACCACAGCGCCAAGCGTCGCCACCATGGCCAGCTGAAGAGCCCAGAGACGCCGTTTCGGGCGCTTCCAACTGGTCTGTCTTCCCGTTCGCCTGCCACCTCGATTCATGCCATCACTCGCCGTTTCCTTGCGTCGGAATCATGACCGGATTCTTGTACACCATGTGCAGCTTGTTGATGGCGACATTCAGGATGTGCGCCGGTTGTTCGAGCTCCGACACCTGCATCTGGAGATTGGCGTTCACCGCTTGCTGTGCCGCGATGGCCGACTGAAGCTTCGCGTGATAATCGTTCAACTCGTAGATCTCGGCCCCCTTGGCCGCAACCCACCACACCGCGGCGAAACTCACCATGCAGCACACGGCGAAGCTCACCCGGTTCCACAGGCGGCGGCGAGCAGCCCGGCGCTCCGCGTCGCGCACATCCCGTTCACGTCTCGGCGCCGTTTGCCCCCACGCCTCGCGACGCGGGCGAAGTTCCTGTTGCACGGCAGACATCTCACTCATCGCTCCCCATCATCCAGCTTTTCAAAAGCGCGCAGCTTGGCCGATCGCGCGCGCGGATTTCGTTCCAGCTCCTCACTCGAAGGCGTCACGGGCTTGCGCGACACCATGCGCCCCAAAGGCTTACGGCCACACCGACAGACCGGGAATTCCGGCGGACAAATGCACCCCTGGGCCCACGTCTGAAACAGGCGCTTCACCACGCGGTCCTCAAGAGAATGAAAGGTGATGATCGAAAGTCGACCACCGGGCTTCAAGGCGCGAAAAGCTGCCTCCACGCCGGACGCCAAAACCCCCAGCTCGTCGTTCACCGCGATGCGAATGGCCTGAAACGTGCGACGCGCGGGGTGCGGGCCAGCGCGTCTGGCGGCAGCCGGAATGGCACCCTTGACGATTTCTGCGAGTTCCGTCGTCGTCTCGATAGGTTTCTTCGATCTCGCCCTCGCAATGGCGCGCGCAATCGACAGCGAAAACCTCTCCTCGCCGTACTCCCGGAGGATTCTCGCGAGTTCCCGCTCGTCCCACGTGTTGACGATCTCGCGCGCGGTGAGCGGCCGATGCCTGTCCATGCGCATGTCGAGCGGGCCCTCATGCCAGTAACTGAATCCCCGCTCCGGGAGGTCAAACTGAGGCGAGGACACGCCGAGATCGAACAGGACGCCGTCCACCGCCGTGACGCCAAGCGCCCGCAGGCGTTGCTCCATCTCGGCGAAATTCGCCTTGACCAGCGTGAGGCGGTCCGGATACTCCTGCTTCAGATGTGCGGCGTGCGCGATGGCGGCTTCGTCCTGATCGAACGCAATCACCACGCCGTCAGGCGCGGACCGCTCGAGCAGGCGCGCCGTGTGCCCTGCCCCCCCAAGCGTCGCGTCCACATAGACGCCGCCTGGGCGAGGGGCCAACGCATCGACGGCCTCTTCCAACAGGACGGTCTCGTGCGCAAAGTTCAACTCTCATCCCCCGCGATTTAGAACGAAAAGTCGACGAGGTTTTCCGCAATCTCCGCAAACGATCGCTCCGCGTCGCTCGAATAGTGTTCCCAGACACTCGTGTTCCAAATTTCGACCCGATTCGACACCCCGATCAGCGTGCACTCCTTTTCAAGCCTGGCGTACTCGCGCAGCTTGGGAGGCAGGAGAATGCGGCCCTGCTTGTCGACCTCGCACTCGGACGCACCCGAAAAGAAGAAGCGCACGAATGCTCGCGCGTCCGATCGCGTCATGGGAAGAGCCTTCAGCTTTTGCTCGAGCGCGCGCCACTCATCCAGGGGGTATGCGAACAGGCACTGGTCCAGGCCGCGGGTCACGATGAACGAATCCCCCAGCCCATCCCGAAACTTCGCCGGGATGGTCAGCCGCCCTTTGCTGTCGAGGGAATGTTCGTACTCGCCCATGAACAACGGCCTTCACCACCCGCTCGCGCATGTCCCCCACTTTGCCCCACTTTCCACCACGATCATACCACTTCGCGCTCCATTGCGGATCTCCTGCTAGGTGTTCGGATTTTTTTACACAAAGAGGCGACCGCGCACGCGGCGCGATCGCCTCAAGCCTCACTCGAGTTCAGTTGTCTATCACGACGTCAAGAACCGGTCCCATTTGCGAGATAGAACTCCACGTTGGCAGCTCGGCGAACGCCTGCGTCCCGACCTCGCTCCAGAAGTTGAGCGGGCAAAGGCGCCGCTCCTGAGGATGTCCGTCCGGAAACAAACATCGCTCAATCTGACGGAGCTGCCGGAGTTCGCCCTCACGGCGCCGCTTCCACGCGCGCACCACGCGTCGCTCCAAGTCCCGCCATGCGCGCTCCTCCACCTGCACATGTCGTTCGAGGATGGCAGGGACCTCCGGGCCGAGCTCAGTGTAGGAAGCCTGAAGGCTGGCGAGCTTCGCGCGCACGCTTTCCAGCCAGCCGTCGACCTCGCGCCGCAGCGGCTCCGAGACATCGGCGCGCATGCGGCTTGCCACGAGATCAAGGGGGTCGCGCAGTTCGTCAAGCGACAGATGGTGCTTTCGCATGAGGCGTGCCACGCTGGGCGGCACCAAGCGCATGCGCTGTCGCAGGATGAGCGGCGGCAAGCGTCGTCCGTGCGCGTGAAAGACGCCGCGCGAAAGCGGATAGTATGCGATCTCGCTCGGCCCCCCTACGTACGCCAAAGTCGGGAGCACCGCATCCTGCACCACGGGCCGCAAAAGGACATTGGCAGAAAACCCCGTGGGGTCGAGATCGCCTCGCTCAAGCCATTCGGACAGTGCGCCAGCTTCGCCGTGACCGCGGGCGACGAAACCCGCCGCGCTCTCTTCCAACACAAACCGCTTGCCATCCATCACGGCAAACACGGTGGAATGGCGCGGGTCGCGAACCACCTCCGGCACAAAGCCCGCCCGTTCGACCTCGGCGTACGCGTCGTCCAACCGCCGCTGCACGTCGCGCACTGCCTCTAGCCCCTGACGGAACACGGGCCACGCCAGGCGGCGTACGGCAGGCAGACAGGGATCGAAGAACACGAGGCCGTGTTCGGCGAACACTTTCGCCATGATCCGCGCGAACCAGGTGGCGAGAGAATCGCCCTCCCTCCACGCCGACCAGATGGCGTGAAGCGCCTCGAGCTTGTGGCTCGTTTCCGCCAACCGCTCATCGGCCTGGTTCAGAACACTTTTCACATCACGCACCTCGAGCGCCTCGCAGTAGACCATCTGATGCGGCTCAAAGCGGTGAGGAAGCTGAATGCGTCCCACTTCCCCGAGCCGGTCCACTACATGCGCGTGGTTGACCTCCTCGGCGTCGTGGTCCTCGGACGCAATCCAAAAGACCGGCACGACTGGGCGCTCCAGCTGTCGCTCAAGTTCGCGCGCCACACCGATGGCGGTGAGCGCCTTGGCGAGGCTGTAGATAGGCCCTGTGAACAGTCCCGCTTGCTGTCCCGTGACGACGGCCAACGCGCCGGGTTCCGCCAAGCGCTCCAGCGCTCGGTTCTGAGCTGCGGATGCGCCGATCTCGCCGTGAAACACGCGCAGCGCTTGCACGAGCGAAGTGCGTGTCGCCGGCGCATAACTCCGCAGGACTGCCTCGGCGCGCGCCCGGTACGTCGCGATGTCGCGCGGATCTTGATCGTCGTAGAGATGATGGACGCGATCGAAGGAGAACAAATGGGCGTCGGCTAGTGGATTTCCGGTCGGCGCCTCGTATACCGTACACTTCAAGGAGAACTCGCCCCTTTGCTCCACCCAAAATGGCCACACTCATCATAACAACCGGGGCTAGGGATGTAAAACCGTAAGGAGTTGAGGAAACCTCATGGCGCAGGGAGCGTTTTCGGATCGAGTCGCCATCGTGACGGGCGCCTCGGGCGGCATTGGACGGGCCGTTGCGCTGGAACTGGCGGGCCAGGGCGCGAGGGTGGTATGCGGGTACTACACGGGGCGGGATGAGGCGGAGCGAACCGTCGCCGAATGCGAGCGGCTTGGTGCCGAAGCGCTCGCCGTGCAGGCGGATCTGTCAAAAGAAGAAGAGGCCAGACGCCTCGTCATGGAGGCCACGCAGTTCGGAACGCCGACGCTTGTCGTGCACGCTGCGGGCGGTGACGCGCGGGCGCTCGCGCACGAGATGCCGACGGATGCTTGGCGCCACGTCATCGACGAGCATCTGTCCTCGGCGTTCTATTTAACCAAAGCTGCGTTTCCACACCTACGGCGATCTCGCCAGGCCGCCTGCGTCTTGATCTCATCCGTCTACGGTCTGCACGGCGCCGCGATGGAAGGCGCGTATGCCGCGGCCAAAGGGGGGATCATCGCCTGGATGAAGTCACTGGCACGCGAGTGGGCTTCCATTCCCGTGCGCATGAACGCCATCGCGCCAGGCCCGATTGAGACGAAGATGTTGAGGCACCTGGCCCCCGACGAGCGCGAATCACTCGAGCGAGAAATTCCGCTCGGGCGCATGGGCCGTGCCGAGGAAGTGGCGGCGGCCGTGTCCTTTCTCTTGAGTCCAAGGGCTTCGTACATCACCGGCCAGGTTCTCGCGGTGGATGGGGGCTGGATGAGCTAATCTCAGCTTTTTTTCTGAATCGGCTCGAGCTGCACGCCGAATCTGCGCACGTGAATCTGCACGTCCACCTGGATCTTTGCAGTTTTGAGTTTCTCCTCCCACGGAAACGCGGCGAACTGCTGATAGGTCATGAACTGGCTTCGGATGGCCTTCGAGACCGGAATGACATCCGCTTGGTCATGAACAAGAAGCCGGTTCAACAAGCGCTCCATGCGCTCCGACACCTGCTTATCGAGCTCCGCTTCGAGCTTCTGGCGGGCTGCGGGATCGGCGTAGTTGCGTGCCGACGAGATGTTGATCACGTCCGCGTCCACCGGCACGTGCGCCGTGATCGCCAGCGGGTTGGACAGCTTGACCTGATACTCGGCTGGCCGCTCCTTGTGAAGTTCAAGGCCAATGTCCCGGTCCGGAGCCTCGGGATCTTGCAGGGTGAGCGTGGCGTGGTGTACGCCGCCCTGCAGGAGTCGCAGGTAGAGGCAGTCCTTCCCGGTCACCTCGTCGACCATCCTATCCTCCCGGAAGATGGCAGCGCCCATCCAGTCGACGGGGTTGCCGCCTTTCCGGCGGACGTCTCCAGCGCGATACGACAGTCCAGGCGAATCCGGCATCTCGCCCTTTTCGGCGTTCTGGTTCACCGCAAACATCGGCGCCATGGCGTCCTCGTGCGGATTTTCCATGCCATCGATGAGGTACTGAATTGGGCACACGGGTGCAATCCCCGTCCGCTGCGACACGAGAGCTACGCCGTCGGCGATGCGCGTGAGGGCGGAGTCAAGCATCGGTTGGAAAGCCTTTATCGATTCGCTGGCCTTGCCCTTGGACACGGAGACGGGCACTGTCCTGCGGAATTCTCGATAGCGCGTGAGAGCCTCGATATACGGCTCCACGCCCTCTTTCGCTAGGTCTTCGCCGAACACGATGAGCGACAGGTGGGAGAACGTAATGGATCGCTCCACGGATCCGTTGGCGATCATCATCGCTTCCGGGATGCTGCGCGCCCGCACCGTGATTGGCTCCTTGCCGGCCAGAGGCTGTTCTCCAGAGTGCGAACTCGCCCCGGTAGGGTTGACCGGCTGAGCAATCCGAAACGTGCAATCGATCAGGCCACCAGGCGCCTTGTCGACACCGAGCACGCTGACGAACGCCTGCTGCTCCAGTTCCTGGCGATCATAGCAGCCTGTCGTGGCCAACGGCGCGAAGATGGCCAATCCCAGCGTCAGCCATCGGGACGCGGCGCACGACCACCGGAGCTTCATCCGCATTCCTCTCACCATCCTCGCTCGTAGGATGGCTCGTGGCCTTGCATTCCATGCGCGGCCACCTGGCCTGCACCCCGCTGCGATCCGTTCCCGACTGCCGCTTCATGCACGGCCGAATCGTCGAAACTGGTGCATGAGAAAAAGGAGCAAGCCTACTCAGCCTGCTCCATGCGCTCTCCTGACGTAATGCGTTCCAAATTGCCATATTCGTCGATACGATACATGAACCCCTCGGCGAATTTTGGACCAATTAAGTCGTCATCCAGAACAGCCGCCTTGCGCGCGCGCTCCATAATCTCGACGAGCGCCCGGTAATCCCGCGCCACAGCTTCGTGGGTGGACTTCAGGTCGCGCAGTTCCTCGCACACCTGCTTGTACTGGGCTTCGAGCGACTCGTATTTCGCGCGCATCTCGCTCAACTGTCGCTCGGCGCTGCGCCAGCGCGAAGCCCATTCCTGCGCGGTGTTCTTCTCCTGGCGCAGGAACCGGAGCACCTGCGCCCACGTCATCAGCGTCGCGGTCGGGTGATCCGCGTCTCCTCCCTCGAGCTGCGCCTGCACGCGCTGCGACTTGTTCTTCTTGCGCTCTTCCTTCGCCAGTTCAATGCGATAGCGCTGTTGTTTCCGAACACACGCATTCCACCGGAAACCACAGGCGGCTGCCGTACGACCTAAGCGCCTCGCCGCTTCGTTGAACCCAGCCAACTGGGTGCTACCTTGTTTGATGTGTTTCAGGACGATCTCCGCTAGAATCTCGTCGTCCTCCGTCGTCCACGCGTCTTGGCGCATCGCCCTGTCTTTCTGTCTCGTCTCGCTCATCGCGTTTCACCGGCCTTTCAAAACGATGGTCGTCAGTCGGAATTATTCCGACGCTACCATTTGTTATTCCCACCGGCGAGGAGACTTAAACAGAGGCTGGGCAAAAGGGGCGCTACGGCTCGGCGCGATCGGCCGAACGAATCCTGCGCCATCCGCGGCGCCGGTAGATATACGGCGATTTTGCGCCCACGTATTCGATCACGACCCGCGGCGGTCGGTCAAAGAGCGGCTTTCGGCGGATGGCCCGCCAGGCCAACCTGCCGAGGTACAAGGCGCGCGTGAGGCGCGAAGCGTTCCACAAGGCATAGGCGGTCGACGCCACTCGGAACAGCCGAAATGCCAGCCGAAGCCATCGCATCGCAAGCCCTCCAAGTATCACGACTTACAGATAGGTTGCGCTCGCACCGAAAACCTCATCCGCCGTCACGAGCTTCTCTTCGCGAGACGTCACCGCATCCGCAATGAGATGCTCCACGTCCATGCGGGCTTCCGCCCGCTCCAAATCGTGCAGCTTCGGATTCGTCTTGGGATGCTTCGGCGCAAACAGCGAGCAGCAGTCATCAAACGGGAGAATCGAAATGTCGTACGTGCCCATCCGCTTGGCGAGTTCGATAATCTCGAGCTTGTCCTCCGCGATGAGCGGCCGCAGGATGGTATGATCCGTGGCGCGATCGACGGCGTTCAAGGCCGCAAGCGTTTGGCTCGCAACCTGGCCCAGACTGTCGCCCGTCACGAGCGCGCCTGCACCCACTTCTTCCGCGATCTTTGCTGCTGCGCGAACCATCATCCGGCGGAGCAGGATGGTCTTGAGTCCCTCGGGCGCAGCGCGCTGGATTTCAGCCTGAATGGCCGTGACCGAGACCAGATGCAACTTCATGGGCCCGCCCCACTTCGTGAGGACGGCTGCGAGATCTTCCACCTTTTGCTGCGCTCGCTCGCTGGTGAACGGAAAGCTGTGAAAGTGAACGAGTTCAAGTTCCAAGCCGCGCTTCATCGCCTTCCAAGCGGCCACCGGGCTGTCGATACCACCGGAGAGCAGCACGAGGCCCTTCCCGCTCATTCCGACCGGGAAGCCGCCGAGCCCAGGCACGCGGCTCGGATACACGTACGCGGCAGACTTGCGCACGTCAACCTCAATCACCACCTCTGGACGGTGGACGTCCACGCGAATGTGCGGCAATGCGCGCAGCACGGCCGCTCCGACAGCTTTCTGCAGCGCCGGGCTGTCGAGCGGAAACCCCTTGAACCCCCGCCGAGCCTCGACCTTGAACGTGGACTTGTCCATAAGTTCCCGCTTGCCCACCTCGACGGCTGTCTGTTGGATGGCAGCCAGATCGAGCGGCGCGACTGCGACGGGCGAGATGGAAGAGATGCCGAACACCTGCTGCAGCTTTTGCAACGTCGCATCGACGGGAGCTCCGTTCAATTGAACCACGATGCGCTGCTGGCTGCGCGCAACCTTTACCTCCGGCCAAGCGGACAGCGCGCGCCGCACGTTGCGCTCCAAAAGCTGTTCCATCTCGGCGCGGTTGGCGCCTTTTGTCGTCAGTTCGCCATATCGGATCAAAAGATGATCGTATAACAAGTTCAGATCCTCCTACCGAATGCCTAGCGCTTGTTTCAGCCACGTCGTCCGCTCACGCACGATCTCCAGCGCGCTCTCGATTTCCGACGTTCGAGTGCCAGGATGCCATGAGAACCGAATCGCCGCAAGTGCCAATTCAGGTTTCACGCCCATGGCGGTCAACACGTGACTCGGCTCCCGGCCGTGTTTCCCACTCGAACACGCGCTTCCAGCCGAGACATACAACCCCTTTTCCTCAAACGCGTGCACCAAGATCTCTCCGCGCGCGCCGGGCAAGGCTGCGCAGAGGATATAGGGCGAGTGATGACGAGGGCTCATGATCACATAACCCAGTTGCTCGAGCCCGCGCGCAAGGCGCTCTCTCTTCTGCTCCGCGTCCGCGTCGCTCTCCATGTCGCGGATTGCATGAGCTGCCGCTTCGCCGAACGACAGCGCCCCGAGAACGTTTTCCGTGCCGGATCGCAACCCGAATTCCTGACCGCCCCCGACGACATGCGGCTTGAGGCGAAGACTTGCATGGACATAAAGCGCACCGGTTCCCTTCAAGGCTCCCAGTTTGTGCCCCGAAGCGGCATAAAGGTGGATCCGTGCGCCGCTGATGGAGACCGGGATTTTTCCGAGCGCCTGTGTCCCATCGACGTGCAACACCGCCTTGGGATACGCTCGCAGCCCGTCCGCCACCTGCTCCACGGGTAGAACTGCTCCGGTCTCGTTGTTGACATGCATGATGGAGACCAAAATCGTGTCGTCGCGCACGTGGCGCAGCACCTCTTCCGCCGAGACATCGCCGCGTCGATCTGGGTGCACATACGAGACCTCAAAACCCTCTCGCTCGAGATCCGCCATCGCCTCACGGACCGCGGGATGCTCGATGGCCGTGGTCACGATGTGACGGCCGCGTTGGGTATAGGCCCGAGCGACGCCGTAGATGGCGAGGTTGTTGGCCTCCGTGCCCCCGCCCGTGAAGACAAGGCGGCCGTCTCGCGCGCCGAGGCTGTGCATGAGTTGCTCCCTCGCGTGCCGCAGGGCGCGTTCAGCGCGCATGCCCATCCGGTGGAGCGAGGACGGATTCCCGTACAACTCCAACCACTCGGACACCCGTGCCCGCACCTCGGGGCGCACCGGCGCGGTCGCTGCGTAGTCGAAATACAGCTCGTCCATCACCTCAATCCCTCCTAAAGCCAGACGGCCGAGGCACCGACGCGCCTCGGCCGTGAGCGGATTCTGTGTCAGCGGTAGATGACCTCGTCGATCAACCCGTACGCCTTCGCTTCCTCCGCCGACATGAAGTTGTCGCGATCCGTATCCTGCGCGACTCGCTCCAGCGGTTGCCCTGTCCGTTCCGCCAAGATGTGGTTGAGGCGTTCCCGCGTCTTCAGGATATGCCGGGCGTGGATCTCGATATCCGAAGCCTGGCCCCTTGCGCCCCCGAGCGGCTGATGGATCATCACCTCGGAGTTCGGCAGCGCGTAGCGCTTGCCCTTCGCGCCAGCCGCCAGCAGAACCGCTGCCATGCTCGCTGCCATGCCAACGCACATCGTGCTCACATCGGGCTTGATGTGCTGCATGGTATCATATATGGCGAGGCCTGCCGACACCGATCCTCCCGGACTGTTGATATACATCTGAATGTCCTTTTCCGGATCATCCGCGGCGAGGAACAGAAGCTGCGCCACTACCGCGTTCGCCACGTCATCGTCGATGGGTGTCCCCAGGAAGATGATCCGGTCCTTCAGCAGACGCGAGTAAATGTCGTAGCTGCGCTCCCCTCTCGACGTCTGCTCGATCACGTACGGGATGAGACTCATGCGCTCAAGCCTCCTTTTCGTCTACGGTACTACAATAACCATTATGACACGACCTTGCCATTTCATCAAGGTTAGTCAAAGTCAACAGGTTTTCCAGCACAGGAGGTTGCTCTCGGCATGCCGGCCCGCCTCACGCGGGATACTGTGGATATTCACGCGAGAGGAGGATGGTCATGCAGCGCAACATTCACCCTGCGGATCGCTATCTGCGCCTGGCTGCTGGCGTCGCGAGTTTGTCGTCCGCCGTCTACGGCCGCCGACAATCTGCTTTCACCCGAGCCCTGCTCGCAGGGTTTGGCGCGATGAAAATTGCGGAAGCGATCTCAGGCTACTGTCCCATCAAGGCTTCGGTGGAACGGATGCCGAAATCCGGCGAACAGGCGGCGAGGGCAAGCCAATCGTGGATGCGACAAGCATCGGCGATCGCGCAGAAGGGCGTCGAGCGCCTGGTTGATCAAGCGCAAGGCACGGTGCAGCAGGCGGCCGATCGCGTCAAAACATCGGACACCCCCATTCCGGACGAAGTGGCGGAGTTCCTTGTGGAAGGCAGCAAACGCGAGCCAAGCGACGAGGACAACGCCTGACACGCAAGAAGACAGCCACCGCGCGGGATGGCTGTCTTCTTCGATGTGCACACGAGCGACGCGCATCATTCCGCGCGCGCCCGCTGCAACACATCCTGTTGAGGAAGGAAGCGAACGCCGTATTTCCCATTGCGCAGACGATACACCTCGACCTGGGTCGGACGGGCGGATCGCCGAATCCGCTCGTCGGCTTCGACCCACATGACGGCACAATACGCCTCGAATTTGGTATCATATACGCCCGCGAAGTACACCCAATCGCCCATGCGCCTTCCCTCCCTCTGCACGTAGTATGAGGCTCGGCCGGGCTGCGGACGCAGGGAATCGATGTGACGCATGGGAAAATGGCGTTCGCCTCATTTTCTTTCCGCGGGGCATTTGCTACAATATTTGCACCACTTCGGTGGGGGCGAAGCGCCGGTCGGTGCACGACCTGTGGAACGCATTTGTATTCGAGCTTGTCCGTCAGAACGAGCGCGGTCGCGTGAAACCAGGCGTATGATCCGTCAGGAGGAAACTCCGGCAAAGGAGTGAACGCGCGATGATGACGAAGGATGACATCCTGTTGCTCAAGACCAAGCTGCTCCCTCCCGGAGCAGAGGCCGTCATCGACTTCCTCGCTGCTCGCCACGGCCAACTGGAGTCGACGAACATCGTGCTGGAGAACGTGCCGCTGCTCATCATCGGGCGTCACGGCATGATTGCCCGCCTGCCGCTGAACGGCCGCATTAAGAAGGTGAGCCAAGCGGAGGAAATCCTGCCTGCTCTCCAGACGTATTTTAACAATGCTTCTTCGACAGACAAGTTGTTTGTCTTCATCAATCTACCGGAACTTCCGATTCCGCCGGAAGTGCAGCAAGTTCTGTCCGAGGTTGAGGCGCGAGCCATGCGGCGCGAGGAAATTCGGATGAAGATCGACCGCGCACTTGACGAGCGGAATCGAGAAGCCTTCGACCGCGCGGTGAAAGAACTGGAAGAGCTGATGCGAGAGGAAGACTCTGCCGTTGGTCCGGCGACGAGTGCCACGTAGGCGTATAGACATGCTTCTGCCCGGTAACGCTGCGGATGTGAGGTGATGAGATGGATCGAGGAGCGCTCTGGGATAAAGCGTCTGAACTCGCCCGTCTCATCGCCGATTCCGAGCAGGCGCAGCGGTACCGCGACGCGAAAGTCCAACTGGACGGCTCGCCGCAAGCTCAGTCCATGCTCCGCCGATTCCGCGAACTCCAGGAGGCGGTCACCGAATTTCAAGCGCGGCGGGTGCCACCCATGCATTATCGACACGTCATCGAGGAGGCGGATCGCCTGCTGGCGGAGATGCGGGGAGTCCCCGAGATTGCCTCATATGAACAGGCGGAGCGGGAACTTAACGACCTCCTCGATGAGGTCTCGAGCCGACTGCAGCGAGCGCTGTCGTTGCCGCCGGATGGGTGAGCGCCGCCAGACGCGTTGACACCGTGGACACATGGTGTTATGTTGATGCAAGCATGGCGCAGGCCAAATCTGGATTGCGGATGGGAATGAGATCGAAATGGCTCATGACGAGTTTGTCGATCACGAGGACGAGGTCATCGTCCTGGAGGACGAAAACGGCGAAGAGCATCAGTTTGTACTGGGCGAGGTCTTGACGGTCGACAACAAGGACTACGCGGTGCTGTTGCCGCTCGACGACTCCATGGACGAAGGCGTCATTTTCCGGATCGACGGAGAAGATGGCGAGCAAATGGTGCTGTCCGAGATTGAGGATGACGAAGAATGGCAGCGCGTCGTCGATGCGTACAATGATGAACTGTTCGACGACAGCGAAGAAGACGAGGAAATTTGACGGCGAGGTTGACGGGCCGTTTCGCGGTGTGAAACATCGCGAAACGGCCTTTTTCATGTTGCTCGCCCCCATATCGCGGCGCTCTCGGGTTGTGCAGTCCCCACGGAATGAGGGGCATAAATCGCCGCGAATTTCGAATATATAGGCATTGACACCGGTTGGAGATTGTCTTTTCGCGCTATTTATTCTATCATGGAATCGAACCATTCAAGTTGCCGCCGTGATCGACGCGGCCAGAGAAAGGAGCCGGACCATGACGCCAAATGATCTCGACGCACTACTCCGTGAAACGCGCACCTTTGCCCCGTCGGAAGAATTTCGCCGCCAAGCGAATTACAATGATGAAAGCATTTACGAGGAAGCGGCGCACAATCCGGAAGGTTACTGGGCGAAACAAGCCGAAAACATCACTTGGTTCCATGAATTTGAAAGCGTTTGCAGGTGGGACCCACCCCATGCACAGTGGTTCATCGGCGGCAAGTTGAATGCCGCGTATAACTGCGTAGATCGCCACACGCTCACGCACCGCAAGAATAAGGCGGCCATCATCTGGGAAGGCGAGCCAGGCGACAGCCGCGTGCTCACGTACGACATGCTGCGGCGCGAAGTGGATAAAGCGGCGCACATGCTCACCGAGCTTGGCGTGAAAAAGGGAGACCGCGTCACCATTTATTTGCCGATGGTTCCCGAACTCCCGGTCGCGATGCTCGCGTGCGCCAAGATCGGCGCGATGCATTCCGTCGTGTTCGGAGGCTTTTCCGCGCAATCCTTGAAAGATCGCATCCTGGACGCCGGCAGCAAGCTGCTCATCACGGCCGACGGCGGCTGGCGGCGCGGCAAGGTCATCCCCCTCAAGCAGAACGCCGACGAAGCCGTCGAGGGCACGCCTATTGAGAAAGTGGTGGTCGTCAAGCGGATTGGCGAAGCGGCCCAAGCGGGTATGAATCCGACGCGGGACGTGTGGTGGCATGAACTTATGGAGAACGCGCCGACGAAGCCCTTCCCCGCTGAACCCGTGGATGCGGAGGACTACCTCTTCCTGCTCTACACGTCAGGCACGACGGGCAAGCCGAAAGGCATCGTGCACAGCACGGGTGGATATTTGGTTGGCGTCAACACCTCGATGCGGACCGTGTTTGACCTGAAGGACGATGATGTGTTCTTTTGCACGGCGGACATCGGCTGGATCACCGGCCACACCTACATCGTGTACGGGCCTCTTTCGGCTGGCGCGACGGTCGTCATGTACGAAGGATCGCCTGACTATCCTGATCGCGATAGGTACTGGGCCATTGTGGAGAAATACGGTGCGACCATCCTGTACACCGCACCCACGTCCATCCGAATGTTCATGAAGTGGGGTCCCCAGTACGTCGAAAAGCACGATCTCAGCACGCTCCGGCTGCTCGGTTCCGTCGGCGAACCCATTAACCCAGAGGCGTGGATGTGGTACCACAAATACGTTGGGCAGGAGCGCTGCCCCATCGTGGACACCTGGTGGCAGACGGAGACCGGCTGCGCGATGATCGCCCCGCTGCCAGGCATCGTCACCACCAAGCCCGGATCCGCCACCAAGGCGGTGCCCGGCATCTCCGTCGATATTTTCGACGACGACGGCAATCCGGTGCCACCGGGACATGGCGGAAATCTTGTCATCACCAAGCCATGGCCGTCCATGCTGCGCACGGTATGGGGTGATGACGAGCGCTTCCGCAAGACGTACTTCGGAAAATTTGAAGGTATCTATCTGCCTGGAGACGGCGCGTATCGAGATCAGGATGGCTACTACTGGATTGTCGGGCGGCTGGACGACGTCATCAATGTCTCGGGCCACCGCATCGGCACGGCGGAGGTCGAGAGCTCCCTTGTGGCTCATCCCGCCGTGGCAGAAGCGGCCGTGATCGGACGCGCCCACGAAGTCAAGGGGCAGGCCATCACCGCGTTTGTCATCCTCAAAGAAGGCCACACCGGTTCGGACGATCTCGTCGCGGAACTGAAGCAGTTCGTCGTGGAGCAGATCGGCGCCATGGCGCGGCCCGAGGAGATCATCTTTACCGCAGATCTGCCGAAGACCCGAAGCGGCAAGATCATGCGCCGCCTGTTGCGCGACATCGCAGAAGGACGCGTTGTCGGCGACACCACCACTTTGGCCGATCCAGCCGTCGTCGAGCAGCTGAAGTCGCAATACAAGGACCAGGAATGATTGAGATGTCAGCCGCACGGACGTCCTGCGCTTGGAAGGAGGTGATCCGGCAGGCGCAGGACGCCCACTCGATTTTGCCGAGCCGTTGTCGCCCCATGAAAAGAGATGGAAAAGAGGGTGAATAGAATGTCTGGTCAGGTGAAAATTGCAGATCCTGGCCCGCTCGGCCTCGCCGGATTTGGAATTACGACGTGCATTTTGAGCCTCATCAACGCAGGCGTGGAAAGCGCGGGCGCGCTCGGCGTGGTCCTCGGACTCGCCATCGCATACGGTGGAACGGCGCAGTTCATCGCTGGACTCTGGGAGTTCCGCAAGGGCAACACATTCGGCGCCACCGCGTTCTGCTCATACGGCGCGTTCTGGTGGGCGTTCTACCTCATCAACAAGTTCGCGCCCACGGCAGGGCTGGGACTCTTCCTCCTGTTCTTCGGAATTCTCACGCTGTTTTTGTGGTTCGGCACTTTCTATCTGAACAAGGCGCTCTGGTTCGTGTTCCTGACCCTGTGGATCACGTTCTTCCTGCTCGCGGCGCACGCCTTTGGCATCATTGGCAGCAGCTCCGCCGGTGGCTGGGTAGGCTTTATCTGCGGACTGAGCGCGCTCTACACGTCGTTTGCCACCGTGTTGAACGAGACGATGGGACACGTCTTTATGCCTGTGGGCCAGCCGTTTGCACAAAAGCGCCCCTCGTCGGCTGGTGTAAGCGCTTAATATCAAACCGAGAAAACGCTTGTTTTTGCACGAAGAAATAGCCACTTTCGCAGCAAAGGCGGCTCTTGCCAGGCCGCCTTTGCGTTTGCCTCCCTCCTGCTTCCTGTTCAGCGCTCGTCATCCCCGATGTGTCCATGCAATCCGCTCTCGAGCAATTTACGAGTCTCTTCCACATGAGATTGAATCACGCCCCGCACCCAATCTCCATCGCCCGCGACGATGGCCTCCGCAAGACTTCGATGCTGGGCCAGCGCGCCTTGCATATCGGCGGAACCTCGCTGCATGCGCTTGCGCATGACCAGCGCCAACGTGAGTTGCAGGAGTTTTCGCATCTCGTCCCAAAGCCGCGTCAGGCGACGATGGCGGGATGCGCGGACCATCACGTCGTGATAGGCGAGATCAAGCTCCGCAAATCTCTGCCAATCACGGCGCAGCGCCGCATCTTCCATTTCAATCACGAGACTCAACAAACTTCCGGCGAGCCGTTCCCGTTCAACGCGGCTCCGTTGACACACGCGAGCGGCGCTGAATTGTTCGATGAACGTTCGCACGTCGTACAGCTCCAAGGCGTCGGTCAAGTCGAGCCCCAACACGCGGGCGCCGCTTCGACCAAGTGAAATCAGTCCCTCATGCGCCAACTGCCGAAGGGCTTCGCGTACAGGTGAGCGGCTGGTACCGAAGCGGCGCGCCAGCGCATTTTCACTGAACACGTGCCCAGCAGGCCATTCGCCCCACACAATCTCCCGGCGAAGCACATCCGCGATGGCGTCTCCGAGCTTCTGTTCCTCGTCGCTGCCCCGGTCCAAAGTACCCCTCCTTTCGAACCCTTCAGTCAGTTGACACCAACGCGTTCAGGCTCTATCATGGACATCGCCTACACTTACGAATTGTAAGTGTCAGGATAAAGAGACACATGGAGTGGAGGAAAGGCAATGTCCAACGTCCGTTTGACTATCCTTTACTATAGTGCAACGGGGACCAACTATCGAATGGCGCAGATCGCGGCGGAAGCTGCGCAAGAACTTGGCGCCGAAGTGCGGGTAAGAAAGGTTGCAGAGCTCGCCCCTAACGAAGTCATTGAGTCCTCTCCGGCATGGAAGGCGCACGTCGCAGCCACGGCGCACATCCCTGTGGCGACGCCGGATGACGTGGCGTGGGCAGATGCGGTCATCTTCAGCGTTCCGAGCCGATTCGGCAACATCCCGTCGCAGATGAAACAATTTCTAGATACGCTTGGACCCCTGTGGGCGAAGGGACAGACCGCAAACAAGGTCGTGAGCGCGATGTCGAGCGCGCAGAATCCGCACGGAGGTCAGGAAGCGACCATTCTCTCACTCTACACCTCCATGTTCCACTGGGGCGCCATCGTCGCTGCACCAGGTTTCACGGACGCGTCCGCGTACGCGTCGGGCGGAAATCCGTATGGTACGAGCGTGACCGTGTCGGAAAACGGCGAGATCCCTGAAGGGACACAGGATGCGATTCGCCATCAGGCCCGTCGCACGGTGACCATCGCGTCCTGGGTCAAGCAGGGGCAGGCAGTGACCGTTTGAGCACAGGCCCGCGCAAGCGGGCCCGCCTCGTTGCACAAGGACTATTTGAGAAAATCGGGCTCCTTAAACCGAGGATGCGGATAGCGGTAAAATCCCTCCCCAGACTCGCGGCCGAGCTTGCCCTGGTCGATCATCGACTTGAGTTTCTCGGCCAGTTTGACGTAGGCCTCGTTCCCCGACTTCGCCTTGCCGGACGCGATGTTGTACGCCGTCCGAATGCCCACCGTATCCAAGATGGAAAACGGCCCTTCCTTCGCGCCTGTCGCAATCATCCACGTCTTGTCAATGGTCTCTGGATCCGCCACTTCGTTTACCCACAACATCTGAGCAGCCTCCAAAAAGGGCACAAGCAGCGAATTGAGAATGTACCCTGGCTGCTCCTTGTGCAGCGGCAGCGGCACCATGCCGATGGCTCGCGCGAACTCGATCACGTCCCGAAACACCTGCTCGTCGGTCCCAGGGTGGCGCATGACCTCCGCCGTGTTGTGCCGCCAAATGGAATTCGCAAAGTGAAGCGCGAGAAACTTCTCCGGCCGCCCCGTGGCCTCCGCAAACTGGCTCGGAAGGAGCGTCGACGAATTGGTAGCGAATACCGTACGCGCCGGCGCGACCTTGCCCAGCCGCTCGTAAAACTCCCGCTTCACATCGGGAATCTCAGGCACCGCCTCGATGACCAGATCGGCCTCTCGCACGGCGTCGGCGAGATCGGACGTCAGCCGTATCCTGTGGATGGCCGCGTCCACTTGCTCCTGTGACGCACCGAGGTCCCGCATGTAGTTGGGTTTCAGCTTCTCCAGGCGATCGCGCACCTTGGCGAGGGCCTCGTCCGAAACGTCGTAGATGACGACCGGAAAACCGTGAAACGCCGTTTGGTACGCGATTTGGCTCCCCAGCACGCCGCCGCCCGCGACCGTGATGTTCCGAAATGTCATCTTCTCCACCCTTCCCTTTGCGGCGCCTGCCGTTTTCCTTACGCGGGCGACATGGTCACGCGCTCTCGCTCGACAGGTGCTTCCTGATAGGCCGTGGCGATCCCGACCGCCGCGATGCGGCGCTTGTCCACCCTTCGCACCGGGACGTCGCACGCGAACGCGGCACGAAAAGGAAACGGTTTCAATCCGACCCGGCCAGACCCCACCCAATGAACCTCAACGGGTTCGCCCAGGGCGGGCTCCAGCTCTGGAAAGGGACGCTGAAGCCAAGGGGCACCAGGATTCTGACCGGAAGGCGGATCGCTCAGGCACACGTACAAGGATAGTTTATCGAGAAATTGGACAATGCGCACATCGCGCTCCACATCTTGCTCCTCTACGCCGAGATCCGCCGCGATGCGCGCCTGGCGCGACCGCTCCCGCGCGAGGAAGGCCAGCGCGTCCGAATCCGTGGCATGCTCGAAGAAGGCCGTGTAATGCCGACTTGCGAGGAGACCAGCGTACGGATCTCGAGCCTCGAGTTCGTCGACCCCGCAGTGATAATGAGCCAGTTTCCAAGAATCGGGTAGGTCGAGAAACGAGTACGGCTTCCTGCCGGCGTCGTTCCACATGGGCACCTTGTCCATTCCCTGCCAGGCCAAGTCGTGCTCCGCGACACCCGTGAGGACCGAGGTCCGCCGATCGGGGCTTGAAAACGCTTCATCCCGCAACCACGCGCCCATTTCGCCCGCGTGCAGGCTGTGATCATACTGAGCAATCATCCGAAACGCGTCTCCCACGTCCACGACGATCACGTCCGACCGCCTCCATTGCTAAACAAAATGCCGCTTCTGGGAAGCGATGCTGAATCGCTTCGCCAGAGCGGCTCACATTCCTGCCACATGTGCAAGACTTCAGTCGCGCGTGGCCTCAGCGACGGCGCTTTCGAGCGCATCCTCGACGCGCGCTGCAACGGGATCCAGGGCGGGATCGCCAATCCAGCCAATGAGCGACGTCGGCCTGGGAAACGCCACCTTCGTCCGTTCACCGTCCTGGTACACCACGACCTTGCAGGGGAGAAAATACCCGACCTGAAGGTTTTGCGACAAGACCTCGTTTGCGGCCTTGGGGTTACACACCTCGAGAATTCGGTACGGCGTCGAAAACGGCATGCCTTTGGCGCGAAGCGTCTCGGGCACGTCCATTTGCCACAGAACGCCGAACTGCTGCTCCTTCAGCGCCGCGGTGACTCGCTCGACCGTCTCGTCCACCGAATGCGGCGAATCATAAACGCGAGCCCAGGTTTCGGTCATTCTCCATCCCTCCCGTCGTTCCATACGGACTCCAGAGCTTGAAGCACAGCGTGTTTCGGCGCCAGCCCCTGAAGCCGCATCACCGGCATTCCCTCGCGAAATCCTATCAGCGTCGGAATGCTCATCACTCCATACGCCTGCGCGACGCGCGGATGATCGTCCACATTCAGCTTGCCCACAATCAACGCTCCTTCGAACTGGCGAGCCACCGCCTCAATCACGGGCGCCATGAGCCGACATGGTGCGCACCACGGCGCCCAGAAGTCCACGAGGACGGGTTTCGCGGCGTCGCGAAGGAGCGCGGTGAAGGACGCCTCAGACAGTGTCAACGTGGCCATGGCAACATCTCCGCCTTTCCCGAAGCGGCAGCTTCGTCAGGACGAACGCCGCTTCGCCGCATTCCAAGCCATGATCCCGCCCGTGAGATTGCGCACCTCCCGAAAACCGTGGCGTGCGAGCCACTTGGCCGCGCGAGCGCTCCGCGCACCGGAGCGGCACATGACGATCACGGGCTTATCCTTGTCCAATTCTCCGCTGCGATTCGGCAACTCGCCGAGTGGAATGTTCTTGAATCCCTGAATGTGACCGCCCCGGAATTCCGAAGGCTCCCGCACATCGACGAGCTGCGCGCCGGACTTTTTGCCCCGAAGCAGATCCTTCAACTCCTCTGCCGAGATCGACCGGACGCCCTTGGCCGGCAACGACCGCCAAACCCACAAACCCACAATGGCCACGACCGCAATGATCCAAATCCACGACATCGACTATCTCACTCCTTGTAGGCTCACCTTCATACCTTACTGGGTATAGTATAAGGCAACGCATGCAAAACAACAAGCGGCCGCATGGAACACATCGGCCGCCTTGCCATGATGGCATGAGTATGCGCGCCTCGCCTCTAAGGGGAAATCAGGCGCCGCGCGGCGGCGTGGAGACGAGGCGCAAGTGCCATGGCCGCGACGGCGAGAAACGCCACGGCAACCCCGGCGACCTTCGGCCAGGCGACGGTGTCGAACCAGGCCACCACGCGTCCGCCTTCGACGAACCACACGCCCGCCAAGAAGATCTCGAACGAAAACCAGGCGAACCTATCGCCTCGCTCGGAGCAAACCGTCCAGGCCGCCGACCAAACGGTGTTCCACGTGCCCACGAGGACGCTGACGAGTCCCGCCAGAAGCACCTCGCGAACATCCTCGCCCCTTGTCAGGTGAGCCAATTCCAGATGCGCCCAAAGGACCACGCCACCCAGCACACCCGCGGCAAGCCACAGCCAAGTGCTGAGACTTTCAGCCAGTGCAAATCCGGCGATCACGCCCTCCTTGCGCACGGGCCAGCCCCGCATCCAGTCGCCGAGGTGTTCGAGAAGACTCGCCACCGCGAAGCCGCAAAACATCGTCCACAGCCACGCGCCGCCGATCATGCCACCCTCGAGACGGGCGAACAGGAGATGAGCATCGCGAGACGTCCACCCCAATGCCACCAGCGCCACAAACACGATGACTGGGCCGAAGAGGAGGACCACCGCGGCCCTCCAAGCCGGTCTGGCACCGCCCGGCCACAGCACGCGCCCAAGTCCCATCCGAAAGATGAACATGGCGGTGCGGACGAGGTTCACGCTGACTGATTTGACCTGCGGGCGCAAACCGCGGGCGCTCGAATTGGGGTCGAACCGGTGCATGAAGCGCCGCGACGATTCCGCTTTTTCAGGACGGACGCGCTCCACCTCGTCCCCTGCTGTAAGGAGCCACGTGCCGCGGACGAGGCAACGCGTGCCGACGGCAGCCGCGACCACGCCATACGCCGCGTAGACCGCCGCAAACACCAGCCAACTCTCGTGCATTTCGGACAGAGGACCGCGCCTGGCAACGTCGTCGCATAGGAAGATGATCAAGCCCGACCCAATCATATCGCCTAACGTTCCCATCCAGCGATAGGCCGAGCTTCGCAGCGCGGAGAGAACCGCCGAGACACAGGCGAGACCCATGCATATCAGGGCTGCCGCTGCGAGGAGTGAAAGCAAAGTACCGAGAACCTGAGGATTGCGCATCAGCCCATACGCGGCATTGATGGCGGCGGAGAGGGCTGCCCCAAGAAGGCACCAGCCGCAAAGCCGCGCGTACACCACCGCGGCGCGAACGCACACCACCGTGAAGCGCGAATACGGAAGCATCGCCGTCGCGCCGAGTCCGTCTCCCGTCCCGGCGCGCACGAGAGAAAAAGAACCGAAGAGGAGCCAGATGGTGAACGACGCGAGTCCGACGCGATTCGGCGAAGCGGAGGTGCTCGCCGAGATGGTCAGGCCCGCGGCCAGCGATACCCCCGCCGCGACGAGGAGCCACACGAGTCGCCGCTTCCATGGACGCTGGCCTCCCCTTCCCCTGGACCACTCGAACCGCCACAGGGCGAGCCATCGATCCGCGTGCGTCACGGCGAAAACACCTCCCGGTAGCGCGAGGCGACCGACTGGCCACGCGCACGGATGGCTTCGGCCGTCTCGTCCGCTGCAATGGAGCCGTCTTTCAGGAAAAGGACGCGATCGAAGAGCGGCTCAAACTCGCGGACGTCGTGCGTGGCGACGATGACCGTGCGGCTCCCGTCACCGCACTCCCGGACGATGGCGGACGCGATGGTCTCCCGCGACAACAGGTCGATGCCCGTGAACGGCTCGTCGAGGAGCACGACGGGCGCCTCGCGCGCGAGGCACGTGAGGAGCCCTACGCGCACTCCCTCGCCGCGGGAGAGGCGGGCGATGGGGCGGTCGAGGCGCAGGGCGAGATCGTCCACGAGGCGGCGCTCGCGTTCCTCGCTCCAGTCGGGATAGAGCCGGCGAGCATGGATGATCCACTCGCCGATGGTCAGCCAGCCGGGGAGATGTCCCCGCTCGGGCAAGAGCGCGGTGTGCCGAAGCGTTCGCCAGCCCGGCGGCTCGCCGAGCACCCGGATGCGGCCCGCTTCGGGTGCTAGGACGCCCGCAAGGATGCGCAAGAGCGTCGTCTTGCCCGCGCCGTTTGGCCCAAGAAGTCCCACCATTTCGCCGACCGGGATGCGCACGGTCACGTCGCGAAGAATGGGGCGCCTGGCAAACGTGAACCCCACGCCGTCACACTCGATGGCTGCCTGCATCGTCGTCCTCTCCTCCCCCCGCTTCGGCGCCCAGCCGAAGCAAATCTTCCACGCGCATGCCGAGATCGGCCGCGACGCGCCGCACGTGTTCCAACGCCTGCCGCGCAATGCGCGCCTGGGCCCGCGCCTCAACCCCCGAACTGCGCGCCACGAATGTGCCCTGGCCGCGAAACGTCTCGAGCAGCCCGTCCTGCTCCAGCTCGGCGTACGCGCGCATGACGGTGTTGGGCGTCACGCGTAGACTGGCGGCGAGATCGCGCACGGAGGGCAGGCGCGTCCCGCCTGGCAGGCGCGAGGCGGCGATTTCGACCCGGATGCGGTGCGCAATCTGCTCATACAGCGGCTGCGACGGATCGAGCTCCCACGCGGGAGGTTGCCAAGGCGGATCCAGCGTCATGGCGGTCCCCCCCTCGCAGCCCGAATGTGTTAAGTGTATTAAATCACATGATACACTCAGGCCGCAATTCCCCGCGACTCGCGACAAGGCGGCCGAAGGCCGGGGCCCGGCCATGCCTTGTCGCAAGCTGCTTCGAGCCGAACCTCGGCCAGACCTGTTCACGCGAGCGCGGCGAATGGGCGTCACCCCTTCGGCCAGTAGGCATCTCCGCGGACGACATACCCAGGCAGCGCCATGGGCGGACGATGGTGAAACCGGGCGATCACGTCCCGTGCCGAGATGGCGCCCATGTTTTCGGCATCCCAGTCGAGCGGCGACTGCATGATGGCTACCACTTCTTCCGCGAGTTCGTTGCGCTCAGCATCCACCGAGCTCTTTGCCGGATAGGGAAACATGAGCGACCAGAGCATATCGGGCGGCAAGCTGCCGTGATTCACGAGGGTCGGATACAGGTTCCACGCCAATAGCTTGCCCGTCCGATACTCGGAAAAGGGCGGTAAACCCGGAACGCTCACACCCACCAAACTGTCCCAGTAGCTGGCGAGCGACTGCGCCGCCAACTCCACATCCAGGTTGAGCGCGTCGAGCGCTGCTTGGCCAGTGGACTCAACGTACGCCGAATCGGGCACTTGAATGATGGGAGCCTGAATGCGGAGGACATCCGCATGGGCGGGGATGGAGGGCTTGGCCGGAAAAGATCCGATCCACTCACCCACCCCCACATCCACCCTGTCGCCCTGGACCGCAAAGGAGGGCACCGTGAGATTCGGGGTGACCATCTCGATATACGATCCGATGGAGTAGCTGCGTGGAATGGGGTACTGGACGGCCTGACCCGTTTTCGTATTGAACGCGACGAGGCGGTCCCACGTGCGATAACCCCACAGCGTCGCGAACGTGCCCCCTGGGAGTGGCGGCGACTCAGGCCCCTTGAGAGCCACCCAGACCCAGTCCCCCACCTGGCCCAGAATAAGATTGTCCCACGCCCCTGGTGCGAAAGACGCTGGCGTCATGTCCGATCCATACATGGGAATGGCCGCTGGCCACGGGGGTCCCGGTCGGGTGCCCATTCGCACCGAGACCTCCACGGGATGCCCGCCCGTCGGCCATTGGTAGGGGAAGACCAGCTGTACCGATCCGTTGTAGCGGGATTGGGCGCGCGAAGGCATCGTGCCGGCGCGCGTCAACACACCGGTGGCCGGTGTGAACCAGGCCACGTCCCACGTCTTCGCAAAGGTGACGCCCTCGCCCTGGAAGCGATCGTCCCGAATCCACAGTTTCAGCCGACCCTTGCCCGGGCGAATCCCCGCGATCACGGCCATGTCGCCGTACATCGACGCAATGGGCACAAAGTACCATCCCATCTCACCATGGCTGACGGACGTCCCCTGACCCGCCTGCCCCGTCGACGGCGTCGTCGAGATGGATGTCGTTTCCCAAGGCGCGGTTCCACACCCCGACACAGAGAGGACACACGCCAAGACAGCGCCCATCGTCCAACTCGTTCGTCCCACGTCGAGACCTCCAATTCAGCGGCGGATCGACCGACCAGTCAGTCTCCAGCCGAAGGCTCAGGCCCCTGGTCCACACGCGCGCATGAAGCTTCCGGATCACAGGCGCGATTTAAGACGCCGGCACGTACAGGTGATTTCGGATGACGTACCCGGGAAGCGCGATGGGAGGATTGCCGTGAAACTGCGCCACGACCTGCTTCGGCGTCAGAGCCAGCACACCGTACGCGTCCGCCTGCAGGCGGCTCTGCAGCATGTTCAGGATGGCGCGGCCCATTTGTTGGCGCTCCGCGTCGCTTTGCGATCCGGCCGGGAACGGGAAGAATAGGCTCCAGAGCAAATCGGGCGGCAGATCACCGTGATTGAGGATGGCCAGCTCCTGGTTCCACGCGCGCATTTTGCCGGTTTGATACGCCGAAAGCGGCGGTACGCCAGGCACATGCGCCCCCATCTCCATATCCCAGTAGCTCGCGAGGAATTCCGCCGCCTGGCGCTCATCCGCCGCAAGGTCCGCCAGGGCGGCCCGGCCCTCCTGTGCCACGTACGAACCGCTCGCCGCCACGCGTACCGGGCTCGCGGCGCGCACCACCGTCGGTGCGCCTGCCGCTTCCGGCACAGCCGGGAAGCACCCCACCCATTCGCCCACCGCGACATAGACGCGATTTCCCTCGCGGGCGAATGAAGGCAACACGTCGTTCGGCGTCACCATATCCACCCAACTGCCGTAACCGTAGCTCCGAGGAATGGCGTACTCGACTGCCTGGCCTGTCACGACGTCAAACGCGACGAGCCGATCCCACGTGCGGAATCCCCACGTGATGGGCCACGCGTGCGGGAAAAACGGCGGATCCTTCGGCCCCTTCAGCGCCACCCAAATCCAGTTCCCGACCTGGCCTAGAATGACATTGTCCCACGATCCCGGCGGCAGCGACTCAGGATTGACGAGCGAGCCGTAGGTTGGAATGCCCGAAGGCCACTTCGCCGCGGGCTTCCCACCCACCTGGACCGTCACCGGCACGGGCACGAATCCGCTCGGGAAGCCGCTCGAGAACTCGAGATGAACGGGCCCCGCATACGTGCGCTGCGTTTGCGCAGGCAGGCTGCCCGCGGGTTGGAGCGCTCCGGTGGCCGGCGTGAACCACGCGGCGGCCCAGCGGTGACTCGCGATCCACCCCTCGCGGTTGCGGACTTCCACGCGCACCGTGATGCGCAGGCGCGCACCCTCCGGATCGATGCCCGCGATCACGGCGAGATCGCCGTAAACCTGGCCGATGGGCACCGCGTACCAGCCGACGGCAGGCGCGGGCGAAACCTCGGCGGCCCCAGTTCTCGCGGGCTGCGATTCCGAGGCGGCGGTTGCGGCTTGCGCCGCGTCACCTGCTTGAGCGGATTTGGATGTCGACGCGGGTGCTGGCTGCGCAGTGGAGCTTACGGCGCGATGTTGGACACTCGCCGCCCCGCTCGGCTCGCCATCAGGAGATGAACCGCACCCCGCGAGGAGCGCGCTTAGTGCCATTACGCATGAGGCGGTGCTTACGACCTTTTTCATGGAGCAACCCTCCATGCCGACGCGCCGGGATCTCCGCAAAGGAGCTGGCGCGGGAAGCGAATTAAGACGCATGCGCGACGGACAACTCGTAGTTGAGGATGGTGGTCTCCAGGGCGTGCGGGACGCCCCGAATCTCCTCCTGGATGAAGGCCCAGTTGACGTTCGGACCATGCACAAAGATGGCAAGGCCGTTCGTGCCATCTGCTAGCTCATACGCTAGGACATTCGGGTTCAGAAGAACGCGGGCGGCAAAGGTCGGCGACGTCACAGGGCCAAAGTTCTGGGCGTCCTGCGGCAACAGCTGCTGCCAGTTCGGAAAGTACGCCATGACGTCCTCGTCGATGCTACCCATAGCCGTGTCGATGAAGAACGTGAGCGCGCCCGTGCCGTCCTCGCTCTCGAGGTCAATGGCGTCGGAGGCATCGGCGCCAACGCCAGCGCGGGTGACCCACCAGCCGCGCGGTCCCAGCAGTTCCACGCCACCGTCATTCATGCCGTCATTCATGAAGTACACGCACAGGTCTGCCGTTTGGCCCGAAGGGATGGTGAAGTGAACCGGGCGAAATCCTCCCGGCGGATACGGCAAAAGCGGCTGCGTGGGCGTGATCCCGTACTGCGCATTCACAATGGGCACGACGGGGATGCGCACCTGCTGTCCGTCGCGCCCGATGAAGAGCACCGAATTTTCGTCGTTCAGGAGGCTCTCATTGGCAGTGGACGCCGGTTGGGAAGACCTCCCGGTCTCTTGGGCTGTGGCGTTGGCCGGTGCGGACGATTTTTTGGGCTCCGCCGCATGCGTCGGATGCGCCGTGGTCTCGGGCTTGGATGCGTTCGCGACGTGCTCCACGGATGACTGCGGAGGACCGCCGCATCCCGCGAGGGAGGTGGCGAGCGCACCCACCAGCGCGAACAAGCGCGCATTGCGTCGCACGCCGGCCATCCGCGCGCGCTTCCACGCGGATGGGATCTTCGAAGGTGGTAGCCGATTCACATGGAACGTCTCCCGTGCGCGGACGCATTCGCTCGCGTCCGCCAAAATCGCCGAAGATAAGAGAAGGTTCGACAACGCCACGAGAAATCCTCTCGCCCGAGGAAACAAGGCCCATGGAAACCGAGGACGATGTGCGGTGGATGACGTTACGAGTCGTTTCCGCGGCGATGAAGATGGGGCGACACAGATGTGGAAAGATAGAGGAATGCCGCATGAATGCTTGCGATCACGACTTTGGAAGACCCAAGCCCACTTGGCACACAAAGCCAAGCAGGGCAGCTGACCCTCTTGGGTTAACTGCCCTGCTTGCAATAAAATATGGAGCCACCTGTCGGATTCGAACCGACGACCTGCTCATTACGAGAGTCAAATTGTCCGATTTCGTGGAGTATTATCAAGTTGTGCTCAGGTCTGAAAAGCCTTGTCCCGATTGGGATTTCGGCATTTGTGTTTTGCGGTGAGCGGACCTGAGCACATACGATTTTTGATGAGTTGACACCCAAAGTGACACCCAAATCCCCTTGCGCCGCGAAGCCCGTTAAAACAACATCTGCCGGATCGCTGTATTATTTGAGACTAATTTTCATAATATCCGAATAATATGTAAGGTTGCTGAGAGCACCTCGAGTTGAGGATAGGCATCAACAACGTCATTGATAGCCGACCTCCAGTTAGTTCGACGTTGGCAATAGGATGATTTTCAAGAAATGCAATCGAACACCAAGTCTAATCGGGCACCTCATCGTTACAAGGGACTTGGGAGCCATGTTGGCCCATGTCCCTCTACTTACATTCAGACTCGACGCGACTTGCTGTGACTAGGTTTTTTCATCAGGAAGATTTATTGAGAAATATCTGGGGAGTTTCGGCTAATCACAGGGGTTAGTGACCTTGTATAAGTTTTTCATAATCCCTAGCAGCATCTACCATATCCATTTGCAATCTGCGTTTCGTCATACGATAAAACCATTCGGGAACGAAAATCGGTTCAGTTCTCGTTTGATAAATTTTGTCTTGAATTCGACGGCACACTGACACCTCGAAGTCTCTATCCATAATTTTGCTTTCAATTAGGTTCAATACTTCTTCATGAATCGCTTTCTTTTGAACAATAAGTTGCCGATTGTGTCTAATCCCGTCTATGCCGAATAACAACAGAGATATCACCGGAACAAACTGTTCTAGTAAAGCATCACGAATAGGAAGATTCGAAACCCACATCCACGCGATATCGCCAAACGCAATTATGCACACAGCCCCAATTAAAATGTATGTGTATTGTTGGCGTTGATGGTGGTCCCAAGATAAATTTGACTGTTGACAGATCAGCACGCTTGCTGGATACGGCACATCGGAAACATCCGGATACCAATCCTTCAGTGATTCTAAATTACGTAACCCAAATCGCCTACTTGCTCGACTTATCACTTCTCTTGGAACGCGATGTCCAACTAGTTGATCGTTCCATTCCAAGCCGAACAATTTGACATCAATTTCTTCCTGTGTTTTGGCTGCTTGAACAACCTTATGTTTAATAGCCCCTTTTATACAAATATAGTACAACATTGTAACAATAAAACTGATTAAGTCGATAATGTGCTCAGATGATCGAACGGCCGTAGCAACGATTACCGTGCTAACTGCGATTAGTAATGATAGGCCGGAGTATATACTATAAATAAGTTTTGCGTCACGGTACAGGCGTTGCGCCGCCGCAAACATTTTGAGCATTGAATCTTCATTCTGGTTCGTGACTAATCCCTTCAAGACTCTCAACCCCCTAATGAACACAGCAGATATCATCCATAACCAGGGAATTCCGAACCGAAGATCCGTTTCCACGCTTCAATCGCAATCTCGTGATCCCCTTTTGCTTCTGCGTATAACGCCGCAGTAGCCTGCTTACTAGCACTGGCTGCAGCGGAATGAACTTTATCACGAACATCGTCGTCCAAGTTATTCAAATTTCCTTGTATTCCTTTCGGGTCAGGGCAAGGACTGTAAACAGCCGTACTTATGAATGTGAATAGGTCGCGCAAAGCTTCCCCAACGGAACCAATCACCCGTTTTTTCTCAAAAAATGATATTGCCATATTTTCCAGTAAATAAGATGAAATCGCAGGAACAGCACAACGCCTGTTCCAATACTTAAGGAGACGGATTAGCCCAAGTACTCTACCATCGTGCCGCTGATTTGTATCAGTTGCACGTTTTGCATCAATACGTGGATCAGTGAATTTCCACGCACCGCGTCCATCCGGGATCACATAATATGTACGTCCGTCCACGCGTGGTTTGGTGATGAAGGCCGGAACAATGTCGAAGTTCCAATCATAGCTAGAAAGATGCAATGTTACTGCTTCTTGACTCCGATGGATTTCAGAATTATCGTACTGTGGCACCTCAGACAGAAATGCTTTAAGCAAATTTAACACCCTACGAGAGTTAAGGACCCCGTCGTCACACAAACGGCGCAGTTGCGGTGCACTTTCCGGTACATGCACCTCTATTTTGTCTGACGACTCTGTGTAAGTAGAACCTTGAGCCGAAAAAACAATTATAAGATCTACATCATCCAACGTACGAATTTTGGTACTCCTAGCAAATGAACCCATCAAAACCGGGGATTCTTCTTTATAAATTATTGGAAATCCTTTATACTTAGATGGAAAACTCTCGATGATCTTCACCAGCCAATCCCGACTCCGTCGTGCGCCTGAAACGTCCTCAGGATTTAAATCAACGTAATCTCTCGCGAATTGCCGAAAGGCAGAAGCAACAGTCCTAGCCAAAGAGGATCCCCCACTAAGGAAGTGCGTTGCTCGCACTCACTCTACTACAACTTCAATATGATGCACCCAAAAAGGATACACCAGCCAACTTTGAGGCTCTACTCCTCCTCAAACTCCCCGTGCTGAAACTTCAACTGCCTCATGTTCTCGCTGATGATTCGCTGGAATCCCTCATCAAATCCCTGCTCCGAACGAGCAGATATGTCTACGGTGAGCTCGATTTGAACATCCGGACGACTCGTGAAATGCTTCAGGATTTCGTCGAATATGGTGCTAAACTCCATTTTTGACGTCATCGCATTGAGCTGTACTGTACCGTAAAACCGACGTTTCGCCGCGGCAATCTCCCGCGCTTGGCCATTCCCGCCGTCTTCTCTTACGTATGTCCCGACAGTGGTTCCAGTGGCAGGTGTATTCACAGGCCTATGGACGCCCGTCAAACTTCCTTCTTGTAAGGGAGCATGCGATGGGCTTCCACCCTGTGTGTCCACCACTTCTGGCACTCGCGCTTGCTGTGCCTCCCGCTGTTTCCTCTCTGCGTATGCCCTAGCCTCCTGTGGCTCAATTAGTAATAGAGATTCGTCCATGGCAACGGGGGCATGCTCCTCAAAAGCAAAGCCCCGATACTCACCATCAGCCTCGGCATAGGCAATGCCAAAAGCACCGCTCCGCACTCCGACCTCAATCGCCCGGCGCAAAACTTCCATGTCCGTCAGCCGATCCAAATACACATACCGGCACATGCTCCTCCAGACTTCGAACGCCGACACAGCCGATTTATCCTCTTTCCAGAACCACTTCTCAAGCTGAGGCTTCAAGTGCACCGGCGACCAAGTCTCGATCAAGAATTCGTTGTCTTTCAGCTTGTTACATATCTCGTCCATTGTATTGGCTGCACTGCTCGATAACATGACGGCTTCCCATAAAAGCGGACCCAAGCCTTTTCCGTTGCGAACTTCCTGATACGGAATGAGCATCCACTTATACGCGTCCCGTAGCGTGCGCGCAGCCACCTGCTGAGCGGTATCCAACTGCTGCTTGACCTGATTCTGTTGAAGCACATCGAGATTGAGTCGCAATTCCGCGACGTCCTTTTGAATCGAGGCCCATGCCAACGCTGTACGTACATGGTCCCTCAGTCGCTGTACGACATCATAGTCCGCAGCAAGAAACAGGAGCCGGTTCTGGTTCAACCGGGGCTGTGTCCCGCGCATGGTAAGGATTTGCTTCGCGGCTTCCTGTGCATCCTCCGGAGCCGATCGGCTATACGCTGCCTCCGTCGGCAAGACCACCAATCGGATTCGCTCATCGTCGGGCACGTCAGCCGATGAGGTGAACACGTGCACCCCCTCAAACGGTGCCCTGCGAACCAGCCATTTCGTGATGCGATCACGAATGTCTTTCTCCGTCTCATCCCTCCCGAAACGCTGCTTGCGGCTCTCCATCTCGCGCCGCAAGTTCGGTCTCGTGTCGTAGAAATAGCGCGTTCCCGCGACATTGAGATAATGTAGGGTGTCACTCATACGGCGAAGGACATCCTTATACACCCCTACAGTCTGTCCGGGCTGCATGCAGCCGAGAAGGATATCTGGGATTTCGATTCCGCGTGCCGCTTGGCCAGGTACCTCCGGTGCCGTACTGAGAAAAATCGTGCGTGCAACGCGCCTTGCTGCTTGAACTGCACCAAATCGGGTATCGCGGTCGAGTCTCGCTGTCTCCGATCGCGGACCGTCCACATCCCGTTCTACGACAGGGTCCCATCCCTGCGGAAGATAGTACAAGAGGTCGTTGCGCACGTCCGCAAAGTCGATGGGCAAATCAGCAGGTTGGATCATCGGCGAAGTGTTGCCGTCCGTCCACAGTTTGTGAATTGCCTTTGCCATCAAGCGCAGGACACCGCGTGTCCGCTGGAATTTATCCATCGACGACCAGACATTGTACAATGCGTCGAAGACCGCTGGGTGAATCGGATATGAAGCCCGCAAACGCTCCAAATACCGACTTTCCTGAGTCTCCGATGGAAACTCACCGGCATGCTGCAGGTACATCTGCATGTACGCTTGGCAGGTTTCTTCCATCGCCCGCTCGTCCGCGATCGCGGAAAACAGCCGGCGCCGAACAATCTCGAATGCTTCTTCGGCGCCAACCGGTTTCCAAAGTGCCTGCACTCGGCCGAATATCTTCTCCAAGCTGTCGAGGGCCAACTGCGCACGCGGACCTCCGAGTTCTAACTCGGACTCAGGCAGCGATGCCAGCACCATCGCGTTCGGGACGGCCTTTACTGCCTCCGTCAGTGCTTGAATGAAGGACAAGTTGGACTCAAAGGTTCCGCCCGCATACTGACGGCCCTCTTCGAATTGGCGAAGGTACGCGACGAGCTCGTCCATGAGAATGACGCAAGGAGCGTATTCCTCTAGGAGCGCCGACAGCACGCCCTTGCCTGGGGACGTCCCCGATTCGTCTGATTCCCTGATTCGCTCATAAGCGGCCCGCTTACCAAGCTGCCAAGCCAGTTCGCCCCACATCGTCCGAATGGGCTGGCCGTCGTGCATTTGCGGCTGATTCGGGGACAGTTGATTGCCGTCAAGCACCACAACCCTGGCTTTTGGAACCTCCACGACACCGACGGCGTCGACGATAGGCCCGACACCTTGCAACTCGTGTAAAGGTACCTCTCCCTTGGCCAAGTGATACACGGCCAGCAGGGTATGAGTCTTGCCTCCTCCAAACGCTGTCTGGAGCTGCACCACTGGCTCTCCACCGAGGCTACACAGACGACGCACGATGGAGTCAAGGAGCAACCGCATTCCCTCGGTGATGTAAGTCCGAGCGTAAAAGAGTTTCGGGTCCTTGTATTCGTCCGTTGCGGTACCATTGTGAACACGTGTCAAATCGGCCGCAAACTCTGACTGCTGAAAGGTCCCGCGCAACACATCCTCATGCGGTACGGCAACCTCGCGCCAAGGCTTGAGAAGCATGACCATCACTCCGTCCTATTCCACATCCAGAGTCAATTGAGAACCGGACAGTCCAGTCTTGTGGGCCACTTCGGCAATGGCATCCCAACTCGCAATCAGTTCGTTGTATGCCCTTGCGTCCTCCGCCCATCCCTTGCGCTCACACAATGTATAGAGCCGATACGCCAATGAGCGGATAGACTCGGAACGACTGTACATGCCCGCAAGCAGCTTGCCCGCAGCCTGCTCGCCTTCCAGTTGGAGTGCGCGGATCAGATGATGAAGCGCCTCCCATACAGGTATGTCATGGTCCTGACCCGGACTCCAACCGGACGGGTACTCCTGCCATCGCAGCAATCGGACTTTGCCGTGACCCGCAGTCAGAACCCCCGCAGCGTGTACCGCATCCACACTCGTCCCCTTGGCACGCGCCAAAACATCCGCACGACCAAAGTCGGCCTCAGACCATCCGAATTGGTCGAACCAGTTGATGCAAAACAACGTGTCGGCGTCGACCTCCGCATCGGAGGCATGCAAATAAGCGTCAACAATTCGATTAATTAACTGCAAAGCCGTCTTCACCGTCATCGGTGACCCATCTGCTTCAAGCACTGCGGCGTATTTGGAGAACACGGCCATACCGGGTCCAATTGCCGCTTGTTGGAGATCGACGGCAGCGATAGGTGACTGATCTGGACCGCCGTGCATCATGTCCGATAGAGCCTCAGGGATGACCGTGTTCAGTTCCCTCAGAAACGCTCGCCGGGAGATCGTCTCAGCATCGGCGGACCGTCGACGGCACACAATGACAATGGAAGACGCAAGAGCATTTGAATCTAAACCACGCATGCGGTTTGACAATTCGGTCCGTAGGGGCCATGTACCGGTAACGGCAAATCCCGCTTGAAGAAGCGCTTCGAGGAACGCAACCCAACCTTCTGAGGAAGTCCCCTCGTCCTCTGTATCTGACTGTTTGAATGCGTAATAGATTGTAACCGGAAAGGCGGGATGAGTTGAATTTGCTAAGGTGGACATCGCCTTGGACATGCCTTGCATGAAAAACAAGTTCGCATCTTCCTTGGAGCCATGACGGTCGGTCGCTGCCACTAATTCATCTTTTTTCGGTGTCATCAGTGTTGCTAATAGTCTTGGAAGAATTGGATTTAGGGAGCGTCTCAACCACACGTAAAAGAAGTCTGAGAGATCCGCATAGCCTACATTGTCGTAGTATGGCGGATCCGTCGAAACGATCTTGCCTGCACTTATGGACTGGGTCTGTGCATCTGCGAGATGAGCCTCACCTAAAATTGTATTAATCGGAACATTCTCTACGACTTTCCAGACCCATTCTACCATACTCATCCAATTTCCCGTTGAATCCGAAAAGGGATTTGCCTCAGCGAAATCCCATACCATGGGGATGGCCTGGCGAGCGAATGTATTTCGCACTTTAGTGTATCCTGTGTCCCAAGAACAGATTACACTCCCACGGTCCACTAATTTGTCTACCGCTAAAGCAAGGTAAACTGCTACTGCATCTGCATACGCCCTCGCGCCTGACCCACCATCCCCAAGTCTTATTCCGTCGTCCGCCATACCGCTGCTACGTGCATCCTCGTACACCTTTTCCCGCGCCTCTGAGACAAGGTCACAGAACGTATTCAGTGCAATAAGTTGCCTCTCCGTAAACAAATGATGAAAATGAGTAAGTCCATACAGTGGAGTGGTCATAAACCGCCGATCTCCTTGTATCTCAACGCTAGGGAGCCATTTTGGCCTGTCAACATCGCCCAAGCAATGCATATCTGGCCTGGCTGATAGATAAACTCGCCCATTTTGGCCCTCCGCAACAACTGCAAGCAAACGTTTCCTTATTCTCCCAGCAATTCCTTCAGCCTTGATATAGTCTGTTGGAATAGGGGAGCCGGACAGTAGACAACGAAACGTTGCACGACCTGAGAGCTTGGTACCACGAGCCACTTGTTGCGGGTCTTGTGGCTGTCCATGCCGAACTTCAAATCTGTAAGAATCACCTTCGATAACTGGCTCAATGTATACCTCCTTGCCAGGCTTCTTCGATGAGCCTTTT
>NZ_BCSG01000021.1 GCF_001570745.1 Alicyclobacillus mali NBRC 102425
AAAGGGCTCAAAATTTTTTCTGTATGTCTCGTAGAAATATCCGCACGGCCAACCAGCGAGACAGCCTGCGTCATGCACGCCGCTTCGTCGCTATCACGCCATGCAAATACTTCTATACTCTTACTATAATGGATGCGCGGAGTTTTGCAAGACCTTACAGTTCTGATCCTGGCTGTTCCACGATTCCGATTTCTAAAAAACCGCGAGATGATGCGGTTTTTGGCGAACAAAAAATTTTTTTGTGCGCGTTGTTCCACATTTGCGTTTTGCGGCGCCGTCGCGTAAGATCAAACATCATGCTCGTTCCGTGACAAGTGCATCGGGCGCGGTGAAGGAAGGGTACCCAGTGGCGCGGTTTCCAGCGAGCCGGGAGGGTGGGAGCCGGCAACAGAGCGGCTGGGGAGTATGATTCTGGAGCGCCGCTCGTCGAGCCTGGGCAAACGTCCGGTGAGGCGAGCGCGGGAGTTCCCGTTATCGAACAGGCTGAGCCGCATCGTGCTCGGCCGCAACGAGGCGCGTTCTTTTCGCGCGAAGTTGGGTGGTACCACGAGCAATCCTCGTCCCAATGCGGGACGGGGTTTTTTTATGAGCCGCGCGGCGCAGCGGCGTCCGCGCGCCAACACGCTTGGGAAAGGCGGGGATGTGCGTGAAACCGACCTTCTACGTCACAACGCCCATCTATTATCCGAACGACAAGCTTCACATCGGCCACGCGTACACCACCGTGGCCGCCGACGCCATCGCGCGTTACAAGCGCCTGCGGGGCTACGACGTGTTCTTCCTCACCGGCACCGACGAGCACGGCCTCAAGATCCAGCAGCGCGCGGAGCAGGCGGGGCTCGAGCCGAAGGCGTTTCTGGATCCCATCATCGCCTGGATTCAGGACCTGTGGAAGAAACTCGACATCTCCTACGACGACTTCATTCGAACCACGGAGGCGCGCCACGAGCGCGTGGTCGAGCAGATCTTCGAGCGCCTGCTTCAGCAGGGCGACATCTACCTCTCGGAGTATCAGGGGTGGTACTGCACGCCCTGCGAGTCGTACTGGGCGGAGCGGGAGCTCGTGGACGGCAAGTGTCCGCAGTGCGGGCGCGAGGTCCAGTTCGTCCGCGAGGAATCGTATTTCTTCCGCATGAGCAAATACGTGGATCGCCTGCTGCAATACTACGAGGAGAACCCCGGCTTCATCGAGCCGGTATCGCGCAAGACGGAGATGATCAAGAACTTCATCGAGCCCGGGCTGCAGGACCTCTGCGTCTCGCGAACCTCGTTCGATTGGGGCGTGCACGTGCCCTCCAATCCGAAGCACGTGGTGTACGTGTGGCTCGACGCGCTCGTCAACTACATCTCGGCCATCGGCTATCTCTCGGACGACGCGGATGAGCGCGCGAAGTTCGAGCGCTACTGGCCTGCGGACGTCCACGTCGTCGGCAAGGACATCGTCCGCTTCCACGCGGTGTACTGGCCCATCATCCTCATGGCCCTTGGCCTGCCCCTGCCGAAGAAGGTGTTCGGCCACGGATTCTTCCTCGTCAAGGGCGGCAAGATGTCGAAGTCGAAGGGGAACGTGATCGACCCGCTCTCGCTGGTGGACCGGTACGGCCGAGACGCGTTCCGCTACTTCCTGCTGCGCGAAATCCCGTTCGGGCAGGACGGGACGTTCACGCCCGAGGGCATGGTCGAGCGGCTGAATTACGATCTCGCCAACGACTTCGGCAATCTGGTTCACCGCACCGCGGCCATGCTGAACCGGTTCAACGACGGCGTGGTGCCCGCGCCGGGATCGCTCACGGACGTCGATCGCGCCCTTCGCGATCTCGCCGCCGAGGTCAAGGCGAAGGTCGAGGAGAACATGGACCAGCTCCAGTTCTCGGTGGCGCTCGCGGAGCTTTGGAACCTCGTGCGCGCGGCCAACAAGTACATCGACGACTGCCAGCCCTGGAAGCTGAACAAAGAGGGCGAACGGGAGCGGCTCGCGACAGTGTTGTACCATATGGTCGAGGCCATTCGCGTCTCCGCCATCCTCGTGCAGCCCTTCATGACGGATGCGCCGAAGGCCATCCGCGAGCAGTTCGGCTGGGGAGACGAGGCGTTTGCGTGGGACAGCGCCGAAATGGGCGCCGGCCCGAGCGGGCAAAGGGTGGCCGAACGGGAGCCGCTGTTCCCGAGACTCGATGTGGAAAAGGAGATTGAGATCTTGACGGAGATGACAGGTTCGGCCCAGCAGGCCAGCGCGGACTCGAAGCCCGAGGCGAATAGCACCGTGGTGCACAAGGACGAGATCACCATCGACCTCTTCGACAAAGTGGAGCTGCGCGTCGGCCAGGTGCTCGCCTGCGAGAAGCACCCGAACGCCGACAAACTGCTCGTGCTCCAGGTCGATCTCGGCGGTGAAACGCGCCAAATCGTATCCGGCATTGCGAAGTACTACAAGCCCGAGGAGCTCGTGGGCAAAAAGGTGGTCGTCGTGGCCAACCTGAAGCCCGTCAAGCTGCGCGGTCAGGACTCGCTCGGCATGATCCTCTGCGCGTCCGAGGGGGATACGCTCTCCATTGTGACGGTGCCGGACACCATGCCGAACGGAGCGATTGTGAAGTGAGGCTGTTTGACACCCACTGCCACCTGATGGACGGCCGCTTCGCGGACGATCTCGGCGACGTGCTGGCGCGCGCCCGCGAGGCGGGCGTGGAGCGCATCGTGGTGCCGGCGGTCGATCTCGCCACCTGCCGCGAGGTCATCCGCATCGCGGAAGCGCACGACGGCGTGTACGCGGCCGTCGGCATCCACCCCGAGTCGGCGGGCGACGTGCCGGAAGGCGCGTACGACGAGATCGAGCGGATGGCGCAGCATCCGAAGGTGGTGGCCATCGGCGAGATAGGCCTCGACTATTACTGGGACTCCGCGCCGCGCCCCGTGCAGCAGGAGGTCATGGAGAAGCAAATTGAGCTGGCCAAGCGCGTGGGGCTGCCCATCATCGTGCACAACCGCGAGTCGACCGAGGACGTGTTGGCACTGTTGGCTCGCACCCGGCCTGGGGACGCGGCGGGCGGCGTGATGCACTGCTTCAACGAGCGCGAGGAAGTCATGCGCCGGGCCGTCCAGCTCGGCATGTACATCTCGTTCGCCGGCCCCGTCACCTACAAAAAATCGGACGATCTCCGGGCGGTGGCGGCCATCGTGCCGGAGGACAGGCTGCTCATTGAGACCGACAGCCCGTATCTTTCGCCGCACCCGTTTCGCGGCAAGCGCAACGAGCCTGCGCGCGTGGCGCTCGTCGCCGAGGCGCTCGCCGCGAGCCGCGGTGTGCCGGTGGACGAGATCGCCGAACTCACGTGGCGGAACGCGCATCGCCTGTTCGGGAAGGTGGAAGCATGACCGATTCGCGCCCGAAGCTGCGCGAGGTCGTGGTGGTGGAGGGGCTGCACGACAAACAGCGGGTGGATGAGGCGGTCGACGCCGAGGTGCTCATTCTGGGCGGCGATCGCGTCAGCCGCCGCACGGTGGATCTGCTCCGGCGCGCGGTCGAGGTGCGCGGCGCCATTGTGCTGACGGACCCGGACGGCGCGGGGGAGCGCATCCGGCGCCGACTGGACCAGCTGGTGCCGGGCCTCCTGCACGCCCATGTTCGCAGAGCGAGCGCCGCGTCGAGTCGCGGCATCGGGATTGAGCACGCGAGCGCCGAGGACGTTCGCCGGGCGCTCATCGAGGCGCGCGGTCGCGAGACGCTCTCGGCTGAGCAAAGTTTCGGTGAGACGCCCGAATTCACCTTGGACGATCTCGCCCGCCACCGGCTCGTCCATCATCCGGACGCGGCCAGCCGGCGCGAGAGGCTCGGCGAGTGGCTCGGTATCGGTTACGGCAACGCGAAGGCGTTTTTGCACAAGCTGAACGCGTACGGCGTCACGCGCGAAGCGTTTGAGGAGGCCGTCAGGAGGTTGGATGGATGACCGCAGTGTCCGCGCGCGAGGTGAAGGAACTGCTGCGCCGGCATGGCGTGATCGCGAAGAAGGGCTACGGGCAAAATTTTCTCGTGGATGCGCGCGTGCTGGACGGCATTGTGCGCGCGGTGGAACCGGATGCGCGCACCGTGGCGCTCGAGGTGGGGCCGGGACTCGGCGCGCTGACGGCGGCGCTCGCCGAACGGGCGAAGCGCGTGGTGGCGGTTGAAAAGGACGAGAGCCTGCGTCCGGTGCTGGACGAGGTGCTCGCTCCGCACGAAAACGCCGAAGTGGTGTACGCAGATTGCCTGAAGGTGGACCTCCGGGCGCTCGTTGCGCCGCGGCTCGATGAAGGGGATCGGCTGGTCTTCGCGGCGAATCTGCCGTATTACGTGACCACGCCCATCCTGTTTCAGGTGCTCGAATCGGGGCTGCCGGTGTCGCGCGCCGTGGTGATGGTGCAGAGGGAAGTGGCGGACCGCATGGTGGCCAGGCCTGGCGGCAAGGACTACGGCGTGTTATCGGTCGGCGTGCAGTATCGCGGCGAGGTGCGGCGGCTGTTCAATGTCCCGCCAAGCGCCTTTCTGCCCCAGCCGGGGGTGGACTCGGCTGTCGTCGCGATCGACTGCGACAAACGCCCCGCGGTGCGCGCGGCGGACGAGGGGGCGCTGTTTCGCGTCGTCCGGGCGGCGTTCGGGACGCGGCGCAAGACGCTGGAGAACGCCTTGGCTGCGGGGCTTGGCATGCCGAAGGACAGCGTGCGCCAGAAGGTGATCGCGGCCGGGATCGACCCTGGAGCGCGCGCCGAGCAGCTGTCGCTCGCGGACTTCGTGCGGCTCGCAGACGAAATGGGAAAGTAGAGGGGAAGCGTTCGCGGGCGCTTCACGGCAGAGGCTCGGCCGAGATGGCGTGGACACGGGCGGCCGCGATGCGCGGTATGTGTGGCTGCCATCGGTTGATATACTAACAACATACACAACAAACGGCGTTACGAATGGTGGGTGGATATGCGCGTCAATCCCTTTAATCCCTACTTTCCGGCCCACGATGCGCTCTTTGCGAATCGCAAGCTCGAACAAGCCATGTTTGCCAGAGCGTTGAGAGCGAGCACCCAGTCAAGTTTGCCGGGTGCGTGGAATGTGGCCGTCGTCGGCCCATGGGGAATCGGGAAAACGAGTCTCCTCCGCCGCTTTGCTTGGATGGCGAGTCAGCACGAACCTCCGGTTGGGGTGGTCACGCTGACAGCCACGACTGCGCTCGGCTCTTTTGATGGCTTTGTCCACTCGCTTCTCGCTAGGCTGAAGCAGGATCTGTTGTCCAACATTCGCCTGGGAGAGCGCTTTCTCGAAGAGTTTGCTCGCTGGGAGCCTCATCTGCGCTTGGGCCCGGTCTCCGTGGCGAGGCGCGCTTCGGAAAAAGCAGACCTGGTGCATGTGGATGTTTTGTACAGCGAGTTGAGCCGCCTCTGGCAGCACTACGTGCGCGATCGACTTGCGGCTATTTTCATTTTCATCGACGACGCCAACAATCTCTTGGCCATCGACCCCAAATTTCTCCTCAGCCTCCGCGCCGTATTTCAGGATTTGCAGGGCAAGGACATGGTATATCCGCTGGTCATCACAGGCCAGGAGGACATGTTTGAGGCCACTCGCGACGTATCGGAGCCCGTCACGCGATTCTTTGAGCGCCTACCCATTCGCCCCTTCAGCCTGGATGACACGAGAGAAGCCATTGTCGAGCCCCTTCAGGCTGTCGGCCATCCGCTTCGAGTGGGGGAAGACGCGATACGTGAAATCTACGACCAAACGCTTGGCCACCCTTATTTCGTGGCTTTCGTGATGCGCGAACTCGTCGATCGCGCCGAGCTCCTGGAGATTCGAACGATCGACGAGGAGTTCGTGCGCGGCCAGTGGGCGGCGGTCTACGAGCGCTTGGGCATGGAGAAATTTGAAGCGGAGTGGAACTATGCGACCGATGCGGAGCGCGAACTTCTCGCACTTGTCGCAGATGAGAGGCCGCTCTCCACGTACGGGCGAAGCGCGTCGACTTTGGCCGCGCGCCTCGTGCAAAAGGGGTTGTTGATCAAAGAGGGACGCGGCAAATATCGCCTCTACCACCCCCTCTTCGCCGCGTACGTGAAGCGCCGGCTGACCTGACGTCTGATGGGACTGCGATCCTGATCACAAGAAGAGCTGAACGGCAAACGTTCAGCTCCGACTTGGGGATGGAGAGCCAGAGGCCGTGAGAGGCCGGCCGTATCAGGGGGGTGAGGGCCGCGCCAGGCGGCGCCGACGCGGCCTGCGTGTCACTGCTCCACGCCGACGGTCTCCTCGGTGTAGTAATAGATTTCATCCACGGACTTGCCGCGAGCGCGTTGCAGGACGCCAAGGCGAGTGGCAAACTGTTTCTGCGCGTAGGCGACAAATTCGTCTGGGTTCAGTCCGAAGGGTACATCGGTGATGCCAAGTTCTTCGGCGAGTTTCTGGGCTTCCTCCGTGTCGAGTTCGGCGTTCAGATCCTGGACCACCCCGATGGCGTGCGGCAAAAGCAGGTTGATGCGCCGATTGACGACGTCCCAGATGTGACCGTTCTCGCTGATGAGCCGCGACAGCAGGTACGTGCCGTAGCCGATGTGCCGGGACTCGTCGCGCTGCAGCAGGCGGATGGCCTGGATAAGTCCGGGCAGCTTGTTTTCCTTTTGCAGGGCCGTGTAGAACGCGTAGTAGCCGGTCTCCGCGAGCACGCCTTCCACCACCATGTTGTAGGTCACGGACGCTTCCGCCTGGGCCTCTGGGGACGGATCGTGCACCAAGCGTCCCATCGCCTGCGGCAGGTACTCGTAGAAGATCTTGCGGTAATGGTCCCTGTGAAAGACGGACAAATCAGACGTTTCGCCGGCCACTTCGTCGAGGAAGCGCCGAAACGTCTCCGTGTGTTTGGCCTCTTCGAAGAGGAAGGTCGTGAGGTACATCTCCTCCTCCAAGCGTCCCTCGCGCGCCACCGCCATGATGAGCGGCAAAAGGTCGAGTGTAACCGCTTCCTCGCCAGCGACAAACAACGAGCATAGGCGGAGAATGACGCGCCGTTCGGCCTCGTTCATCCCTTGCCAGTCTTCCTTGTCCTTCGTGAAGTCAATGTCTCGCGGATCCCATGTCCCGAGCTTCTTCGCCTTGTGATACAGCCGCATGGGCAGAACGCTGTGGTTCAAGCGCTTTTCGCTGGTTGTCTGAAAAACGCGCGGTGTTTCCGTCAATGCCATGGGTGTCGCCTCCAGTGCTCACGTTCTACAATTCACCATACTGGCGACGCTTGAGGCTGGCCATCCCTCGGTTTGCGGGGAAAGAGCGCCTGCATCCCCTAAACCCCGGGGTCATGGCAGCACGGAAGCGCACAAGTCCAACACGGCCGGGTCCGACACAAGGCGGAGGTGGTTGTAGCCAGGGAGATCTGCGAGATGGTGGCCCTCGCCGCACTTGGCGAGATCGGCCGGGACCAGGCCGTCCGAGTCACGTCGCAAAAGTGCGTGGTACAACGTGCCGATGAACAATTCGCCGCCGACGCCCCAGCTCACGCCGCGCTGAATGGCGCGAACCGTGTACAACGGGATGTGCGAAGGCCACGGGTGGCGATTCACCAATTCCCGCACGCGGCGCGGCGTGAGGCTCCCGAACGCACGACCCGCGCCGACGATGTAGCCGAACCACAGGAAGTCGCGGGCCATGGGCGCACCGAGGTGGGGCGTGCCAAGGGTGACCGCGGCCGCGACGTCTTCGGGGTGCTGACTGACGTAGCGCCGCAGGACCAGGCCGCCCATGCTGTGCGCGATCACGTCAAATGGCTTCGTCAATCCCCGCATTTCTTGGAACAGCGCCAGCTTTTGCTCCAGGTACGTGCACTGGCGCTCGACGGTGTCGCATCCTGCACCATGATGAGGGTCACCCGCCAGGTGCACGCGCCCCTCTGGATAATCCACGCTCCACAGCCGCTCGCTGCGATTCAGGTGCACCACATAGACGCGATCCGTTCCCCATCGATCCACGGCTCGGCGCAAGAAGGACTCCGTCCAGCGGTGCGCATTGCGGAGGCCGTGCACGAGCACGAGCGGATGTGCCTTGGCGGCCATAGGCTTGACAGATTCAGAAGATTGGAGCGATAGTGTCACTGAGAATCCCTCCTCTCTACACCATTGTCAGGATGTGTCGAATCGGGGCAACCCCTCGTTTTTCGGAGTCAATTACCCATGCCGATGGGATGGGGTGCGGCGACGCGGAGACGTAGGATAAGGTCAAACCCGTCGACCCGCGCAACGCGTGGTGTCGAACGAGGGCCCCCGGTTCTCGGGATGGAATCCATCGGGGGGTTGAGACAAGTGGCGACTGCGAAGATGCAGGAAGGCGACGGTGCCCGTCATTCGCAGATCGGAGCCGAGGCGGGAGATGTGCAGGCGAAACCGCACGTGTTTCAGTACGCCATCACGCCGACACGTTGGCCCACAGCGGACCCGCAACTTCTCTCCGAGTGGCGTGAAAACGTATTCGCGCAGCTCGGCAGTCATCCGGGAGAGGTGGAGGCTGGATCGGCGTCGCATCCACCGCTGCGAGAAGCTCGGGGGAACGCAGAGAAGCCGTCTGCGATGACTGACGCGGAGGCGGGCGGCGGGCGGGATGGCGAGGCGCAGCGACCTGCGGATGCGGCGGATGAACCTGCTCCGGTCGCGGGCGACGGCCCATCCGACGCTGGAACGGCGGCGCGGCGGGCGCGGCGCAGGCGGCATGAGGCGGTGGATCTGGCGGTGCTCGTCGCAGCGGAATCGGCCGCGCCGGAGGGGCCGACCGAGCCAAGCAGTGCTCCGGAGTTGGCAGGCGAGGCGGCGGGTGTGGGGGCGGTAAGCGCTTCCTCAGACGAAGTGCCGGCAGGCGTGTTGACGCCCAGCCAAATTGTACGGGGCGATCCGCTCCGGCTGCCTGACGACGTCGAGGGACGGCGGCGCGGGAAAGTTCGCTCGCACGAGCGGGGAGGAGGAGTGATGGCGGTGGATCCAGAGACGGTGTCCGTTTCACCTACGCCCCAGCCTTCGGGCAAGCGGCCGCAGGGCGTCGTCGTCGACGTGGAAGCCACGGAGTCGGTGCCGCCGGCGCCTGCGAGCAAAGGGTTCAAGAGGTGGAGGCGCACGCGGCCCTTCTGGGCAGGGTTGTTGTCCATGCTGGGGGGCGCAGCGGTAGCGGCCGGGCCGGTCAGCCTGTTGCACATTGTGGCGTTCACCCAGTCGAGTGTGCCCCTTGGCGCCGCGGTCGGCATCCTCATTTTCATCATGGGACTGTTGGAGTGGATATTTCCTTTTTACGCCATTCTCACAGGCGTCATCACCGTGGTCCTGGCGTTGGTCTCGCTCATCTCCTCGTCGTTCGGCGGTCTCTTTATTGGCATGCTGCTAAGTCTTGTGGGTGGTGCAATGGCGGTGGCGTGGCGTCCAGCACAGCCGAAGAACAAGAAATCGAAGAAAACCAAGGCGCCGAATCTTCCCAATACGCCTTCCGCCTCTGCATAAACCCCGCGTTCGAGGCGAACCGGGGTAAGCGATTTCAAAGAGGAGGGGTTCTTATGTATCCTGAGATGGCGTTGCCCATGGAGGGGCGCACGAATTGGAAGGTATTCGCCGGTGTCATGGCAGGGGGCGTGGCCGGTATTGGCGCGCTGACCGGCATGCTGATGAACGGGGTGGTGTCCGCGGCGGTGAATCTCCCGGTGCCCTTCACCGTACAAGCGTCGAGCATCAATGGCACGGGCTTCAATTTGGCGCCCGGTCAAGTGCCGAACCAGCAGCAGGGCGCGGCGCAAATCCAGATGAACGGCTCTCTGCAGAACATGACCATCTCGAAAACAGTGAATACGCCGCTAGGTACGTTCCAGATCAACATCAGCGCTGGCTCGGGCAGCACGCCGGTCCAGGCGACGGGCATGACGGTCTACGCCTCGAGCTTGGGCGGTGACACGAGCTTCCCAAGCGGACTGACGATGGATGCTTCGTCAGGTGCGCTGTCCGGCAGCCAGTTGCAGATGAACAACGCTACGCTTCAGGTGCCGTATCTCAGCACGCAGAGCATTACGCTGCCCGGCATGTCGCTCTCCATCCAGCCGGTGTCGGGTTCGTCGAGCAGTTCCTCCAGCTCGTCGTCGTCCGGCAACTGATGAGATATGGGCGCAGCGAGCTGACGCCCGCTGCGCTCCATCCTGGTGGGAGGGGTTGGCATGCAGTGGATACATCGTTGGGCGCGTGGACCGGCCCTTCGTTCCAGGAGGTTGACGCGCACGCTGGGGCTGTCGGCCGTGGCCGCTGCGTCGGCGTTGACGCTGATGCCTGCTCCTGTTCCGCGCGCCGGCACCATTATTCCGGGTCGTGTGCCCTTCACGCTCCGGGCGTCCGAAATCATCGCGCAGAATGCGGTCATCAGCATTTTGGGCGAGTCGATGTCGTTCTCTTCGGCCTCCATTCAGGGCATGACCATCACGTATTCGTCCGGAGGACATACGTACACCATTGCGGTGAACGGGACGTCCTCAGCCGGGCCGACGGTGATCAAGACCTCGCTTTTCAGCACATTGAAGGACGACATCGGCTCACTGTTTCACGTCCAATCTCCGAGCGTGGCGGTGGTGCTCGCGGATGCATTGATTCAGAAGCCCATTTCGACGCTGGTCCTGACGAACGTGAATCTGACCATTGATACGTCGATGTCGGCCCAGTCTATCCAGATGCCCTCCATGCAAATGAGCGTGAATTGATTGGCGTCTGTCGGGAGATTCCGGTGGTGAGGGGTGATGGTGTGAACTCGCAGGCGCCTTTCGTTTTGACCGCTGACCGGATCGTCGCCGAGCACGCGCGCATGAACGTGCTCGCCAATTTGCTCACCTTCAAGGCGGCCGTGATCGAGGGCATGAACATTGCGCGCAGCGCGGACGGGGTGACTTTGTCCATCCGGTCTGGGGGCCGCGTGTCCGTCGGGGAGACAAAGATCCAGGCGACGGTGCTTCGCAACCTTGCAAGCATCGGAAGCTTTCGAAGCAAGCGAGATGTGATTGTGCTTTTGGCAGGCGGAGCGATTCCGAAGCTTGAGTTGTCGCGCGTGGAACTGATGATTGACGGGTATTTGATGACCTCCTACGCGGAAATTCCGGCCATGCGACTGGAAGTCGTCTGACGGTTCCCTTTACGACCGTTGCCCATCGCGCGAGTGCTTCTGCTGACGTCACCGCACGAGAAGCAGCCGGGGCAACGGCGGAACCGGGAGCTGAAATCCTCCTCAGCCTCTTTTCAGCATCCTAATTCTTGTTTCCCCGTGCGAATTCCCCTATAATGACGGTCATACACCACTGTGTTCGGAGGTATGCGATCGCCCCTAGACACATACATCAGGAGGCATGAACAGGACGAAGGGCGACGTATGATCCTAAATCGACGCGCGGATCGAAAATCGAAGCGCAGAACTCGTGGCGCTTGCCAACCCAAAGGGGGATGCACGATGAGTCGACCGTCGCCGCTTCCATCGCCCAGTGAGCCACTGCCCAAGAAGGTGGTTCAGTCCGTCCTGCAGACGCTTCAGGTGCAGGAGGCCGAGTGCCGCATGAATTGGAGCCTCCGCATGGCGAGGCTTGAAATTCCGGAGGTCACGCAGCCGGTTCTCACACACCTTTTTCAGTTTCTTCTGAGAAACATTGAAAGCGCTCTCAATGACGAGGAGGCACTGGTGCGGGCATTTCAGGCGGAGGTCATGCGTGCACAGCCAAGTGTGATGGCTTCCGATGTGCTCGTCGTCGTGGGTTTCTTGGAAGAACTCCTCATCTCCATGGGCTGGAGGCTCGCGGAGCCGCCGCACATCGAGCCGTTTGTGCGCTTTGCGCATCGACTGTGCTTCGATCTCGCCCGTGAAGCACTGTCGGAGGGCTATTTTCCCGCGAAGCTCGCCGCGCGCACCCAATATATGTGCGATGCTCCCTTGGTGAACTGGCTGAATGTGCTCAGCGCCGAGTGCGACTGGAAGTGGTTCGCGCTGGTCCGGACGCGGCCTCAGGTGAATGTCGAGGAGTCGGCGGTGTACGTGCCAGAAACCCGCATGTGGGCAGCCGAAGCGCCGCATCCCGAGCGCACGGAGCAGGTCCGCAAGGCGCTGTCGGACGGATCGCCTTTTGTCGCCGCGGTTGGGGACAGTCTTTATGCGGTGGCCCAGGCGCGGCACGATCCATTGACCATCCGCCGGTTCCGCCAGACGGCGCAGTGGATCCAGAATGCGCTTCAACTCTCCATCTATGTCCGGGGCGGGCACGGGAGTGGCCGCGCGGAAATGCTTGAAGTGCTCCTGGAGTTCGACGATCTCCTCGCCACCGCGGCCGATATGAACGAGCTCCTTACGGCGGTCGTGGAACACGTGTGCCGGAGGGGCGGATTCAAGCGGAGCGCGCTGTTCTTGTACAACCCCATCACGCAGACGGTCGAGGGCGTCCATGGATACAACGTGAATGTTGAAGAAATTATGCGGATCCGTCAGACGGATCGCGACATTCCGTCGCTGACGCAGTTCGTGCAGATTGCCAAGCCCGTGTTCCTGAAGGACGTCGGCAACATCCTGCCACAGTCCTATGTGAACAAGTTCCACCTGTCCTCGCTCCTCGTCTGTCCTGTCATCGATCAGCGGCGCTTACTCGGCATTATGCTGCTCGATCACGGCGGGAGGCCGTTCGCCCCGGACAACGCGACGATTCGCATGGTCGAGGCGATGCTCGCGCGAGCCGGGCGCATGATTGTCACGCAGATGTTCCGTCAGGCGGGGGCGGCGCCCATCACGCCGCTCACCACGCTGACGAAGCGGGAACGCGAAATCTTGCAGCTCATTGCCGACGGCGTGGACACGAAGGAAATTGGGCGCGCGCTGCACATCAGCGACTACACAGTCACGGAGCACGTCAGCTCTATTTTGCGAAAATTGGGGGCGAAGAACCGCACGGAGGCCGTCGCGAAAGCCATGCGCGAGCGGATCATCCACTAAGAGCCCTGTTTTCCCAAAGTGGGGCTGTCAACAAGCATGGATGCAGCTGGACAGCCCCGTTCGCGCTGGTGCAAGTGTTCGTGTCAAACGAGGACCTCGCGGCGGGGCTTCGACTGAGAATCGCCGGGGCCCATGGCCGTTCCAGATGCAGGTATGGCTCGCTCTCTCCCCCAAGCTCGGATAGCCTCGATCTGCTCCGGACTTGTCTTGGACAAGGGTACGATATTTGCAAAACTGCGCTTAAATAAATCGTCAGTGACTGTGTGATCCCCTTTGAGAATCGCCTCTTTCACAACTTCGCGGACTGCAGCTTCGATGTCAGCTCCGGCAAACCCTTCGGAGAGCGCGACTAACTCATTCATCAATGCCTCGGGGAGCTTGGTTTTTAAACCTCTTTGCACGTAAATGTTAATAATTTCATAACGTTCCTCGGGACTTGGCAGATCCACGAAAAACAGTTCGTCAAACCTTCCACGCCGCAACAGTTCAGGAGGGAGCTTGGACACATCGTTGGCGGTTGCGACCACAAATACTCGTGATCGAGCTTCCTGAAGCCAATATAAGAAGTGACCCACGAGTCGAGTTGAAGTTCCGCCGTCATTTGCGCCCTGCGTCGCGCCTGCGAGGCCCTTCTCGATCTCATCTATCCACAGGACACAAGGGGACACGTGATCGGCTGTCGCAAGGGCGTCCTTGAGCCTGGATTCACTCTGCCCAAGGTATTGCCCGTGAATGTTGGCCAAATCCAACCGGTACAAGGGTAGATTCCATGCTGCGGCAATCGCCTTTGCCGACAGGGATTTTCCGCAACCTGGAACGCCGACTAGAAGGATTCCGCGCGGTGGTCGAATTCCTCGGTCTCGCAAGTCGGCTGTCAGAAGCGGGCGTTCGCGGTCTAACCACCGCTTGAGTCCGGCCAGACCGCCCACGTGAAGATCCTGACCTTGAATATACACACGCTCGATCCCCGTGATATCTGCAAAGATGCGATCCTTGGCGTGTGCTACTTCATGAAGGTCTTCTTTTGCGATCCGGCCCTTTGCCAAAAGAGTGGCAATCACGTTTTCGGCTTCAATTTGTGTGATGCCGGCGAGAATCGCGGCGGCGCTGCGTTCGTCGTGTTCATCCCACTCATTTGGAATTTGGGAACGGTAAGGAGCCAAATTTTCCTTGATAATCTGAAGCATCTCGTCTTCATTTGGCGGATCAAGCACGAGAGACATGCCAAGTCTCTGGAGTTGTGGCCAGATGGCCTTTGTCGTGATTACCACGATGGCTCCATTATTTTCAGCCGCTAGCATGACGGCATCCTGGAAGTGGCGCGCAATCTGTGTATCGTCTTCGATATCAGGAACTTCGGTGAAGATGAACGTGAGATTTTGCCGTTGCATGAATTGTTGCGTCGCGTAGTCGAGTGCTCCGATGACCGAGCGGTCTTCGTTGATTGACCGGTTCTGTACCAGATCCCTCGTCCCTTTTGATAGGGTGTGCACATAGACAGGAATGCCAATGCTTTGCGAGATGTCGCGCAAAATCTCCAGCGCGCGTCCTCGTTCGATAGTTCGAATCGAGATAAACGGGATTCGGGCTTTCAGGTAGCGAACCAGAGTTTCTCGGAATTGCGCGCTGTCACTCACGGCCAGATCACCCTTCTCCTTGGCTTTTGCTCATCACGCTCAGTGCTTCGAATATTGTCCATGGGATTCTCAACAGTCGATGGCTCTTGAGAATCCCGATAACGCGTGATCGAATTCGTTCGAATCAAGTGAGCAAGTTGGCCGGTGCGGTCCCCACTTGCGGTGCTGATCAGCGACTGTTCGGCCCGCTTGGCAAATTCGTCAATGACCTGAACAAATTTCTCCTGAATGTCAGCTGGAATGGCGGGTAAAGTTGCAACCTGCCAGAGAAATAGCAAACGCTTTTTTATCGTGATAAGAGCGAGAGATAGTGATTCGTATGAACGAATACCAACCATTTGTTCGCGTTGGAATCGATCCGAAATGCGCTGAAGCTCCCCATCTAGGTATTCGGCAAGTCGTTTGACGAGTCGTTCAGCCACTCCACGCTCCCATGAGATAGAACCTTGTTGCATTGAACGCAGGATCTGTTCCTCATTATTGGAACCACGCGAAAGTTCGTCGAGGCATGCGCTCCATTCGGCATAATTGGTGGGAGGTTTACAGTTCACTTCCGTTTCACCCGATTCAAGAAGTTCGACGGAGGCAAGATGTCCCAATCTGGCAAGGCGCCTGCGTAACTGAAATCTTGCGGCGTTTCTTGCTTGGTGTTTGACGCTGGTGTTTGAAATGGTGCGGTATTAGGCTTTTCAGTCACCGGGGTATCCTCCAAACTTACGTCAGAATCACTCGATTGCGATCAAATCCCGAGTATATAAAATCGGTCGACGACAGGGACTCGAGAAATTCCGAGACCTGATCCGCCTGCTTGTCAGCCGATTCATAAGCACGGCGATATTCGACCACGTCCGCCAGAATTGCCCGTAGGGCATGTTCATACTCTGGCCGGGCCTGTTCAACTTGCTGAATCACGCTTTTTCTTCTTTGACGAATACGAGCGAATCGGATCCCAAAACCAATGAGCGCAGCGCCGCCGATCGCGACACCTACGAGTCCATCCCAGATGGTTGAGACAAGCGAAGCAAATCCAACGGCAGTACACACCCAATCTACGACTTTCAACCGGTTTTTACGAAGATGGTCCGCCAAAATGCTATCCAGGTGCTGGTGTATCGACTCGATCAACTCCCCCTCATTACTTCCATCCGTCGTACTTCCGACCCAATCGTCGATGTGCACTTCAATCGACCTCGGGCACTGAGCCCGATATCCGGCAGTGACGTTCGCATGGGCTCGCTGAGCCCAATCGCGGGACAGCGCGATGGAGAACCGCCGTGTTGCTATCGAAGCGTGTGAGGATTCGGGATGGAAGGCGGCGTTGGATAAAAGTTCTCCAAAATCCACTCTATGTTGCATGGCTTGGCTTTCCTGGTCAAATCGGGACTTGGCGATATCGACATCGCCTTCGTGGTCAATGATGAGTTGGAGCCGGCGTTCTTCGCGTCGCAGTGAAAGTTCTTCCTCGTCAAAGTGCGATACCAATTTTTCAAGAAGCGCATCAACCTGTTCCACCAAGGTCGGTGCTGGCTCGATAGGGCCTTCAAAGAGTCGCTGAAAATCTGCAAGGACCTCCTGGTGTAAGTAAGCCTGTGCCAGGGCCTTTTGCAGTTGCGGCCAGGTAGGACTGTAGCGCGAAAGGTAGGGGAATTGTTGGTCGGACGGCTGGCGTACGTATGACTGGAATGCCTTCATCCAACCAGATAGTTGTTTTTGGCGAAACTTCGGATCCTGAGAGAGCGTATCAAGCCAGTGCCGGAAAACCTCTTGGGTGCGGGCGCGTGCCTCGATTCCGAACACGCCATTTGTCACGCCATCGACCAGGACGACAGCCTCGCGTTCAAGAGCCTTCGGTGTCTGGAGAGAAAAGTAGTGTTCGAGCCATGCAAGGCTGGCCGCGTATCTCCCAGCTCTTCGGCAAATCAGTGCAAAGAAGAGGCAAGTCTTGTCTGGGTGACGTCTCAGCGCCTCGGCCACTGCACGATTGGCGAGGGTTGGATCGTCATGAATCCACGCTGCGAGTGCAACTAAGGCTGGGGCCAACCAATACCGAGGTGCTGCCATCATGAGTTCTTCGGAGGCTGTTTTCATCGTCTCACGACGAATGAGTTGCACATCTGCCGCCTGAAGGATGCCAAGCACGTGCCGGCGAACTTCATCGTGATGACCAAATTCCTTTTCAATCTGTTGTCGTATTTTTACGATCCTGGTCTCAGCAAGCTGGAGTTGCTTCATCTTCCGGTCTTCACGAACAAATGCTAGGAATTCGCTGATGAGCTTTTCAAGTTCACCACGCGTGACTTCGACTTCCTGCTCGACGGCGTTCAGCTGGTGCGACATGGCCTGGGCGTGCTGTCTTAACATTGCGAGGTTTTGCTCGATATAAACGAGATTTGCTTGACTGATAATCCGCTGGTCGGACAAGTTTCGGTCACCTCTTTACAACGGCTACTTCACCGGACTTCATCACAGCTCGCAGAGCGTCAGCGTATACCTCGATAAATGCGTATTTCGGATGAAGAGCCAATGAGCGTGCCACTTCCAAATGCTCGGGCAGCGGCTCGAAAGTTTTATAGTGACGTATGATATTTCCCGAGAGATCCAACGTATGCACTTCGTAGGGGGCGCCCAAGTAACATTTCGCCACGATCCCAGACGGCAAATGAGACAGTTCTATGTCAGGCAATTCCGCTCGAATCTTTTCAATGATGGACTGGACGACTTCTGCGAGATTCACGCCGGGTCCGAGGTCTAGCTCGCTCAATGCCCGCACGTATTCCGTTGAACGCCGATCGTCTAGCCTGTGAAAAACGGTCGAGGGATTTGAGATTGCAGCGTAATTGGCCTGGGTGCTCTCTCGCTTGCGTGCCCAAGGGTCTTCCCCTCCAAGAATCACACGCGGCATGGTGTTGCCACCTCCTTTCTGATAGTAAAGAAGTATTCTCCATTTCGACATAGAATCCTCCAATTCGCTATCTTTGTACGCCAAAACCTCTCAAGCATCTCGTCTTGATGGGGAAGCGGGAAAGAAAAATTCCAAATTCTCTGGGGTATTTGTGGTGGAGACTGTGTTACAATGGGTTCGTCTGTTATATATCAGATCCCTTGATTCCTGCCTGTACTATTCATCAAACGCAGGGTCGGGGTACATCCAGGGGGAGTGGAACGTGACGCTAACACGCGCCGGCAATGTTCGAGTTCTATTTCGCGTTCGCCTTGAGGCGGGCGCGGCACTGGGGGAGGTGCACGGCGCCATTGTGCGCGCGGGGGGCGAGATCGTCGCCATGGAAACTTACGCAATGCACCCGGATCACAGCGTGCGCGACATCACGGTCGCGGTGGACGCCGAAACGGATGTGCCACCGGTCGAGGCAGCGCTGGACGAATTGCAGGGTGTGAAGCGCCTGGAGACGCTGGACCGCACATTTCTCGCCCACGTGGGTGGGAAAATCGCGACGCATCTGAAGGTGCCCGTGGTCGATCGCGCCGACCTGAGCGTCGTGTACACGCCGGGTGTGGCGCGGGTGTGCGAGGCCATCCGCGATCGGCGAGATCGCGCCTTTGAATTCACCATCCGCAAGAACACGGTGGCCGTGGTGAGCGACGGATCTGCCGTGCTCGGCCTCGGCAACATTGGTCCGGAGGCCGCCATGCCGGTGATGGAAGGGAAGGCCATGCTGTTCAAACGGTTCGCCGATGTGGACGCTTTCCCCGTTTGCTTGGCCACGCAGGACGTGGACGAGATCGTCGAGACCGTCGAGCGCATCGCGCCATCGTTCGGGGGAATCAACCTTGAAGACATCTCGTCGCCGAGGTGTTTCGAGATTGAGGACCGGCTTCGCAAGCGCCTGAACATCCCGGTCTTTCACGACGACCAGCACGGCACGGCGGTCGTGATGCTGGCCGGGCTCATCAATGCGCTGAAAATTGTGAACAAACGGATGGAGGACGTGTCGGTGGTCATGGCCGGCGTCGGCGCTGCTGGCGTGGCGTGCACGAAAATCCTGCTCGCCGCGGGCGTGGGGCATATCGTCGGCGTGGATCGCGTAGGCATCATCGAGCGCGGCCGGCACTATGACAACCCCGTGAAGCAGTGGTACGCGGACAACACGAACTTCGAGAACCGCCGCGGGACGCTGGACGACGCCATCCGCGGAGCGGACGTGTTTATCGGCGTCTCCGGACCAGGCATCCTGACGGTCGATCACGTCAGGCGCATGGGGCGCGATCCGATTGTGTTCGCCATGGCGAACCCCATCCCGGAAATCCTGCCCGAGGTGGCGGCGGGCCACGTGCGCGTGATGGCGACAGGGCGCTCCGACTACCCGAATCAAATCAACAATGTGCTCTGTTTCCCCGGTATGTTCCGCGGTGCGCTCGATGTCCGGGCGCGAGACATCAACGAAGAGATGAAACAGGCCGCGGCGATCGCCATTGCAGGATGCGTGCCGGAAGAGCAGCTCTCTGAACAGTACATCATCCCAAGCCCGTTCGATCCGAACGTCGTGCCCGCGGTGAGTGCCGCCGTCCAGCGGGCCGCCGTCAAAACGGGCGTCGCGGCGCTGCCTGCCCGCGTCCCGCTCGACGACGAGCCCATGTACAGCGAGATCTGATGCCATGGGCCGCGGACCCCGAATTCTGGGGAAGGGAACCCCCACTTCCCCGGATTCCTCGGGATGGGTAAGCGCTTGCGCGGCGATACAATGGCATCAACAGGCGGACGGGACGGCGAAGCTCGCTTCCCTCCCGCATCCATCGAAACCCTTAGGAGGCGATTGAAGATGACAACCACTCCGTCCACGAAGGAGATCTTTGACCTCATCAATCAGGCGCTCAGCGCGGATCCGTCTCGCACCGGCGGCCTGGAAGCCGTGTATCAGTTCAACATCACCGGTGACGATCCCGGCACGTATCAGCTCATTTTGAAACCTGACAAGGCCTATGCGGCCGAAGGTGAGCAGGAGGTCGCCAACTGCACGCTCGAGATGGACTCGAACGACTTCAAGGACATGCTGCAGGGCAACCTCAACGGTACGGCCGCTTTCATGAGCGGCAAACTTCGCGTCGAAGGTGATCTCGGCCTCGCCATGCAACTGGAGACCGTGCTCAGCGCCTACACCGCTGCCAACAACTGACGAATTCGTACAGGGCGCGCCGGGCCGCGGATCGGGGGATGCGCGGAGATCCCGGCGCGCATGTGGTCAGAAATATTCGGAAGGGCGAGATGAGGCATGAATCTCGTTCAATTATTAGAGGACAATCAGCGCCGTTTCGGGACGTATGAGTCGCTGGCCTACGAGGGCCGAGTGTACACCAACGCGGAGTTGGCGACGCTTTCTTCCCAGCTGGCCCACCACATCCAGGCGCTCGGCGTCCGCCCAGGGGATGCTGTGCTCGTGACGATGCCGAACCGCCCCGAGGTGGTCATCTCGTTCTACGCCATCGCCAAGGCGGGGGCCGTCGCCGTGCCCGTCATGCCGCTCTTGCAAGCGTCCGAGGTGCGGTACATCATTCAGGACTCCAATCCAAAGCTCGTGCTAACCTGTGAAATCCTGAAACCCAAGATCCAACAGGCTATTCAGGACCTTGACGATCCGCCGGTGGTCCGCTCGGTGGACGACGCCGGTGTAGAAGGATTCGAAACCGTGCTCTCGCACTATCCCGCGGTGCGGCCCGATGTTTCGCTGGAGGACCATCAGCCTGCGGTCATCCTGTACACCAGTGGCACCACCGGCAAGCCCAAAGGCGTCGTGCTCACGCATGACAACCTCTGCGCCAATGCGCGGGCTGCGGCCGATCTCGCCGAGCAATACGTGCTCAAGGTCGACAAGCGCGTCGGGCTCGGCATCCTGCCCTTGTCGCACGCGTTCGGCTTCACGATGATGAACACCGCGCTCTGCCTGGGCGAACTGGACGTTCTGCTTCCCTACTTCGATCCCGTCCTTGTGTTCCAGGCCATTGAGCGTTATCGTGTGACGCACTTCACGGCGGTGCCAGCGATGTTCCACGCGATGCTTCATCACGCGGACGCAGACAAGTATGATTTGTCGTCCTTGTCCGTCTGCATCTCCGGCTCCGCATCTCTGCCAGAGCCCCTGCGCAAGGCGTTTGAGGAGAAGTTCCACTGCCTTGTCTTCCAAGGGTATGGACTGTCGGAGGCTGCGCCTGTCGTGACGGCGCCCCGCTTCGATAAGCCCGCCAAACCTGGCTCCGTGGGACTCCCTCTGCCGGGCGTGGAGGTGGCGGTTCTCGACGAAATCGGAAATCCTCTCCCCCCCGGCGAGATTGGCGAGCTCGCGGTCCGGGGGCCGAACGTCTCGCCGGGCTATCACAATTTGCCTGAGGAGACGTCGAAGGCGTTTCGCAACGGTTGGCTCCTCACGGGCGATATGGCCCGCATCGACGAGGAGGGCTACGTGTACATCGTGGACCGCAAGAAGGATGTCATCATCCGCGGGGGATTCAACATTTACCCGAGCGATCTCGAAGAACTCCTGAGCCAGCACCCAGCGGTGTCCGAGGTGGCCGTCGTCGGTGCGCCCTCGGAGCGGATGGGCGAAGAAGTCGTGGCCTATGTGGTGCGGAAGAAGGGCGCGGAAGTGAGTGAGGAAGAGCTCATCGCATATTGCCAGGAGCACCTCGCGAAGTACAAGACGCCTCGGGCGGTCCAGTTTGTCCCGTATCTTCCGAAGAATCTGATTGGAAAAGTCGACAAAAAGAAGCTGCGCGAAATGGCCAAGTCGATTCAGTTTGTGTGAAGCCTGGGAGGGAATTGTATGATCTCGTTTCTCCCGTCCGACGAAGAGCGGGCGTTTGTGGAGGTGGCCACTCAGTTCGCGCGCGAGCGGCTGCGCGATCACGCGCGCAACGCGGAAAAGGCGCGGACCCCTGGGGACGATGTCATCTCCGCAGCGCACGAACTCGGCCTCCTTTCGCTCGAAATCCCCGAGTCGCTCGCAGGGGCGGAGTTGCCACTCATCTCGCAGGTTCAGGTTCTCGAAGCGCTTGCCTTTGGCGATCTCGGCATCGTACAGGGCCTGCCGGGGCTCTGTGACAGCGCTTCCGTCATGCGCGTGCTCCCCGAGCCCGCACGCTTGGAGCTGGCCGACGGAGCAGCTCAGCGAATTCCCTGGATTCACCTGGCGCCCGGGGAGGTAGCCGTGATTGTCGAGCGCAGCGGCTTTCGCCTCGAAGGCGTGGCCTTTCCGCGCCGGGCGGTGCTGGGGGCGGATCAGCTGCTGGTGAGCTTCGTGGCGCCGGGCGGTGAGGCGATTCTCGCCTGGCTGGACCGTACTGCGGCGCAGTGGTCCGAGGACGCAGGCGATGTGCGACTGGGGCTCTTGGCGGCCCATATCGGGCGCATTGGCTTCGAAGGGACCGTCGTGCGACCCGAGGACGTGCTGGTCCGCGGAGACGATGCGGAACGGGTGCTGAAGGCGGCCCAGGCCCGTGTGGCCGTTCTCGAGGCGGCCAAGTGCGTCGGCGCGATGAGAGCCTCGCTGGAATACGCGGTGGAATACACAAGTCAGCGCAAGGCATTTGGGCAGGAGATTCCGAAGTTCCAGGGCGTTTCGTTCACCGTGGCGGATATGGCCATTGAGACGGAGGCGGCGCGCAACCTGGTCTGGTTGGCCGCGCACGCCGTGGACAGCCGCGGCGAGGGTGCCATGCAGGACGCGGCGCGCGCGCTCGCGTATGCGCTTCGCAGCGGGCGTTTCGTGACCAACCAAGGCGTGCAGATGCTCGGCGGCGCGGGCTATCTCCAGGAATATCCGGCGGAAAAGTGGATGCGCGACGTCCAGGCGCAGGCGGTGTTGTACGGCCGGGAGCTCGACTGGTTCGAGCGCGCGGGCGCGCGGGCGCTTGGGCTCGAGGAGAAGGAAGGTGTGCTGGTGTGATCGACTTTGAACTCAGCCCGCAGCAGAAGCAGGTTCGGGACATGGTGCACTGGTTCGCAGAACACGAGGTGCGGCCCATCTCGCTCCTCGCGGATCAAGAGGAGCGCGTCCCGGACGACTGGCTGCGCAAGGTGAATCGCATGGGTATCACGCTCAGCATGTCGAACTTCGGCGGTGGCGGCGACCGCAAGAACAAAGACGATGCGGCCCGCAAGGAACCGCGCGAGCGCCAGTCCAACCGGCTCGGCGTGATTGCGGCGGAAGAACTGGCATGGGGCGATCCGGCCATCGCGCTTTCGCTCCCTGGACCCGGCCTGGGTGGCCCGCCCGTCATGTCAACCGGGACACCGGAGCAGAAAGAGCGGTTTCTCGGCATTTTCACGCGCGAGGAGCCGCGCTGGGGCGCGTACGCGCTGACCGAGCCAGGCGCCGGATCGGACGTGTCGGGCATCCGGACGTCGGCCAAGAAAGTGGACGGAGGCTACGTGCTGAACGGCCACAAGGTCTACATCACCAACGGAGGCCGAGCGTCCTGGGTGGTGGCATTTGCCACGGTCGATCCGTCGCTCGGCAGAGCGGGTCACCGCGCGTTTGTCGTGGAGAAAGGCACGCCCGGATTCACTTGCACCCGCGTCGCGCACAAGATGGGCCTGCGCGCCTCGGAGACGGCCGAACTCGTCTTTGAGGACTGCTTCGTCCCCATCGACAACCTGCTCGGCGGTGAGGCCCATTACGAGAACCGAGCCGGATCGTCCGGGTTTCGGGTGGCCATGTCCACGTTTGACAGCACCAGGCCCATTGTCGCCGCGATGGCCGTCGGAATCGCGCGAGCCGCGTACGAGTACACGCTCGATTTCGTCAAGCGGGAATACCCGCGCGGCAGCCGCCTGCAGTCCGACGTGCTGGCGAAGCTCGGGGAGATGGACTCCAAAATCCACGCGGCACGCCTTCTGACGTGGGAAGCGGCGTGGAAGGCGGATCTCGGGCAACCCAACGCCAAGGAGGCCGCGATGTGCAAGGCGCACGCCGGGAGGATTTCGCTCGAGGTGTGCGCGGATTGTCTGGAGATCATGGGCCCCATCGGTCTCGATGGGCATCTGGTCGAGAAGCTGTACCGCGACGTGAAGGTGTTCGACATCTTCGAGGGCACCAACCAGATCCAACACCTGATTGTGGCCCGGCGGCTGTATGAACCGCACGGACTTCGCCTGTGAGGAGGTGGACCCATGTCGTATTCCACGCTGCGCATCGAGCGCCTGGACAAGGGCGTGGTGTGGGTCGAGATCGACAATCCGCCCGCCAACGCGATTTCGGATGCGCTGGTCGACGATCTCGACGCGCTCCTCTCGGAACTGGAGGCCGACAAGACGGCTCGAGTGCTCATCCTGGCCTCGGCGCATCCGAAGACCTTCGTCGCGGGCGCGGACCTGAAGATGATGACGCAAAACGCGAGCAAGTACGCCGGACAGGGAGGAGCCATCCGCGACGCCGCGAGCCGCATGCAGCGCGTGTTCGATCGCGTCGCGAAGTTTCCCCGCCCGGTCATTGCGGCCATTCACGGGCACGCCCTTGGCGGGGGCTGCGAGCTCGCGCTTGCCTGCGACTTCCGCTTCATGAGCGGTGGGACCATTGGGCTCACCGAGGTATCGCTCGGCCTCATCCCGGGCGCTGGCGGCACGCAGCGCATGACGCTGCTCCTCGGTCGCGCAAAGGCGACGGAGCTCATCTTCTTCGCCAAGCGGCTGTCGAAGGAGGAGGCGGAGGCCATCGGCCTCATCACGAAGGCCGTCGAACCGGAGCGACTGCGCGAGGAGGTCATCGCGTTCGCCGAGAGCCTGAGCGAGCGCGCGGTGTTTGCCATGGGCCTCGCCAAGCAGGCGATGGACGCCGCCGTTCCGCTCGATCACGGCCTCACGGTCGAGGCCGAGAACTTCGAGCGCACCTTCGGGACAGGCGAGCCGCTCGAAGGGATCGCGGCCTTTCTGCAGAAGCGCCCCGCGAAGTTCTTGAAGGACGCTGCGGCCAAAGCATGAGACACGGGGGGAAGAAGGTATGTCGTCTTGGAACGAATTGTTGAAAGGTAAGGTGGCTGTGGTCACGGGCGCGTCACGCGGGCTTGGCAGGCAGGATGCGCTGGCGCTGGCCGAGGCCGGAGCGGACGTCGTCATTACCGATATCCTGATTGAAAGCGATGAGTCGAGCGCACAGGCCGCGAAGCAGTACGGCCCGCTGGCGCAGGTGATGCAGAGCACGAAGGTGGTGTACGCGGAGAAGACCGCCGAGGAGATCCGCCAGATGGGCCGCAAATCGTTTCCCATCAAGATGGATGTGACGGATCGCGATCAGGTGCGCGAGGTGTTCGCCCGCGTCAAGGAAGAGCTCGGCCGGATCGACATCCTCATCAACAACGCGGGCACGCTGGATCACGTCTCGCAGATTGAGAATCAGCGCGACGAACTTTGGGAGCGCGATCTGCGTGTGAACTTGTCGGGCACGTACAATTGCACGAAGGCCGTATGGCCGTACATGAAGGAGCAGGGCTTTGGCCGGATCATCAACATGTCGTCCATCGTCGGCATGCAGGGAGGCTTCGGGCAGGCGAGCTACGCCACGACCAAGGGCGGCATCCTCAGCTTCACCAAGAGCATGGCGCTCGAGGGGGCGCGGTACGGGATCACGGTGAACGCCATTGTGCCGGGCATCATCAACACCGAGGCGTTCCGCATGGGAAACAAGCAGATGAACGAGCGCATGATTCAGCGGACGGCCTTCCGTCGCCCAGGCGAGCCGGAGGACGTGGCGAACGCCATTGTGTTTCTTTGCTCCGACAAGGCGCGTTACATCACGGGCGTGGGACTGCCGGTGTGCGGCGGGATCGACCTGTTCACGTTCTGACCGGATGACGAAGGCGGTCAGATGACCAAAGGAGGTGTGCTCGTGCAGCGGGAAGTGGTGATTGTCGACGCGGTCCGAACGCCGATTGGCCGGAAGAACGGGAGCCTGTCTTCCGTTCACCCGGTGGACCTGTTGGCGCCTTTGCTGCAGGCGCTGGTCGAGCGAAATCAGCTCGATCCGATGGAAATTGAGGACGTGGTGACGGGCTGTGTCACGATGACGGGCGAACAGGGCGGCAACATCGGCCGGATGGCCGTCCTGGCGGCCGGGTTGCCCGTGGAGGTGCCGTCGTTTTCGCTCAACCGCATGTGCGGTTCCAGTCAACAGGCCATCCATAATGCCGCACAGGCCATTTTGGCTGGCGACATGGACGTGGTCATTGCGTGCGGCGTGGAGAATATGAGCCGCGTACCGATGGGCACGGACCTCGGCAAGTTCTCGACGGCGCTCACCAAGCGGTTTCAGATTGTACCGCAGGGTTTCTCGGCGGAGATGATCGCGGACAAGTGGCAGATCAGCCGCGAAGAGATGGACGCGTTCTCGCTCGAGAGTCATCAGAAGGCGGCGAGGGCGGAGGACGCGGGCCTGTTCGACAGGGAGCGCGTGCCGGTGGAGAACGTCGGCCCCGAGAAGGTGACGGTGACGAGCGACGAGGGGATCCGGCGCGATACGTCCTTGGAGAAGCTGGGCGGGCTGAAACCGTCGTTTCGCCCGGATGGGCGCGTCACGGCGGGCAACGCGAGCCAAATCTCGGACGGCGCGGCGGCCGTGCTCCTGATGTCGGGAGAAAAGGCGGCGAAGCTAGGCTTGAAGCCTCGGGCGCGCATTGTGTCGCGCGTGGTGGTGGGCGTGGATCCGGTCATCATGCTGACAGGTGTCATTCCGGCCACGAGAAAGGCGCTCGATCGCGCCGGGCTCAACCTGGAGGACATCGACGTGATCGAAATCAACGAGGCGTTTGCGTCGGTGGTGCTCGCTTGGAAGCGGGAGATTGAGCCGGACATGGCGAGGGTGAATCCAAGGGGAGGCGCCATCGCGCTTGGCCATCCGCTGGGGGCGAGCGGCGCGCGCATCATGACGACGCTCCTGCACGAGCTGGAGGACACCGGTGGGCGCTACGGCCTGCAAGTGATGTGCATCGGATTCGGAATGGCGACGGGAACGGTGATTGAGCGGCTGTGACTGCCACAGCCGCTCCCTCATTTTCGGGAGGCGCGATGCCGAGGACGAGGGATGTTGGAACCGTCGTGCTCGGCGTACAATGCAGGCTACCTCCACAAATGTGAGAATCGATTCGATTCTCTGAAAAAGAGAAGGGAAGGGTGGACATGAACAAGGCGTGGTCAGTCGTTTTGGGGACAGCGGTGGGCGCAGTGGCGCTTGGAGTGAGTGGGCATTCGGCCTTCGCCGCGACGACATCATCAGCAGCAGAGTCGCAGGGGGGACTCCTGGGGCTGAATCTGAATCTGGGTGGTTCTCAAGGGCTGGGCGTGCAGTTGAATGTGTTGCCGACGAGTTCATCGGGTTCAGCGCCGGGATCGGGCGGGCTTCTGAACGTCGGGCTCTCCATTGGTTCGTCTCACGAAAGTTCTGGTTCCGGAGGGAATTCGATAGCATCTTCGGGTGGGGCAGGCGCGGCCACCGGAAGCAGTCAGGGGGGCGGAAACGCAACTACCGCCTCGTCGGGTGGCTCAAGTGCAGGCGCCGCGACCGGATCGAGCGGCGGCGGGACGTCGGCAACGTCCAAGGGCGTGGTGAGCATCGACCTGAACCTGCTGGCTTCGGGCGGGCAGGCGCAGGCGTCGGGCCCGGTGGGCGTCTCGGTCAACGCACTTGCCACAGGTGGGAGCGCAGCGGCGGATAGTCCGGTCGGGATCGCCGTGAATGCGCTGTCTTCGGGTGGGAGTGCGACGGCGAGTGGGCCGCTTGGCATTGCGCTGAATGCCTTGTCGTCAGGAGGGGCGTCTACCGGAAGCGGCAGCGCGGTGGG
>NZ_BCSG01000022.1 GCF_001570745.1 Alicyclobacillus mali NBRC 102425
CACACCGGGCCACATCATCGTGTCGGCCCAGCTTCCGAAGGTGCCCGGAGGACTGCTGCCTCAGACGTCCACACGCCTCCCTCTCTGGATTGCGTTGGGCCTCGCCCTGTTGATGCTCGGGGGTGGTTCCGCCGTTCCCGTGTGGCGGTGGACGCGGCGCTGGATGGTGTGAGTCATGAAGGCGAAGCAGATGCGGCGGCTCGCGCTCGGCGCGCGGGCCGTTCCGCTTCTTCTGGCGCTCATCGGGGCTGTGATGGCCGGTGACGCAGGATGGGCCTATTTGTGGGAGACCGCCTGGGTGAACCTTCGCCCCCTTCCCGTCTATCAGCCTGGGCCTCGCGCAGCCGGTCAAGGTGCTGGGGATATCGCGCTCTGGATGCCTCCGCCCCGGCTGGGACAAAAAATCGGTGAGCTCGTCTTTCCGGCCGAAGGCGTGCGCGTGCCTGTCGTCCAAGGGGACTCGTGGGCGGATCTCGCGCTTGGCGCTGGGCACGATCCGGCCTCCGCTCTCCCTGGGCAGGGCAGCAACGTGTACGTCGCCGGACACCGCGACACGGTGTTCCACGTCTTGAGCCGCCTGCGCGTGGGCGATCTCGTCGAATTTGAAACAGCCTACGGGACGTTCACCTACCAGGTGACGGGTGCACAAATCGTCCCGCCGACCGACACGGCCGTGACCGCGCCGACGCCGCGAGAGACGCTGACACTTCAGACCTGTTGGCCTTTTGACTACATCGGGTTCGCGCCGCTCCGCTACATCGTCCATACCCGCTTCCTTCACGGTCCGCGCTCAACGAACAGAGATTGAGGATCCCCCTTCGTCATGGGGGGGTTCCCCCGAATTCCCCCGGTTCTCGGGATATAGGCAGACTATTTCGGATTGTATACTCCAAGAAAGATGAGTGTCGTGGCGCGTGTCCCTGATGCAGGCCGAAGGGCTTGTACGGGAGGCATGGCGACTCGCGAGGGGGTGCGTGTCACATGGCGGTTGCGCTGAATACAGAGGAGAGAAACGAGCTGGAGCGAGCGCGGCGCTTCATCGAACGGGAGCGTCGGAAGATCACGCCGAGCAAGCGCCAGCGCGAGGTGGTGAAAGCGCTTGTAAAACACGGCGTGCTTCATGCGTTGCGCGATCGGAGCCGAGACGAAGAGGCTCGCCAGCGCCTCTTGGGACAACGGCTGCGCGCAGCGTTTGAAGAACTCGGCCCCACATTTATCAAGCTCGGGCAGGTCATCATGACCCGGCAGGAACTCCTGCCCGAAGCGGTGACGGCGGAGCTGGCCTACCTCCTCGACAGCGTGCCCCCGCTGCCTTTTCACTACATGATGGCCGTGCTCGAGGACGAGATCCCCAACTGGGCTGAGGTTTTTCGCTGGATCGACCCGAATCCGCTCGGTTCGGCTTCACTGGCGCAGGTGTATCGCGCGCAGTTGGCGGATGGTCGGATGGCGGCGGTCAAGATTGTCCGGCCGCTCGTCGATAGACTGTTCCAGGTGGACATCAACAACGTTCGCAAGCTCGTGCGGCGCTTGCAGAAATTGCTTCCGCCGCAGCTCGAGGTTTCCATCGATTTGAACGGCATTATTGAAGACTACTACAGCAGCACGATGAACGAGCTGGACCTGCGCCGCGAGGCGGAAATCATGGAAGAGCAGCGCGGCATGGTCCAGGAGTTCGAGACTCTGTACATCCCGGAAGTGTACCACGTCACGCAGCGCGTGCTCGTGATGGAGTTCATCGATGGGTGGAATCTGAAGGACTTTCCCGTCGACTTCTTCACCTTTGAAGAGCGCTTGGAGCGCATGACGGACCTCGCTCATTACTACGTGAAAGCGTTTGTCGAGGGCAATTACCACGCGGACCCGCACGCATCCAACCTGATGGTGGATAAGCGAACCAAGCGCATCGCCATTCTCGACTGGGGCCTGGTGGGGCGCATGGACGCGGCGCACACGGAGGCCATCTTCCGCATGCTCATGCACGTGCGCGTCAACCAGCAGGAGGACGCCATCGAGGCTCTGCTCGACATCTACGAACCGACCCGGTACACCGATCTCGTCCGCCTGCGCGATCAGCTTCGCTCCTTGCTCATTCACTACACCAACAGCACGCAGGCCAGCTACTACAACTGGGGCAACCTCCTGCTCACCACCATCGTGATCGCGGCGAAAAACTACTGCCGGATCCCGAACGGCCTGGCGCTTTGGACCAAAGGCTTTTCGGCAGCGGAGGGCACGGCGCGCTGGCTTTGCCCCGAGATCTCGTATCACCAACTGGTGGAGATTGCGGACGTCCAGATCCTGCGACGCTGGATGATGCGCCGCTTCAACTATCACACCAACGCCAGCTTTGCGGCTGAGTTCGCGAAACTCACCGCGACGTTGCCGCGGCGCCTGAACAAGATCCTCGAGCACTTCGAATGGAACGACTTTCGCGTCAACCTGGACGCGCAGTTGTCTCACCAGGCCGTGCGCACGCTGCATCGCGTGGTCAACAAGTTGCTTCTGGCCACCATGTCCGGGACGTTCTTCCTCGGCGGCGCCATCCTGCTCGCCTTTGCCGACACGCGGCCCGCTGCGCATGGCGGGATTGTCGATCTCGGCTGGGGCGGCGTGGCGGCCAGCGTGGCGCTCGGCCTCTCGGCGCTCTGGAGCACCATCCGATCCAAGAAGCGAATCTGAACAGCGGCGGAGGGGATGTGTATGGCGGTGCAGTTTCAGTCAAGGGAACCCATGCCGGCCCGCGGCGGGACGCGTGAGACGGGCGACCTGTCGCGGGAAGCGCAGGAGCAGTTGACGATTCAAAAACGCATGGAGGCGTTTTACCGCCAGTCCGGTGGCCCCAACAATCCGGATATCCCGAAAATTCTGGAGAAGCACCTGCTTTACGGGCGCGATCACGGCCCAAAGGGCAAGCGCGAGACGCTCGAGGACGCTTTGCGCGACATGATCACCCAGGACTATTCCAACCAAATCCTTTTCAAGTGGTTCATGCAGATGCGCATGGAGCGGCAGAAGCGTGCGCAGGCGGATCACGCCGAATTGGCTCGTATGCGGGGCGAGTTGGAAGCTCTGAAGCAGCAGGTCCAGGCGCTGCGGGCGCTGATTGAGGAGCACGTCGTCCCCCAGCGCGCGGCGTCGAGCGGCGCGCAAGGGTGCGGCGAAATGTCAAGGGAGGAACAGCCATGGTCATGACGAGTGTGAGACTCCCCGAGTACGGCATGTTCATTGACGGCGAATACACGCCTGCGGAAAGCGGCGAGATGTTCGAGGTGGTGAATCCCGCCTCGGGTCAGCCCTGCGCGCGCGTGGCCAAGTCGGACGCGCGAGACGTGGACCGCGCTGTGCGGAGCGCGCGGCGGGCGTTTGAATCGGGCGAGTGGTCGCGCGCGAAGCCCCACGAGCGAGCTCGGGTGTTGCTCCGGTTCGCGGACGAGATCGTCGCGCACGCGCAGGAGATCGCGTTTCTCGAAATCTTGACATCCGGTGCAACCGTGCGGCGCGTGTCGAGCGCGGATATGTTGCTCATTGTCGACCTGCTCCAGCAGACGGCCAAGTTCGCGCAGGAGTACGAATACGCCAAGACGCTTCCGCTGCGCCCGTTCCCGGCGCCGAGCCACAACCAGGTTTGGAGGGAGCCGGTCGGCGTCTGTGCGGGCATCACGGCGTGGAACTATCCGCTCATTCTCGCGATGTGGAAACTGGCGCCCGCGCTCGCCATGGGCAACTCCATCGTCATTAAGCCGGCGTCCAACACGCCGCTTTCCACGCTCAAGCTGGCCGAGCTCGCCGTGAAGGCCGGGCTGCCGAAGGGCGTGTTCAACGTGGTCACCGGGCCGGGATCGTCCGTGGGCGAGGCGTTGGTCACGCACCCGGAGGTCGACAAAATTGCCTTCACCGGATCGACCGAGGTCGGCAAGCGGATCATGCAGCTCGCGGCGCAGGGCGTGAAGCGCGTGACGCTGGAGTTGGGCGGCAAGTCGCCGGCCATTGTATTGCCGGATGCGGATCTGGATCTCGCCATTCCCGGCATCCTGTTTGGCGTCTTCCTGCACAGCGGCCAGGTGTGCGAGTGCGGGACGCGCGTGATCGTGCACGAGGCGGTCTATGACGAGGTGGTGGAGCGGCTCGCGCAGCTGGCGTCGCAGATTCGCCTGGGCAACCCGCTCGACGACAAGGTGGGCATGGGGCCCATCATCTCGGAGACACAGCTCAAGTCCATCCTGGGTTATATCGAGTCCGGTAAAGAGGAGGGTGCTCGCCTCGTGTGCGGCGGTTCGCGCGCGGACGTGGTAGGGCTCGAAGGCGGGTATTTCGTCGAACCCACCATCTTCGCCGACGTCGATAACCGCATGAAGATCGCGCAGGAGGAGATCTTCGGTCCCGTGCTCGCGGTCATGAAGGCGCGGGACGTGGACGAGGCGGTGCGGCTGGCCAACGACACCGTCTACGGTCTAGCCGGCGGCGTCTGGACGCGCGATCTCAACCAGGCCTATCGCGTCGCGCGCGAGATTCGCGCGGGAACCATCTGGGTGAACGATTGGCACATGTTCCGCAGTGACGCGCCGTTCGGCGGTTACAAGATGAGCGGCTTTGGGCGCGAGATAGGCCAGTATGCGCTTGACGAGTACACCCAGCTGAAGCACGTGCACGCCTCCCTCGTGCACGAGGTGGAAAACCGCCACTGGTATTCCATCGTCCTGCCCGAGAAGGCCTGACGCCATCGACGACTGCGAGGGGGTTCATCCATGCCATACATCCGATCCGGTTTTCAATTCATGGCGAGAACGACCATCACAAACGGCGTTGGCTCGCGCGTGCTCCTGCCCGAGACCGTGCGCGGGCTCGGCGGCAAGCGCGCGTTTGTCGTCACCGATCCTGGAATTGTGCGGGCCGGCTTGCTCGACAAGATATTGGAGCTGTTCGATCTCGTCCCGACGCCCGTGACCATCGCCGGCGTGTTCGATCGCGTCGAGCAGGACGCGAAGGCGCATATCATCAACGAGGCCGCGCGCGCGTACCGCGAGTGTGCCGCAGACAGCCTCATCGCCCTCGGCGGGGGCAGCGTGCTCGACACCGTGAAGGGCATCAAGTGGATGGTGAGCCGCGGTCTCACCGACATACGCCCCGCGCTCATCGGCAACGCGCTCGAGATGTGGCCCGAGGCGCAGCCCATCTTTATTCCGCACGTGGCGCTGCCCACCACCGCCGGAACAGGTGCCGAGGCTTCGCCCATCGCCGTGGTCTTCCACGACGATCTCGGCGTCAAGGTGAACCTCATCAACCCGTTCATCAACGCGGATATCGCCATTCTTGATCCCGAACTCACGGTCGGCCTGCCGCCCAGCATCACGGCCTTCACGGGCTTCGACGCGCTGACCCACGCCATTGAAGGCTTCTTCTCGCCGCAGGCCAACCCGTTCACCGACGCGTACGCCATTCAATCCGCGCGCATGATCTTCGAAAATCTGCCGAAGGCCGTGGCCAATGGGCAGGATCTGACCGCCCGCGCCAACATGCTCATGGCGAGCACGATGGCCATCATCAGCTTCAGCCTCGCCTTGAACGCCATTCCCGTGCACAACATGGCGCACGCCTTCGGCGCGAAGTTCGGCATTCCGCACGGCCTCGCGAACGCCGTGCTCTTGCCGAACGTGATGGCCGCGATGCCCGCGTTCTACCGCCCGCGCGTCGTCGAATTCATGCAGGCGCTGAATCTCGACGCCCCTTCCGATCCCGACGCCGCCCTCGACGCGCTCATTCAGCGCATTCGCCATCTGCGCGAGCAGGTCGGCCTGCCCGCGACGTTCGCCGAGTACCAGCTCGACAAGCGTCAGCTCGGCAAGATGGTGGATCTGGTGCACGCCGATCCGTCCGGCGTCGTCTATCGCCTGCCGGATGCCATCATTCAGCGCGTCACGCGAGAAGTGGCGAGTTAAGGCAAGGCGCAGGGTTGGAATGGGCTCCACATCTCATATTCCTCGGCGATCTCGCTCGTCGGTCGGGGGGAGTTTCAACAGCGAGCTCGTCGCCAACACAAATTGACGTCGTGGGCGCAGTTCAAATCGAGCTGCGCCCTTACGTATGGCAACAACGGCCCGGTCGTTCCATGTCGTTCCCCATTGCGTCCCTCTCCAGAAACCGCTATCATGATCCCTGTAGTTCTCATTTGAACTCGGATTTCATATTCGTAAACGACGGAGGTGAGTCGCGTGGACTTTACGCTCCCATCCGAGCTGGAGGAAATGCGGCGGACGATTCGCGACTTTGTGGAACACGAGATTGAGCCGCTCGCCATGCAGATCGAGGAAGAGGATCACGTGCCGGACAGCGTGTTGGAAAAATCGAAGGAACTCGGCCTGTTTGGCCTCAGCATCCCGGAGGAGTATGGCGGCATTGGGCTCAACATGTTGGGCAAGTGCGCCATCTACGAGGAACTCGGCAAGACCATCAATGGATACACGACCATCATCGGCGCGCACAACGGCATCGGGTCGGTCGGCATCGTGGAGTTCGGCAACAAGGAGCAGAAGGAGAAGTATCTGCCCAGGATGGCGACAGGGGAGTGGCTCGGCGCGTTTGCGCTGACAGAGCCGCAGGCGGGATCGAACGCGGCGGCCATCAAGACGACGGCTGTGAAAAAGGGAGACCGCTACATCCTCAACGGCCAGAAGATCTACATCACAAACGCGCCGTATGCGCATGTGTTCACGGTGATGGCGGTCACAGATCCGTCCAAGGGGCCGAAGGGGATCACGTCGTTCATTGTGGAACGCGACTTTCCGGGTTTTCGCGTGGGACACATTGAAAAGAAGATGGGGCTGCACGGCTCGCACACGGCGCAGATCTTCTTCGAGGACATGGAGGTCCCAGAGGAGAACGTCCTCGGCCGAGAGGGCGAGGGCTATGTCAACGCGCTCAAGATTCTGGCCAACGGCCGGGCGGGGCTCGCCGCAAGATGCCTGGGTTCCTGCGAATATCTGTTGGACAAATCGCTGGCGTTTGCACACGAGCGGATTCAGTTCGGCAAGCCCATCTTTGAGCAGCAGATCATCCAGCACTATCTCGCGGAGATGGCGCTCGAGATCGAACTTCTGCGCACGTTTGTGTACCGCGTGGCGTGGATGACGGATCAACAGATGAACGTCATCAAGGAAGCCGCGATGCTGAAACTGTATGGGTCCGAGGTCTACAACCGCGTGGCGGACAAGGCGGTCCAGATCCACGGAGGGCTCGGCTTCATCGCGGAGTATCCCATCGAGCGGTTTTATCGCGACGCGCGCATCACGAGGATTTACGAGGGCACCTCGGAGATCCAGAAGAACATCATTGCGGCACAGTTGCACAAGGAGTATGAGCGCACCAAGGCGGATGCGTGATCGCGAAATCGAAATTCTATTTCATCTATGAAAAAATTCTGGCGGTCAGTCGTCCGGCTGTGATAGGATGAAGATGTGCAATCAGCCTGAACGTTGGACCCATTCCGACATCGGCGAGCCGGTGGCTCAGGACGGACGATGTCAGCGCTTACGCGAACTGCCGGCGGGATGATGAGAGAGGAGTATGGATGATGGGCAAGTTGGATGGACAAGTGGCGATTGTGACGGGTGCAGCGCGCGGCATTGGTGCCGCGACGGCCAAGCGGTTGGCGGCGGACGGCGCGAAGGTCGCCGTGTTTGACATCAAGGAAGAGCTGACGAAGGACACGGTTGAGGCCATCCGGCAGGCGGGCGGCGAAGCCATCGGCGTCGGCTGTGACGTGACCAAGGCGGACGACGTGGAGCGGGCCGTCGAGTCGGTCGTGCAGCAGTGGGGCCGATTGGACATCCTCGTCAACAACGCGGGCGTCATCCGCGACAACCTGCTCTTCAAGATGACCGAAGAAGACTGGGACATGGTGATGAACGTCCACCTCAAGGGTGCGTTCCTCTGCAGCCGCGCGGCCCAGAAGTACATGGTGCAGCAGAAGTCCGGGAAGATCATCAACCTTTCGAGCACGTCTGCTCTTGGCAACCGTGGCCAGGCCAATTACTCGGCAGCAAAGGCTGGCATGCAGGGTTTCACGCGGACGCTCGCAATTGAGCTCGGGCCATTCGGTATTCGCGTGAACGCGGTCGCGCCTGGCTTTATCGAGACGGACATGACGCGCGCCACGGCCGAGCGCGTCGGTGTCGACTACGAGGCGTTCAAGCAGGCGGCCTCGCAGCAGATTGCGCTGCGGCGCACGGGCAAGCCGGAAGATGTGGCGAACGTCATTGCCTTCTTCGCCAGCGACGACTCTTCGTACGTGTCGGGCCAGGTGATCTACATCGACGGCTGCCGCCATCGTTGAGGACGTGGCCGATCGCGCCGGTATGGCGTGATCGGCCGCATGGACTTGAAAAGGGGGGCTCTCGGATGAGCGTGTTCGACCTGTTCCGCCTCGACGACAAGGTCGCCATCGTCACAGGTGGTGGACGTGGCCTGGGGCAGCAGATCGCGGAGGCGTATGCGGAGGCGGGGGCAAAGGTGGTGCTCTGCTCGCGCCGCGTCGAGAACTGCGAGGAGGTCGCGAAGGAGCTGGCCGATCGCGGCGCTGAGGCCGTCGCGCTTCCCCTCGACGTCACGGATGAGGCGTCCATCGACGCGCTGGTCGGTGAGGTGGTGGCTCGATTCGGACGGATCGACGTGCTCGTCAACAATTCCGGCACATCCTGGGGGGCGCCCGCGCTCGACATGCCGTACGACGCGTGGATGAAGGTGCTGCAGACAAACCTGACTGGCGCATTCCTCATGTCGCAGCGCGTCGCGCGGCACATGAAGGATCAGGGTGGCGGCAAAATTGTCAACATCGCGTCCGTGGCGGGCATGCGCGGATCGCCGCCGGAGGTGCTGGACGCGGCGGGTTACGCGGCCTCGAAGGGCGGACTCATCGCCATGACGCGCGATCTCGCCGTGAAGTGGGCGCGCTACCGCATCTATGTGAACGCAATTGCTCCTGGGTTCTTCCCGACCAAGATGACGCGTGTCGTGCTCGAGCGCGGTGGCAACCTGATTCATCTTCGCACGCCGCTCGGGCGCGTGGGCGGGGACCAGGACCTGAAGGGCGCGGCGCTGTTTTTCGCCACCGCGGCTTCCGACTACGTGACGGGACAGGTCCTCGCCGTGGACGGCGGCACGACGGCGATGTGACGATCGCGACTCGCGTGAAGGAGCGGTGTTTGTGGATTTCTCGTACTCCGACAAAGTGGTGGCGCTGAAGCAAAAGCTTGAGGAATTCATGGAGGAAGTCATCTACCCTGGCGAACGCGTGTACTACGAGCAGCTCGCGTCTCTGCCGAGCCGCTGGATGATCCCGCCCATCATGGAAGAGATGAAGGCCAAGGCGAAGGCGGCGGGGCTGTGGAACCTGTTTCTCCCGGACAGCGAGTACGGCGCAGGGCTCACGAATCTCGAGTATGCGCCGCTCGCCGAGGTGATGGGCCGATCCCCGATTGCGCCGGAGGTTTTCAACTGCAACGCGCCGGACACCGGGAACATGGAGGTGCTCGTTCGCTACGGCACACCTGAGCAGAAGGAGAAGTGGCTGAAGCCGCTCCTCGCCGGTGAGATCCGCTCGTGTTTCTCCATGACGGAGCCGGAGGTGGCATCTTCGGACGCCACCAACATTTCGGCGAGCATTGTCCGAGACGGCGACGAATACGTGATCCATGCGCACAAGTGGTGGTCTTCCGGAGCTGGGGATCCTCGCTGCAAGTTCGCGATCGTGATGGGCAAGACGAATCCCGACGCGCCAAAGCATGAGCAGCAGTCCATGATCATCGTGCCGCTCGACACGTCGGGTGTCACCATCGTCCGCACGCTGAACGTGTTCGGCTACGACGATGCGCCACACGGGCACGCCGAAATTGTGTTCGACAACGTCCGCGTGCCGAAGGAAAACCTCATCTGGGGCGAGGGCAAGGGATTCGCCATCGCGCAGGGACGGCTGGGCCCGGGGCGAATTCACCACTGCATGCGGCAGATCGGCATGGCGGAGCGGGCGCTCGAGCTCATGGTGGAACGGGTCAAGGAGCGCGTCGCGTTTGGGCGGCCGCTTGCCGAGCAGGGGGTCATTCGCGAGTGGATTGCCGAGTCGCGCATCGAGATTGAACAGGCGCGCCTTCTCGTACTCAAGGCCGCGTACATGATGGACACCGTGGGCAACAAAGCTGCACAAAAGGAAATTGCCATGATCAAGGTGGTCGCTCCGAACGTGGCGCAGCGCGTCATCGATCGCGCCATTCAGGCGTTTGGCGCCGCCGGCGTCAGCCAGGATACGCCGCTTGCCTACATGTGGACGCAGGCGCGCGTCATCCGAATTGCGGACGGCCCGGACGAGGTGCACAAGCGCCACGTGGCGAGGCTCGAGCTCGCGCAGGACACAAAGCGCCCCAACTGACGCGCTGATATCATCCGCATGAACTCGGTGTGGATACCTGCGAGGAAAGGAATTTTCGCGAAGGAGTCGATGACGATGATGAATTATCCGCTTCTGCTCAAATCGCCGCTCTACCGCGCCAAGACCATCTTCCCCGATAAAGAGATTGTCTCGCGCGGCTACAACGGCGTGTTTCGCTACACGTATCGCGATTTGTACGATCGCGTCTGTCGGCTCGCGAACGCGATCGACCGCGTTCTCGGTGTGAAAGCGCTTGAACACGTCGGATCGTTCGCGTGGAACCACCATCGCCACATGGAACTGTACTACGCGGTGCCATGCTCGCAGCGCGTGTTGCACACCGTCAACATTCGGCTGTTTCCCGAGCAGATTGCCTACGTCATCAACCACGCTGAGGACAAGGTCCTGTTTGTGGACGAGGACCTGTTGCCGCTCATCGAAGCCGTGGCGCCCAAGCTCACGACCGTTCAGGCGTACGTTGTCATGACGGACAACGACAAGCTGCCGGAGACGAAGCTCCCGAATGTCTACCATTATGAAGATCTGATTCGCGAGGCAGATCCTCACTTCGACTTTCCGGCGTTCGACGAGAACACGCCAGCGCTCATCAGCTACACCTCGGCCACGACCGGCAATCCCAAGGGCGTCGTCTACAGCCACCGCGGCCTCTACCTGCATTGCTTGACGGTGCTCGTCGACGAGCTCGGCACGCGCGAGACGGACGTGACGATGCCGGTGGTGCCCATGTTCCACGTGAACGCGTGGGGGCGGCCATACGCCGACACGTGGATTGGCGCAAAACAGGTCTATCCGGGTCCGCGGCCCACGGCGAAAGACCTGGCGGATCTCATTCACAACGAGCGCGTCACGTATTCGGCGGGCGTGCCTACCATCTGGATGGGCATCCTGAATCACGTCCGCCAACACCCGGGCGAGTACGACTTCTCCTGCGTGCGCTTCTTCATGTCGGGCGGATCGGCGTTGCCAGCGGCACTCACGGAAGCGTACGAGAAGGAGCTTGGCGTGACGCTGTACCAGGGCTACGGCCAGACGGAGACGAGCCCGGTGACCTTTGTCTCGTTTCCGAAGGAAAAGCTCAGAGATCTCCCCGCGCCTGACAAGTACCGCCTGCGCGCCAAGACGGGCCTCATTCTGCCCGGGCTTGAGATGAAAGTCGTCAACGAGCAGGGCGAGGAGGTCGCGCACGACGGCAAGGAGATGGGCGAACTTCTCCTCAAAGGGCCCTGGATCATCGATGGCTACTACAAAGATCCGGAGAAGACGAAGGAGACCTTCACCGAGGACGGCTGGTTCCGCACCGGTGACATCGCCACCATCGATGAAAACGGCTATCTGCAGATTGTCGATCGCGTCAAGGACCTCGTGAAGTCGGGCGGCGAATGGATCTCGTCCGTGGATCTGGAGAACGCCCTTATGGCGCATCCTGCGGTGGCGGAGGCGGCCGTGATCGCCATCCCTCACGAGAAATGGCAGGAGCGGCCGCTCGCGTGCGTCGTCCTGCGCGAGGAGTACCGCGGGAAGGTCACGAAGGACGATCTCCAGGCGCACCTGTCCAATATGGTGGCGAAGTGGTGGTTGCCGGACGACTACGTGTTTGTCGACGAGATCCCGAAAACGAGCGTTGGCAAGTTCTCGAAGAAGACACTGCGCGAGCAGTACGATGAGGGCCGGCTCGTGTCTATGTACTGAGTCTTGGCGGAGGAGATGAACGATGGAACTCGCGGATTTTGAGCGGTTGCTCGGCGTGTGGTCCAAACCTGTGAAAAACGAGGTGGAGAAGGGGGCCATTCGGAAGTTCGCGGACGCAATTGGCGATCCGAACCCCCTCTATCACGACGAGGAGCGCGCGGCGCAGAGCCGGTTCGGCCGCCTCGTGGCGCCCCCGACGTTCAGCCGCACGTTTGACTACGGCGTGATTCCGGGCCTCGAGATGCCGACAGAGGGTCTGATTCACGGTGAGATGTTCTATACGTATTACAAGCCCATTCTCGCGGGTGACGTGCTGTACGCGAGCTTCGCGCTCACGGACGCCAAGGAGCGGGCCGGCAAGCTCGGTCGCATGATCCTGCTCGTCTTCACGTACAAGGTGGAGAACGAAGCGGGCGAACTCGTCCAGGAGGCGAAGTCGACTGTCATCTATCGGCCGGAAGGGGGCGGGGCGCAATGACGGCGAAGCGATATCAGCCGGGCGATCATCTCACGCCGCTCATCAAGCCGCCCGTGAGCAAGATCCAGCTCGTGAAGTACTCGGGCGCATCGGGCGATTTCAATCCCATCCACACCGTGGAGGAATTCGCCAAGGAGGCGGGACTTGGTGGCGTGATCGCCCACGGCATGCTGACCATGGGCTTCGTGGCGCAGATGCTGACGGACGAGGTCGGCGAAGCAGGCGAACTTCTTTCGTTCGGCGTGCGATTCGTTGACATGGTGCGGCCGGGTGATATCATCACCTGTGACGGCGTCGTCCAAGAGGTGAAAGAGGAAGAAGGCTATCAGGTGGTGACGTGCGACGTCTGGGCGCAGAAGTCGCCGGGAGATGTCCGCGTCGTCCAGGGTACGGCGACGTTCCGCAAACCGCTCGCCTGAAGGCGGGCCAGACACTTTTTCGCGGAATGAGGGTGTCCGTTGGACTACCAAGTGCCATCTGTCGCGCTCGCGGCGCGCGTTTTGAAGCTTTTGAGCCGGCACAAATACCGGCAATCAACGCTGACAGAGATTGCCGAGCGGCTCAGCGTGAACAAGACGACTTGTCTGCGCGTGCTGCGGACGTTGGAGCGGGAGGACTTCGTCTCTTACGATCCGCAGTCGCGCCGCTACAGTCTCGGCCCGTACCTCATCCCGCTCGGCGCGCGTGCGGCGGATCTCAACGATGTGTACGCGCACGCGCTCGCCGAACTGCATCAGGTCGCCGCGCAGACGGGCATGACGGCGGTGCTCGTGAAACGGCTGCGGGACGATCGCGTCATTTACATCGGCTCCGCCGAGCCGCCGGGCGACGGGGTGCGCATCGCCGTGTCCGTGGGGCAGCAGTTCCCTGTGTACGGCGCCGCGTTCGGCCGATGCTTTCTGGCATATGACGACGAGTCCACGTGGCGTCGAGTGCTGCGGGATGGACTCAGGGCCTACACCGCGAACAGTGTCACCGATGAAGAAGCGTACATGCGCCTCCTGCAGGAGGTGCGCGACAAGGGGTACGCCGTCTCCCACGGTGAGCTCTGGGCCGGCATCTCGGCGGTGGCGGTGCCCGTCTTCAACCAGCAGAACAAGGTCGATCTCGTCCTGTCTTGTCTGACGATGACGTCGGTCATCCGCGACGAGGACGTGGAGCGGGCGGTGAAGGCGCTCAAGGACACCGCCGCCAAAGTCTCGGCGTGGAGCGGATATCAGGGTCGAGCATAGGCACCCGTTTCGGCGGGTGCCTTTTCAATTGGGCGCGATGGTGCTCTCTGCACACGTCGTTGATACGCCTTGACAGGAGGAATGCACTGCTGACGCTCGGGGAACAGGCGCTTTCGGAAGAGCAACGATTGCGGTTGAGAAAGGAGTTGCGCACGATGTATCGGCTCATCGACGAGATCTTTGAAGATGGTCGCCGAGAGGGGCGCCTTGAGGGCTTCAAGGAAGGTCTTCAGGAAGGCATGGAGAAAGGCGTCGAGAAAGGCATCGAAAAGGGAATCGAAAAGGGAATCGAAAAGGGAATCGAAAAGGGAATCGAAAAGGGTATGGAAATCGGTTCGGAGATGGGCGTTCGCCGAGTTGCGCGCAACATGCTCGAGGCGGGCATGCCGTACGAGGTCATCGAGCGAGCGACGGGGCTTTCACGCGACGTAATTGAAAGCCTGCAAAAACAGGTCAACTGAGACGAGGGGCCAGTCGGCGGCCGCGCCGGCTGGCCTTCGATATGGGCTTCGCGGCGATGTCAGCTGCGCTCCATCTCGACCTTGGCATGTTCCACGAGCGCCCGGATGCCGTCGCCAAATCGGGCGAAGCGAGCGTCGGACGTCTTCCCCATCTTGTAACGCACGTAAATCTGTTGCAAAATGACGGCGAGCTTGAACACGCCGAACACGTAGTAAAACTTCATGTCGTGCATGGAGCGCCCGGTCAGACCTGCATATCGCTCGGCCATCTCGCGGCGCGAGTAAAATCCTTCGAGCGTCGTCACGGAAGGGAAAAGCGCCCGGAGTGACGGCGGATCCGACGGCTCCGTCCAGTAGCTCAGCATGACGCCGAGATCCAACAAGGGATCGCCGACGGTCGCCATCTCCCAGTCCACGATGCCCATGATGTCCTGATACGCAGGCGGCGCAAACAGCATGTTGTTCAACTTGAAGTCGTTGTGGATGAAGGTGACGTCGCGCGATTCCGGGACGTGGCCGCTCAGCCACGCCATCACGGCGTCCGCGTGCGGGACGTCTTCATCCGTGCGAGATCGGTGGAATCTCTCGATCCATCCGTCGACCTGGCGGCGCAGAAAGCCCTCGGGTTTGCCAAACTGAATGAGACCGGATGCCACCGGGTCCACTGCGTGAAGCTCCGCGAGCGCCTGAATCGCGCGCTCGGAGATGGCCCGCCCCACCTCGGGCGCATATGCGAAGCCCGCGGGGAACGCGTCGTCCAACGGGACGCCCGGGCGGTACTCCATGACGAAAAACGGCACGCCGATGACATGCGGATCTTCGCAGTGGGCATACGGCTTCGGTGCTTTCGAGAAGTGCGGATGGAGCTTCGCGAGGATGGATGACTCGCGTCCCATGTCGTGCGCCCGCGGTGGGAGCGGGCCGTGGGGCGGGCGGCGCAGGACGGCCACAAACTCTCCGCTCTGGATCAGGTACGTGAGGTTGGACGCACCGGTGGGGAATTGGACGGCTTCAATCGGTCCAGCGTCCGCGGGAAGGACGCCCTCGCGCACAAGGTAGCTCCAGAGTGCATCCCAATCCAACTGGTCTTCTTCGCGAACCGGCATGACGCCGGAGACAGCGCGGATGTCCATGGGCTTGCCCTCCAAGCCTCGCGTCACAGGCGATCTGTGGCATAGATTTTATCAATGAAATACAATTTCTATTATGTGAAACGCGAGCTTCGGATGCAAGCGTTTTCGAGGAGGGGGCGCGTCATGCAGTCGGCGTCACCGGAACGAACCATCTTCATCAGCGACATACACGGGCACCTGCGCCCGTTTCTTCGCCTGTTAGCGAAGCTTGAATACCGGCCGGGCCGCGATCAGCTGGTTCTCGTCGGCGACTACATCTCCGGCGGGCCGGACAGCCTCGGCGTTCTCCACTTGGTGCATCAGCTTTGCGGCCAGGGGGCGGTTGCGCTCCGCGGCAATCACGAGGATGCAGTGGTGCACTGGATGCGCGGCGGCATGAAGGCGCTCGGCTCCGTGCGAGACAAGTTGTACCGATCCATCGCGGCGGACGCGACACTTGCTGCCTTTCTCCCCACGCTGCCCTACGCGTGGGAAGGGGACCGGTGGATTGCGGTTCACGCCGGGATCGATCCCGACAAGCCCGATTGGCGCCAGACTTCCAAGCGGGACCTGTTGACGATTCGCGAGCGGTTTTACGCACGTCCGCATCGGGCGGGCAAACGGGTGGTGTTCGGGCACACGCCGTGCATGGTGCTGCACGGGACGCATGACGTGTGGTATGGTTCGGATAAAGTCGGAATTGACGGAGGTGCGCGACACGGCGGACAGGTGAACGCGCTCGTCGACGCGGGCGGCGCGTTGACCAGCACGGCTGAGCCCGTGTGACATCGTGCGGCAGATGACCGCGGCGCAGGCGTGGATGCCGCGTAGCCAACAAGAAGGGGGCGGTGCGCGTGCTGTTTCGCAGCCCGACGCTCGGCGTGGTGACACTGGAACAGGTGGCGGCGGACGTCATTCAGGAGCGCAGCGAACATCCTCAGGACCGCTTTCGGCTGATCATCGGCACCGATTCGCAGCCGCATGAGCACACGGCATCCGCGACCTTCGTCACCGCGGTCATTCTGCACCGCGTGGGGCGAGGCGCCCGCTATTACGTGCACAAGGAGCAGCACGAGCACATTCATTCGTTGCGTCAGCGCATGTTCACCGAAGCCTCGCTGTCCCTTCAGGTGGGCGGCCTGCTGAGCGAGTTGCTCCAGAAGGCGGGGCAGGACTGGCAGATTGAAGTGCACCTGGACATCGGCGAGGGAGGCGAGACCAAGCAGTGGATCCGCGAGATTGTCGCTTGGATCGAGTCGAACGGCTATGAGGCGCGCATCAAGCCTGATTCGTTCGGCGCGAGCAAGGTGGCGGATCGCTACACCAAGTCGTGATGCCCCCGGCAACGATGCGGCCCGCGCATCCGGCTCATCCAGGACTCGACTGCCCGCCAATCGCGCTGTCCCGGCCAGAGCGGCGGTGGATCGCCCGAACCGCCGAAGAGGATCATCTCAGCCGCCCGCGCATCCTCGCGCAAGACGTCGAGGGTGCGCGTCTCGGAACGGATCCCGCGCCCGGGGTTGCCAATCAGCCTCTCGTCCCACGGGTCATATACTTTCCACGGAATCCCGGCGCGGCGCGTGAGGGCAAAGAATAGGCCGGGAGACGCCACGAAACGCGGTGAGACCCGCGCGAAGGCGGAAAGGGGGATGAAGTGCGGCAGGAGAAACGGCCGCAGCGATGCGGGCGCGCCCGCGCGGTGCACGAGGCGCTGCCAGCGCCGGTCGAGATCGGCCGCACGCACGTGGCCCCACACCCCCATGATGGCTTCCGGGTGTCGAAGCGCGTCCTGTAGGAAGTCCGCAAGCATTGGACCGAAACTCCCCCGCCAGTCCGCATCCACCATCAGCACGGCTGCCGATTCGGGCCAACGCCGCCACGCCTCCACGGCTGCAACCGCACGCGGGGCGTCGTGCCCCAGCGCCTGCTCAAACTCGATTACGGCGAGTTCCATGTGCAAAGTGTCCGACACGCGCCGCGCCTCTGCCACGGTGCCATCCGTGCAGCCGTTGGCGCAGAGCGCAACCCGGCGCACGCCTGCCCTTCCCACCTGCCGCAACACATTGCCAATCCGCCCCGCCTCGTCGCGCGCCCCGAGCGCGCACGCGATGTCTCGCGCATCCGCCATCTTTCCATCCCCCGGGATTCACGAAGCCGTCGTGCCGCATACCGTAGTCTAGAGCCCGCCAAGGGAGGCGATGACGGTGTGGCACATTGGCGATCGCGTCACGCGCCGCTCGTACGGCCACGACATATGCTTCGTGATTGTTGAATTGGACGAAAGCTCGAAGACCGCCATCCTCAAAGGAATGGACGTGCGCCTGATGGCCGACGCGCCCTTTGACGATCTCGCCCCTGTCACCGAGGAGGATATGCGCGCGTTCGAGGCGATGCGCACGCAGGTGGTCGGCGAATGCCTCCGCATCATTCGATCCCGCCGCGCCCACGACTCGGAGAAGCGGCTTCTCCGCAAGGAAGCGCGGTACCGTGCGAATCCCGATTTTTTCGAGCGCCCCGGCACCGTGCTCCACATGGACGGCGACGGCAGTTACCTGCAGAAGTGCCTCGCCATGTACGAGGAGCTCGGCATTCGCGCCGTCGGGCAGCACGTGGCGGAATCGGAGATGCCGGGAAAGGTCGTGCATCTGCTCGAGACGTATGCGCCGGATATCCTGATCATCACCGGCCACGACGGCGTCATCCGCAAGGGCAAGGACTGGGCGGACATCAAGAACTACCGCAACTCGCAAAACTTCGTGAAGACGGTCGCCAATGCGCGGAAATACGTGCGCAACATGGACGATCTCGTCATCATCGCGGGGGCGTGCCAGTCGCATTTTGAGGCGTTGATCGAGGCGGGCGCCAACTTCGCCTCGTCGCCGCAGCGGATCATGATCCACGCGCTCGATCCCGTCTTTATCGCGGAAAAGGTGGCGTTCACGCCCATTCACGAGACGGTGAACCTGTACGACGCGGTGAAGTCCACCTACACAGGGACGGACGGGATCGGCGGCCTGGAATCGCGCGGAAAGTACCGGCTTGGTCTGCCGAAATCCTTGTACTGAAGCCGTACTGTCGGGAAGTCACATGGGCGCGTGGCGCAGCAGCCGCTGCTGGCGCGGTGGCTTCGCCCTTCATCTCGGCGGGGTGAATTCACCGAACTTCGCCACAGATCCCCGTAAAATACCCATTGACACCGAAAAACATGCGGTGATATACTCATTAAATTTCATTGACACCATGTTCCGCGCGATGGTATAATGAAGCGCGGAAAGAGGTGGTGTGTGTTGGCCAGGAATGCGCTCCACGACATTAAGAAGAGTCTGGATGGACTCGTCGGTGAACGCGTGTTGCTCCGAGCAAACGGAGGCAGGCGAAAAACCATTGAGCGCTTCGGGGTTCTCGAAGAGACGTATCCGTCGGTATTCGTCGTCAAGCTCGACCCGCCGGACGGATCGTTTGAGCGCGTCTCGTACAGCTATGCGGACGTGCTGACCGAGACCGTCGAGCTGATGCTGTGCAAGGAGGACGGGAACACCACCAAGTTCGTGGTCGAACACTGAACCTCGAAGATGGACCGGGGTCTCGGCAAGGACAGGCCTCGTCACATACATGAGACAGGATGAATCGCACCGGGGTGAGGCGCTTGCCTTGCCCTTTTTTGTTGCCCGTCGGCGTGTCGCCGGCAGGACAAGGTGCATAGAACGTGCCAAGCGGGCGCATCGTAAGCCTGTCGCCTCTGACCCAGGGAGGGATTTGGCATGGCACGGCGGAGAAGCACCATGTCAGATGCGTTCAAGGTGGAACTGGCCAAGGAGCTCGGGTTCTACGACACGGTCCAGCGCGAGGGCTGGGGCGGGATCAAGGCGCGCGACGCCGGGAACATGGTGAAGCGCGCCATCGAGATCGCAGAACAGGCGTTGGCTGAGAAGTCCGGGCAGAGGTGACCGGGGCGGCCGGGATGATCCCGGCCGCCTTTTGCTGCAATCGCATGATGGCAAGCCATTTCGGAAAGATTATCTGGATGATCTAACCAATAACCTGGGAGGGCGTGCGGTTGGGGCAGAAAGGACCTCTCGTCATCATCGGCGGCGCGGAGGACAAGGTGGGTGAGTGCCGCATCCTGCGCCGATTTCTCCATCTCGGCGGCGATAAACACGCGCGGGTCCTCGTCATCACCGTGGCGACGAAGACGCCGGTCGAGGTGGGCGCGGAGTACGTGGATGTGTTTCACCGCCTCGGCGTGGACGACGTGCGGACGTTCGACGTGTCCACCCGCGAGGCTGCGAACCGCGACAGCGCGGTGCAGATGATCGCGCAGGCGACGTGCATCTTTTTCACCGGTGGTGAACAGGAGCGCATCACGAAGCTCCTGGGGGGAACCAAGGCGGACGCGGCGCTGCACGAGGCGCACCGCAACGGCGTCGTGCTCGGCGGCACGAGCGCGGGCGCCTCCATGATGTCGAGCACCATGATTGTCGAAGGCGAGGGCGAGACGAATCCTCGTCCGTCCATCGTGCACATGGCACCCGGCATGGAGTTTCTCGATGGCTGCGTGATCGACCAACACTTCGCGCAGCGGGGCCGGCTCGGAAGACTCCTGTCGGCGGTCGCGCAGTATCCGCATCATCTGGGACTTGGCATTGATGAGGACACGGCCGTCGTGGTGCACGACGGGCACGTGCTCGAGGTCATCGGCCGCGGAGCGGTGAGCGTCGTAGATGCGGGCAGCGCGACGTACTCCAATCTCGACCGCATTCGCCGGGACGAGTCGCTGGCGCTTTGCGACGTGATACTGCACACGCTGCCCGAGGGCTGCGGATTCCTGCTGCGCGAACGCAGGCCCATCCCCGACTTCCCACACTGGCTTCGCCAGAAGGAGCTATCCTCATGAACATCGTGCGCATTCGCTTCATCGAGGGGCCCAACATCTTTATCCACCGCCCCATTCTCCTGGCCCGCTTGGATCTCGGGGTCTACACGGGCAAAGAGAGCATCGACATCCCTGGACTCGGAGAGCGCCTTCTGCATCACTTCCCAGGTCTGCGCCAACACCACTGTGCCAAGGGCCGGCCGGGCGGCTTCATCGAGCGGCTCGAGGACGGCACCTATTTCGGGCACATCTGCGAACACGTGGCCATCGAAATTGGCCATCTCGCAGGCATTCCGGCCAACTACGGCAAGACGGTGTACGCCGGGCGGCCGGGGCTGTACGACGTGGCCATCGAGTGTGCGTCGTTTCCCGCCCAGCGCCACGCGCTCGAGGCCGCCGTGGACGTGGTGCGTTCGCTCGCCGAAGGCCGCGAACCGGGCGATCTCGACGCGCTGGTTCGGGAAGTCGCGCGGCTCTACGAGGATGACCGCCTCGGCCCGAGCACGCAGGCCATCGTGGACGCGTGTCGGCGGCGCAACATCCCCGTCCGGCGACTGCAGGCGAGCTTCCTCGAGCTCGGGTACGGCGTGCACCGCAAACGCATCGAGGCCACCCTCACCGACCGGACGTCGTGCGTCGCGGCCGACATCGCGAGCGATAAGGCGCTTACCAAGCACCTGCTCGAAGAGGCGGGGCTCGCCGTGCCGCCGGGCGGGGTGGCGGCGGACGAGGCCGAGGCCGTTTTTCTCTGGCGCCACCTCGGCGGGCCCGCCGTCGTCAAGCCGCTCGACGCGCGCCAGGGCCAGGGCGTATCGCTGCGCCTCGAGTCCGAGGCGGAGGTGCGCGCTGCATTTCGCGAGGCCAGGCGGTACGCGCGGGAGGTCATTGTCGAAGCGTATGTGCCAGGCGAGAACGTGCGCGTGCTGGTGGTCGACGGCCGCGCCGTCGCCGCGTCCGTGCGCGAGCCCGCCTTCGTGGAGGGGGACGGCGTGCACACGGTCCGTGAGCTGGTCGATCTCGTCAACCGCGATCCGCGCCGCGGCGAGGGCCACGAGAAGCCGCTCACCAAGATCGCGATCGACGAGATCGCGCGGCAGGTGCTTCTGCGCCAGGGCATGTCGCCTGAGTCGGTGCCGCAGCTGGGCGAGCGGGTGGCGCTGCGCGAGAGCGCCAACCTTTCGACGGGCGGCGAGGCGCGCGACGTGACGGACGTGTTGCACCCATCCTACCTGCGCATCGCCGAGCGGGCCGCCGAGGCCGTGGGCCTTGACGTGTGCGGCGTCGATCTCGTCGTTCCCTCGCTCACGGCTCCCGCGGACGCCGGCGGATGGGCGGTGATTGAGGTGAACGCGTGTCCGGGCATCCGCATGCACGAGCACCCGTCGAGCGGCTCGCCGCGCCGGGCTGCGGAAGCCATTGTGGAGTCGCTGTTTCCGGCGGGATCGGACGGCCGAATTCCCATCGTGTCCATCACGGGCACCAACGGCAAGACGACCACCGCGCGGCTCGTCGCGCACGGGTTCGCCGTCGCGGGCAAGACGGTGGGGCTCACGACAACCGGCGGCGTGTACGTCGGAGGCGAGTGCGTGTTAAAGGGCGATACCACGGGTCCGATGAGCGCGCGGCTCGTGCTTTCGAATCCGCGCGTCGAGGTCGCTGTGCTCGAGACGGCGCGCGGCGGGATTGTGCGCGGGGGGCTCGCCTACGATATCGCGGACGTCGGCGTCATCACCAACCTCTCGCTCGATCACGTCGGCCAGGACGGGCTCGAGTCCATCGACGACATCGCCTTTGTCAAAGCGCTCGTCGGCGAGTGCGTCCGCGACGACGGCGCGGTGGTCCTGAACGCGGATGATCCCCGTGTCCTCGCCCTGTCGCCGCGCTTTCGCGCGCGGCTGGTGCTCGTGTCGCAGGTTCCGGAAAACCCGCACGTCGCCCGGCACGTGCAGGCGGGCGGCATGGCGGTGGTGGTCTCGGACGGCGTGGTCTACGAGTGGCAGGGCGGCATCCAGCGGCCCATCCTCGCCGTCGGACAAATTCCCATCTGCCTGGGCGGTCTCGCGCGCTTTCACGTCGAAAACGCGGCGTTGGCGGCGGCCGCCATGCGGGCAGCGGGCCTCTCTCGCTCCACGGTTGCCAAGGCGCTCGCAACATTCTTGCCCCAGCAGAACGCCGGCAGGCTCGAGATGTACGTGTTGCCGAACGGGGCGCGCATCGTACTGGACTACGGTCATAACCCGGCCGGCTTCCGGGAGGTCGGACGATGGCTCCAGGCGCTGCCCTGCAGGCGCCGCGTCGGCGTGGTGGGTGTTCCGGGCGACCGGGCCGATCACGTCGTGGAGGAGGCGGGGCGGGCCCTCGCACCGTGGTTCGACGAATTCATCGTGAAGGAGGACGCCGATTTGCGCGGTCGCGCGCCTGGCGAGATCGCGGACATCCTGCGCTCTTCCATCGCACGGGCGTGTCCCGAGAAAAAGGTGGAGGTCGTCCCGGACGAGCGAGAGGCCGCGCTCGCTGCCGCGAAGGCGCTCGGGCCGGAAGACGTCGCCTGCGTGTTTTACGAGCGCCTTGCGCCGCTCAAGGAGGCGCTTGAGGAGCTCGGCGCGCGGCCGTGGCACAGGGTTCTGGCGGACGGAGCAGGCGAGCGGCTTGCGATGCTGTGATCCTTGACATTGGCACTCCGCCTCGGCATGCTAGTCCTAGTCGAGGTGGGGCGCTTTGTTGTTGCAACGCGCGTACGCGAAGATCAACCTGACCCTGGACGTCCTCGGGCGCCGCGACGACGGCTATCACGAGGTGGACATGGTCATGCAGACCGTGGATTTGTCAGACGTCATCTGGCTCGAGCCGCGAGAAGACGGCGAGATCACCATGGAGAGCGCGTCGTCCTCGGTGCCGGTGGACGAGCGGAACCTGTGTGTGCAGGCGGCGCAGGCGTTCAGGCAACGGACGGGTTTTGCTGGCGGCGTGCACATTCAGCTCGAGAAGAACATCCCTGTCGCCGCGGGGCTCGCCGGTGGGTCGAGCGACGCCGCGGCCGTTTTGCGCGGGCTGAATCAGCTGGCAGGCGCGGGGCTCACGCTGGACGAGCTCGCGGATATCGGCGCGGAGGTGGGCTCCGATGTCCCTTACTGCGTGTACGGCGGGCTCGCCATCGCGCGCGGGCGAGGCGAGCGGGTGGCTCGCTATCCGCACGTCCCAAGCATGTACGCGGTGCTGTTGCACCCGCGCCTCTTCGTCTCAACTGCGGACGTCTACCGCGGCCTTGAGCCTTCCGATTTCACCTCCTCCCCGCGCAGCGAAGAGATGGTTCGCTGGCTGGCGGAGGGAGATCACGAGCGGGCCGTCGCACTCGTATACAACGCTCTGGAGCGCGTCACCCTGAACCTCTATCCGGAGCTTCGGGCGCTCAAGGAGCGCGTGACCTCCATCGCGCAGCGGCCTGTGCACATGTCGGGATCGGGGCCGACGATGTTCGTGCTCACGCCGGTGCAAACGCACGCGCAGCGGCTGTACAACGCGCTCCGCGGCATCATGAAAGACGTGTACGTGTGCCGGTTTGTCGGCGGCTACCATCAGGCACACGCGCCGAGCTAGGAGGCGAGCCATGCAGCGGCATGAACGAATCATCCGCCTGACTCGCCGGCTCGTGGAGCGCCCCATGGCGCCCATCAGCATCTCTGCGCTCGCCGACGCGTGGGGCGCGGCCAAGTCCACGCTGAGCGAGGACGTGCAGCTGGTCCGCGAAGTGCTCGCCGAAGATGGTTCGGGCCGCGTGGAGACGCTCGTCGGCGCGCAGGGCGGCGTGCGCTTTGTGCCCCAGGTCGCCCGCGACCGCGCCGAGGCCTTTCTGTGGGCCGTCGCGCGTCGGCTCGCCTCGCCCGATCGCGTCATCGCCGGCGAGTTCCTGTACGCGTCGGATGTGCTGGGCGATCCGGACGTGATCGACACGGCGGGCGCTATGGTGGCGAGCCGATTCGCCCACGCGGGCGTCGAGGTGGTGGTGACCGTCGAGACGAAGGGCATCCCGCTCGCCGCGAGCGCCGCGCGGTACTTGCATGCGCCGCTCGCCATCGTCCGGCGCGAGCAGCGTGTGACAGAGGGCGCGTCGCTCACGACGCACTATGTGTCCGGATCGGCGAAGCGCATCCAGACAATGTCTCTGAGCACCCGGCTCGTCCCGAGGGGCGCGCGGGCACTCATCGTGGACGACTTCATGCGCGCGGGTGCCACGGCCCGGGCGGTGGCCGAGCTTATCGGCGAGTTTGGGGGCGAGGTCTGCGGCACGGCGGTGTTCATGGCCACGTCGCAGCCCGCGCAGAAGATGGTCGCCGACTACGTGGCCCTGCTCGAAGTTGGCCCCGTGCGCGAGGGCGGCTTTGACGTCCGACCGAATCTCGGCGCGCTGGAGCGCCGCGCCTCGCATGTCGACTGAGGAGGTCTTGTTGATGCAGATCATTCACACGGATCAGGCGCCGAAGGCCATCGGCCCGTATTCGCAGGCGGTCCAGGTGGACCGATTCGTCTACACCTCCGGCCAAATTCCGCTCACGCCCGAGGGCGAGATGGTCCAGGGCGGCGTGAAGGAGCAGGTGGAGCAGGTGTTCCGCAACCTCGACGCGGTGCTCACGGCTGCGGGCGCGCGGCGCAACCAGGTGGTGAAAGCGACCATCTTCATGACGGATCTCGCCGAGTTCCAGGTGGTCAACGAGGCGTGCGAGGCGTTTTTCGGCGATCACAAGCCCGCTCGCTCCACCGTGCAGGTGGCCGCGCTGCCCCGTGGAGCCAAGGTCGAGATCGAGCTCGTCGCGTTTCTCGGGTGAGCCGAGGCGGAAAACGGAGAACGAGGTCGAATTTTTGAAAAAATGATGACGATCGCTGCAGGAGTTTGCCACCCGGATGTTGAATTGGTCGTGCAAGACAGATGTGACCAATTCGCGACATCAGGGTGGTGAAGAGGGTGCAGATCACCGATGTAAGGCTTCGCCGGGTGGCGAGTGAAGGCCGCATGAAGGCGATCGCGTCCATTACCATCGACAGCGAGTTCGTCGTCCACGACATCCGCGTGATCGATGGCAATAACGGCATGTTTGTCGCGATGCCGAGCAAGAAAACGCCGGACGGAGAGTTTCGGGACATCGCGCATCCGATTTCGTCGTCCACGCGCCAGAAGATCCAGGAGGCGGTCCTCGCCGCGTATTATCGCGCGCAGGAGGCAGAGGTTGAAAACTCCCCGCCGATTCGCGACTCGGCCATGTGAAGCTTGTGTGAAAAGTCCCTGGCGAAAGTCAGGGCTTTTTTGTGATCGCGCGGCCGCGAAATTGAAATGCACCCCCCCATCGGGTACACTTTGTGGCGACAAGATTTGTGGGAGCGCACACATGGCGCGCTCGGAGGAGATATTGCATGGCGCAAACCGCTGTCGTGCTGGCCGCGGGGCACGGCACACGCATGAAATCAGAGACACACAAGGTGTTGCACCCGGTATGCGGCAAGCCGATGATTCATCACCTTCTGGATAGCCTCCGCGACGCGCGGATGGACCATGTCGTCGTCGTGGTTGGACAGCATCGGGAACAGGTGGAGGCGTCCATTCAAGGGCGCGCACAGGTTGCGGTTCAGGAGCAGCAGCTCGGTACGGCAGACGCTGTGCGAGCGGCGCTGCCGCTCATCACTTCCGATACAGAGACGGTTGTCGTGCTGTATGGCGACGCACCGCTCATTCGGCCGGAGACCATTGTGCACCTGATGCGGCTGCGCGAGGAGAACCGCGCAGCCTGTGTCGTGCTTGCGGCGGAAGTGACGAATCCGAAGGGCTTGGGCCGCGTCTTTCTGGACCCTCGCGGCCAGGTGGAGCGCATCGTCGAGGAGAAGGACGCGACGCCGGAAGAGCGCGCGCACAGGCTCATCAACACGGGCATCTACGCGTTTCGGCGCGACGCGCTGGAAGAGGCCCTTCGCGAGGTCAAGAACGACAACGCGCAGGGGGAATATTACCTGACGGACACGGCGCTCATCCTGTCCCGCCGAGGCGAGCGCGTCATCGCGCACATCGCGGAGGACGAGGACGAAATTGCGAGCGTGAACAACCGCGTGGAACTGGCGCGCGTGGAGGCCATCTGCAGGCAGCGCATTCTGACGCGCTGGATGATGGAAGGGGTCACGGTGGTGGATCCCGGCTCTACCTACATCGAGGCAGAGGTGGAACTCGCGCCGGACGTCACCTTGCTCCCCGGCACCATGCTCGCGGGCCGCACGCGAATATCGTCGGGAACAGTCATCGGACCGCACACGCGGCTGGTGGACACGGTCGTGCGGGAAGGCGCGCGCGTCCAGTACACGGTGGCGGTCGAGGCCGTGATCGGCGAAAATGCCGAGGTGGGGCCGTTCGCCTACCTGCGCCCGGGCGCGGAGATTGGGCAGCGGGTGAAGATCGGCGACTTCGTCGAGGTGAAAAACAGCCGCATCGGCGATGACACCAAGGTGAGTCACCTGGCATACGTGGGAGACGCCGAGATCGGCCGCAACGTCAACGTCGGGTGCGGGGCCATCACCGTGAATTATGACGGCGAGCGGAAGCACCGGACGGTTGTAGGTGACGACAGCTTCATCGGCTCAAACGTGAACCTGATTGCGCCGGTGACCATCGGCAAGGGCGCGTACGTCGTCGCGGGAACGACGGTGACGGACGACGTCGGCGACGACGGCTTCGCCATTGGCCGCGCGCCGCAGACCACCAAGCCGAATTACGTCCGGGCGTGGAAGGCCCGCAGGCAGAATCGGAATCCGGAGAAGGGCGGGAACCATTGTGGCCATTGACGCCGACTTGAAGCTCGTCACGGGAAATGCCAATCCCGCATTGGCGCAGGAGATTGCCGACTACATCGGGGTCCCGCTGGCGGACTGCCAAGTCGGGCGGTTTTCGGACGGCGAGGTCCGCATCCGCCTGGGCGAGAGCGTGCGCGGCGCAAACGTGTTCATCATTCAACCCACGAGCCAGCCGGTGAACGAGCACCTCATGGAACTCCTCATCCTGATGGACGCGGTCAAGCGCGCTTCGGCGCGCACCATCAACGTCGTGCTCCCGTACTATGGATACGCGCGGCAGGATCGCAAAGCCCGTGCGCGCGATCCTATCACGGCGAAGCTCGTCGCCAATCTGCTGCAGACGGCCGGCGCGAGCCGCGTCATCTCGATGGACCTGCACGCTGGCCAGATTCAGGGCTTCTTCGACATTCCGGTGGATCACCTCATCGGCATGCCCATCCTGGCGGATTACTTTCTGGACAAGCAAATTGACAACCCCGTGGTGGTCTCGCCCGACATGGGCGGCGTCACCAGGGCGCGCGCGTTTGCGGAGCGCCTGGGCGCCCCGCTCGCCATCATCGACAAGCGGCGGCCGGACGCGAACGTGGCGCAGGTGATGAACATCATCGGCGACATTGAGGGCAAGACGGCCATCCTGATTGACGACATGATCGACACGGCGGGGACCATCACCGCGGGCGCGGCGGAGCTTTTGAAGCGAGGCGCGCGCGGGGTGTACGCGTGTTGCATTCATCCCGTGCTCTCGGGCCAAGGCGTGGAGCGCCTGCGGGATTCCGCTGTCGAAGAGGTGGTCGTCACCAACACCATCGCGCTGCCCGAACACAAGCGGATCGACAAAATCAAGGTGCTGTCGGTGGCGGAACTCATCGCGGAGGCCATCATTCGCGTGCACACGCAGCGCTCCGTGAGCCAGCTGTTCGACTGAGGAGAGACGGACCTTGAAAGTCATCGTGGGGCTCGGAAATCCGGGGCGCGAGTACGAGCGCACCCGGCACAACGCCGGGTTCATGGCCATCGACATCTTGGCGGAGAAACTCGCGGCGCGCGTGGATCGGGCCGACTTCCATGCGCTCGTCGGCGACGCGCGCCACGCGGGCGAAAAGGTTCTGCTGGTGAAGCCGCACACGTATATGAACGTAAGCGGCCTTTGCGTGGGCGAGATCGTCCGCTACTATCGGGTCGATCCGGCCCAGGACCTGATGGTTCTGTACGACGATATGGACTTCCCGCCGGGCGTCGTGCGCCTGAAAGCGCAGGGGTCGGCCGGGGGGCACAACGGGATCAAGTCCATCATTGATTCGCTCGGCACGGAGAAGTTTGGGCGCGTCCGCATCGGCATCGGCCGGCCGCCGAAAGGAGCGCCGATCGTGCCGTACGTTCTGGGAGCGTTTTCGCGAGAGGAAGAGCCACACGTCCGCCAAGCGCTCGAGACGGCCGCGGAAGCCGCGCTGTTCGCCGTCGAGCGCGGCTTTGCCGAAGCCATGACGCGCTACAACGCGGCGGCCAGGGCCTGAGCCGCCGCGAGCGGCGGAGGTATGGGACGCGCATCGTCTCTCCATACTAAGGGGAGACCTGTCTGACATTCGTCTGACAAAGGGGCGATCCCGATGCGCTTCGAATACGTCTGCCGCTATTGCAGACAGAAAATTGGGGCGGTGGAGGCACCGCACTGGTCGCTCGGCGATGCGATGGAGCGGCTCGGTTTGCACCATCTCGAGCCGGATCACCAGTGGGACGTCATCCGCCCACGCGACAATCAGTTTGAGATCCAGACCGTTTGCGACGCCTGCGAGCAGGCCGTCGCGATGCATCCTGAGTTGCTCTTGGAAGGAAGTATCATACAATAAATCCAGGTACATGCGTGAGCTGGGAGGGGAAAAGGTGAAGGGTCTCGTCGAACTCATGGCCGCGGACGGGGCGCTTTCGTCATTGGCGGATGGGATGGGGCCGCGCCGAAACGACATGCTCATCACGGGCGTGACCGGCGCCGGGCGGCAGCTCGTGATGGCGGCCTTGTACCAGCTGCGCAATCGCCGTCTCCCAGAGTCGATGATTGTGGTGACGCACACAGCCAGTCACGCCCAGACCGTCTGGGAAGATTTGAAGGAGTATCTGCCGGACGCGCGGGTCTATCTGTATCCGGAGCGAGACAACGCGCTCGTCGACTACCTGGCGTCGTCGTCGGATGTCCTGGCGGATCGGCTGCACGTGCTTGAGGCCCTCGCGCAGGAGGGCCCTGTCGTCGTGGTCACCACGCTTCTCGCGGCCTGGCAACCGGTGACAAAAAGGCACCACTTTCTACACTCGCTGGTGAACCTCGCGGTAGGGGAGACCAAGCCCATCGACGATGTGGTGGCTCAGCTTGTGCGCGGCGGCTACGAGCGGGTCAATCTCGTCGAGAGCCGCGGCCAGTTCAGCGTGCGCGGCGGCATCCTCGACGTCTTCCCGCTGGGCCATGATCTCCCGTACCGCATCGAGTGGTTCGACACCGACATTGACTCCATCCGCACGTTCGATCCCGCCACGCAGCGATCCCAGGACAAGCGGGATCGCGTGTCGTTTGGCCCGGCGTTCGACCTGATGCTTCCGCAACCCGTTGCGGACATGGTGGCAGATGAACTTCAGATGCGTCTGGATGCCAGGCTGAAGACGGTGACGGATGCGACGCTTCGCGATCGGCTGGAACAGGCCATCTCCGCGGATATCCGGAAACTCCGCGATGGCCAGGCGTTCGCTGGTCTCGCCCGGTATCAGCTTCTGTTCCCGGATCACGCGGACACGCTGTTCGATCACGTCCCGCAGCCCGCATTCGTCTGCTTCGACGAGACGGCCCGCATCCTGGAGCGCGCGGACGTGCTCGAAAAGGAGTTTCGCGAGTGGCTGTCGGGCGCCATCATGCGGGGCGAGGTGCTCTCGGGCACGGTGGATGCCCTTCACTATGAGGCGAAGTTCCAGGAGTTGAACCGGGCCAAGGTGCATTTTTCCACGTTCGCCCACACGCGGGGAAGCCAGCGGTATCAGCAGGTCCTCAACATCTCGGCGCGCAGCATGCAGAATTTCCATGGGCAGATGAACGTGTTGAAGCAGGAGCTCGCGCGTTGGGAGAAGGCGCACACGCAGGTGATATTTGCGGCGGCGACCAAGGAGCGTGCGGATCACCTGGCGCGCGTCCTGGACGACTACCGCATTCAGGCGGACCAGGTGGAGGTGTTTACACCGGGGTCCAAGGTGCCGCAAATTGTCGTCGCCAACCTGTCGAGCGGGTTCGAATTGCCGATGCACCGCATGGCCGTGATCGTCGAGACCGAGGTGTTCACGGCAAAGCGCAGGCACCGCCAGACGCGCGCGCAGGTCTCGGATGCGGAGCGGATCAAGAGCTACCAGGAGCTGAATGTCGGCGACTACGTCGTGCACGTGAATCACGGCATTGGCCGCTACATGGGCATCAAGACGCTCGAGGTGGAGGGGCGCCGCAACGACTACCTGTACCTGAGCTACGCGGGTGGCGACAGCCTGTACGTGCCCGTGGATCAGATTGATCAAATCCAGCGTTACATTGGCTCGGGCGAACGGGAGCCAAAGCTGCACAGCCTGGGATCGAGCGAATGGCAGAAGACGAAGAACCGCGTCAAGAAGTCGGTGCGCGACATCGCCGGGGATCTCCTGAAGCTCTACGCGAAGCGCGAAGCGACGCCTGGCCACGCGTTCTCGCCCGACACGCCCTGGCAGGCGGACTTCGAGAACATGTTTCCGTACGAGGAGACGCCGGATCAGCTTCGCGCCATCGCGGAGATCAAGCGGGACATGGAGAAGGCGCGCCCGATGGATCGGCTCCTGTGCGGCGACGTGGGCTACGGCAAGACGGAGGTCGCCATGCGCGCGGCGTTCAAAGCGGTGATGGACGGGAAACAAGTCGCGGTGTTGGTGCCGACGACGGTCCTCGCGCAGCAGCACTACGAGACGTTCAAGGAGCGGTTCGCCGGCTTCCCGGTGAAAATCGAGATGCTGAGCCGCTTTCGCACGCGCAAGGAGACGCAGGAGGTGTTGAAGGGACTCAAGGAGGGGACCATCGACATCGTCATTGGCACGCACCGGCTTCTGCAGAGTTCCGTGCAGTTCAAGGACCTCGGGCTCCTGATTGTGGACGAAGAGCAGCGCTTCGGCGTGACGCACAAGGAGAAGCTGAAACAACTGCGCGCGAACGTGGATTGTCTGACGCTCACCGCGACGCCCATCCCGCGCACGCTCCACATGTCCATGCTCGGCGTGCGCGATCTCTCCATCATTGAGACGCCGCCCGAGAACCGGTTTCCGGTGCAGACGTACGTCGTGGAGTACAACGAGGGCCTTGTCAAGGAGGCCATTGAGCGCGAACTCGCCCGGGGCGGACAGGTGTACTTCGTCTACAACGACGTCCAGTCCATCCACCGCATGGCCGAGCGCGTGCAGTCGCTCGTGCCGGATGCCCGCGTGAGCGTGGCGCACGGTCAGATGGCCGAGGCGGAGCTCGAGCGCGTGATGCTCGACTTTCTAGAGGCGGAGTACGATGTGCTCATCACGACCACCATCATCGAGACGGGGCTCGACATTCCGAACGTGAACACCTTGATTGTGTACGACGCCGACAAGTTCGGCCTTTCTCAGCTCTATCAGCTGCGCGGCCGCGTCGGTCGATCCAACCGGATTGCGTACGCATATTTCACCTATCAACCGGCCAAGGTGCTGTCGGAGGTCGCGGAAAAGCGGCTGGCGGCCATCAAGGAGTTCACCGAACTCGGCAGCGGCTTCAAGATCGCCATGCGCGACCTGTCCATCCGCGGCGCGGGTAATTTGCTCGGGGCCGAGCAACACGGCTTCATCAACTCGGTGGGCTTCGACATGTACACGGAAATGTTGCAGCAGGCCATCCGCGAGCTGCGCGGCGAGCAGCTGGAGAGGCCCGTCGAACCGACCATCGATGTGCCTGTCGAAGCGTACATCCCAGACACCTATATTTCCGATCCGTCGCAGAAGGTGGCCATGTACAAGCGATTCCGGGCGATTCAGGCCGTGTCCGAGGCGGACGATCTCGAGGACGAGCTCATCGATCGCTACGGCGATCCGCCGCAGGAGGTGCGCAATCTGCTCGACGTGACGAGGCTCAAAAGCCTCGCGATGCACGCACACGCGGATCACATCGCGACGCAGGGAGCCGACACGACCGTGCGGTTCCCGAACGAGAAGCACGCGCCGGTCGATTATCCGAAGCTCCTGTCCATGGCGGTCAAGCACAAGGCGCAGGTCACCTCTCGGCCGAACGGCATGATCTTTGTGGTGTTCCGCACCAAGGGCGTGGCTGGAGACGAGATCGTCCGAAGGCTCATCGCCTTCTTGGCCGATTACCTGGAGATGGTGCGGCAATCCAAACAGCAGGAAGAGGTGGCGGGCGTCTGAGCCGTGCCGCGCTCAGCCCTCATGGGTTCGCTGGTGCATAGAGGATCTGGACGAGTCGCATAATACAGTCACGCCGGATTCCGTTGCACCAAACTTCATGAGGGTGAGGGATCTTTTTGAAAGCCACAGGCATCGTGCGGAGAATTGATGATCTCGGTCGCGTTGTGATTCCGAAGGAAATTCGACGGACGTTGCGCATTCGCGAAGGCGATCCCTTAGAGATATTCGTGGACCGCGATGGCGAGGTCATCCTGAAGAAGTATTCGCCCATCGGTGAACTCGGGGACTTTGCCAAGGAGTATGCGGATTCGCTCGCCGAAAACACGGGACACATCGCGATGATTGCGGACCGGGACGTGATCATCGCCGTGTCGGGAGCGCCGAAGAAGGAGTTTTTGGACAAGCCTGTGAGCGAAGACATCGAACAGGCCATGGAAGATCGCAAGACGGTGCACGATTCGACGGCGGGGGAGTACGCCATCGTGCGGGATCGCCCGGAGCGGTTCGGCGCGCGCGTCGTCGCACCCATCATCGCCGCGGGCGATCCGATTGGCGCGGTCATCCTCGCCACCCGCGAAGAGGGCGTGCGGATGGGGGAGACCGAGGTCAAGTTGGCGGAAACGGCCGCCGGGTTCTTGGGGAAACAGATGGAGCAATGAGCAATCTCCGTCCATAAAATACCATATGTGCATGGGGTGTGCAAGTGAGATTCGGACGGATGAGTGCCAGCGGCGCATGTCAGAACCGACCACCGCGCATCGCCATCGGGCCTCCCGCGCTGGGGAAACAGAGACCAGCGGGAGGCCGTTTTGTGTGCACAGGCAGTGTGCAGTATCATGTGGGAAATGTGGATTTGGACCAACTGGACCGAGGCGGCTTGCGGGACGCATTGGAACGCCGCATCGCCAAATGCGTGGTCTCCATCCCGAGGACCTCGAATGCCTGAAGCGCGAGCAGCATTGAAGCGGTTTTGCGATGGAGGGATACGTGCGTTGAGCATCCTGCACATTGTCGGATTGGGCCCCGGAGATCCAGACAGCATTCCGCTCGGCTCGTACGAGATCATGCGGCGCGGCTGGCCCGTGGTGCTTCGCACGCGCGAGCACCCCGCCGTGAAGAGGCTCGAGGAAATGGGCGTCACCTATCAGACGTGTGATGATCTTTACGACGCGTGCGACACGTTTGAGGCCGTCTACGAGGCGATTGTCGCGCGACTGCTCCACCTCGCAGAGGGCCATCCGCACGTCGTCTACGCGGTTCCGGGCCATCCTCTCGTGGCCGAGCGCGCGGTCCAGATCCTGTTGGCGCAGTCGCACCCGGGTGTGGAGGTCGAGGTGGGCCCGGGCCAGAGTTTTCTCGATCTCGCCGTGGCAAGGCTCGGAATCGATCCGGTGGAGGGACTCCTGCTCCTCGACGGCCTCGCGCTTCGGCACGATCAACTCAACCCGCGCCTGCACACCTTCGTCGCCCAGGTGTATGATCGCGCCGTGGCGAGCGAGGTGAAACTCACCTTGATGGAGCTCTACCCGGACGAGTACGAGGTCGTGGTGGTGCGCGCGGCCGGCGTTCACGGAGAAGAGCGGATGGAGCGCGTGGCGCTGTACGAGATCGACCGCCTTCCGTGGATCGATCACCTCACGACCCTGTACGTGCCGCCAGCCAGGGACGCGGCCGTGTTGTACCGGGACCTGCACGAGGCCCCACGCATTGTCGAGGTGCTGCGCGGGCCAAACGGTTGTCCGTGGGATCGGAAGCAGACGCACGCGTCGCTGCGCAAGTACGTCGTCGAGGAGGCGTACGAGGTCGCGGAGGCCATCGACGAGGGCGATGCAGATCACCTCGCGGAAGAGTTGGGGGATCTCCTGCTGCAGATTCTTCTGCACGCGCGCATCGCGGAGGAAGCGGGCGAGTTCTCGCTGCGCGATGTGTTCGCGGGGCTTGCTGCGAAGCTGGTCCGCCGCCACCCACACGTGTTCGGGGATGAGGTGGCGAAGACGGCAGACGACGTCCGCGGCATTTGGGAGCAGGTAAAACAGGAGGAGCGTAGAAATGAAGAGCGTGAAGAGAGCGTTTTGTCAGGCGTGAAGCTCTCCGGGCCAGCGCTCGCCGTGGCGCAGGCGGTCCAGAAGGCGGCGGCCAAGGTCGGGTTTGACTGGGCCAACGAGGCCGACGTATGGCAGAAGGTCAAAGAGGAAATGAATGAACTTGACATCGAGCGAGGTCGGGAGCCGCGGGATGTGGCCAAGCTCGCAGCGGAAGCCGGGGATGTCCTGTTTGCCGTCGTCAACCTCTGCCGGTTTCTCGATCTCGACGCCGAGGCCGTCCTGGCGCAGGCGACGCGCAAATTCGCCCGCCGATTCCGGTACGTGGAGCAACGGATGCGCTCAGATGGAGGATCGTGGGAAACCGCGTCGCCAGAAACGCTCGACGCGTACTGGAATGAGGCAAAAATCGCATTTTCGCAGTCGAACTAGCAGGATTCCTGGCGAGAAGAACGAATAACATTCCCGACATTCCCACGAAAGGGGTATCGCACGCGTGAATAAGATGGAACTCATCAACCGTGTCGCGGAAAAGACCAACTTGAAGAAGAAGGACGCGGAGAGTGCGGTCAACGCCGTGTTCGAGATCATCGAGGAGGCCCTCGCCAACGGCGAGAAGGTGCAGATCATCGGCTTCGGCACGTTTGAGACGCGTTCTCGGGCTGCGCGCTCCGGCCGCAATCCGCAGACGGGCGAAGTCATCGAGATCCCGGCTTCCACGGTGCCTGCGTTCAAACCGGGCAACAAGCTCAAGGAAGTCACGCGCTGAACCTTGCGACTCGATAAGTTTCTCAAGGTGTCCCGCTTGATCAAGCGCCGCACACTGGCGAAGAAGATCTGCGATGCCGGGCGCGTAGATGTCAACGGACGCCCCGGCAAAGCGGCGACGGACGTCGCCGTGGGGGACGAGATCGTCATCCACTACGGCAACAAGACCGTGACGGTTGTCGTCCGGCGCCTCGCGGAGAATCCGCGGCGGGACGAGGCGGCCTCTCTTTACGACATGGTCCGCGTGGAACCGCGCGCGGGCGACGTCGACGAAGAGTTTGTCGACGACGAAGCGGAAACTCCATAAGCCCGGTTCGGGACCGGCCCGTGCGGCCGGTCTTTTACTGTTCCCAAGGACGCGGCCGCCCGCCTGTTCGGGCCGGCGTTCCGGGCCTGCGCGGTTCGCGCGTTCCCTCGGTCTACATGTCCACCCTCCGTCATACACTCGGAGCGACAGGATGGTTGGAGGTGTCGGCATGGATCCGGCCGAGGGACACGATGTGCACATCCTCGCCAGGCGGGAGATCGAGGTGACAGGGGTTGAGCGCCTTGAGCGGTTCGACGCGGAGGCCTTCGTGATCTCGACGCGGGCGGGCGAGCTTTGTGTCGAGGGCCGCGCCCTCGCCATCAAGGCGTTCGATCGGCAGGCGGGGATCATTCGCATCGAGGGCGACATTGGTGCCCTGATTTACGGGGATCATCGCCGCGCAGCGCGGTGGGGGCGGCTTCGGCCATGAGCGCGGGGCAGAACGTGGCCTATGTGCTGTGGATGATCGCCTCGGGCGCGGCGATGGGCGCGGTGTTCGACTGGTACAACACCATCTCGGGCGGCTTCCGCTGGCTGCGGCGCCTACGGCCGTTGTGCGATCTCGCCTTTTGGACGGCATCCGCCTTCTTGGTGTATCTGCTCACGTTTCGCACCATCGACGGCGAATTCCGCTTATGGACGCTGGTGCTGCTCGCGGTGGGATACGGGCTGTACCGCCTGACACTCAGGCGGCGGGTGATGCGGAGCGCGTTCGCGGTCGTGGCGGTCATCCGCTTCATCGTGCGAATTGTGCGCCGCGCGTTGGAGATGGTGGTGGTATGGCCGCTCAGGCTGTTGGCACGCCTCGCCCTGGGCGTCGGGCGCGCGCTGTATCGAGCGGGGATCGTGGTGGAAAACGGCCTGTGCCGCATGGTCGCCATCCTCTTCGCCGTCGTCACATTCCCCGTTCGCCGCTACGTTCGTCGAGACGCCGCATGGCGAAAAAAACTAGTCGCCTGGCAAGAGGATTTCTGGCAGCGCGCGTCGAATTGGTTGATTCAAAGCCGCAAGTCGGCACGTTGACGCCTTCACTGGGGCGCCGGCGCGCACAGCGCGGTCAGTTCTCACAGAGGAGCGTTTCGCCATGCGAGCAGTCGAATCACGCCCGCTGACCAGCGTCAGGCAAGAGCCTCATCGGCAGCGCCGGAACTTCCCTGTGCGCATCCGATACGTGGCTGCGCTCGTCATCTGTGCGTGGGCGTTCTTTTACTTCTGGCATGCGGAACGTCCCCAATTGCGCCAACTGGCGGCGGAGAACGCCAAACTGGAGCGACAACTGACTTCGCTCCAGGCCGAGCAGCGCACGTTGCAGACACAGAAGCAACAATTGAACAATCCGGCGTACATTGAAAAGTACGCGACGGAGCATCAGAACCTCGTGATGCCCAACACCGTGCCGTTCGATCTGCAGTCGCCGTCAAAGTCTCACTGAGGTCGCGGACGTGGGTGAGTCGAAAGGGCGCAAGGCGGATATCCTACGGATGAGCGGAGGTGGCCACCGGGGCTTCACGCCGTATGTCAGGCAAGCCGTTCATCGGATTCTTTTCGTTCAAGCGGACAGGGAGGAACAGGCAACTTTATGGCCATTGAGGTCGGGAGCAAAGTGACGGGCAAAGTGACGGGAATCACGCGGTTTGGCGCATTTGTCACGTTGCCCGAAGGCGAGACGGGTTTGGTGCACATCTCCGAGATCTCGGACGACTACGTCCGCGACGTCAACGATTACCTGAAGGTGAACGATGAGGTCACCGTCAAGGTGCTGAGCGTCAGCGGAGATGGGAAAATTGCCCTGTCCATTCGCCAGGCCAACGAATCGTCGTCTGGCCGCACGCACCGCGGAGGATCGCGAGGGGGTCAGCGCCAGGAGCGGCGCCAGGGATTCGAACAGATCATGAATCGATTTCTCAAAGACAGCGAAGAGCGCCTTGCACAGCTCCGGCGGAGCGAGGCGAAGCGGGGTGGCCGCGGCGGTCGTCGCGGCTGATATCGAACCGCGTTCGCACCTCTTTGCGGCGAGGCACACTTCGCGAGAAAATCGTGAAAAAAGCACCGGGTTCTGCGAAGGGCCCGGTGTTTTCGCGTCATAAGATGCATCGCTTTCATCACATCGCTGCCGCGCGGCGAACGCCTGAGAGGAGAAGTTTCGTGCAGGAAGACACCTACTACCTCGAGTACGAGCTTGACGACGGCACGCGGCTCTTTCTCGCCTTCGACAACGAGAACGACCGCGACGGTTGCCACATCTCACTCGATATGTACAAGGCCCAGCTCGGCCCCATCACGCAGGAGGTGCTGGACCGCATTCTGGGCAAATTCAACGGGCGGATCGCCGGCTTTCCGGGCTAAGGCGCGTTCCGCTTCAGATGCCGCACCGGCGCGCCGGGGTCGCGGCGGAGGGCCGGGCCAGCAATTTTCATGGCTCCCCTCACGGCTCCGCTTTCACATCCGACCGGCGATATCGATAGTACGCTTCGTTCAGCATCACGATGGCCTTGCGATCGCGATTGAGGAACGCTCTCCTGAGTTGACTCCGAAGCCATTCCGGCATTCCACATCACCTCGCTCGTCGCCAGTTGTATGTAGTGTACGCGGCGGGGACACAAATGGCGCCCAGAAATCTCGCGCTTCGAAGGCTCCGCTTCGGCTCAAAGCGCGAACGGGGCCGATCCACGCGTCACGCCTGCACCGCACACCGCCCTACACCAGAAGATCCAACCGGCTTCGCACTTGTTCGACAACCACGCCCGCCTTCGACAGCAGTTCCATCGCGTACGGGTCCGGCCGATACTCGAACTCGTAAAACACACGCCGGATCCCGGCCTGAATCAGGCTCTTCGTGCACGTCAGGCAGGGCGTGTGCGTCACATACAGATCCGCGCCTTCCGCCGCAATGCCAAATCGCGCGCACTGCAACAGCGCGTTCTGCTCCGCGTGAATCGCCCGCACGCAGTGGCCATCCACCACCTTGCAGCCCACGTCCACGCAGTGCTCGTCCCCGTGGATGCTGCCGTTGTATCCGCTGGCAATGATCCGCTTGTCCCGCACCAACACGCACCCCACCTGCAGTCTCGTGCAGGTCGATCTCGCCGCCATCACCCGCGCCTGCGACGCGAAGAAGCTGTGCCAGTCCATCCGCTCTCGCTTCATCTCCATGTCGATCACGCCCTCTCCGTGCCGAACGATGTCCAGAATTCTCGAAAACTTTCCCGCTGTTGCAGACGCCATTTGACAAAATCTGCAGTTCTGCCTGCCCTATAATGGCCATACACATGGATGAAAGGGGACGGATGTATGGTCGGAAAGCGAATCAGGGGCGGGCCGAACACTTCACACCTCAAGGCGAACCGGGCGGCCCGCGCGCAGGCTGCCTCTCGCTGGACCCTTCGGGCGTGGCGCCGCGCCCTGCTCATCGGCGCGCTCGCATTTCTCCTCGGCCGCGCCTCCATCGATCACGCCGTGGCGCCGTTTGCCCTCGCCTATTACGCGGTCGTCATGGCGCTTGCGGGCGAGCGCCGCGCGTGGCCCGCGTATGCCGGTATCCTCGGCGCGTTCACAGCGGGCGTCGACGGAGGTCTCGAACTCGCCGCGGCCATCGTGTTGTACAAGCTCGTGCACCGGATGATCTTCCGCCGCAAGACCGCGGACATCATCTGGGCGCCTGTCCTCGCTGGCGCCGTGGGCTTCGTGGTTCACCTCGCCACGTTTGGGACAAGCCTCACGTTCGCCGAGGCGCTGCTCGCCTTCAGTCAGGGCGCCCTCGTCACCATCTTAGCGCTCATCTTCCTGCAGTGCATTCACCTCTTCCTCGGCCAGGAGCTCACGCGCACGCTGCGCTACGAGCAGGTGATGAGCGTCGTCATCCTCATCGCCTCCGTCATCATGGGCTTCGACGGGCTCGCCATCCACGGCGTTCCGCTCGCGCTCTTGGCCATCGACTGGATTGTGCTCGTGCTCTCCGTCACCGGCATTGGGCCCGCCGTGTCCGGGGCCGTCGCCATCAGCATGCTGTCGCTCTTGAGCCACCAGGCATCGCTCATGGAGGTGGCGGTCCTCGGCTTTATCGCGCTCATCTGCGGCCTGATGCGCGACGCCAACCGGTTTGCCGTGGCCGCCACCTTCGTCGCCGGGGTCGGCGTGCTCACGCTCGCCTACGCCCACGCCTATGCGCCCCTCCTCGTGCAGATGACGGCCGCCGGCGCCGCGTCGGTGCTGTACCTCCTGACGCCCCGGAGTCTCTTTGCCGAGCTTCGCTCCTTCGTGCCCGGGACGCCTGAACATTCCGCCGACGAGCGCACGCGCGCCGAGCGGGTGCACGCGCTCATGACCGAGAAGATCCACGAGGTCAGCCAGATCTTCGAGGAGCTCGCCGACACCTTCTCCGACGTGAGCGGCAACGACTACCTCTTGATGCGCGATCTCGTCACGCAGACCATCCAGAAGACCCGCGACAGCGTCTGTTCGCTCTGCCCGCGCCAGACCCTCTGCTGGGGGCGCGAGATGCTGCAGACCTACAACGCCATGAAGCACACCCTGACCCAGATTGAGTCCGCCAACGGCCGCCGCGCCGCGCCCACGCCGGAACTCAGGGATCGCTGCATTCGCCTCGATCCGATGATGAGCACGCTGCGCTACAACCTCGATCTCACGCACCGCGACTACAAGTGGCTGAAAAAGATGATGGAAGAGAGAAAGCTCGTGGCGCATCAGCTGGCGGGGGTGGCGGATGTCGTCCGGGCCATCGCGAAGGAGCTCGAGATGGAGCAGAAGACGCTCCTGTCGGATCGCGAGAAGATTGTGAGCGCGCTTGAGGAGCTCGGGCTCTACGTGGACGACGTCCGCATCGTAAGCCTCGAGCCGGGTCGCGTGGAAATTGAGGTGGTGCAGCCGTCCGAGAGCGCGCACGAGACGTCTGCGCGCATGATTGCGCCCCTTCTGTCGGGCATCCTCGGCGAGCACATCACCGTCGCCAAGCTCTCCGTGCCGCCGCACGGCGGACCCTGCACGGCGACCTTCGCCTCGGCGCGCCAGTATCAGGTGCATGCCGCGGCCATGGCCATCGCGAAGGACGGCCGCCCCGTCTCCGGCGATACCCACACGGCGGTCGATCTCGGCAACGGCCGCTATGCCCTCGCCATTTCCGACGGCATGGGCAACGGCGAGCGCGCGAAGCAGGAGTCGAAGTCGGCCATCGACCTCCTGAAGCGGCTCATGAAGGCAGGATTCGACGAAAAGCTCGCCGTGCGGACCATCAACTCCGCGCTCGTGCTGCGCTCGCGCGAGGAAATGTTCACCACGCTCGACATGGCCGTGATCGACCTGTTCCACGCCAAGTGCGAGTTTCTGAAGGTTGGCTCCGCGCCGAGCTACATCAAGCGGGGGCAGGAGGTCATCAAGGTCACCGGCAACAGCGTGCCCATCGGTATCCTCGAGGAGATCGAGGTGCAGACCATCGAAGTCCAGCTCCTGCCGGGCGACGTGCTCATCCTCGTCTCGGACGGTATCTACGACGCGGCACCGGAAGGCGCGGACACGGACGACTGGGTGCAGGCGGCGCTCGCCCAGATCCGCTCGACAGATCCGCAGGCCCTCGTGGACGAGCTCGTGGAGATGGCGGTCGAGGCTTCGCACGGCAAGGTGCGCGACGACATGACCGCGGTGGCGGCCGTGATCGAGCGGTATCAGGAGCAGTGGGCGGCCATCCGGCTCCCGAACGTCCCGAGTCTCCGGTCCGCCGAGCGCAAGCGCCGCATGGCTTGAAGGCGGCCCGCAACGGATTCTATCAAGCTTTTGGGAATGAAACGGTTCCACCTCGGCGATACTGGCGACTAGCAAGTTTCGCGGAGGTGGATTGTTTTGTCCAGGGAAGCGACCATCCGGCAGATCCTCGTCATCACCGACGGCTGTTCCAACATCGGGCCCGATCCCGTCGAGGCCGCGCGCCGCGCGCATCGGCACGGCATCGTCGTCAACGTCATCGGCATCGTGGGGCGCGGCGACGCGGGCGAGCAGGGGTATCACGAGGCGCACTCCATCGCGGACGCGGGTGGGGGCATGTGCCGCATCGTGCAGCCTGCGGACATCTCGGCCACCGCGCAGATGATGACGCATCAGACCATGCAGATGACGCTTCAGCAGGTGGTCAACCAGGAACTCCTCGCCGTCATGGGCAAGTCGACGGAGGATTTGCCGCCCGCCGAGCGCGCCCGCGTCATGCAGGTGGTGGAAAAGCTCGAGGACGAGGTGGCGCTCCATCTCGTCGTCTGCCTCGACACGAGCGCGAGCATGCGCGAAAAGATCCCGACCGTGCGCGAGGCGGTGCGCGATCTCGCCCTGTCGCTCAAAGTGCGCTCCGGCCCCCTGGCGGTGAGTGTCATCGCGTTCCCCGGCAAGGGCGAGGAGGCGACGCGGCTCGTCCAGCCCTTCTCCTCCGAGGTGAACGTCGCGGCGCTCGAGGCCGAGCTCGTGGCGCGCGGCGGCACGCCGACCGGCCCAGCCATCGATCACGCCGCCGATCTTCTCCTCTCGAACGCGCGCAACGTGGACGAGGACGCCCCGCGGCGTGAGTTCGGATGACCGGTCCTGCCCGCCCGCTCGCGCCCGGCACGTGGGTGGAGGGCAAGTGGACGCACCGGCGCTGGCGCATCCGCGGCGTCCTCGGCACAGGCGCGAACGGGATTGTCTACGCGGTGGAGCGGGACGACGGGCTCCCCGGGGCCATGAAGGTGTGCGAGACAGCGGGCCAGGTGGCGTTCGAGTGGTCGCTTTTGAACCTCGTGCGAGGGCCGGGATCGCCGTTTCCAGCGCCGCAGCAGATCGACGACTCCAATCGCGCCGGCGCCCGCTTCTTTTACGTCATGGAGCGCATTTCCGGCAAGCCGCTCGACAAAGTCTGGCCGGCGCTTGCGCCCGCCACGCGCAAACAGGTCATGATTCGCATCGTCGAAGGGCTCGCCAAGCTGCACGCCACCGGCCATGCGTTCTGCGACGTCAAGCCGCAGAACGTGCTCGTCCAGGAGGCCAGCGGCGAGGTGCGCTTCGTCGATCCCGGCGGCGTGACGCCGTTTGGCAAAGCCGTCCGCCAGTTCACGCCGACAACCGACGGCGCCTTCTTCGGGCTGTGCGACAGGCGCGCCGGCGCGGCGTACGACGTCTTCGCCGTGGCGCTCATGGCCGTATCGCTCGACGCGCCGTCGCCCGCGAATCTGTACGATCTCCCGCCCGAGAAGCGGCGCGAATGGCTCCTGCGCGCGGTGGCGGATCAGGTGGACGGGGCGTGGCGACCCGTGTGGAACCGCGTGCTGCGCCGGGAGATTCGGGACGCCGACGCGCTTCGCGCCGCCATCGCGGAGGTGCGCGTGAAGGTGGAGCAGGCGAGGGCGGGGCAGCGCGATTGGACGGCCGCGTTCATGTGGGCGAGCGTCGCGAGCGCCGTGATCACCACCGCCTGCGCCTGGGCGCTCTACCTCCGCATCATCTGAGCCAACGGTTTCAGCGGCTTCGATGGGCGGCCCCACTTTGCTACAATGAAGGGAGCAAGGGCACGTCCACGCGGGACGAAGCGCGGGCGGTCCACACGGGAAACGGCGGGAACACCCTTGGAACGAGCGGGGCATCTCCTCACGCACGTGATTTCCTTCTTCCAACAGCATCGGCTTGAGACCGCCCACGCGGTGTTAGGCGTGTCCGGCGGCGTGGATTCCATGGTGCTTCTGCACCTGTGCCAGCGCGCCGCAGAGGAGGCGCCGCGCGCCTTGGGCGGTTTTTCTGTGGTCCACGTGCATCACGGCCTGCGCGAAGCGGCGGATGGCGACGCGGCTTTCGTGGAGCAATATTGCCGAGATCGCGGCATTCCGTGCGAAATTGTCCGCGTGACGGTCGTGGATGGCCGCGGCGAAGGGTTGGAGGCGGCGGCTCGGCGCGCGCGGTATGAGGCGCTCGCGGAACGGGCGCGGGCGAAGGGCGGCGTCATCCTCGTGGCGCATCACGCGCAGGATGAGCTCGAGACCTTCGTCATGCGCCTGTTGCGCGGCGCGGGCCCGGGTGGACTTGGCGCCATGCGCCCGGACGTGGAGATGAACGGCGTACGGGTGCTGAGGCCGCTCCTGGCGGTGGAGAAGGGCGAGATCGAGCGGTACGCGGCTCGGCACGGGCTTTTGCACGTCGAGGACGAGACGAACGAAGATCTCCGGTTTTTTCGCAACCGCGTCCGCCAGGTGGTCATCCCAGCGCTCCGCGCCGTCGAACCGCACGTGGAGGAAAAGGTTCTGCAGGCGCTCGAGCTCTTGTGGGAGGAGGACGCGTACATGCGCGAGCTGGCGCGTGAGGCTGTGCGCCGCGTTGCCGTGCGCGGCGCCGACGGCCGAATCGCCTTGTCCGCCAGCCGCCTCGCTGAACTTCACGTTTCTTTACAACGCAGGGTGATTCACATACTATTGAATTGTTTCTCCGCGCGCGAGTGGACGTTGGCCCACGTCGAGGCAGTTCGCCGCCTGGCCCTCTCGGGGCCTCCGTCCGGCGAAGTCCATCTCGCGGCGGATGTGCGGTGCGTCAGATCCTACGATAACCTGTACATAGGTCAGCCGCCCATCGCGCGCCCCGCGGTGGAGGCCGCGGTGGCGTGGGATCTTGATCGGGCGGCGGAGGCGCGCATCGGGATAGGCGAGGCGCGCTGGCGGTTCCGGCGGCTGCGCGTGGCGCATCCGGCATCTCCCCGCATGCCGTCGCCTTGGAGGCTCCTTTTGCCTGCCGACGTGTCCCGCGCCGCAATCTTCATCGGGGTGCCGACGAGCGAGCGGGTGAAGCTTTTCGGCGGGAACGGAACCAAGAAACTGCAAGACGTCTTCACCGACGCCAAGTTGCCGCGGGACCTGCGCGCGCGCTGGCCCATCCTTCGGGTGGACGGCGAAATCGTCTGGATCCCCGGCATCATGCGATCCGGCGCGCACCTGTGGCGCGGCGGGCCCGCGTTTGTCATTCAAGCGCGACCGCCTGTGGCGTGCCAACGCGCGCTTGGCCAGCGGTAGCGGCGGTGGCCAAACAATTTTACAGCGGACATGGGGAGGCACTCATGCATCCTGATCTGGAGCGTATCCTGTTCGATGAGGAAACCCTGCAGGCCAAAGTGGCCGAGATGGGAGCGACGCTGAGCCGAGACTACGCGGGCAAGACGCCTCTTCTCATCTGCATCCTCAAGGGCGCGGCGCTGTTCATGAGCGATCTCGTCAAGCGCATCGATGTTCCCATCGAGATGGACTTCATGGCGATTTCGAGCTACGGCCAGTCGACGAAGTCGTCCGGCGCGGTCCGCATTTTGTACGATCTCGAGCGCCCGGTCGAAGGTCGCGATGTCATCATCGTGGAGGACATCGTGGACACGGGCCTCACGCTCGCGTACCTGCGCGACACGATGATTCGGCGGCAGGCAGCGAGCGTGAAGATTGTCTCCCTCTTTGACAAGCCGAGCGGGCGAAAGGTCGACATTCAGCCAGACTACTTCGGTTTCACAGTGCCGGACGCGTTCATCGTCGGCTACGGCCTCGACTACGCGGAGCGGTATCGCAACTTGCCATACGTGGGCATCCTCAAGTCTGACATCTATGCGACAGGTTGACGCGCGTCTCCCTGGCGGGCGTCTTTCTTGCTAGGAACGCCCATCCTGGTATGGTACAATAGTCGCGCCGTAACCGAGAGGAGGTAAGGCATGAACCGTTTTTACCGGAGCGTTGTCCTGTACGTGCTGATCCTGTTCGTGCTGATCGGCGTACTGAGATACCTCACCGGCCCTGAGCAGGTTCGCGGGCCGATTCCATATAGCCAGTTCATTCAATATGTCGAGCACAATCAGGTCACGGGCACGCTGCAGGTCACGCCCGACGGCCTCACCGCGACCATTGATGGAACGCTGAAGAACGGGGAAAAGTTTGAAACTCGGGCTCTATACGACAACAACCTGGAGCCCTTCTTGCAGAACCACAACCTGTCGTTCAACATCATTCCGCAGCCCCGCGGAAGCGTGTGGCTCTCGCTCCTCGAGCAGGTGGTTCCGTTTGCCTTCCTCTTCATCTTAATGTTCATCCTGTTCAACCAGGCCCAGGGCGGCGGCAACCGGGTCATGAACTTCGGCAAGAGCCGGGCTCGGATGTACACCGACGACAAGCGAAAGGTGACGTTCGCGGACGTCGCGGGAGCCGACGAGGAGAAGGAAGAGCTTGAGGAGATTGTCGAATTTCTGAAAGATCCGAAGCGCTTCACCGCGCTCGGGGCGCGCATCCCGAAGGGCGTGCTGCTCGTGGGCCCGCCGGGCACCGGTAAGACGCTGCTCGCGCGCGCGGTGGCGGGCGAAGCGGGTGTGCCGTTTTTCAGCATCAGCGGATCCGACTTCGTCGAAATGTTCGTCGGCGTCGGCGCTTCGCGCGTTCGCGATTTGTTCGATCAGGCGAAGAAAAACTCACCCTGCATCATCTTCATTGACGAGATCGACGCCGTGGGGCGGCACCGCGGCGCGGGGCTAGGCGGCGGACACGACGAGCGCGAGCAGACGCTGAACCAGTTGCTCGTCGAGATGGACGGCTTCTCAGCGAACGAAGGCATCGTCATCATCGCGGCCACCAACCGTCCCGACATCCTGGATCCGGCGCTGTTGCGCCCGGGCCGGTTTGACCGGCAGATTGTCGTCAACCGCCCGGACGTGAAAGGGCGCGAGGAAATCCTGCGCGTGCACGCGCGCAACAAGCCGCTCGCGTCCGACGTGAACCTGGAGATCATCGCGAAGCGGACGCCGGGCTTCACCGGCGCGGATCTGGAGAACGTGTTGAACGAGGCGGCGCTGCTTGCGGCGCGCAAGAAGCAGAAGGAAATCACCAACGCGGATGTCGACGAGGCCATCGATCGCGTGATGGCGGGGCCGGAGAAGCGCAGCCGCGTGATGAGCGAGAAGGAGCGCAGGCTCGTGGCGTATCACGAGGCGGGCCACGCGGTGGTGGGTTTCTTTATCCAGCCGGATCGCACGGTGCACAAGGTCACCATCGTGCCGCGCGGCATGGCCGGCGGTTATACGCTGAGCCTGCCGAACGAGGACCGCTACTTCATCACGAAGCAGCAGATGCTCGATGAAATCTGCATGACGCTCGGCGGGCGCGTCGCGGAGGAGATTGTCTTCGGCGAGATCTCGACCGGCGCGTCGAACGACCTTGAGCGCGTCACGAACGTCGCCCGGCAGATGATCACGGAGTACGGCATGAGCGACAGGCTCGGTCCGCTGCAGTACGGCAGCCGCGCGGGAGGCGCCATCTTCCTCGGGCGAGATCTCCAGGGTGAGCCGAACTACAGCGATCAGGTGGCGTACGAGATCGACCAGGAGATGCGGGAAATCGTCGAGACGTGCCACGAGCGCACGCGACACATTCTGACGGACAAGCGCATGGCGCTCGATGCGCTGGCGGAGCGGCTCCTGGAGAAGGAGACGCTCGACGGCGAGGAAGTCAAGGAGATTCTCGAGCGATATCGGTGAACAGGGCCTAAGACGAAAGTGGACAGCGGGATGCGCCAGGGAGGTGGCGGCATCCCGCTGTTCCTTTTTGAGGCAGGACAAGGCGCCGATATGGCGCGGAGCCTGATGGTCGACAAAGGGCACGTTGCGGCCGGTCGGGGCACGTGGTCTGCCAGTCGTTCCTGTGCCGTCGCCTTGCGCTCAGTGCGTCACGTTGAGCGCGGGATAGCCGGCAGGTGGACGGCCGTCCTGGAAGTAGTTCACGGTGTAGAGCGCCGGACCGACGATTTCCTCACCGCGGACGCCACGCTTCTCGAGCACGGCCGCCACTTGGATGAGCTGATTCCAATACCCGCTTGGCGGATAGAACTCGGCGTACACATTGCAGATGGAACTCGGCGGAATCAGGACGCCGCCGTCTGTGAGCGGTCTCGCGTCCTTTGGATAGCCGCCGGAGAAATCGGCCTGATTCAGTTCGTAACCCGTCTTGGAGAACCGAAATCCTCCGGCCGTTTCAAGGCCGAGGAGGCGAATCGGGAGGCCGGACGTGTTGACGAACTGCACGTCAAAGGAATGAACGGTGTGGGAGATATCCCCGGATTCTCCTCCAGGTACGATGCGAGCCTCAAGCCACGAGACCGGACGTTGTGCGACGCGGGTGTATGCCTTGCCGAGATCAAACGATTGCTCGCCGTTTGCGAGATTCACGTGGAGGCGGACCGGATCGGCCTGATACGCGCCCGCCGCGTGGACGGTCCACAGCAGCGCGTATTGGTAGAATTCTGGAGTTTGACTCGCTTGCACATGCACGGGCGCGACAGGTTGGAGCGCGTTCGATTCAAGCGTCGCACCGCGGAGCGAGAGACGTTCTTCATTGTGCGGATTCGTGATATTCACCTGTAAATTGACTGTTCCTCCTGGAGCAGTCACGACGGAGTACAGCCACTTGTTGTAGACAGTCCAGCGATCCGGCGGTGCACTGGCATGCCCGCAGCCTGTGAGGAGGCTTGCGGACAGAGCGGCCATACCGAACGAGATCCAGATGCGTGAGCGGTTCACGCGACTCCCCCTTAGTATGAATGGTTACGTGTGTATGTTGCAATTTGTTCGATTGCCGCGGATGAAGGAGCCTGGCGGGTATACTGCATCGATTAACATAGTCTTAATAGATTGGGCTTCAGTACACAATGGTCATGCTGGCGAGCTACTGTCTATGGACTGCCCGCAAGGGATTAACAGGACGGGGCTAGCCGCCCCGCCGAGCTCCAATCTTAAGAACAAACATTGCTGACGCATCACAAGAGATTAGTGAGTCACCGTGATGCCTTGCGAAATTGGCGTCCAGTCGGTTTGCTGATTGTAAATTATCCATTTCTTGGAATTAGGCTGATACTCAAATGTGTACGTCCATGCCCCGCTGTCCCCTGTATAGTTGCCCGCATAGGACTCAATATCATTCATCTGGAGACCCGTCTGACCATTGCTAAGCTGCACCAATGTCAAGGTTGGGCTTGCCGTCATCTTTTTGTAGATTTCCTGATCTGTCCACAAGTCTGAGCGCTGAACATCGTTTTGGTAAAGCGGTCCATCAGGTGCGAGATATTTGAGTACCGGCTGAAAGTTATTCTCCGAGTAGGCTTTGGCCTTGGCTGCATTGAACTCGTCGACCAACTTGAAGAGTGCCTGAAACACAGTGCTATTGGGATCCGGAATGGGCTGCGTCTGGACTTGATCACCTTGGACGGTCCCGGATTCCTGATACGTGCCCCAAGGCTCCTGGATCGAAAGTGTTATATGTTTTCCATTCAGCGAAGGCACGGGTGATATCGTTCCAGTATTGACTCCCCAGCCCGGTTCCATATTCACCACTGCCTGCTTGCCGTTGACGATGACGTTGGCCTGCCCTACGATGTCCGGAGACTGAATGGTGAGTGTGTCGCCCTGCACCTGAACATTGGTCTCATCCTGAGTAGGTTGCACTTGTGCTGTTTGCACGCACGTTCCAAACGGAGTGGGTATGGATGCGACCACCGTATACATTGCTGGTGGGGCGTAGAAAGTGTTCGACACAGGCTCGTGGCCCAGTTCCAATTTTGTACCACTTGGCGCTGCAATGTGCACGGAGTACACCGGAATATCGATTTGATATGAAATGAACCCAAGTACGTTCCGGGGCGTGGCTTGGACCGAGCCTGAAGTGTCTAGAATGGATTGCAGTGTTGAACCATTCGCATACGTATTTTCCTCGAGCGGGGATAGAAATTGCTTCAAGTCATCCATATGGTTTTCATAGTACTGGACAAACTGCTGCCACACCGGTTGCGGGACGGGGTGACTGGTCGCGGAAAGGTGAATCACGGAATCGGTAGCTCCGTCCTGAACTGCAACAATAAAACGCCCGACCGTCCGCGTGAGTGAGTGCTGGGTATTGTAGACGGAACGGGCTACAAAGTAACCTATCATGATCACAACAATGGCGCCGAGGGAGTACATGATGCGACGGTTTCGAACAAACCGGATTGTACGAACGCGATGACGAATTGCATGCGGGGTCGGCCCTTTTCGGCTTTTCGACAACAGGTGAGATGTCATGCGAATGATCGGTTCATCTTTCCAGTTCATCTGTCCGTCTGCTGACCGACTTGCTGTCCGAACAAGCCATATGGACCATATTGTCAGCGCGATAGCGTCAAACAATGTGAAATAGAAGCCGTACGAGGGGGAAGTGATTGCGTCCAATATCGATGAGGCGCCCGACGACGCCTTCGGGTTGACTCCGAGCTGGTCACTCAGTTGCGCGGCGGCCACCTGGTGCACTAAGGGATTCGATATGATGCAGAGCAGCAGACTCGCTACGCCAGATACGAGACTTACCCAAGCGCGTAAGATTACAGAGCGCAGGAGTGCGCTAAGGATTAAGATGCACCCAAAGATGGTCAGCAGGATTCCTAGGGGGCCTAGCTGAAAAGCTGACAGATGTAGTTGCATGATGACCACATTAAAACTGAACCATGGGAACAGTGAAAACAGAATTAAGAGACCGCCGAGTACGGGAGCGGTCATGAAGCGCAAACGCTCTGGTTGAAACGACATGATAATGGACCTCCTTGCCCGCTCCAGAGTAAGCAGGGGTGGTGTTCGAACGGAAGCAAGATGAGTGCAAGATGTACAACCATAAGAGAGTTCTTTCTTGGCTGGATCACCCCCCTGAATGCCTATCCTTCTGTTCGTATGGCATATTTGTGTTCATGTGGGGAAGGATGTGCTTCACACTCAGCATGGTATTGTATATCAACTTGCCAAAAGTGTCGAGATATAACGAAAATGTAATATCAAAGATTATCGGGTATCTGCCTGTTGATGAGCTAGGAGTAATAGGGTAACTGGCCTGGCTATGGGCTAGATCCGTCCGCTAGTCAGTTTGACCCGCGTTGCCGACAGGCGCCAGGGGGTGTAGGGTTGCTCAAGCCACTTCCAAGGATGCTCGACGACGCCTGTGTGCACCTTGCCGAGAGCAAAGGATTGAGCGCCTGTTGCAGGCTGGACCGTTATGCGGAACGGATTACCTTGACGCGTGCCCGTAGCACGGGCCTTGCAGAGGAGCGCATATCGGTATACGACTTGACTTTCGCTCGTCTCGATATGCACAGGTGCAACAGGCTGGAGTGCGTTCGAATACATCTCTGCGTTCTGAAGTGGAAGTCACTCCTTCTGGTATGGGTTCGTGATATTCATCTTGAAGACCCACGTTCTCTTCGGGGCTTGCCACGACAGAGTACAGCCGCTCGCTAAAGACGGTCCAGCGATCGCTGGTATGCTTGTGTGCCCGCAGCCGTAGCGGGGCTTGTGGACAGCACGGCGACACCGAACGAAATCCAGACGCGTGCGCGGTGCATGCGGCCTCGCCTTATCTGAACCATTATGTGTGTTATACACTTCGCTCGTGTGCCGCGCATGAGTCTTCGGGCCCATTTTGCGCTGGGCATCGGGTAACATGCGGGGATGCGTGGACTGGAGGTATTTCAGGAGATTCCGGAGCGGTATCGGTGAATGCGTGCAAGGGCGAAAAGCAGAAGCGGGATGCGCCAGGGAGGTGGCGGCATCCCGCTGTTCCTTTTTGAGGCAGGACAACGCGCCGATATGGCGCGGAGCCTGATGGTCGACAAAGGGCACGCTGCGGCCGGTCGGGGCATGTGGCCTGCCAGTCGGTCCGCGTGCCGTCGCCTTGCGCTCATTTCGTCACGTTGAGCGCGGGATAGTACGCGGATGGATCTGCGTTCAGGAAGTAGTTCAGCGTGTACATCCCTGTACCCACGATCTCCTCGCCGCGGACACCGCCTCTCTCGAGCACGGCTGCCACCTGGATCAACTCATTCAAGTACCCACTCGGTTGTTTGAACTCCGCATACACGTTGCAGGTAGCGTGCGGCGGGATAACGACACCGGCGCTTGTGAGCGGTCTCGCATCCTTTGGATAGCCACCTGGAACGTCCTTGCTGTTCATCACATAGCCAACCTTTGAAAACTGAAACCCTCCGGCTGTTTCTAGACCCATGAAGCGCACCGGGACGTTCGAATGATTCGCAAATCGAAAGCCAAAATCGTGCGGCCCCGTCAGGTAGTCGGGCTGTCCTGCTTCTCCGCCAGGCAAGTAGGGGAGCGCGAGCCAATCGACGGGGTGCTCGACGACGCGGGTATACGCTTTACCGAGAACAAAGGACTGGTTTCCCGTCGCAAGACGAACGGTGACGCCGACCGGATCCCCTTGATACGTGCCGGCAATGCGGACGTTCCAAAGGAGTGCATATTGGAATACGACTTGACTTTCGCTCGTCTGGATGTGTACTGGCGCGACGGGTTGGAGCGCATTTGCATGCAGCTCTGCACCTTGCAGCGGAAGCTGTTCTTTTCGGTAAGGGTTCGTGATATTCGCCTGAATCGTGATGGTCTGGCCGGGGCCTGTCACCACAGAATACAGCCACTTGTTGAAGATGGTCCATCGATCCGTCGGCCCGCTCGGGTGCCCGCAACCCGTGGCCAGCCCGGTTACCAAAGCCGCAATCGAGGTGAAGGTGACGAGTCTGGATGAGCGTGTCATGAGTTCGTCACATCCCGATGTGAATATTCAAATTGTTTCCATCTATAAGCTGTACACGCGACTGGAGAGCCTACGGGCCAGCTGCCACCTGGGTGGTTTACGACATATTCTTGTTGGTGGACGTTTCTGCATAAATAGTCGTTCCGCCACATGATTTCATATTTTCGATTGCTCGGAACAGATATTTGGAAACCGGTGTTTTCTCCATAGCATGTTGGGTTCGAGTCAAGTGGAGTCACCGCTCCATAGGCAACCGTGAAGTGCATGCGCATGTGACAGACAAACCGACAAATAGGATTTGTGCGGTACGACTGAGGCGCAGAAACCGTCGGCCGTGCATGACAATTGTCCCCCTTTGCGCGGATGTATATGTCGTTTATACATCCCCCACACACACCTCACATGAGTCTTCAGACCCATTTGGTGCTAGCAAAGTGATAGCACTAAACTGGCCTGAGTGCCCCCTGCTGACGCTGCGCTGCGGTGAAATGTGTGAGCGGGCAGCAGGATCTGGGGCACCTCGCCTTGAATGAAGATAGGGTGTTTGCTCAACAGGGATAGGACATGCGGAGGGATGCGCCCCGTGAGGTGGGTGGCCACACAGTACGTAAAACCGAATTCCATTTTGGCACAACGCGTGCCGGACAAGCGGGGCCGCACCCTGCTGGCGCGAGGCGTGATCTTGACCGAAAACTTGATCCGCCGCCTCATCGAACTCGGTGTGCGGGCGGTGTGCATCGAGGACAGCGCCACGGAGGACATCGTGGTCCGAGAAGTGGTGCGGGAAGACACCAAGGTTCGCCTGTTCGGCATGACATACGACACATTGCATGAACTCGCGGTCACCCAATTTGCGCCGCACGTGCGGGCGTTTCAGATTCGGAAGATGTTTACGCCGGTGGTGGAGGACGTGATCGACGAACTCCGGTCCACGGGGGCGGCTGCGGATCAGCTGAGCACCGTGTATGTGCAGGACGGAGAACTCTTCCACCACTCGGTCAACGTGATGTTTTACGCAGTGACGCTCGGCCTGAGGCTTGGCCTGAACCGACACGACCTCGTCGATCTCGGCATTGGCACGCTCCTGCACGACGTCGGCAAGCTGCGGTTGGATCGGAAGATCCTGCAGAAGCCGGGGCGGCTCACGGACGAGGAGTTTCGCATCATTCAGCAGCACGCGCGCATCGGGTACGATATTCTGATGAAGCAGGGCGATATCTCGGCGAGATCGGCCGTGATTGCCCTCCAGCATCACGAGCGGCTGGACGGAACCGGCTATCCTGACCGCTTGGTGGGCAGGGACATTCACCTGTTCAGCCAGGTGGCGATGGTCGCGGATGTCTACGAGGCGCTCACGGCCAACCGCGTCTACCGCAGGGCGTTCCTGCCGCACGACGCCCTTGCCATCCTGGAGAACGACGCGGCGCAGGGCAAGCTGCCAAAGCGCGTCATGGAGGCGTTCCTTGCCACGGTGTCCCTGTATCCGCTCGGCATGTCCGTGCGGTTGTCGGACGGGACGCTGGGCGTCGTGGTGGTGCCATCGGCGCACAACCGGCAGTATCCCATCGTGCGCGTCATTGAGGATGCGGATGGGCGCCCGGTGGAACCGTATGAGATCGATCTCGCCAACGCGCGGGACGTGCACATTGCGACCTGCGAGGCGTGAGACAAGGCGGCGGGACTGCGAGCCCGCCGCGCAGGGGGAATGGACATGTCGAAAGACCGCGTGATCCGCGCCATCGCGCGGGAGGGGCGCGTGCGGGTCCTCACCTGCCACACCACCGAGCTCGTGCGCGAGCTCGCGAGGCGCCACCAAACCTGGCCGGTGGTCACGGCGGCGCTCGGCCGCACGGCGTCCATCGCCGCGATGATGGCGATGCTGCTCAAGAATCACGAGTCCGTCACGGTCAAGATTGAAGGCGACGGGCCGATTGGCTACCTGGTGATGGAGGCGCTGCCGTCGGGCGATGTGCGCGGCTATCCCGGCAACCCGCACGTGCACCTGCCGCCCAACAGCCAGGGCAAGCTGGACGTGGGCGGCGCCATCGGGCGGGGGCACCTGTACGTGGTGCGGGACACGGGGCTGAGATCGTACTACACGTCGTCGAGCGAGCTCGTCTCGGGCGAGATTGCGGACGACTTCACCTATTACTTTGTCACGTCGGAGCAGACGCCGTCCGCGGTGGGCGCGGGCGTCCTCGTCGGCACGGACAACGTGCCCATCGTGGCGGGCGGATTCCTGATTCAGCTCATGCCCGGGCACACGGAGGAGGACGCCGCGTACGTGGAAGAGCGCCTGGCGGAGGTGCCGAGTGTCACGGGCTTTTTGGGGAAGTCCCCGGCTGCGGACGCGCTTTTGTTCAAGCTGTTCCCGGACGCGCATATCCTAGCCATGCAGGACGTGCGCTTCCGCTGCAAGTGCAGCTATCCCCGCTTGCGCGACGTGTTGCTGAGCCTCGGCGCCAAGGAGTTGCGGTCCATGCGCGACGAGCAGGGCCAGGCCGAGCTCACGTGTCACTTCTGCGGCAACGTCTACACGTTCGGGCGAGAGGAGCTCGACGAGATGATTGCCGAGATCGAGCAGCAGGGGGTGGGCGCGCCGTGACGGTGGTCATGGGGATTCTGAACGTGACGCCGGATTCGTTCTCGGACGGCGGCCGGTATCTGGATCCGGAGGCGGCCGTGGCGCGCGCGCTGGAGATGGAGGAGGAGGGCGCCGGCATCATCGACATCGGCGCCGAGAGCACGCGGCCCGGTCACACGCCGCTCTCGCCGGACGAGGAGTGGCGCCGCTTGGAACCGGTGTTGGCGCGGCTCGCGGGGCGGCTCAAGGTGCCCATCTCCATCGACACGTACCACGCCGAGACCGCGCGCAGGGCCGCGCAGTACGGCATCGCCATCGTGAACGACGTGTCCATGCTGCAGGATGTGGACATGCCTGCCGTCGTGCGCCGTCATGGCCTGCGCTACGTGCTCATGCACACGCGCCGCGAGGTGCTGCCCGGGCTTCCCGTGGCCGCCATGGTGGAAGAACTCCGCCGCCCACTCGCGCGGCTCCTCGAAGAAGGCGTGCCCGCGCGAGACATCCTCGTCGATCCCGGCATCGGCTTCGGCAAGACGCGCGAGCAGGATCTCGCCTGCCTCGCCGAGATCGGCCGCTTTCAGGCGCTCGGCCACCCGGTGCTCGTCGGCGCGAGCCGCAAGCGGGTCGTCGGCCACGCTTTGGGCGGCGTGCCGGTGGGCGAGCGGCTCGCCGGATCGCTCGCCGTGGTGGCGCACGCGTGCATGGCGGGCGTGGACATCGTGCGCGTCCACGACGTGCGCGATTCGGTGCGCGTGTTGCGGATGATGGAGGCGATTTTGGGGCATGGCGGATCCTTCGCTTCATGACGCGTACATCGGGGCCGGATCGAACGTCGGCAGGCGCATCGTTCACCTCGGCTTCGGTATCGAGGGGCTCAAGGCGCTTGGCGAGATCGCGGGCGTGTCGAACGTGTATGAGACCGCGCCCGTGGGCTACCTGGACCAGGGCGACTTCCTGAACCTCGCCGTCCACCTGCGCACGCCGCTTTCGGCGCACGAGCTCCTGCGCGCGCTGCTCGCCATCGAGCGGAGGGCCGGGCGCACGCGCGAGATCCGCTTCGGCCCGCGCACGCTCGATCTCGACCTGCTCCTGTACGACGATCTTGTGCTCGACGAGCCGGAACTCACGCTGCCGCACCCGCGCATGTGGCAGCGGGCGTTTGTCATGGTGCCGCTCGCGGATCTGAACCCCGACCGCCTCGCCCCGACGGGCGAGACGTGGGCGGATCTCGCGGCGCGCCTTCGCCAGAAAGACGAGGTGCATGAGGTTGGACGCTTTTGGTAGGCGGCTGCGCGCCTTTCGCAAACTGAAGCAGATGACCCAGGCCGATCTCGCCCGCGCCCTCGGCGTGAGCCTCGCCACCATCGGCGGCATTGAGCGAGGCACGCGGCAACCGACGGAGCATCTCGTGCACGCCATCGCCAGCGCGCTCTCCGTCGATGCGCGGGAGCTGTGCGGACTGGCCTGGCAGGCCGAGCCCGAGGCTGCCGAAGCGCGGGATGCAGCGGGCGATGCGGGCTTGGCGGCCGATGCCCGCCAGTGTGACCCGGGCGTGGGCCTGGCGTCCGCGCGGCGCGAGGTGCCAGCGATTCAGCCGCAAATCCCGAGACTAAGGGCCACTTGAGCGCCGGAGAAGGTGATGCCGCGGACAGCTTGCCTGAGTCTGCAGAGCCCCGGCAGGACGCGGCAATGGTACGTTGACAATCTGTGGGGCCCTCTCTATAATGGCGCATAGATCCGCGAGTGACGATTCCTTTTTCCGTAAAATGGTATCTTGGATGGCTCACAGCGCGCGTGCTGCCAGCGATGGCATGCACGCTTCTCGCTATTCCGGAGCCTTGAAGCACCGACTGGGAGCAAAGGAGAGACAGCCATGGCAGATAAAGAAGTGTTGCTCACGCCCGAGGGCCTGCGCAAGCTCGAGGAGGAGTTGGAGCTCCTGAAGAGCGTCAAGCGGCGCGAGGTTGCGGAGCGCATTAAGGTTGCCATTAGTTACGGAGATATTAGTGAGAATTCTGAGTACGAGGACGCGAAGAACGAGCAGGCGTTCATCGAAGGCCGCATCATGACCCTCGAGAAGCAGCTGCGCAACGCGCGCGTCATCAACGAGGACGAGGTCGACACAAACGTCGTCAGCATCGGATCGACGGTCAAGGTGTTGGATCTGGATCTGGACGAGGAAGTGGAGTACACCATCGTCGGCTCCGCCGAGGCCAACCCTGCGGAGAACAAAATCTCGAACGAGTCGCCCGTGGGCAAGGCGCTGCTCGGCAAGCAGATTGGCTCGACCGTCGAGGTGAACGTGCCCGCAGGCGTCATTAAGTTCAAAATCCTCGAGATTAAGCGGTAAGCGTATTCCGCGACAGCGCGCCCGACTTTTGGCATTCGGTTTTGCGGACGAGGCCCTGAGCCTCGTCCTTTGCATGTCTGCCGGAGGTCGGGCGAGATCGCCCGCTGTCCGCGGGCCGGCAGGGGCGGAGGCGTTCGCGCGCCTTCGGTTTGCAACTTGCGCCGTTTTGTCCAATGATGATACAAGAAGCGCCGGGTCATCATTCCGGTCAACTTTCCTGAGGAGCGTGTCGGTTTGGAAGAGCAAGAGCTGATTCAAAATCGCCTGGAGAAGATGAGCGCCCTGCGCCAGCGCGGCATCGATCCGTTCGGCGGCCGCTACGAGATCACGCACCACGCGGCCGACATCCACCGCTTCGGCGAGGGCAAGAGCCAAGAGGAGCTTGAGCGCGAAAACCTTCGCGTGCGCATCGCCGGGCGCATGGTGGCCCGCCGCGGCCACGGCAAGGCCACCTTCGCCGTGCTGAACGACGTCACCGGCAACATCCAGATCTACGCCAAGTACGACGTCCTTGGCCCCGAGGCGTACGACGTGTTCCAGCACGTCGTGGACCTCGGCGACATCCTCGGCGTCGAGGGCGCGGTCTTCCGTACCAACCGCGGCGAGATCACCGTGCTCGCCGAGCAGGTGACGTTTCTCACCAAGTCCCTTCGCCCCCTGCCCGAGAAGTGGCACGGGCTCAAAGACGTCGAGACCCGCTACCGCCAGCGGTACCTCGATCTCATCGTCAATCCGGACGTGCGCGAGATCTTCATCGCCCGCTCCCGTATCATCCAGGAGATCCGCCGCTTCCTGGACGGCCAGGGCTTCCTCGAGGTCGAGACGCCGACGCTCCACACCGTAGCGAGCGGCGCCCACGCGCGCCCGTTCATCACGCACCACAACGCGCTCGACATGGACCTGTACCTGCGCATCGCCATCGAGCTGCACCTGAAGCGGCTCATCGTCGGCGGTCTCGAGCGCGTCTACGAAATCGGCCGCGTGTACCGGAACGAGGGCGTCTCGACGCGCCACAATCCCGAGTTCACCATGCTCGAGCTGTACCAGGCGTACGCAGACTTCCACGACATCATGGATCTCACCGAGAACATGGTGCGCCACGCGGCCAAGGCCGTGATCGGCAAGCTGCACATTTCCTACGGCGATCACGTCGTGGACCTCGAGTCGCCGTTCAAGCGCGCGCACATCGCCGATCTCGTCCTGGAGCACACGGGCGTCGATTTTCGCCGCGTGACCTCGGACGAGGAGGCGCGGCGCCTGGCGGCGGAGCACGGCGTGAAGATTGAGCCGCACATGACGTACGGCCACATCCTGAACGAGTTCTTTGAGCAGCGCGTCGAGGACAAGCTCATTCAGCCGACGTTCGTGTACGGCCACCCGGTCGAGATCTCGCCGCTCGCCAAGAAGAACGCCGACGATCCCCGCTTCACCGATCGGTTCGAGCTGTTCATCGTCGGCCGCGAGCACGCCAACGCCTTCAGCGAGCTGAACGATCCCATCGATCAGCGCGAGCGCTTCCTCGCGCAGCTCCGCGAGAAGGAGGCCGGCAACGAGGAAGCGCAGGCGCTCGACGAGGACTTCCTGACCGCGCTCGAACACGGCATGCCGCCCACGGGCGGGCTTGGCGTCGGCATTGACCGGCTGGTGATGCTGCTGACCGGCCAGCCGTCCATCCGCGACGTCCTGCTCTTCCCGCTCATGCGCGAGCGGCAGGAGGACTGAACGGCGCGGGTGCGGTGGCGCGGGCCGATGCCATCCGGCCCGCGCCCTTCGCCCGGCGCGTATTTGATAAACTAAAAATTTCCTTGCCCGATCCCGCTTGACACCGAGGGGT
>NZ_BCSG01000023.1 GCF_001570745.1 Alicyclobacillus mali NBRC 102425
TCTGATGAAAATTAAGATCAGGCGCATAGTACCCATAGGTCTTTTTTGCTTCAGTGACCATCCCTGATATCTTTACGTATACATTCTCATTGGAAGCTATTACTTTGATATACTATGCCCAACGCGCAAAGTCCCTCGGTTGCATCGTGGGTTTTCCCATATGGTCAAGAATGATTCTAAGATTCGGAAATCGATCGATTACGTCTAACAGGAAGCTCAATTGGTCACAGCGAACCAAGATGTCTATCGGAATGTTTTCTAGTGAGGAATACATAAGTAATTCTTTACTCGTTCCCTCTAATAAACTGTACGTATTTTCTGTATATTCCACCATCAACCGATATCCGCGCCATTTAGGTATTCTTCGATATGCCTCGATCCTTGTCAGCCACTGTCCATCGTACGGATCTATCCACCCAACGACACCTAGAATGGTGGAATCCGACGCTGCAAGGTCGATAAGAAAGTTAGTCTCTTCATACGTAGCAGCCGCTTGGACTGCTATACTTCCATAAAAGTTATGCCTGAGTAGAGTTGGTACTAGATCTCCAGGGAGGTAGTCCCTTCGAATCGAACTCATATCATGTGTCATCCAATCGTAGTCCCCTCGTGAAATACGCCAATAATGCTGATGTGCGTCTATGCGTTTCAGTTCTGGCACCTTATTTACCCCCTAGTTTAAAATGGTCATTCATACTTCAAATACGCATTTTACCGCGTTCTGCATCGACAGTTCCCACTCTGTCCATACGTGTTTGATGTCGACTAGCATAGCTCTATGTGTGATGTATCCATCCACTACAATTTTCTTGTTCCGCATGAGCTCGATGACATAATGAAAGTCGTCACGTAAGGCGTTTCGACACGACAATAAGGTGAGTTCTCTCTTATGAATCTCAGGATGCGGATAACACAACGAACCTTGTGCAATTCCAACCAAGGCCAAACACCCACCGTGGCCCACATACTGCAAAGCAGACTCCATGGACTGTTTATTTCCCGTCGCGTCGAAGACAATCTCCATCATGTTGCCTGCTGTCAACTCACGTACCACTTGCAACGACGTATCACTCGGGATTACATTAATCTGGTCTGACCCACCCCACTGCGCAGCTGCTTCTAGACGGTCACGCCGGAGGTCAGTGATATATACATGTGCTCCACGGAATGCTGCGAGCCGAGCAACAGCAATTCCAATAGGGCCCGCCCCAATAACGAGAACGTGGTCCCCGCTCGATACGGATGCTCTGCGCACTGCATGTGCTGCGATACTGAGGGGCTCCACAATGACTACTTGATCGAGATCAAGCCCGTTACAACTCACCAATTGATCTTCTGGAACGGATATCAGGTCACTCATGCCTCCGTCGGACGTTACACCGATGACATCGAGAGCCCTGCAACAATTAGGCTTGCCTCGCAGGCAGGCCTTACATTTCCCACAAGACCTGTATGGAAATAGGCACACGACCTCGCCCGTAGAAAGCGAAGAAGCGCCTGAATCTACATCTTCAACAACGCCCGCCACCTCATGACCGAGGATTCGTGGGTACGTAACGAGCGGCTGTTCCCCGCGGTATGCGTGAAAATCTGTCCCACAAACGCCCACACGTTTTACGCGGACTAGCACCTCTCCTCTGCCACGCGAAATAGGCTCACAGTTCAACACACGAAACTGAAATGGGCGCTCACATTGCACCTTAAGCATTAACCCACATCCCTCCAATCTTCCTCATTTCCGCTACCCCAAGTAATACCTTCAACATCGCTGAAAAGGCCCTTCAACTCTCGTAACATCTCTTCATCCAGCGGCTCCTCAATCCACTTAATATTCTGCATAATCGTTTCCGGAGATGCTGCCCCAATCAGCGTCGTTGGAACGTCTTCATTACTCACAGAAAACTGAAGAGCTATCTTCGCGATACTTGTCCCGTGTCGTATGCAGTAGTCTGACCCAGTCTTACAAACCGTCCGCAGTCTCTTGTCAGCTGGATGCCAAGAGGGGGGGCCAACTTCAGTCAAGAGACCCATTCCTAGCGGAGATGCATTGACCAACCCTACTCCCTTGGCTTTTACCTTAGGAACTAGGTTTGAGAGACTGTTGTCAATAATGGTATAATGACAGTAAGAAAGCACAACTTCTATATCACTACTGTCTAATGTCCGTTCAAGAACACTAAGCGGATATCCAGACACCCCCACAAAGCGTACCTTTCCCTCATCCCTTAATCTGATTGCACACGGAATAGCTTCTTCAAAAATTTGTTTCGGATGTGCAAACTCTATGTCATGGAGATATAAAATGTCAACGAAATCTGTTCCGAGCCGACGTAGACTCTGTTCTACACTCCGCTTTAGATGCCCAGATGAAAAGTCAAAATGAGAATCAGTTATTCTCCCGGCCTTTGTAGACAGCAGATATCGATCGCGGGGTACTCCACGAAGCGCTTTACCCAATATTGCCTCGGCTCGGGTATTACCATAATAAGGCGCAACGTCTATATAATTTATTCCTCTGTCCAGCGCCGCGTGAACACAGTTAATGCATGAACTTTCCTCAACATCTCCAAACACTCCACCGAATGGCGATGCTCCGAGGCTTAGAATAGATACATCTAATGACAATAATTTTCTATATTTCATCCAGATCATCAAACCTCCGTTCCAAAGGTGGCTCTTTATGTCTACCAGAATAGAATGCGCCTCACCGCGGGAACGCGGCGGCGACGCCTCCGTCCACCGTGAGCATGCATCCGGTCGTTTTGGCCGATCTCGGCGAGCAGAAGAACAGGATGGCCTCCGCAATGTCCTCCGGTAGGATGTTCACGCCGAGGATGGTGCGCCTGCGGTAGTAGTCTTCAAGCTCCTCCGGCGCAATGCCGTACGCGCGTGCGCGCTCCTCACGCCAGGCCGAAGTCCAAATGTTCGATCCTTGGAGCACCGCATCCGGCATGACGATATTCACCCTAATGCCGTGAGGCCCGCCTTCGACAGCCAGACACCGGGCGAGGTGATTCTCCATCGCCTTCGCGGCGCTGTACGCCGATGCGTCCTTCCCTGCGTAAACCGCGTTTTTGGACGTCACAAACACCATCGCGCCGCCGCGCCCCTGCTCCACCATCACGCGGAACGCCTCTCGCGACGTCAGAAAGTAACCCGTCCCGAGCACTGCGACGTTCTTGTTCCACTCCGCGAGCGACGTCTCGGTCACGGGTGCTGAACTCGCGAGGCCCGCGTTGGAGATGACGAGATCGATCCCGCCATAGGCCAGGATGGCCTCCTCGATGGAGCGAGCGACCGCCTCCTCCTGCGTGACGTCTAGCGCCACGCCGATGGCTGCGCCGGGGCCGTGCTGGGCGTTCAACTCATCCGCGAGGCTCTGCGCGGCATCCGCGGCGAGATCGGCGATCACGACGTGCGCCCCTTCTTCCGCCAGACGGCGGGCGGTCGCACTGCCAATGCCGCCGGCCCCGCCCGTGATGTACGCAACCTTCCGCGACAATTCCTTCTCTGGCGGAGCAAGCGTGAGTTTGTAGAGCTCGAGCGGCCAATACTCGACGTCGAAGGACTCCTTCTCGTCGAGCGACACAAACTCGCCGATGGCCGTCGCACCGCGCATGACCTCAATGGCTCTGCGGTACAGATCGAGCGCGATGTTCGCCATCTTCTTGTTCTTGCCTGTGCCAATCGCACCGAGCCCCGGGATGAGGATGATGCGTGGAAACGGATCGTGCATGGGCACGTCGAGATCGACGTTCCGTTCGTAATAGGCCGCATAGTCGTCCCGATAGGCTGTAAGCCCCGCCCCCAGTTTTTCTTTCAGCGCGTCGACGCCTTCGGAAGGGGACCAATCCACAAACAACGGCCGACGCTTTGTATGAACGAGGTGATCCGGACAGGCCGCACCGACCTGCGAAAGCGACGGCGCATCGTGGCTGCCCGCGAACTCGACAAATTCGGAGCTGTCATCATAGGAAAGAATGGCGCCTTGCCGCTTGCTCACGATGCCTCGGACAAAGGGCAGGATCTGCACGGCGATGCGCCGCCGTTCTTCCTGCGGCAGCGCGGGATGTTTCACACCGCCGAAGGCCACGCGCCCCCGCTGTTTCGCCTTCAGATACTCCGACGCCTCATCAATGATGCGCATGGTGTTGGCGTAGCAGGCTTCGGACGTTTCGCCCCAGGTGATGAGGCCATGCTTCTCCATCAGCACGCACTCGCAATGGGGATTCGCCCGCACGGCCTCCGCGACGAGCTTGGACAGCGCGAATCCCGGCCGCAGGTACGGGACCCACACGGCGCGATCGCCGAAGATCTCCTTGGCCACCTCGCGCCCGTTGGTGCTCGTGCAGATGGCGATGATGCTATCCGGGTGCGTGTGATCCACGTGCGCGTGCGGGATGAAGGCGTGAAGCAGAGTCTCGATGGACGATCGCGGATGCTTGGCCTCCACCATACAGTGGGCGAGGTAGTCGACCATCTCCTCGTCCGTCATCGCGTCGCGCTCCATAAGCGGCAGCACTTCGTCAAGCCGAAGCGCGGTGAAGCTCTTCTCCGTCGCCTCGGCGAGGTCGGAACCGCTGCCTTTCACCCACATGACGCGGATTTCGCGGCCCATGTGATCGAGCATGGTGGTCTTGGCGGACGTGTTTCCCCCACCCCAATTGCATACGCTGCGATCCGCGCCGAGGCGGCGAGATCGATCGACCAGCTCCTGAAGAGCGGTTGCTTCTTGTGTGACGATCACGGCAATTTCCTCCTTGATCACGAGTTCGCAAGGGTCGGACGGTGGATCAGTCGCTCGCGAAAACGAGCGTACGCGTCTTCCCACGAAGCCGTATTCGCCGGCTCGTACGTGCGAAGCGCGACGGAAGACCGCAAGAGTGCTCTGGCTTCTTCCAAATTCGATATCTCGCCGAGACCGACAAGCTGCATCAGCGCGTTTCCCCACGCGCTCGCCTCCGAGGGGCCAGCGAGCACCGGAAGACCTAAGCAGTCCGCTGTCCACTGGGAGAGAAGCGCGTTTTGCGAGCCACCGCCGACAACGTGGACGGCGTCGTAGTGGAATCCTGTGAGAGCTTTCACTTCCTCCACCACGACGCGGTACTTGAGCGCCAGCGACTCGAGGACCGCTCGAACCATTTCGCCTCGGTCTTCCGGCGGATGGCCACCCCATTCCTTCACCGCCTGTTGGATGGCCTCCGTCATCGATGGCGGATGGAGAAATCGAGGGTGGTCGGGATCGAAAAGATGAGCAAACGGTTGGGCACGCTGGGCTTCCTGCAACATCTGGAACAGCGATACCGGCTCGCCCCTTGTCGCCCATTCGCGCTCGAGCTCCTGGAGAAGCCACAGGCCCATGACGTTCTTGAGCAAGCGGTAGTTGCCCACGCCGCCCTCGTTCGAAAAGTTCCACCGCAGCGCCTCATCCGACGTGATGGGCTCTGGCACCACGGTTCCGACGAGCGACCAGGTTCCTGAGCTGATGTAAAGGTACGGTTGGCCCATCGCCGGGACGGCGACGACCGCGGAGGCCGTGTCGTGGGAGGCGACGTGCACCACCTGTGGCGGTCCAACCTCCACAAGATGGCGAGCCGGGCCGAGTAAAGTGCCGGGGCTCCGGATTTCCGGGAAGAGACTCGCGGGTAATCCTAGCCGCTCCAAGACCTCGGTGGCCCATCCCTTCGTGCGCACCGACACAAGCTGGGTCGTAGTGGCGTTTGTCCACTCCGCGTGCGCGACGCCCGTCAACATGAAATTCAAGAGATCAGGCAGAAGCAGAAGCAAACGGCTCCTCGACAAAAGCGGTTCGTTCTCTTGTTGCAGCGCAATCAATTGATAGATGGAGTTAAAGGGAAGAAATTGAATGCCCGTCTCGCGAAACAGGTCCTCGAGCGAGATACGCTGCATTGCGCGGCGGACGCCGACCTCGTGAGCGCCGTCCCGGTAGTGACGCGGTGGCTGAACGAGCCGTCCTACTTCGTCAATCAGGCCGAAGTCCACGGCCCACGAGTCAATCCCCACCGACGCGAGCGGATGCACACCAGCGATGTACCGGAGCCCTGTTTCGATGGCACGATACAGAGTGTCGACGTCGACGACCAGGTGACCGTCGCGCTTGACGGGGCGAGTCGAAAATCGGTGGCGTTCCTCCAGTTCAAGTCGCGATCCGTCGAACAGCCCGTGCATGACGCGACCGCTGGATGCGCCGAGATCGACCGCAGCGACATGAAGCACTCGACTCACCCCCGCACACACATGAAAGGGTTATCACAAGACTGATTATACACGAAAAAATCTGTTTTGTGTTGTTTTATTTTTGTTTTTGACCGAAAAAATAAGCATCGTCAGAGATGAACACGAGTGCGGATTCTCGACAACACGGGCGACAAGAGGCCAGCTCACGGCGGGCCGGCACGAATTCGTGCCCAACGACGCGAAAAAGCCCCGCCGCAGGGGCGGGGCCATCATGCCTAGGGTCAGTGTTCGATGTGCGCTTCCAAAAACCACAGGTCCTGATCCAACTGCCTCGAGACCTCGGTGAACAAGTCTGCGGTGTCCGAATCGTGCTCCTCCGACTCCTCGATGAACTTGCGCGCCTCGTTGGCGACGACGGCCCAGCGATCCGCCAGCGCCTTGAGCACTTCGACGTCCTTCGTGACGGACAGGTCCCATTTCGGAAGCTTCGTCTGCGCCGCGAGGTCCTGAATCGGCAGCCCCGCCACGCCGCCGAGCGCCGTCGCCCGCTCCGCCACATCGTCAATGGCCTCGACCAGGTGAGCGGCGAGCGTGTCGAGCATCTCGTGATACGACAAAAAGTGAGGACCGCGGACATTCCAATGCGCGAGCTTCGTCTGGTTCCAAAGATCCGTGAGATGCACGACATGCGTGTTGAGGAGCTCAATCATCCGCCTTTTGACGTCGTCAGCGAGATCGATGCGCGTGCGCTTCAACTGGGAGACGTTCGTAGCCATAGGACACCTCCATTGGAATAGGCTTGTGTCCAGTATACCCCAACTCGTCCCACAACCCAAGGTTTCCTTATTCATGCCTCGATGAGGCGTAACCATCGCGCCACAAGGGGCGTGGTACTCGCCTGGACCAACAACGTGATCAGCACGGCCGTCGCTGCCACCTGTGTGAAGACCTGCGCACCCGGGATCCGCGCGCCCTGCACCAGACCAGCGAGCGCAATGGCGATGGTCCCCGTCTCGCGCACCCAGAAGAAAAAGGCGATTTCGCGCCAGCTCCACTTCGCCTGCCGATCCGGCAAGAGACTCGCCAGCACCGTCAACGGGCGCGCCACAAGCATAAACACGGCGACCACGATGAGCGCGACCCCCACGTGTTGCGCCAACAACCGCAGGCTTAACTGGCTGCCGAGCGAGATGAAGATCAGCATGCGAAACTGCAGCGACATTCCGTCCACAAATCCCTCGAGCAGCGCGCGCGCCGGCTCTTCCACCCTTGGCCATCGCTTCGGCGCATGAACGAGAGCCATACCGGCCACAAAGCTCGCCATGAAGCCACTGGCGCCGAGTTGGGCGGCGCTGGCATAGCTGCCAAGCGCCGCGAGCACAAGATACAGCGAACGCCCCCCCGGTGTCGGAGGCGCGTACCGGCTGATGAGCCATGCAGCAGCAAGCCCAAACGCAGCGCCAATCACGGCTCCCCCCAGGGCGAGCCGCGCGATTTGCCCGACGAGATCGCCTGCACTCACGTGCGTATCAGCGCTGGCGGCCATCACCCGAGTCAACACCAGCGCCGTCAACATGGCGCCCGTGGCGTCCGTGAAGGCGGACTCGGCGATCACGGCCTGCGCCACCCGCGCGCGGATGGACAGGCGCTGAAAGATGGGCACGAGCGAGGCGGGATCCGTCGAGGCGAGCAGCGAGCCCAAGAGGAGCGCCGACAGCATGGGAAGCCCCAGAGCCACATGTGCGGCGACGCCGACGACCGCGGCCGTGATCGCCAGGCCGAGCGTGGCGAGAAGGAGCACGGACAGCCAGATGCGGCGCAGGACCTGAAACCGCATTTCGAGCCCGCCCTGAAACACAATCCAAGCTGCGCCGAGCGAGAGGACGGCGTCGTGAAACGCCCCGCCTTCGGGGATGCGCAGCACGTCGAGGGCCGAGGGCCCGAGCAGGAAGCCTACGAGGACGTGCAGCACGATGTCGGGCAGGCGCAACCGCTCGGCCAACCGCGAGGCGAGAGCGCCGGACGCGAGCATGACAAAAAGCGCGAAGAGGTACGATTCCGCAACCTGCAGAGGATTCGACGCCATCGAGCACCTCCAAAACGCGAAAAGGAGCCTGTCGTTTGACAGACTCCACCTGTGTTCTCGCGAAATTCAGTTCGGACTCGCCAAGCGTGTCGGCGACGGTCCACTTCCTTTATACAGGAAAGAGGCGGCCTCGTCAACGGCTGAGCAGGAGAATTCCGGTGACGAAGAGAAAGAGTGACGTGGACGAAGCTTCGTGGTTGAGATCACCGAGATATGGGGTCTGTGAAATGAGCTTCTTGCACCTTCTGTGGACCATCACGGTGCCGATTGTGGTGGTCTGCGCCGCAGGCGCGATTGTGGCGCGATACCAGGATGTCGAGACGAGATCGCTCTCCACCGTCGCCTTGTACCTGTTGGCGCCGGCGCTCATCCTGTCGGCGCTGCCCACGGCCAACCTGCGTGGCGATCACGTCGTGCAAATTGTGGCGTTCACCGCAGCGATGACGGCGTTTTGCTGGTTGGCGGCGTGGATGGCGGGCCGCCTGTTTCGGCTGGATCATCCGACCTCGCGCGCACTGATGCTGACGACCATCTTCAGCAACTCAAACAACTACGGGCTGCCCGTGCTGCTTTTGGCGTTCGGCACGCAGGGGTTCGCGCTCGGGACGCTCTACGTCATCCTTCAAATTCTCCTCGTGAACACCCTCGGCGTGTCCATCGCGGCGAGTGGGCGCGCCGAAGGCAGCGGCTTCAAGGCGCTGTATCGGTCACCGCTGCTTTACGCGAGCGCGCTGGGTCTTGCGTTGTCGCTGGTTCACCACGCCCTTCCGGGCGGCCTAGGCACGGCGGCCAAGCTGCTGGGAGACGCATACGCGGCCGTCGTGTTGCTCATTCTGGGCGTGCAGCTCGGGCGAACGCGCTGGTCTGCGGCCTTGCAGAGGGACGTATGGCTTGGCGTCGCGCTGCGCGTCGTCATAGTGCCAATCGCGGCGAAAGGGTTGCTCATGGCGCTCGGCATCCGGGGCCTGCTCGCGTCCGTCTTGTTCGTCGAGGCGAGCATGCCGGCCGCCGTCAACACGGTCGCGCTCGCGAGCCGCTTCGGCATGGCGGAGGAATGGACGTCGATGGTGGTGGCGGTGACGACCGCCCTTAGCTTCGTGTATCTGCCCGTCGTGATCGCGCTCAGCCACTGAGTTGGCGATTCACCAGGAGGACTGTGTTCACTCCATCTCGTTGGAGAGTCGGAGTAAATGCGGGAGCTGGAGCGCGGCGGTTTTTCGTGCAGCTCGCGCAAGTACCATCGACAGGAGACCTACGCAAGCGGTGGAGACAGAAGCCAGCACAGCACAGGCATACCAAGGAAGGCGAAACATGAAGGTACCCGCGACCAGCGTATAAAGGGCCATACTTCCCGCACACGTAAGAAACATTCCTCGAAACTTCATGTGATAAATCCGAGCCACTTCTTGAGCAGAGAAGCCAAAATGGCGAAGGATCCCGAGGTCCTTTCGGGAACGGCGTAGATCGCTGCGAAAGGCAAGCCATGGGCCAAGGTACGTAGCCACGACCGTCACTAGGATGAAGCCGAAGGCCATTCGAGCCGCGGTGCGCCAAGTGGACGAGAGTTGCTGAAACGCCCCCAGTGCGTACGCAACGTTGTAATGGTGCGCTGTGAGAATGCGCGCCACTTGGTCGACATCCGTCAAATGAGGTATATACACCGCGACGGATGCAACGGGCTCAATCCCGAAATCCTGGCCTCGCTCAAGTGCGCGGATCACGCCCGCAAAAGGCTGGCCGAACGCGCGTTCCAAAATGTTGCGGTACGTGTCATACGACACAAATAGTGGGCGACCGTTGGGACTGTCCGCATTCCATGCGGAAGACAGCGTCATGAGCGGAGCATGCCTCGAAATCGGTTCGACCCGTGAAAGGGCCATGGGAATACGCTGATCGCTTTCATAGCCGCCCTGCGTTTGACGCACGACGGGAACGTAGAGAATCAGGCGAGAAGCCGTAGACGACGTGGTATACGCGGTGTCATCGCGCACCTGCGCAAGGCCAAGGAGCGATGCGGCACCCGGATCCACAGATTCCACCCAATCTGCGCGCCCTTCGGAATCGGTGATGCCGAAATTGATTTGATAGACATTCCAGGCCCGGGCACCCGCGTCGGACAGCGATTGATCGAGGATTTGTTGAATACGCTGCCGATCTTGCCACTGGACGTGACGCGGGAGCTCCTGCTCGCCTAAGGATCTGGAGTTTACAAGGATCACGTGAACGGCGGTGTTCGTCACAAATTGGCGTTTAGCATCCTGAACGACGCGCCATGCAAATAAACCCATTGTCGATAGCGTGAGGGCGGCGACGAACAAGGTTGCGGCGGCAAGTCGAAACTGGATCGGCGCTTTGGCTCGCATCATTCGAGCCGCGCTGCGCAAGATCTTGCCATCACTCCACATCAAGTACGCCTCCCCGCAGTTGCCACCGTACAGGCTCGAATTGCGACGGTATCGGCGCGTGACTACAGATGACCATCGTCTTGCCCGCACCTTCCCGCGCCAAGGTCTCCCAGACTTGCTCCGACGCCATCGCGTCGAGATTCGAGGTCGGTTCGTCCAACAAGAGTACATCGGAAGGCGGCAGCAGTGCGATAGCAAGTTGAAGTCGCCGTCGCTCTCCTCCCGAGAGCATACCGACCCGCGCACGGCAGTGGTTCGCGATTCCGAGGTCAGCCAAAAGTCGGTGCGCACGCTCCTCCCATCTCTCTTGCAGCCGCCTGGCGGCCGCTTTGAGACGCATATGATGCCAAACCGTCAAAGTGGAAAACAGAAGAAAGTCTTGAGGAGCATACTCAAGGCGCAAGGTGTTCGACACTTGTACCGCCCCGGAGGTTGGGTGTTCGTAGCCAGCCAAAATTTGCAGAAGTGTCGTCTTTCCGGAGCCACTCGGCCCCGCGATGGCATACACCCGCCCCGTCTCCAATGTGACCGTAATTCCGCTCAAGATTTCGCGACCGCCATAGCGCTTTCGGAGGTCTTGCAAGACGATCATCTGTGAATCGCTCCGCTCTTGCCTGATTCACTCCAAAAAACGGTCTCGATGTGACCCTTACAGTCCAATCGAATGCCGTTTTGTATCCATTGAACCCCCTCAACGTCGATGGCACCGCCAATTCGCCGGCCGTCTCGCAGCTCATACACATCTGCCCGCGTGGTCAGCGCATTCTCATCTTCATCAAACTGGACGAGTATCCCGTTCGGTGTGACGAGATTGACTTCGCCCTCAGGAAATAAACGCGATCCATAAACCAAGCGATGACCTCTCACGGTGAGCAAGTCACCTTGACACGCAAGCAACGGCCCCTCAGCCCATCGCGTCGACACCAGAACGGGACGAGCATTGAGACGCGTCCCGTCTACGCGGTATAACCACACGCTTCGATCTGGTCGGATCACGGTATAGTAGAGATCCCTCCCTACCAGAGCGCCTTGCTCGATGGCGCCGTCCACGTATTCAAACGGAAGCAACGCTTTGGAATCGTCGTCCCAGCGCACAATGTGGCGCCACACTTCGGTACCATCGTCGCGATAATGAACCAAGAGAAAGAACGTCATCCGTCCGTTCGTCGCAAGTGGAAACACTGCCTCGTGTGCTTGATCCGGAAGCACATACAAGGTCTTCACCGTTCCGTTGGCCAACCGCACGATAGAAAAATGATTCGTCAGACTGTTGCCGATGGTGTACACGTCAGAGGGCGTCGAAAAATTGTAAACGAACTCGTTGGGCACGTTGGTCCAAGTCACGGCGGCTTTCTTCTTTTCGTCGTACAGCACGAACCGCTGATCCACCGGATCCTCAATCACGTGTTCGTCATCGTTCGATGGCTTTGGAATGACGACGGAATTCTCATAGGCAGGCTGAGACCCGCATCCCGTCGTGATGAGCAATGCTCCGCAAACGGCGAGCAAGACAGCCGCTCGCTCCTTCCATCTTCGGATGCGCTTCATCGATCACACTCCAGCGCTGATGGTGTAGGTCTTCGGATCACCGGCAAGTTTCACGCTGGCCGTGTTGACCGTCACAATCGATCCTTGCCGGTAATCGACCGCTGGACCGATGACCAGGTTGCCTCGGTAATCCGATTCCTTGGCTCCATTGTTGTTTGTCCAGTACTTCGACGGCGTTCTCACAGTTTGCCACGAAGACGAATACGAAGCACTTGCTGAATCACCAGAGACGCCCATCGAAATGGATGCGCCGTTTCTTAAGTCTGCTTGGCTATACCACTGCGTCCGAATCCATTCCACACTGCGTGGCCCGGCGTAAACCGCAGACACCTGCCAATCCCAGGTCAGCGCATTGCCTGTTTGAGCCACATAGGACGAGCGCCAGACGTTCGCAGTGAGGGTCCCTTCGGCTCCCGGAAGAGTCAGGGTCTGAGATGTATTGGTGTGTGGAACATAAGTCCCCTGTGGTTCGAGAGCGCTATTGTCATCAGCAGCCACAATTGGACACCCAGCGACTAGCCCTAATCCTGCCACGAAGCACAAGCCTGTCATCCGCTTGAGTTTCACCACTTCAACCTCCTAAATTTGCACAGAATCAAGTTTGATAGATGCTGAGGATAGTCTACGTGATCGACGCAAGGAAGTTCGCTAGCATTTTGCTAGCAATAGCAGTTCCGAACATGGGATATTGAACAAGAATGTGTAGACTTGAGAAGAAGCACCTTGCGTGGATGGTCAGGAGCGTGAACCCATGCGTATCATCCTGTGCACAGACGAACTGTGTCTCGCGCGCATGCTTTCCGTCGTATTGGAGGGATGTGATCTGCGGACGTGCAGGACGACCGAGCGCGTCATCGCGCTCGCTGCAGCATGTTCGGAAGACGTCTTCATTGATGGAGCACTGAAGTTGAATGATGGATTCTGGGAGATGTTAGAGTCTTCTCCGCGACACCGACTGCACTACGTTTTGGTTCGGTCGGCACTCACCGAGCGCGACTGGCAACGCGCCCGCGGTCTCGGCCTGTCTGGATTTTTGACCGACCCGCTCTCCGCGATTCGCACATTCATCGGCGGAGATGCGCAGACTTTTCTGAGGCGATTCAGCGTACCGGACGGCCTGCCCTCGCTTCCTCCTGTATCCGTCAATCTCGGACTTGGGGTCCACTACAAACAGAACGAACGCTGTTTGCTCATTGAACACCGCTTGGTGCCGCTTTCCGAGATGGAGGCAAAGTTACTGGATCTCCTCATAAGTCGCGAGGATGAAGTCGTGAGTCGCGACGAAATTGCTCAAGCTCTTTGGCAAGGGCACGTAAATCCGAAGGGTATCGCCAAACTCGTGTCACGCCTTCGCTGCAAACTAGGTCCCGCTGGGGCACTGGTACAGGGACTGCGCCAAGGGGGCTATGTCTATCGCCGTACGTCGGCACGGTAAAGCCAAGGGTCTGGCCCGTCCTCGCCATCCTCGTCCGTGTACTGGCTCTGGATGACAACCGCCTGTATCCGGAAACCAACGCATTTAAATCCCCTGCCCCCTCTCAGCTTGCATCGACACAGATCTCCGCGAGCCACGCATTAATAGCGCGCACCACGGCTCAGCCCCTTGTTCGCGGGCGACATACCCTCTCGTCGCATGCAGCAAATGCATACGGTTGGCGTTGTTGGCGTGCTGTACCGTGATTTGTGGCGTCACGCGATCGGCCGAACAAAGCGAGCCATCCAAGGATCCCACAAGGCGGCGGCGTGAGCGGTAGTGTGCGCCCAGCTCTTTCCAGGCACGAAGCCGCGCCGATCGCGCTCTACGGCAGCGTACCGCAAAATGCGCGCCATTGCGCCGTGGACGAGATCGACATCGAGCAAGCTCGCGCAAAAGAGCATCTTCGGCATGCACAAGTTCCCGCACGGGGGCAGACGGAACATCACGGGAAACCTCCAGGTCGCCCAATTCGCACGAGCTGTCGTTCACGTATTCCGTCGCCCATGGAATGCGTTTGAAAATCTTCAGTATCTCCACTCACCTCAATGCCCAGGCGGTGAGGTGCGTTGACTGCTCTCAGCACGTCCATACCTCCGTGAAGTGCGATCCTTCTTCGACCCTGCGAACGTCGCGTCTCAATGGAAATTATCGGACGCCTCAGGTGACTCGATGCCGTCCATGTGATAGATTCATCGTAACGTATCACACTCGTTGTGACAGCGCGTGAGTTAACCCAGTGCAAGCCCTGATAGTAGATAGATGCAATACTGGAAACGAAAAGTCCTCTACTTACGTAGATTTCGTTTACAAAATGATAAGTTTAATCCTCTTGATCCTCTTTCTGAACAGGATTATCATCGCTCTATCGATTCATGGTGGTTGTTTTCCCTATCCTCGTCTAGGCAAGGAGCGAGTGATCGATGGAACAACAGTCCCAGTCCATTCTGACAGCGATTGAGGGGCTCCAGGGCCTGATCGCAGACCTGAGACAGGATATCGAGCGTCGGCTCGATGGCGTCGAGGGGCGACTCGATCGCGTCGAAACCCGCCTCTCAGCGGTTGAACATCAACTGGTGACGCAAGCTGAGACGTTGCGACGCCACACCGAGACGCTGGATGAGCACACGAATCTGCTCCGCGAACACGGGCGCCTGCTGGATGAGCAGTCCCTCACCTTGGCGCGCCATGAACATCATCTCACCCAATTGATTTCCATGGTGGCCGCCACCAACACGATGTACGCCGGGCTTCGTTCGGACGTGGTGGATGTGCGCGGCACGCAGGCGCAACATCATCGCATGCTCGAGACCTTGGCAGTGCGCGCACTGGAACACGATTCCGAACTTCTCCGGCTCCGCCGAGCTCGTTCCGTGTGACATGTGAACCGCGGCGAGGAGGACGGTCTCATGCTCGAGGAAGACGTGATTGTCGGTTCGGACACGGACCATCCGCTGCCGGGCCGCCTGTCTCTCCCGGACGGCGAAAAGTGCGACTTGCCCGCCGCGCTCTTGGTCCACGGCTCTGGGCCGAATGACCGGGACGAACGCGTCGGCAACAACGCGCCGTTTCGCGATCTCGCCGAGGGGTTGACGGCGCGCGGCATCGCCGTGCTTCGTTACGACAAGCGGACCTATGTCTACCGCAACCAGATGCGCCGCCTCCCCTACATCACCGTCCGGGAGGAGACCATCGAGGATGCCTTGCGCGCGGCGGCGCTCCTGCGCCACCACCCGCGCGTAGCGCCGAACCAGGTCTTTCTCATCGGCCACAGCCTGGGTGGCATGCTGGCGCCGCGGATCGACGCGGTGGGAGGGAATTTTCGGGAATCATCATCATGGCGGGATCGCCCCGGAGACTTGAGGAGATCATGATGGACCAAAATCTCGCGGTTCTCAACGGACTGCGCAATCGGTTTGTGAAGCGAATCGCCGAGCGCCAGATTGCGAAGTTGACGGCTGAATTTTCGCGTCTCTACGAACTCAGCGGCGAAAAGGCCAAGGCGACGAAACTCTTGGGCCGCCGCGTCTCAGCCTACTACTTCAAGGAGATGGGAGAACACCCGAGCGAGCGCTACCTGCAGGATTGGACGAAGCCCATTCTCATTCTGCAGGGCGACAAAGACTTCCACGTGTTGGTGGAGAGCGATTTCAACGGGTATCGCAAGTTGCTTGGCCAAAGACCAAACGCCACATTCAAGCTCTACGCGAACCTCAATCACCTTTTCATGCCGTCAGTCCACGGAGATATCCGAAAGGCGAAACAGGAGTATCGGGTGCCACAACACGTGCATCCGCAAGTCATCGAAGACATCGCCGATTGGATTCACTCGATTTGCGCAGAACCCGACGCCAGCCATCGGCCATGAGGACCGCCGCGCCGCAAGGCGGGGCCAATGGAGAACGCGCGGAAGAGAGCCCGCCACATGGGCGGACCGGTGGCATCGCTACCCCCGCCGCATGGTCACCACGCACTCCACGTGCGACGTCTGCGGGAACATGTCAAACGGCTGCATGTCCGTCACATAGAACCCGCGCGCGGCAAGGAGGCGAAGATCGCGCTCCAGCGTGGCGGGATTGCAGGAGACGTAGACGAGCCGCTCGACGTTCACCTCGGCCGCTGCCTCGATCGCGGCCCTGTCCACGCCCTTTCGCGGCGGGTCGAACACCAGCACATCGGCTCGGTTGCCAGCTTCCACGAAACGCGGCAGCCAGCGCTCGACGCGATCGACGACAAACTCCGCGTTCCGGACCTGGTTCAGCTTCGCGTTGGCGCGCGCGTCCTGGATGGCGTCCTCCACCTCTTCGACGCCCACCGCCCTGGCTGCGTGGCTCGCCAGAAGCAGGGTCATGGCGCCAATGCCGCAGTAGGCGTCGATCACGACGTCCGTCTCCCGGAGACCAGCAGCGCGCACCACGTGTTGGTACATGCGCTCCGCCATGTCGGCCTGAACCTGCAGGAACGACCGCGGCGACCACCGCACGCGCAGCCCGCAGAGGTTCTCCTCGAGGTGGTCCGCTCCCTTCATCACGTGAACGCTCGGTCCCCACACGGGCCCATGCGAGCGTGGCTGGACCGTGACGGCCACCTGCGCGACTCGCGGGGCGTGGAAGCGGCCGACGGATCGCTTGACAGACGGATCGTCCGTGGCCAGCGCGAACACCACCGCCATGTCGCCCGTTGCGCTCGACTGCCGCACGATGACGTGGTGCACAAACTGCGCCGTCGAGCCGAGCGACGTGAGAAACCAGCGAGCGCGGCGAAGGACATCGTCCATCGCCTCGGGAACGAGGAGGCACGTCTCCGTCACGGCCATGTCGTGGGAACCGAGCTCGAAGAAGCCCATCTCCACGCGCTGCGCGGCCGCGTTCCAGCGCACGGGCATTTGGACCTGATTCCGATAGCGGAACGGCGTGCGCGCGGTCTCGATAGGCCGGACCAGGCCAGTATCGAGACCCAGTCGCTCGGCCATCCGCCGTATCCGAGCCTCCTTCCACGCCGACTGCGCCGCATACGCCACGTGTTGCACCTGACAGCCGCCGCACCGCGTAAACACCGGGCACCTCGGCTGGACGCGGTCCGGCACGTTGTTCAGCCGGTCCAGCAGTCGTGCGCGGGCAAATCGCTTCTCTACCTGCTCAATTCGCACGCGCGCACGTTCGCCGGGTAACAAAAACGGGATGAACACCGTCATCCCGCGAATGTGAGCGACCCCGTCGCCGTCGTCGTTCTGCCGCAGAGCCTCGACCTCGTATTCCTCGCCCGCCGCAATTGGCGGCGATTGGGTGCTCGCCATCGAAACATCACTCCATCAGAGGCTCTTGATCTTCTCAATCAGCATCTCGTTCACCAGCGTCGGGTTGGCCTTGCCGCGCGTCGCCTTCATGACCTGGCCGACGAGCGCCGCCAACGCGCGCTCCTTGCCGCCCTTGTAGTCCGCCACCGACTTCGGATTGTTTGCCACGACCTCGTCGATGATGGGCTGTAGCTGGGCCGGATCGCTCACCTGCTCGAAGCCCTTCTCCTTGATGATCTCGGCCGCGCTCTTGCCGGTCTCCCACATCAGCTTGAACACTTCGCGCGCCTGCTTCGACGAAATCTTACCGCTCGCGATCTCGCCGATGAGCCCCGCCAGATGCTCAGGCGGAATGGGGCACTCCGCAAACGTCTTGCCCTCGCCGTTCAACGCGCCGGAGACGTCGCTCATCACCCAGTTCGAAGCCTGTTTCGCGTCGGCGCCAGCTGCGATCACGGCCTCGTAGTACGCGGCCATCTTCGGATCCGAGGTGAGCACGCCCGCGTCGTACGGGGGCAGGCCGAGCTCGTTCACATAGCGGCTGCGCTTCGCGGACGGCAACTCAGGCAGCGCGGCACGGATCCGCTCCAGCCACGCATCGTCGATGTCGAGATCGACCAAGTCCGGCTCGGGGAAGTAGCGGTAGTCGTGCGCCTCCTCCTTCGTGCGCATCGACACGGTCGTCTGGGTCGCCTCGTCGAAGCGGCGCGTCTCCTGGATGACGGGCTCGCCGCTCTCGTATCGCTCGCGCTGCCGCTCGACCTCGTACTCGAGCGCGCGCTGCACAAAGCGGAACGAGTTCATGTTTTTCAACTCGACCTTGTTGCCAAACGCCGTCTGGCCCACCGGGCGGAGGGAGATGTTGGCGTCGCAGCGGAGCGATCCCTCCTCCATCTTGCAGTCGGACACGTCGCAGTACTCCATGATGCTCTTGAGCGCCTCAAGGTACAACCGCGCCTCTTCCGGCGAGCGGATGTCCGGCTCCGACACAATCTCGATGAGCGGCACGCCCGTGCGGTTGTAGTCGACGAGCGTGTGCGATCCGTCCGCAGCGTGCATCGACTTGCCCGCATCCTCTTCCAGGTGCAGGCGCGTGATGCCGATGCGCTTCGTCTCCCCGTTCACCTCGATCTCGATGTACCCGTGTTCGCCGATGGGCTTGTCGTACTGCGAGATCTGATACCCCTTCGGAAGGTCCGGATAAAAGTAGTTTTTCCGGTCGAACTTCGACTTCTGGTTGATCTTGCAGTGGAGCGCGAGCGCCGCCTTGACCGCAAGCTCCAGCGCCCGCTCGTTCAACACCGGCAGTGTACCGGGGTGGCCGAGGCAGACCGGGCACACGTTCGTGTTGGGCTCCGACTTGCTGTCGTTGCGGCAGCCGCAGAAGATCTTGGTGTCCGTCTTCAGCTCGACGTGCACCTCGAGGCCGATGATCGTCTCGTAGTTCATTCCGCCACCCCCAGCACCGGTTTCGGCCACGCGAAGTCGCGCACCTGCTCGTACGCGTGCGCCACGCGCAGAATCGTCGCCTCGTCGAATGGCCTTCCGATGAGCTGCAGTCCCACGGGAAGTCCATCCGCAAAGCCGCACGGCACGCTCGCGCCCGGCAGCCCCGCGAGGTTGGCCGGGATGGTGTAGATGTCGTTCAAATACATCTGCAACGGGTTGTCCAGCTTCTCGCCGAGCTTGAACGCCGTCGTCGGCGCCGTCGGCATCACGATCACGTCGCACGCCTCAAACGCCCGTTCGTAGTCCTGGCGGATGAGCGTCCGCATCTGCTGCGCCCGCTTGTAGTACGCGTCGTAATACCCGGAGGACAGGGCGTAGGTCCCGATGATGATGCGGCGCTTGACCTCCATGCCAAAGCCCTCGCTGCGCGACCGCTCGTACATCTCGAGGAGGCTCGACGCTTCCGCGCGCCGCCCGTACCGCACGCCGTCGTAGCGAGCAAGGTTCGACGACGCCTCCGCGGGCGCGATGAGATAGTAGGTGGCCACCGCGTACTCCATGTGCGGCAGCTCAATCTCCACAATTTCAGCGCCCTCCGCCTCAAGCTGTTGAATGGCGCGATGAACCGCAGCCTTTACCCCCGGCTCAAGCCCCTCTTCCGGCAGGTGGCGCACGATGCCCACGCGCACGCCCTTGACGCCCCTGTCGATCCCGTCCGCGAAATTGGGCACCGGCTGGCGGCTCGAGGTGGAATCCAGCGGATCGTGGCCGCAGATGGCGTTCAGCACGAGCGCCGCATCCTCCGCCGTCCGCGTGAACGGGCCGATCTGGTCCAGCGAGGACGCGAATGCGATGAGCCCGTACCGGGAAACCCGCCCGTACGTGGGCTTCATGCCGAAGCAGCCTGTGAACGCCGCTGGCTGGCGAATGGAGCCGCCTGTATCGGACCCTAACGCGAATGGCACCAGGCCAGCCGCAACCGCAGCCGCCGATCCACCGCTCGATCCGCCCGGCACGCGATCCTCGCCGTAAGGGTTCGCGGTCTTCTGGAACGCGGACGTCTCCGTGGACGAACCCATCGCGAACTCGTCCATGTTCGTCTTGCCCACCATCACGGCCGCGGCCTGCTGCAGCTTGTCGATCACGGTCGCGTTGTAGGGCGGTATGTAATTCTCGAGGATGCGCGATGCGGCCGTGGTCCGCACGCCCCGCGTGACGATGTTGTCCTTGGCCGCATACGGAACGCCGCGAAGCGGCGCATTCTGATACATCTTGGCGCGATCGATCCGATCCGCCGCGGCGAGCGCCTGCTCCTCATCGACGAGGAGGAACGCCTTCAGGCGGCCATCCACCTCGCGGATCGCGCGGAGCGAATGCTCCACCCAGTCGCGCGCCCTGGTCTCGCCCGCCGAAATGGACCGGAGGATCTCCTTTACGGTCGGTGTCCTCATGCGCCTCCCCCTCCTTCCAAAACGGCAGGAACGCGCACCATGCCCTGATCCTGATCCGGCGCATTGCGGAGCGCTTCCTCTCTTGACAGACTTTCGCGTGGCACGTCCGAGCGCACCACGTTCACTTCGTGGAACGGGTGACTTGTCGGTTCCACGCCGTCCAACGAGACGCTCTGCAGTTTTGCGGCGTACTCGAGAATGTCGTTCAACTGGGGAACGAGTTGCGAGAGTTCCTGGGGATGAAGCCACAGCCGCGCAAGCTTCGCGACGTGACTCACCGTCTCATCGGTGATCTTCAATGAGCATCCTCCTTCTCCAGGGTGCCATTGGATGGTCATGAGGCTTGCCAGACGAAGTTCCTCTCGGGATTATAGCACAGGCCGGCCATGGATGCCGATTTTCCCCTGATGCGCGCGGATGCGCCCTGTTCAGTCATGTCCCTTCTCAGGATCTCATAGACATAGAGCGAATGGAGGACCACATTTCAGGGAGGGGCCTATGACCTTGACCATGCATGACCTGCTCGTCACCCTCGCCGTCGTCATCCCGGCGTCCTTCATCGCCGGCCGGTATTCCAACCGAATCGCGTTTTTCCACGCGCGCACAGAGCAGAAGCTAAGCGTGCAGGAATTCCTCCGCTCGCGCAACTGACGCGCGTGCCCTCATCAACTTACACAAGGCCACCCCGCGACGCGCGGCCGCGAGGTGGCCTCTTATTGACTTACGTGCGCGATGCCTCACGCGTTTTCCGCATTCAACATCGTGAGAATTGGATCGTCCGGCGCCTCGTCGTGGATAGCCGTGATGGCGACGCCGAGTACGTCGGGCACGCTGGACGGATTGTACATCGGATTGTTCTCGAGTTCTTCCCACGCATTCTCAAACGTGTACAGGCCGTTTTGAATTTGGATTTCCATCTGTGCGTCGAGTAGCCTCTGTCCGGCAACCGTGCCGAACCGCTGCGGTAAGAGGGACACATACATGGTTCCCGGCGTGGCCGGAATCGCGCTCTTTCTGGTGCCGTCGGGCGGTAAATCCGCCTGCACCTGCCCGGAAGCTGTGACCGTCAAGTGATGCGTACCGGGCTCGGCTTTGAACGCGCGACCCACAGCCTGATTGGCTGGCTGAACCACGATTTCCCCGCGGTAGCTCGGCGAGATGCTGATCTCGAGCTGCGCACCCCCGCTGGCGACACTGGCCGACTGCTTGAGGGCTTTGGTGAATTGCGCGTTGAACGCTGAAACCGTCTCGCCGTAGGTGTCGTAAAACGCTTGGTTTGGGTTTTCCGATTCGAGATGACGAACCAGCGTCTGAATGGACGACTTGCCGTAATGTTCGATGAGGTAGCAGACGGCGAGCCAGTCCTGAAGTTCGTAGTCGTAGGTCTCCTGACCGGACAGGATAGCGGCCTCGCTGCCCGTCAAAGGAACCAACTGGTTGGATTGGACAACCTGGAGAATATCCTCGGCATCCTGCTTCTCATCGCTGGCAAAGTCGACCGGATATTCGATGGCTTTCTGTCCGTTCATCCCCATGTAAACTGCCATGCCTTCGTTCATCCAGCTAGGAATATTTGCGATGTGCTGGTTGATATCGACGTGTGTCAACTCGTGCGTCAGTACGTTGGCCAAGTCCACATCCGTCGGGTTTTGGAACAGCGGGATGACGACAGTGCTGCCGAGCGTGAAGCCATTGGAGTCTTCGGAGAGGCTGGACGCGTCTCCGGCCGACACACCAAGCTGGCGCAGTTCCGTCTGGTAGTCCGCGGCGTTTTTCACCAGCACGATGGTCGCCGTGTGGTTCATGCGAACTCCGAGAAACTCACGAATGCGCTGAATGGAATTCACACGATTGAGAAGATTTTGGACATGTGTGATCTCTGAGGAAGGAACGCCGGACCCAAAGGCCTCAATTTTCACCTGAGGGCCGAAGAAAAACGGGAGAGAAAAATGAATGCCTTCTGCTTGTGACGACATGGACGCTAACGACGCCTTTTCCTGTTTGCCGCGGTTCGACACGGAGGCCGCTTGCCGATGTGCTCCCAAGGCTCCGTGCGAATCATCCCACGCCTGGCCTATGACACCAAGGGCCATGACGCTTGCGGCCAACAACCCGCCCATCCACCGACTCCGCATGCCCTGATCACCCTGTCGAGTTCACGATGTATCAACCTATGTAAGCGATTGACAACCGAATCTGGCTTCGCTGCGATTATTGTGGCAACGGAAAACATGACTCGTCAATATGCAATTTTGCGAGACCTGTTGGCAAAACGAATGGACGGTCGGCGCGCCGCCACAGGCCTCAAACAGAGTATAGCGCCCGTTGGTTACAGGACGATGTCAATTCGAATAAGATTTCGTTTATCGCATATATAGAAAACATGTATTTCTCTTATCTACGGGTTCGAGGCATCATAGAAGTGCCGGGGCAATCGCAGGACGCTTTTGGCGCAAGCGTACGCGGGCTGGGGCGACTTCATCGATGTCTTTTGCGGCGACCCCCATCGGTGAATCGCCTCCGCTCACAAGCGGTTGTCCGCGGTGGTGTGAGGCAGGCACCTCCATCGCCATCGCCGCGCCACCCGAACAAGCGGGAGCGCGTGGTGGCTCATCGCGCGGCGAAAGGCAGCATGTCGGGGACGAACACCGCAACCCATCCTCAAACTCGGGCTGGCCACTTGCCAGCCCGTCTTTTCGTCCTTCGATGACCTCAGCGCAACCCCGCTTCGTCCACCAGGCGCAGAAAGGCCGCTTCATCCCAGATTTCGAGCTTTGCATCCGGGTGATTTCGCAGGATTTCCTGTGCTTTGGCGAGTTTCGATCCCGCCTTGTCTCCTGCGACGAGCACGTCCGTTTTCGCGCTCACGCTGGAAACAACCTTCCCTCCCATGCGCTCGACCCACTCCGTCGCCTGCTTTCGATCCGCCGCTTGAAGCACACCGGTCAGCACCACGGTCTTGCCAGCGAGCGGCCCGTCCGCCGCTTTCTGCGGACCGAGGTAAACCATGTTGACCCCCAACTCTTTCAATTCCTCAATCAACTGTCTCACGCGCGGCGTGTCAAAGTACTGGCGGATGCTCTGCGCAACCTTGGGTCCGATATCGGGGACCGCCATGAGCTCATCCTCGGCCGCAGACATCAGCGTATCCATCGCGCCGAAGTGTTCCGCCAACGTCTTCGCAGCCTTCTCTCCCACGTGCCGGATGCCAAGTCCAAACAGGAGCCGTTCGAGCGAGTTGCGCTTGCTCTCCTGGATATTGTGCAACAGCTTGTCGGCAAGCTTGTCGCCCATCCGATCGAGCTGAACGAGATCGGCCTTTCGGAGGCGGTACAAGTCCGCGTGCGTTCGAATCAGCCCGCGGTCCAAAAGCACCGTGATCCACTGCTCGCCGAGGCCTTCGATGTTCATGGCGTCGCGAGAACAGAAGTGGATGAGCCCCTCGCGCAGAAGAGCCGGACAATCTGGGTTGATGCAGCGCCACGCCACCTCGCCGTCCAGTCGGACGAGCGGCGATCCGCACTGCGGGCACGCCTCCGGCATGCGGAATTCGGGCAGCGGCTCGGTCCGCCGCTCGGGAAGCGATCGAATGACCTCGGGAATGATGTCCCCCGCCTTTTGCACGACAATGACGTCGCCCACACGGATGTCCTTCTCGCGCACGAGGTCCTCGTTGTGCAGCGACGCTCTTGAGACCGTGGTGCCCGCGAGCTGGACGGGATCGAACACAGCGGTCGGCGTCACCACGCCCGTGCGGCCGACGTTCAGCTCGATGGCGCGAAGCGTGGTCTCCGCCTGCTCCGCCGCGTATTTGTACGCAATGGCCCAACGCGGGCTCTTCGCAGTGGCGCCGAGGCGCACCTGCAGGGCAAGCGAATCTACCTTTACCACCATGCCGTCCGTCGCGTACGGCAAGTCGTGCCGTTTGTCCGCCCATGCCTCGATGTAGGCGATCACGTCCTCAATGCTCGCGCACACGTGCCGCTCGCGGTGCGCGGGAAGGCCGAGGCGCGCCACGTAGTCCAGCGCCTGACTGTGCGTCTCGCACCCATGCGCCTCGGCGCGCACCAGCTGGTACGCGATCACGCCGAGCCTCCGGCTCGCGGCCACGGCCGGATCGAGCTGGCGGAGCGATCCTGCGGCCGCGTTGCGCGGATTGGCGAACAGCGGCTCGCCCTGCTGCTCGCGGAGCTCGTTGAGCCGCATGAACTCCCGCTTCGGCATGTACGCCTCGCCCCGCACCTCGAGCGACACAGGTTCCGACAGCTCAAGAGGCACGTTGCGGATGGTGCGGATGTTGGCCGTGATATCCTCGCCCACTTCGCCGTCCCCGCGCGTCGCGCCAAGCACGAGCCGGCCGTCCTGGTAGCGCAGCGCCACAGCAAGGCCGTCAATTTTGAGCTCGCACACGTACCGGACGTCGTCCCCCACCGTCTGTCGCACGCGGCGGTCCCAGTCCAGCAGATCCTCCGTCGAATAAGCGTTTGCGAGCGACAGCATGGGCACCTCGTGCACGACCTTCGCAAAACCCTCGAGCGCCGGCGCGCCCACCCGCTGCGTGGGCGAGGCCGGATCGACGAGCTCCGGATATTTGCGCTCGAGCTCCATCAGATCGCGCATCAGCGCGTCCCACTCCGCGTCCGAGATCTCCGGGTTGTCCTCCAGATAGTACTTTCGGTTGTGGTACTCAATCTGTTCCCGGAGCACCTTGGCACGCGACCGGGCCTCTTCCAGGGACAGGGCCGATTTGGCGTCCACGACACGCATCACACTCCTGACCGCTTCTTACTTGAGATGGTTCAGATGATCACGGGTCCACCTTTTGAATTGGCGCAAATTTGGCGAACAGCCGCTTCTCGCCGATAGGATCATCAAAGCGGACGACGAGCTCCAGGGACTCGCCCTCGCCCGACTTCGCGACGATCACGCCGCGCCCCCACTTGCGGTGCTCGACGAGATCGCCAGGCTCGTACGGCACGGACAGGTCCGCGCCAAACGATCTCGGCACGCTCATCCGCGGCCCGGAGGCCGCATCCGCCACCGCGTGAGCTGGTGCGCGCATCCCCGCGCGCGCGTCGCGCCAGCCGCGCCCGAACATCGTGTCCTCCTCACCCACGCGTTCGATGTCGGTCGTCGGCATCTCGGACAGAAAGCGAGACGGCGTGAACGAGCGCCGCTCACCGAACAACATGCGGGAACGACACGTGGTCATGTACACCCGTTCCATCGCCCGCGTGATGCCGACGTAGCAGAGCCTCCGCTCCTCCTCGAGCTCCTCGCCGCCGTCGAGCGCTCGCCGGTGCGGGAACACGCCCTCCTCCAGGCCGACGAGGAACACCACCGGAAACTCGAGTCCCTTCGCGGCGTGCAGCGTCATCATGGACACCTCGTCCACGTCCTCGCGGCGTCCCGGCCGGCCTCCAGGGAGATCCGCGTCCGACACGAGCGCCACGTGCGTGAGGAACTGTTCCAGTGCGCCCATTTCGCCTTCCGGCACGCCGTTTTCGTCAAACTCGCGCGTCAGGGACAGGAACTCGTCGAGGTTTTCCAACCGGTTCTCAGCTTCCAGGCTGCGCTCGGCGCGAAGGGCCTCGCGATATCCCGACCGATCCAAAAGCTCGTCCGTGAGATCCGTCAGAGGCAGGAAGGCGCGCTGGAGTTGGAGGGTCTGAATCAGCTCCACGAACGACTGAAGCGCGGACGCCGCCTTCTTTGAAACGCCCGCTTCGGAGGCGTGGAGCGCCGCCTCAAAAAGTGATGTACCGCGCTGTCGCGCGTATTCCGCCAACTTCTCGAGCGTCGTGTCGCCGATGCCGCGCTTCGGCACGTTGACCACGCGGAGGAATGACACGTCGTCGTTCGGATTGGCGACGAGGCGCAGGTAGGCGATCACGTCCTTCACTTCGCGCCGCTCGTAAAACCGAAGTCCTCCATAGATGCGGTACGGAATCCCGCGGTGCAGAAACGCCTCCTCCAGCACGCGGGACTGGGCATTGGTCCGATACAGGATGGCCACGTCTCGATATTGGCGCCCGTCGGACACCGCTCGCGCAATCTCGTCCGCCACCCAATCGGCCTCCACGCGCTCGTCCGGCGCGATGAACAGCTTCGCCCGCTCGCCTTCGCCCCGATCCGTCCACAGGTTCTTCTCAAGCCGCAGCTGATTGTGCTGAATGACCTGGTTCGCGATGCGGAGAATGCGCCCGGTGGAGCGGTAGTTTTGCTCGAGCCGGATGACGCGCGCATCCGGATAATCCCTCTGGAATTCGAGGATGTTGCGGATGTCGGCGCCTCGCCATCCATAGATGGACTGGTCCGAATCGCCGACGACACACAGGTTGCGGCGCCGCTCTGCGAGCAGCTTGACCAGGACATACTGGGCGTGATTGGTGTCCTGGTACTCATCGACATGGATATGGCTGAACCTGTGCTGATAATACGCGAGGACATCCGGCACCTTGCGGAAGAGCTCGACCGTCTTTACGAGGAGGTCGTCGAAATCCAGCGCCTGATTTTCGCGCAGCCGCCGTTCGTACGCCAGGTACACGTCGCCCACCATCTTGTCGTACGGCGATCCGGCGAGATCGAGCGCCTTCTCGGCCGAGCGCAGCTCGTTCTTGTGCTGGCTGATAGCGGAAAGCACGGCTCGCGGCTCGAACTTCCGCACGTCGATGTTCATCTCCTGCATCAGGCGGCGGACGAGTGAGACCTGGTCCGCGGCATCGAGCACGGTGAACGCCGACGTGTAGCCCAGATGATGAATGTCCCGCCGCAGAATGCGGGCGCACATGGCGTGGAAGGTCGACGTCCAGATGTCGGAGGCGGCAGGCCCGACCAGGCGCTCAATTCGCTCCTCCATCTCCCGCGCCGCCTTGTTCGTGAACGTGATGGCGAGAATGGCCCACGGCGGCACGCGGCGCTCGGCGATGAGGTACGCAATTCGCCGCGTCAGCACGCTCGTCTTGCCGCTACCCGCGCCGGCGATGACGAGCACCGGTCCGTCGGTCGCCGTGACCGCCTCGCGCTGCTTTTCGTTGAGTTCCTTCAGGATGTCGCTCGCTCCCGCCGTGGCCACCATCCATCACCCTTTTCGCGCACGGTTGTGTTATTGATCAGTATAGCAGGTCTGTCCAACGAATGCGATCACGTGTTCGCATCGAAGAGCGGTGCCGAGGAGTGATGAACCCATGGAGCGTTCCCGGACTCACCACACCATTCAAGTGATTCGCCCGCAGCGAGAGGCGGATCGACAGTGGCTCCTCGACTTATGGAACCGCGAATGGGGCGGCGAAACGATGGTTTCGCGCGGCAGGGTGTACCGACTGGAAGATGTCGAAGCCGTCATCGCGGTGCAGGGCGGCGCCTACGTCGGTGCCGCCACGTTCGTGGTCCTGGACGAAGAATGTGAGCTGCTGAGCCTGAACAGCCTGGTGGAAGGCATCGGCGTGGGGACGCGCTTGCTGCAGGCGGTGGAAGATGCGGCGCAACAGGCCGGCGTCCCGCGCGTGACGCTCATCACATCGAACGACAACCTGAAAGCGATGCGATTCTACCAGCGGCGCGGCTACCGGTTTCACGCCGTGCACGTGGGCGCCATTGACGAGGCGCGGAAGCGAAAGCCGTCGATTCCGCGCCTCGGCCTCGATGGCATTCCGCTGCACGACGAGATCGAGATGCGGAAAGTTTGGTAGGCGCCTGACGTCACCGAGCTTGCACGCTTGACCATTCTGCAGCGAGCATGCTGTACACGGCGTGGTCGACGTAATGGTCGTAGAGCCACTCGGCTTGTCGTTTGCAGCCTTCGTACTGGAAGCCGAGCCGTTCCGCGACGGCCCGGCTCTTGTGGTTGCCTGTGGCGGCGCGGATCTCCACGCGGTTCAGGCCGTATTCGCGAAACAGAATGTCGATCACGGCCCTGCAAGCTCGGGTCATGATGCCTTTGCCCTGATATCGCTCGCCTAGCCAATAGCCGACGGTCGTCAACCGATTGGCCCAATCGATAAAATGCAACCCGAGCACACCGGCGATCTCGCCGCGGTACCACAGGCCAATCTCAGCACCGTTCTGCGCCGCATATCGTTGGAGGCCCGACAAAATAAAGGCTCGCGTCTCCTCCGAACTCTGGTTGGCATCTAGAAACGGCAACCACTCGCGCAGGTAGGCGCGCGACTCATCCAGCAGTCGGAACAAGGCGTCGGCATCTCTGGGTTCCAACAGCCGAAGCCTCAAATCATCGTCAATCGTCTGGTAAAACATCGTCCCCTCCCATGGCAATCAGACGTATCTGCATTCCATTCTGAACGGAGAAGAAAAATTCCTTCCACAGGGAGAGAAGTAGCCTTATGACGCGCGTAATGCCAAGTCTGTTTATCGCCCATGGCTCACCGTTGGTGGCGATCGAGAACAGTGTCTACGGACGTTACCTGGATCGATTGTCGCGAGACCTCCCTGTCCCGCGCTCCATCGTCGTGTTCAGCGCCCACTGGACCGAAGGATGTCAGACCATCTCGGCATCGCCTCACCCCGACACGATCCACGACTTCTACGGCTTCCCAGAGGCGCTGTACCAAATCCGATATCCGGCACCGGGAGACCCAGCGCTGGCCGCCCGAATTCAAGAACTTCTCGTGAACGCCGGGATCGAAGCGCGCCTGGCTCCGTCTCGCGGCTTCGACCACGGCGTCTGGACGATTCTGTCTCGCATCTTCCCGGATGCGTCCATCCCGGTGGTCTCGATGTCCGTCGATCCGACACTTCGCCCGGAACATCAGTTCCAAATTGGCCGGGCGCTCGCTTCTCTGCGACAGGAGGGCGTTTTAATGATTGGAAGCGGTGCGACGGTGCACAACCTGCGTATGCTTCAGTGGAACCGGGAGAACGGCCAACCAGAAGCCTGGGCCGAGGAGTTCGAGCGCTGGCTCGAATCGCGCATCTCCGAAGGGGACGTCGATGCGCTGTTCGCATACCGCGAAGAGGCACCGTACGCGGATTGGGCCGCGCCGTCGTGGGGCGTGGAACACTTGATCCCGCTATTTTACGCGATGGGTGCTGGTCACGAGCAGCGGAAAGGGAGGCTTTTGCATCGCGATTGGCAATACGGCTCACTCGCCAACAGCGTATAGGTATTTGGAGAGCTTGTCTGATGGAAAGCATCTCAGGCATCCCTTTTCCACAAAAAGGCCTTGACGAGGAAGGTGCCCTCTGCTATATTCATTGCTGTCCGCTTTGAGGCGTCAAGGCGACGGAATGTAGCTCAGGTGGTAGAGCGCACGGTTCGGGACCGTGAGGTCGCAGGTTCGAGTCCTGTCATTCCGACCACTCAAGATCGAAAATCCGCGCTGGCTTGCGCGGATTTTTTCGTGTTCACGCGCGGTAACTGCCTCCTGGCCGCGCTGTCACGTACCGCCCCTTTGCCCCATCCTCGTCTCCGAAGCCGCAGGATTCCCTCGCGCCATCGCGAATGTTTTCAACGATAAACATTTTTCATGGATAAAGGAGGTCTTCTCCTTGCGCCTGGAAGATCGCGTCGCTGTCATCACAGGTGCGGCCTCGGGGATGGGCCGCGCGATGGCCGTCCTGTTTGCGAAGGAAGGGGCGCGCGTGCTCGCGGCCGACATCGCCGCGGAAGGTCTGGCATCCGTCGCCGACGAAATCCGCAGCGCGGGCGGCCACGTCGAGACCTGCGTCGCCAGCGTGGCCTCGGCGGACGATGTGGACGGGATGATTCAGCGCGCCGTTGACGCCTTCGGCGGGATCGACATCCTCGTCAACAACGCGGGGATCATGGACGGCATGAAACCGGCTCATGAGGTGACGGACGAGCTGTGGGAACGCGTCTTTGCGGTCAATGTCACAGGGCCGATGCGCGCCATTCGCAAATCTCTGCCCCTCATGATGGACAAGGGGCGCGGTGCCATCGTGAACATCGCATCGGTTGGCGGCCTGTTTGGCTCCCGCGCCGGGGCGGCGTACACGGCCTCGAAGCACGCCGTGGTGGGCCTGACCAAGAACGTCGCCTACCAGTATGCGCGCTTTGGGATTCGCTGCAACGCCATCGCGCCCGGCGGCGTGGAGACGAACATCATGGGTTCGAGCCCGAATGTCGATCCGGCTTCCCTCGGGGTTCAGGCGACCATGGCTGGGATGAGCCTCAATCCGCGCACCGGCAAGCCTGAAGAAATCGCCCACGTTGCGCTGTTCCTCGCGTCCGACGAAGCGAGCTTCGTGAACGGGGCCGTCGTGATCGCCGACGCGGGCTGGACGGCGTACTGACATGGAGCGGGGCGCCTCGCCAGCGCCCCGCGGTTCACGCCTCCACCTGGATGTTATGCGCGAGCGTCTCATGCGGCGAGCGCAGCACCAGTCCGCTCAAGGGAACGTAGTCGAGTACGAGCGGCTGTTCATCGCCCAACAGCTTTTGTGCCTCCTCATCCACGCGCACGTCATACCCGAGCGACACAGCGAGCGGAGGCGCGCCGTCGGCAATCATGTGAATGTCCACCTGGCAAGCGCAACTCACGTGCGCCTCGATGTCGGCCTTCAGCCGAAGCCGGCTGCCTTCCGGCACGCCCATGGCCACCAGCCTTGATTTCGCCGCATCCGTCACCTGCACTTCCATGCCCATCCCTCCTAGGCTCCATCTCCATCCGTTCCCGCGACGGGCAAGGTCACCGTGAATGCAGCGCCTTCGCCGGGCTCGCTTTCACACGCAATTCGGCCGCCGTGCGCCTCCACAATCGCCTTGCAGATGGCGAGCCCGAGGCCCGCGCCGCCTTTCGCGCGCGATCGCGCCTCGTCCACGCGATAGAATCGCTCAAACACGTGGGGCTGATGCACCTTGGGAATCCCCGTGCCGTTGTCCGCCACCGCGAGCTTGGCCTCGCACCCGTCCGTCCACACGGAGATGACAATTTCGCCGCCCTCTTCCGGCGTGTGCTGCACCGCGTTCTGCACCAGGTTGAACAACACCTGCTTCAAGGCGTCCGGATCCGCGAAGACGGCCGGATCGCCCTCGATGCGATACGTCAGCTCGCGAGACCCGCACAGCCCGCGCCACAGCGCGTCGAGCGACATCACCAGCGTCCCGAGCCGCACGCGTTCGCGCTTGTCGCCCGCCCACGACGCGCGCACGTCCTCCGCGCGCGCAAGCCTCAGCATCTGCTCGACCAAGCCCGCAAGGCGCCGGGCTTCGCCGTGCATCTGCTGCAGCGCGTCCCGCCACTCCTCGTCCGTGAAGTCCCCGCCCTTTTGCAGCACCTCGAGGTAGCCGCTCAGTGCCGTGAGCGGCGTGCGCAGCTCGTGCGAGGCGTCCGCGACAAACTGCCGCATGCGCTCCTTCGCGTCCCGCTCCGCCCAAAACGCGCTCCCCAGGCGATCCAGCATGCCGTTGAACGACGCGGCGAGCGACCGCACCTCCGCCTGCATGCCCGGGCGCACCTCAAAACGCTCGTCGAGATTGCCAGCGTCAATGCGCTGCGCATGCTCCACCACGCGGTGAAGCGGGACGAGCGCCCTGCGGATGAGCGCCCTGTACGCGGCGAGCGCGGCCACCAGCACCGCGAACGCCACCACGCCGTAAAGGAGCATCTGCCGCGCGACCATGGCGTCGATCTCGCTCGTTGGCACACTCACCTGTGCCAAGCCGAGCGGCCGATCCGGCGGCCCGATGAGGGCTGTGACGACGAGATCGCGCCCGTGGCTCGTCGAGGCGAGCTGATACGCGGACGCCGGCACGCCGAAGTTGAGCATGGCCTCGTACGTCTCGCGCGACAGGACCGGCAGGCCGTGCGGCGCATAGATGGGGTGCACCTGCCCTGACGGATCTATGTACGCGAGGCTGCCACGCGCCGCGAGGAACGGCAGGGGCCCGAGGCGAAACGGCGGCCCGGATGCCTCGGCGCCACCGGATCCGTTGGCCAGCCAAATCCACGCCTGCGCCGGGACGTCCATGAGCTCCTGATGGAGCGATCTCGCCGTCTCCGCAAGGAGGAACTGGCGAAGAAAGAGCGCTTGCAGGGCGCCGACGAGCGCAATGGCGGCGATCATCACGGCATAGGTGACCAGCGAGAGGTGAAGCGCGAGCGTCGCCGAGCGGAGCCGCACGCACGCCCGGGAAACGGCCACCAGCAGGTGACGGGCGAAAGCGCGCACACCCCCGGCGGCCCGCCTCGCCGTGACGGCGGCAACATGCGCGAACCGGGCAACCGCGCTCATGGCAGATCCACCCGGTAGCCCTGGCCGCGGAGGGTGCGAATGAGCGTCCGATCCCGGTCGCCCAGCTTCTCGCGCAGCGCACTGATGTAGACCTCGACGATGTTGTCCTGGCCGTTGAAATCGTAGCCCCAGACGTGATCGAGGATCTGCGCCTTGCTCAGCACGAGCCCGTGATTCTGCAGAAGATAGCGCAGAAGCTCGTATTCGGTCGACGACAGTTTCAGGGTTTCGCCGCGGAACGAAATCTCCTTGCGGGCATCGTCGATGACAAACGGACCGACCTCCTGCTGCTTGAGCAGGCTCGGAAACTGGTTGCGAACGCGAGCGTGAATGCGCGCGAGAAGTTCTTCAAAACTGAATGGCTTGACGACGTAGTCATCGGCGCCGCCGACAAGCCCTTTGACGCGATCGTCGATGGCATCGCGCGCGGTGAGCAGGATGACGGCGACGTTGCCCATGCCCTTCAGCATCCGGCACACCTCGAAGCCGTCCGGGCCGGGCATCATCACGTCCAGAATGCAGACGTGCGGCATGGACTCCCGCGCCTTGGCGATGGCCTCCACGCCGTCCTCGGCCGTGTCGACCGCGTAGCCTTCCCGCCGCAGGCCAAACTCGAGAAATTTGACAATGCTCGGCTCGTCATCGACGACCAACACGCGAACCTTAGACGGATCGTACAGAACTGCTCGATTGTCCCCTGGCATGGCGCCAAACCCACCATTTCGACCCGACAAAATTGAGGCTCCACGTACCCATGGTCACAACCGCCTTTGCCGCGACGAGGGACCATCCCTCGCGCGACAAGAGCCCGATGCTGACGGCGGAGGCCACGAGCGACACGCCGTTCACGAGAGCGAAGCGGGCGACTTCCCCCCAGCGAAACGCGCCGGCCCGAAACGTCACGCCGCGATTCCAGGCGAAACTGTTCACCATTCCACAGGCATAGGATACCACCTGAGCCACGGCCGAGGCGACGTGACACAGCGCCGCAAGCGCAAAAAATACGCCAGTATCGACGGCCGTATTGAGCACGCCCACCGCGGCGAACACCAGGACTTGCCGGCTCAGGCGCGGGCTCTCATGCATTCGCCCCATCAGGTCACGCTCCTCACCGACGACAGCGTACACCCTGTCGCTGAACGCCGCCTGAGCCAAGTCTTAAGCGACGCTGAACGAAGGCTGGCGATTTCGCCCCCAGGTAATTCCGAACGAACGCTGACACATGCCTGCGCGCGCCAAGCAGCGCCACGAGGTGAAGATGCACGTCCAAGTCGGGCGTGCTACAATACGCGCAGAATTGCGAGGTGAGGCGCGTGCTGGCCATCGTGTTTTCGTACATCAACGAGGCCTGTATCTTGATCAGCGTGGTCTGTTTCGTCGTGGGCTGGTACCACATCCGGCATCACCGCGTGCGGGTGCATCGGCGCTGGATGCTCCGAGGCGTCGTGTTTGCGGCGCTCTTCTTCATCATTTACGTGCTGAAGACGGTGCTCCTAGGCGACAACGAATTCGGCGGGCCGAAGTCCATGAGCCCGTTCTACTACGGGTTTCTTCAGGTCCACTCCGTGCTCGCAACGGTGGCGGCCATCCTCGGGGTCATCACGCTCGTGTACGCGTCGCGCGCGCGCTTTTCGCGTCACCGAAAGATTGCCCCTTGGACGCTTGTCACCTGGTTTGTGACGGCAGCCACTGGGCTGGTGGTGTTCATCCTCCTCTACATCGTCTACACGCCGGGTCAAGCGGCGGGCTTGCTATATTCGTATCTCGGGCGCTGAGACGCGCGTCCTCGGCCCGACGCCCACATCCATCCTCCTGGAGGTTTGCCGCAGGAGGATGTTTTGTTTTCCACACGCACAAGCGGTATTCCCCATGTCTTGGAACGCGCCTCATTCTGCGTTATCGTGAAAGAGAAACCGAGCTCGCAAAGAAGGTGAACCTTATGGACACGCGTGTGGCCATTGTGACAGGGGGCGGCCAGGGCATCGGTCGCGCCATCGCGAAAGCCTTCTGGGAGGACGGCTGGCAAGTCGTCATCGCGGAGGTGGACGAGGAGGCGGGCCGCGAGGCGGAAGCAGAACTGGCCGGCGGCGAAGGCAGACTACAGGCTCTGTTCGTGCAGACCGACGTGGCGGATGAATCTTCGGTGCAGTCGCTCATCCGCCAGGTGGACGAAGCGTTTTCGAGGCTCCATCTCGTCGTCAACAACGCCGGGCTTGGCTTCCCCGGCGTACCCGTGGAAGAGCTGCCCACCGCTGCGTGGGACCGCATTCTCGGGGTGAACCTGCGCGGGCCGTTTCTCATGGCCAAGCACGCCGCGCCGCTCCTTCGCAAGACGCGCGGATGCATCGTCAACATCGCCTCCACGCGGGCGCTCATGTCGGAGCCCAACACGGAGCCTTACTCTGCCTCCAAAGGCGGCGTGCTCGCGCTCACACATGCCTTGGCCGTGAGCCTGGGCCCGGACGTGCGCGTGAACGCCATCTCTCCAGGGTGGATCGAGGTATCCGAGTGGAAAAAGTCATCGCAGCGAGCGGAACCGGATTTGCGCCCCATCGATCACGCCCAGCACCCGGCTGGGCGCGTCGGCCGGCCCGAGGACATCGCGGAAGTGTGCAGGTTCCTCACATCGGATGGCGCCTCGTTCATCACCGGGCAAAACTTCGTAGTGGACGGCGGCATGACCATTAAAATGATCTACGCGGAATGACGAAGGGACGAGCCTGATGTTTTCCTATTCCATTCAGACGCACATCGAGTTCGGCGAAGGCGCCGTCGAGCAGCTCCCGGAGCATCTGGTGGCCCGAGGGTTTGGGCGCCGCCTGCTCCTCGTGACGGATCCGGGGCTGGTGCGGGCCGGCGCGGCGGATCGCATCGCGGGCCTTCTCGCTCGCGCCGGATTTGTGCCCCGGGTGTTCGCCGAGGTTCGGCCCAACCCGGACGAAGCCGTCTGCTTCGCCGGCCGGGACGCCTTCTTCGAACACCGCGCCGACGGCGTCGTGGCCGTGGGCGGCGGCAGCAGCCTGGACGCCGGTAAGGCCATTGCGCTGCTCGCGCGCCAGGGCGGCACGCCGAGCGACTATGCGCTCAACCGCCGTCCGTACGGCCCGCCGGCGCCTGTCTGCGCCGTGCCCACCACCGCCGGGACGGGCTCGGAAGTGACGAGATCGGCCGTCATCACGGAACAGGGCACGCACCGAAAGCTCACCCTGAAGCACGAATTACTGCGCCCGCCCCTCGCCGTGTGCGATCCGGCCCTCACCGCGAGCCTCCCGCCTGACGTGACGGCCCACACCGGCGTCGATGCGCTGGTGCACGCCATTGAAGGATCCACGTGCAAGGGCGCGCACCCCATCGCGCAAGCCTACGCCCACGAGGCGCTCGGCCTCATCTATCGTGCACTGCCAAACGCTGTCAAACAGGGCGATCCGGCTTCGCGACACGACATGCTGCTCGGCAGCCTGCTTGCGGGTCTCGCGTTCGGATCGACGGATGTGGCCTCCGTGCATTGCCTGGCCGAGGCCCTGGGCAGTCTGTACGATACGCCGCACGGCCTGGCGAACGCGGTGATGCTTTTGCCGACGCTTCGTTACAACCTGCCCTACGCGGTGGAGCCGTACGCCTGGGTCGCGCGGGCCATGGGCCTGGCGCGCGACGAGGATCACGCCGAGCGCGCGGCGGAAGCGCTCCTCGGGGGACTTCGCACTTGGCTCGAGGGCCTGGGCATTCCAAAACTGCGGGATCTGCCGGGCGTGAATCCGTCGGACTTCGACCGCTTGGCGGAACTCGCGTGCGAGAACACCTCAACGCCGAGCAACCCGCGCCCGATGGGGGCGCACGACTATCGCGACGTGCTCGAGATGGCCTTTGCAGACTGACGCCATGAGCTTCCGAGGAGAGATAGTAAATGCGCACAGCCGCACTTGGACGGAGCGGTATCCAAATCAGCGAAGTGGGCCTCGGCTGCATGACCCTGCCCGCCGACAGGGCCGAGGCCGTCCGCATCATCCGCGAGGCTGTCGATCTCGGCATCACCTTTTTCGACACCGCGGATCTGTACGGGCAGGGGATGAACGAAGAGGTGGTCGGTGAGGCGCTTGCGCCTGTGCGCCAGCGCGTCATCATCGCCACCAAGGTGGGGAACCGGTTCGAGCCCGGCAAGCCCGGGTGGACGTGGGATCCGTCGCCCGCTTACATCGAGCGGGCGATTGAGGCCAGCCTGCGGCGCCTGCGCACGGACTACATCGACCTGTACCAGTTGCACGGCGGCACGATGGAGGACCCGTTCGACGAGATCGTCGCGCTGATGGAGCGGTTCGTCGAGAAGGGCATCATTCGCGCGTACGGCATCTCGTCCATCCGCCCGAACGTCATTCGCCGCTACCTGAATGGCTCGAACATCGCGACCATCATGATGCAGTACAGTCTGTTGGATCGCCGGCCGGAGGAGTGGTTTCCGGAGATCGAGGCGAAGGGCGTGGGGGTCATTGCGCGAGGGCCCGTGGCGAGCGGGTGGCTCAGCGGCAAGAAGGCGCCGAAACCGGATGACACGTACCTCGGCTACGGGGCGGCCGATCTCGCCCGCGCGCCGCAAATCTTGCGGCAGATCGCGCCGGATCGAACGCCAGCCCAGGCCGCCATCCAGTTTTCCGTGGCGCCAAGCGCCGTCTGCTGCGCGGTCCCTGGCGCATCGCGGATGGCGCAACTGGGCGAAAACGCGGAGGCGGGCAAGCTTCCGCCGCTCACGGACGCGCATATGGCGCGCCTGCGCGAGGCGTACCCGGCCAACGTGTACACCGACCACCGCCCCACGTGACGCTTCGCACGGCGGCTCAGACCGGCGTCAGGTGGGCGCATTCACCTGCACGGCGCCGCTGTCCGTCACCTCGATGTTCGCGGCCAAGGTTGGCGTCGCGAGCGTCTTGACGAGCGTGGAGGCGCCCGTGGAGGCGTCGTACCTGTACACGGACGTCACGAGGCCCTGGCTGTTGATGGCGCCGTAGTACAGCGTGTTTCCGACGACCGCGACGAGCGCCGCGTCGCGCTTGATGAGGCGGATGGTGCCCTGATCGTCGAGCGACAGTACGTTGAAGCTTCCGTCCGCGTAATCCTCGAAGTACAGCTTGCTGCCCGTCTGCGTGATGGCAATGTTTTTGATATAACGGCCGCCCGTCGGCACGAGCGAGACGTTGCTCATGGTACCGATGTGGTACAGCGAGCTCGATTCGCCACTGTTGATGAGAATGTAGATGTCGTTCGTGTACGTGCTGAACGTGATCTTCGTGAACGAGGCGTTCGACGGCAGCCCCTCGAAGCGCGTGACGATGGTCTGCACGCCGCTCGGCACGTCCACCGTCTTCAGTTCAAGGTCGCCCGGCTGAACTTCTTCGCCCACGAACAGGCGCTCGTCCTCAATCCATTCGACGTACTGAACCGTATAAGGATTGTTCGCCGCGCACAGTTCCTGTTTGCTGGCGAGATCCATGACGTGCAACACGTTCTTCGAATCCAGATATGCGGCGTACTGGCCGTCCGCCGACACGGTGACAAAGCGGTACTGCTGTTTGAGCGCCGCAATTTCCTTCTGTTCCGCCTGCTCCTGTGCCGGCGATACGGTGATGTTGTCCACCGCATTGGCGCTCGATCCTAGCAGGCGGTTGTAATGGTAAAAGAGAGGCAACTGCAGCGCCGTGATGACCGCTGCGATGCCCACCAGCTTCGGCCACACGCGGTTAGCCACGCTTTCCACCGCCTTCCGGCATCACCACGATGGAGGTGGCCACCGCGCGGGCGCCAAGGATGTCGACGGGCCGATTCCACATGCGCCCTTTGTACACGAACGTGGCGGACGATCCTCCGTCCAAGTTGGCGGCGATATCCGCGTGGAACTGCAGCATGATCCGCGCGACGTCGGCAAAGCTCGCGCCGACGTCATTGGGCCCCGTGGCGTATCGCCCATCCGTCACGAGCAGGATGACGGTCCCGTCTTTCGTCTGGCCAATGGCTGTGCGCGGGTTCACCGCGTAGTTTTCGGCAGAGACGGTTGGCTTGCCGTTTTCCACGAGCACCGGGCCAAACCCGACGCACTGCCACACGTCGAGCGAGCGCAGCTGATTGAGCGAATACGTGCCCGCAATCATTTGGCCCTCCTTGGTAAAGGCGATCACCGGCTGCGGCTGACTGGGCGATCCCGTCATGGAGACGAGCTTCCCGTCCGTGATGGTGATGCCCTGCGGATAGGCGCCCGTGCCCTGCCAGTTGGTGTCGACAAAGCCGCCCGCGTTGATGCCCGCAATGGCGCGAGAGTCCTGCACCATCTGCATGACCGTCTCGCCGCGCACGTGCAAGTACTTGGTCGCCACCACGCGGATGCGCTTCGGGTCCTTCACCAGAAGGACAAACGCGGTGAAGGTCGGCTCGTGCAGCGTGATCATCTGCACGGTCGGATCGTTGATGTGGCTGAAGTCGCGACGCTGGATGTCCTGGATGGGGATGGTCGGCCCGCTCAGGTTGTCCGGTAGCGCATACTTCTTGATGGTCGCCTCCGGCACCAGGTAGAGGGACATCGGCCGCAAGAGATACGCGTGCCGAGTCTGATCCACACTTTCAATGATGTACTTCTTTAAATTTGTAAATGGACCCTCAAAAACCCAAAGAACTGTGGACACGTAGCCAAACACCAGCGTGAACGCCACGTACAGGAGCGCGCGCAAACCCCGGCGCGGCTTCCGCGTTTCCGGGCCCTTCGGCTTCTCCCGACGTGTGCGCGTTGGTCGACGCTCGTCCATTCTGCGTATTCACCCATTTCGGCCCGTAGGCGCCTTTGATTGGGCAACGGCCTGGGCCGCGCCCACCGCGCAATCAACAACATTCTAATCCGAAAGCGCATCCGCACCAACTGGTAGACGGCAAAGAATTGACGTGCGTTCGCGCAGGCGTGACAGTCCGCTTCAAACTTCGTACACTCGCATCGTATGCAAAGGAGGGACTCAGCTTGTCCGAACCGCAACATCGCGACGCGTATCTTGAAGCTGTTCTGCCGCCCGATCCAGCCCGCGACGCCATCAGGCGCGACCTTCTGGAGCGCGGGTGGCCCGACATGTGTGTGCCCCTGGCACTCGGCCGGTTGCTCACGCAGCTGGCCATGGGCTCGGTCTCCGCAATCGAAATCGGCACGTACGCTGGCTACAGCGCCATCTGCATCGCCCGCGGCCTATCCCCCGGCGGCCGTCTTCTCACGCTCGAGTCTCGCCGCGAGCACGCGGCACTCGCCGCGCAACACATCGAAGCCGCGGGACTTGGCGATCGCGTCGAGATCGCCCTGGGCGACGCCGCGGAGACGTTGGCTCATCTCCGCGCGAACGAGCCGCGCTTCGATTTCGCATTCGTCGACGCTCACAAGCCCAGTTACCCGCGCTATCTGGACCTTCTCCTGGATCTCATGCGCCCCGGCGGCCTCATGGTCTTCGACAATGCCTTCGGGCGAGATCGCGCGCTGGATCCGTCGGCCACAAGTCCGACGCCCACGGCGCTCAGGGAACTTCACCGCCGATTGTTCGAAGACGAGCGGCTCGTGAGCACGCTCTTGCCCATGTTCGACGGCGTGGCCATCGCGCGCGTTCGGCCGTGACGAGCTACTACCTGCGGCCTCGTCGCGCGCTCTGCCAGGACTCCTGCCATGGCTGAACGCGCACGACGCGCCCGCGCGCGGACAGGCGCGACCGTCTGCGCCGACGCCACCCAAACACCAGAGCCGCCATCAGGACCACTGCCGCGCCGGTGCGCGCAGCAAGATTGGCCCATGGAATGGGCTTTGGCACGGGCTGGTATGGCTCCGCGAGCACCAGCGGCACCGCGCCGAGCTTTTCGCCCGTCGACGCATCGACGAGATCGAGTTCCCCCGCCACCGTCCCCTTCGGCGCCGCAGGGAGCGGCGCCTGCTCGTGCAACACTTTCTCCACATCGAGAGGGTGACCGATGGGCACCGTGGCAAGGACCGGCTCCGACGTGATGACGGCATCCAGTCCGTCGCGCGCCCTGACAAAGCCCGCCCGATACCCCGCAGGCAGGATGGGCTGCGTCTCGTAATGCGCAAACGCGTAATTCAGCAGGTTTGTGGCGTCCTGGCGAATTTCACCGTCGGTAGGGCAGTCCATGAGCACGGCGAGAAACGTCGTGCCAGCTCGCTTTGCAGCCACGACGAGCGTTTCGTGGGCCACACTCGTAAATCCGGTTTTGACGCCGATGGCACCGGGATACGTGAAGAGCATGCGATTGAGGTTTGTGAGCGTCGCTTGCCACGCGGTCCCCTTCCAGACGAACGAGCGCGTGTCGACGATGGCGCGAAACTCGGGAATTTGCATTGCCGCGCGCGCGATCAACGCCATGTCGTACGCCGTGGTGACGTGACACGGATCCGGGAGTCCACTGGGATTCACGAAATGCGTGTGCGTGGCACCCAGCGCTCGCGCCTCCGCGTTCATCATGTCCGCGAAATGCGCCACGGACCCGCCGTACTGCTGGGCGATCTCGACAGCGGCATCGTTGGCAGAATCAATGAGCAGGCCGTCGAGGAGTTCCTTGAGCGTCGCCTTCTCCCCGACGCGCATGTACAGCTTGTCCGGCGGCTGACTGACCGCGTCTTCCGAGGCCGTCAGCACGTCGTTTAAGTTCCCAAGCCGCAGAGCGAGAAGCGCCGTCATGATCTTCGTGATGCTTGCGGGATAATGAGGCGCATTGGGGTCTTTGGCGTAGACCACGGCGCCCGTATCCATGTCCATCACCACGGCTGCCTGAGAAATAATAGAAGGCCACGAGGAAGCGTCTTCTCCAACGACGTAGGGGATGGAACCGCTTTTGACGTCCAGCACGTCTTCGCGGGGAATGAGCGACTCGGCCGCGACGGGTGGCGTGGAGCGTTCCGCCCGCACCGCGGGATCGCAGGCCGCCAGCGACGCGGCCGCTGCCAGCGCGGCGAACCCAAGGCGGATGAGACGTGATGTCATGCGACCGAGCCACCTCCAGCATTGTGTTACCTGAACCTGCGTTGCGCATGTGCGCTCTAATGTCCTAGTTTAGAGGTTTCATCCGGCGTTTGGCTAGTGCCGCATTTGACCATTCAACCGCGAAAAAGAGCCTGTCGGCGCCAAACGGCGACCAACAGGCTCCTCGAGTTGTCGATTTCAATGCGCCGTTCGCTCTCTGCCCACATCCACCGCGCTGCGGCTTGCGGCAGGTACAAACGGAGGCACGGTCTGAAACGCTACAAACAGGAGCGATACGAACAACCCGGACACAATGGAAACGTGCAACATGAACGCTTGGATGCTCACATGTGACGCAATGAGGTAAAGACCGGAGAACGCTTGAAGCACGACGAACACCAGGGCGAACAGGGCACCGCGAAACAAGTCCGGGCGCTCCCCTTTGAGCCGGTTGGTCCACGCCACGAGTACGATCATCCAGACGACCAAGAACAGCGCGAACGAACGGTGCACCCAATCCAGCAAAAGCGCGTGATGAAAGTCGTAGATCCCCGACTCCGCCGGAAACGGCAGCCCCCGAAACGCATCGCCCGCGCCGCTCGACGAGATGTACGCCCCGATGTACATGTCGAGATAGAGAATCGGCACGCCAAGCCACGCAAACCAGCGAAAGCCGACGCCCGGGGCCGGATCACGCAACGGCAGTTTGATGCCCGTTGCCAAATACTCGTCGTAGACGCGCTCGGCCCGGCGCACGTAAATGGCCAATAGCACGGTGCAGGCAAAGGCCAAAAGCGACACGCCGAAATGCGTCGCAATCACCGAGGCCGGCTCACTGTACACCACCGCGAGCCCACCGAGGACCGCCTCGAGGAGGACGAAGAAGATGCTCAGGGCCACAAACAGCTGAATCTCGCGCCATCCCCGGTACCGCAGTAAGGCGCCCACCGCGGAGACGAGCAGCAGAATCGTGAGGATGGGCACACCCACCCGATGCATGAACTCGATGAACATGCTGAGCGACTTCTCGAGGGCCTGGAGGCTCGGGAGAAACTGTCCATTGCACAGAAACCACTCGTGGCCGCAGCCGAACGCCGAGCCCGTGTACGCGTCCAGGAAACCGATACCGTTCACGATGAAGTTCTGCACCGCCGACAGAATGGCGATGACGAACACGAATACGCCAAAGCCGCGGCTCCTGATCATCTTCTCACCCCCCTCGCGGCCCTCGAAACGTCATGCAACGATGGATTTAAAGGTCATGATCCAGATGGATCCTCCCACGACGCAAAACACGATGAACAGGCCAAAGTAGATGGCCGGGACCTGCCAGGCGCGATCGTCACTCTCGGTGAAGTGCATGAACATGTACAGCTGAACCAAGAGCTGCCCGACGCCGAGGATGACGATGATGGTGATGACGAGCGCCGGCGGTTGGTGCGTCGCGAGCGCCAGCCAGAAGGCAATGGCCGTCAGCAACACGGATAGAAACAGGCCGAGGACGTGCTTCCAGGGGAAGCCCTCCTCGCGGTGGAACTTGTGCTCCTTGGCTTCCACGTCAGATCACCTTCCCGGTGAGGTATACGACCGTAAAGATGAAAATCCAGACGGCGTCGAGGAAGTGCCAGTAAATGCTCCACAAGAACACCTTGCGCGCGGTGGCTGGCGTGATACCGCGGCGCAGGAGCTGAATCACGAGCAGGGTGACCCACAACAAACCAACGGTGACGTGGCTTCCGTGTGTGCCGACCAGGATGTAAAACGCCGACAGGAACCCGCTCCGCTGAATCGTGGCTCCAATCCCGACGTCGTGGATGAACTCGCTCACCTCGAAGCCCAAGAACACAAGGCCAAGCGCCATGGTCACAAGAATCCAGCCAATGACGGCATTGCGATGACCTCGCCGCATTTCATATGTGGCAAGGCCACAGGTGAACGACGAGAACAACAGCGCGATGGTTTCAATTGTAAAACCCGTGACGTCAAATAGCTGCTGCGATGTGGGTCCGCCGGCGACGCGGCCATGCATCACAATGTACGTCGCAAACAAGCTCGAGAACAGGATCATGTCCTGTCCAAGGAAGAGCCAGAACCCCGTGACACGAAGGCTGTTTTCTTCCTCGTGATACTCGAGCGGAACGTTGGGGTCCACGGGGTGGTGATCCCCGTGAACCGCCGTGTTCGCATTCGACATGCGTTACAACCTCCCCGCCGCGGCCTCGGTCTGTTCGATCTCCTCGACCGGGATGTAGTGCGAGTCGTCATACTCGAACGAGCGCTGCGCCATGCAGATGAGCACGCCCACGAAGCCGACGATGGCCAAGATCCACCACTGGAACACGAACCCCGCGCCCAGGATGAAGAACAGAGCGCTCATGATGAACGGACGGCCCGAATTGTTCGGCATGTGAATCGGCCGGAACGGCACGCCCTTCGGCCCGTTGATGGACTCGCCGTTTTGCTTCATCAGCCACCAGGCGTCGCGGCCCTTGACCGTCGGAATGATGGCGAAGTTGTAATGCGGCGCAGGCGAAGTCGTCGCCCACTCGAGCGTGCGGCCATCCCACGGATCGCCCGTCGTGTCGCGCTCGCCGTAGCGCGCGCTCCACAGGATGTTGTAGACGAAGATGATGAACGCCACGCCCATGAGGAAGGCGCCGATGGTCGAGATCAGGTTGACGACACCCCAGCCGTATCCAGCCGGATACGTGTACATCCGCCGCGTCATCCCCATGAAACCGAGGAAGAACTGCGGGAAGAAACAGATGTTAAACCCAACCATGAACGTCCAGAAGTGCCAACGCCCCAGCTTCTCGTTGAGCAACACGCCAAACATCTTCGGCCACCAGTAATACAGGCCGGAGAACACGCCGAACACCGTACCGCCGATGAGCGTGTAATGGAAGTGCGCAATCAGGAAGTACGAGTTGTGATACTGGTAGTCTGCCGGCGGCACAGCCAACATGACACCCGTCAGACCGCCGATGAGGAAGTTCGGGATGACACCCAAGCTCCACAGCATCGCGGTCGTAAACTCCAGCCGCCCTTTGTGCATAGTGAAAATCCAGTTGAACACCTTGACGCCTGTCGGAATGGCGATGGCCATCGTCGAGACGCCGAAGAAGGAGTTCACGCCCGGGCCTGCGCCCATGGTGAAGAAGTGGTGCACCCAGGTCACGAAGCTCAGGATGGCGATGGCCACCATGGAGACCACCATGGCGGAATACCCGAAAATCCGCTTGTGCGAAAAGGTGCTGATGACCTCGGACATGAGCCCGAAGATGGGCAAGATGACGATGTACACCTCCGGGTGACCCCAGAACCAGAACAGGTTCACGTACTGCATCGGCGCACCGCCGCCGTTCACGGTGAAGAAGTGCGATCCGAAGTCGCGATCGATCAGCAACAGCGCCAGCGCCACGGCGAGCACCGGGAACGCGAACAGGATGATCACAGACGTCACGAAGACGGACCACGTGAACATCGGCATGCGCATGAACGTCATGCCCGGCGCGCGCATCCGCAGGATGGTCACCAAGAAGTTAATACCGGTCGCGATGGTACCGATACCGGTGATGGACAGCGCCACCAGGTAGTAGTTCTCACCGGGGCCCGGATCGAACTGGTTCTCGACGTAAGGCGGATAGCTGGTCCAACCGCCATCCGGCGAACCACCGACGACGAAGGACAGGTTGAACAACATGGCTGCGAAGAAGAACAGCCAGAACGAAATGGCGTTCAGATACGGGAACGCGACGTCGCGGCATCCAATCTGCAGCGGCACGGCCACGTTGAAGAAACCGATGATGGCCGGCATCGCCATGAACAGGATCATGATGGTGCCATGCGTGGTGAAGATCTGATCGTAGTGATCCGCACTCAGGAAGTGCATGTTGGGCCACGCGAGCTGTGCGCGCATCAGGAGGCCGTCGGTGCCTCCGCGGAACAGCATCAGGATGGCCGCAATCATGTACATAATGCCGATCTTCTTGTGATCGACCGTCGTCAGCCACTCGTCCCAGAGCCACTTCCACAAGCGGAACTTGGTGAGGACCGCCACGATGCCGAGCGACGCACAAATGATCAAGAAGTCGGACAGCCAAATGAGCGGACCTTCGTCGAGCATGAAGAAATGTACGGCCCAGTTGACCACTCCGTGCATGCTCGCTTCCCCTTTCATCCCTGAATTCGCGTCTGCGAACGAGCTTACTCTGGCGTCGTCGACGAGAAGGTCAGCTTGCCGATGAGACCAGGTTGGTTGATCTGCGCGTCGGCTTGCTGCGTCAACTTCGGCGCGGTCTGCTGAACGCTCTTGACCCAGTTCTCAAAGTCCGTCGGCGAGAGCGCGTTGACCGTGAACGTCATATGGGCAAACCCGCGCCCGTTGTACTGCGCACCGCGCCCGAGATAACTGCCTGGGTGGTCGGCTTCAAGCCACAGTCTCAAATCCATGTGCGGCATCGTGAATTCCATGCCGCCGAGCGCAGGCACCCAGAACGTGTTCATCGGCCCGCTCGAGGTGAGCTGGAAATTGACTGGGACGCCCGCCGGGATGTCCACGTAGTTAACCGTCTCGATGTTCTGAGCCGGGTACTTGAACACCCACTTCCACTGTTCCGAAATGACGTCGATGGTGATGGACTTGCCCACGACCTTGGCCGTCGCCGCCTCGACCTTCGGCGGGTAGACCAGCTTGTACGTCACGGCGACCGTCGGAATGGCGAGGGCGATCACGACCAGAATCGGAATCACGGTCCACAGGGTCTCGAGCTTGGCGTTGCCCTCGATCTCCGGCGGCACGTAATCCGCGTTGTCAGGCCGCGCCCGGTACTTGATGATCACCCAGAAAAACAGGATGAACACGGCCAGGACGACAAGCAGCATCAAGATGAACGAATAGATGATGAGATAATACTCGCTCCGAGCCACTGGCCCCTGCGGGCTCAGAACCGGCCAATACTTCGGGCTGTCGCATCCCGTGAGTGCGAGTACCGTAAAACCAATGAGCGCAATCAGTCCTCCCACTCGACGCCCTTTTGGCTTCATCGTCGCTTTCGTCTCCCTTCTGTCCTTTCTGTTGCGAAACTTCCGCGGCGCCCCCCGTTTGCAGACGACGATCGACAACGAAACCATCCGACCGGAACGATTGCACGCATCGCAGTCTGCGGGCCATTGCGGCGCGCTCCATCGCCAAGTTGATGATACCACTTGACCCGACATATTTCGCGGAGCGGCACGCTTGACAATATGACGATTTTGAAAAACGTTCAATAAGCAAAACATACCCCGGCCGATAAGCGGCGGACCTGTTTGCCCTCCGCTTGGTCGCATGGCGCCACAAATCCCGCCACCTAGTATTGCTTGTGGGCAGGCAATTTAAACCATGCTACAATGGACCTAACGGCCTGCGCCTCACGAAGGGCGCGTCTTTCAATCGGAGCAAAGGCGGGAAGTTGCATGGAACAAGTGAACGCGTTTGCCGACCTGGTGGAAATCCTGTCCCGGGACTTCCGAGTGCCGGATATCGTGCTCGACACGTCGACGGTGCTCTTCATCTTAGAATCGCCGCACATCCAGGAACTTGTCCATGGCGCTCCCGTGGCGGGATCGTCCGGAGCGACCATGTCGCGCCACATCTTTGGAGCGGAATATGGACACGCTCCGCTGGGACGAATGGTGAAGAAGAATGTGGAGACCGGTGCGAAACGCCCGCGCCTTTCCGCCATTGGTCTCATCAACGTGTGCAATATCCCAATGCAGGCGGCTGCCTATCCCCGCGACATTCAGATGCGGTACGCGGATTGGTTCGTGGCAATGAACGCAGTCCGCACGCAAAATCAGAAGTGGTCATTCGCGGACCCGCGCGAGCAGGACATTCAGTCCTATCTCGCGATGAGCTTGCGTCGAAAGCTGGAGGCTTATCGGGGCCGCGCCGTCACGCTGGTTCCGTGTGGGCGGTTTGCGCAGAAGTTCTTCGCGCTGGCCGACGTGGCGGACGCGGCGTGGGACGTGATCGACGGCGTGCCGCACCCTTCGTACAACAGCTGGGATCGCGCGCAATACGCCAGAGCCGTGGAGCGCGTGGTCGAAGCCGTGGGCCTGGCCGGCGCGGAGCTCGCCGTCCAGCTTGAGTCAGACGGGTCGCGCGGCGCGTAACACCCGCTTCATCACGTCAGCCGCCGGATAGCCGATCTCGTCGTACCACCTGCACGCGGCCTCCACGTCGTATGCAACCCGGCGATGTTCCACGCGGAACGCGTCCCCATCCACGTGCAGGATGACGTATGACGCCTGGGGCACACCGTCGAATGGCATGCCGACGCTGCCGAGGTTGACGACGGTCCTCCCACGGACATCGCGGACGTATGGCACGTGAATGTGGCCGTACAGGTATAGCCTCGCGCCCCGCCCGGCGATGATGCGCGATTCGATGTCGTCATCCGGCGCGTCGGCCGCCACCACCGGAAACGGATCGAGCGGCGTGGCGTGAAAGGCGAGCCAGCGCCCGAACGGAGACTCCTCCTCGAGCAAAAGCGGCAAGTTGGCGAGGTATTCGAGTTCCGCTCGGTCGAGCAGCCCCCGTGCGAACGCTGCCTCCTCGTCCATGCCGGCGCGCCGCTCCTCCGGCGCCTCGCCCGTCCGCACCCCGCGCACCACCCATTCGTCGGCGTTGCCGCGGACGACCTTGTCCGCCAGCTCGGCGACCTTCTGCACGCACGCCTTCGGCGCATAGCCCCGAAAGGCGAGATCGCCGAGCACATAGACGCCATCGCACCCGACGCGCCGAAGGTCGCTGATGACCGCATCGAGCGCCAACTCGTTTCCGTGCACGTCTGAGAAAATCGCGAGTCGCATCGACACTCCCCTTCCCATCGTGATCACGTCCATTGTACGCGTTTCCATCTGGACGATCACGGCAACGGGTCACAGCCAGCCCATGTCGTCCGCCTTGCGGATGGCCTCCTGGCGTGTGGCGCAGCCGAGCTTGGCCAAGGCCCCAGACAGGTAATTGCGAACCGTGCCCTCGGAGAGGAACAGTTCCTTGGCCATTTGCCGCGTGGTGAGCCCGCGCTTGGCGAGCCGCAGAACGTCGATCTCGCGCGGGGACAGCGGATTATTCGTCTCGATGGCTGCCATCATCAGGGCGGGATCGAACACGCGCTGGCCCGCCATGATGGAACGAAGGTGAGCCGCGAGTTGCTCCACTTTGCCGTCTTTCAACAGGTAACCGTGCACCCCGGCCTGCAGGGCGCGCATGAGGTAACCAGGCCGCGCGAAGGTGGTGAGCAACCCCACGCGCACGCCGGGCACTTCCGTCAGGATTTGCTCCGCGGCGTCGAGCCCGCTCACTTTCGGCATCTCGATATCCAACAGCGCGAGGTCAGGCTGTGAAGCCATCGCTTTCGCCACCGCCTCCTCGCCATCGCCCGCAGTGGCCACCACGTCAAAGTCGCCCTCCAGGGCGAGGAGCGTCGCAAGCGCATCGGAGACCAGGCCCTGATCTTCCGCCAATAACACGCGTATCACGGCAAACCCTCCTGTGGCTCGATTGGAACGGGGGCCTTCAACACCACGACCCAGCCTGGCTCGAACTCGGGCCATCCGAGGGCTCGCCGGCGCCAGTCTTCCCGCCCCAAACATTCGCACTCGCCCTCAATCTGCGCCATGCGGGCGCGCATGCCGGCAATGCCGCTCCCGCCGCAAGTCGGGATCGTCGCGAATTCTGCCGCTCCCTCGCCGTCGTCTGCGACGGCAAGCGCCACGAGCGGCCCGTCCCGCCAGAGGCGGACGGCGCATCGCCTGGCGCCGCTGTGCCGGACGACGTTTGTCACGGCCTCGCGAAGGCACATGGCGTAGGCGTGCTCGAGTGTCCTCGGCAGCGCATCCATCTCGCAGGCCATCCGCACCTCGATGCCCGCGGCTGCGAGCACCTCTTCCGCGGCGCGCCAGGCGTCCTGCCAATCCGGCGCCCGCATGTCGGCCACGTACGCGCGCACCGATTCGAGCGTCGCGCGGCTCACCCGCTCAATCTGGTCGATCTCGTCGCGCGCTCGCGGAATGTCTCCGGTGCGCTCCAGGATCCGCCCGGCCACCTGCGCCTTCAGCGTGATGAGCGATAGTTGATGACCCAGGAGGTCGTGCAGGTCGCGCCCGATGCGCGCCCGTTCCTCGGCCTGGCTGAGCCGCGCAATCTCGCTCTGCGCCGCCTGAAGCCGCGCGTTGGTCTGCTCGAGCGCCGCCCAGGCGCGCATCATGTAGATGAGGATGCCCCCGCCGAACAGGGCGCCAACCAAGAGGTAATGAAAACCCTCCGGGAACGGGACGTGATGGGCCCGCTCGACGGCCACGAGGGCGCCGACGCTCGCGCACAGGACGGCGAATAGCGCCATGGTGCGCCGAAGAGGCCCGTAGAGAATGGTGGCGACGGGGTAGAAGAGAAGATACACGTAGTTCAGGCTGAATCCCGCCATCAGCGTCAGGAGGATGGCCAGTTGCCCAAAGAACGCCGCCATCCGCCAAGGGCTGTTGCGCCGCGTGAGAAAGGCCACTGCGTAAAGCGCACCAAAGGCAACCAGGCTCCCCATGCCAGCCGCCATGGCCCGCACTGGAAGCCCGAACAGAAACGACGCGGGATACACCAGTTGTAGCAAAAAGAAGATCATCGTCTCGATGGCGCCTCGGCGGAGTTTCCGCCTCATGTCGACAGCCTCCCGACTGTTGGGCCTACACATTCATCACGCGACCGAACGAACCTCCCGCGGTCGTGTCGACACCCACGCCGCCAGAAGCACAAAGCCTATCAGGTAAGCGAGAAGAACGGCCACATCGCTCCACTGGACGGTGCGCTGCCCGATGAGAGACCAGGCGATATCCGCCAGCCGGTAGGTCGGCATCCAGAGCGCGAGATGCTGGAAGAAAGGCGGCAGAATCTGAATCGGTATCCATAGCCCGCCCGCGATGGATATCAGGAAATACACGATGCTCGCGAGAATTTGCGCGGCCTCTCGTCCGCCGACATGCCCAATCAAAATGCCGAGCGCAGTGAACACGAGCGCGCCAAACACCGTCGCCGCCCCGCACGCGATCCACTCCCCGGCAGGCATTTGAACGTGTTCCACGAACGCGCCGACCACGAACATGATGCCAATGGCGATGGCGTTCACCACCACGTTCGCCGCGATCTTCGTCGTCACCGCCTGTGTGGCCGGGCGGGGCGTCGTCAACATCCAACTCGTCCACCCCTGCGTCCGCTCGATGGCCACTCGCACCGCGTTGCCGTTCAAGCCCGTGCCTACGACGCCGAACACAGACATCGAGATGAGAAAATACTTCGACCACTCGATCCCGCCCACCTGCGCGTGTCGGCCGTACAGATGGACGTACAGGAGGTAGAACCCGACGGGAAACAGGAGGGTGAAGATGAAAAAACGGCGATTGCGCACATTCCGCAGCACCTCAATGCGCCACTCCAGAAACCACGAACTCATCGGCTCACGCCCCTCCTTTCGACGCCATCATCCAACTCCGTCAAGGCGACGAACGCATCCTCCAGCGCGCCCTGCGAGACTTCAAACGAAGAGGCGTCGAGATCGCGCAGGATGATAGCGCGAAGCACATCGTCCGGGCGGTCCGTCTCAATTCGCACGTGCCTGCCGCTGTATCGCACCTGTCGCACATGCGGAAGCTCTGCGATTTGCTCGTTGCTGCACCGCGGGCCCGCGATAAAGCTCACGTACCGATTCCCGGCCTGCGCCTTGATCTCGGCAAGGCTCCCGTCCGCGATGACGCGGCCGCCCTTGAGCAAGATGATGCGATCCGCGACGGACTCGGCTTCCTCAAGGTGATGCGTGGTCAGAAGAAGGGTGCGCCGGCCGTCATGCACGAAACTCCGCAGGCTGTCCCAGAACGCGCGCCGCGACTCGACGTCCATGCCCGTCGTCGGCTCATCGAGGACCAGGAGAGCCGGATCGCCCGCCATGGCGAGGGCGAACTGGAGCCGCCTTTGCTCGCCGCCGGACAGCTTCACAGCCTCCCGCTCTGCGAGATGCTCGATCCCGGCCATCTGAAGCAGATGGTCCACGGCCAGCGGATGCGGATAGAAGCTGCGGAACCAGGCCAAAAGCTCCTTCACCTTCACGCTCTGCGGCAGGGTGACATGCTGCAACATGACGCCGAGCTGCTCTCGCGCGGCGCGATCGCGCGGGCGATGGCCAAAGACTCGCACCGAACCAGTGGTCGGCTGCGCTAGGCCGAGGATCATCGAGATGAGCGTGGTCTTGCCGGCTCCGTTCGGCCCAAGCAGGGCCACGATGGTACCGGGGGCGACGTCGAACGTGACGTCGTCCACCGCGTGAACCGCGCCAAACCGCTTCGAAACGTGCTCCACCGAAATGGCGGTTGACACCAAAGGAGATCGCCTCCAGGATCTGTCCTCACGTCCATCCTAGCGTTGTGCGCGGTGCGTCAGCCAGTGCATATCGTCATCGATGGCATGTGACAATTGTCACACGGGCGCCGGCACGATGTCGCGCGTGTGCAGCATGCACAAAGCGAGTGCATGCGCTATCATGGTGGTATGCATTGGCCCGCAGGCAGAAGGCGAGGGATGTGCCATGCGAGTTTGCACCAAACCCCTGTGGTCCCGCCCTCATTTCGACGATGAGGACGATGACCTCCTGCTTGAGATGGCCGAAGAACTGCCCGGATTCCGGTCTGTGGAGAATGAGGCAGCCGAGAAGCCGTGTGGTGACGAGCCCTCGTGAGCCGCCGATTCGTGCGGCGCCGCCCATCATCCATCGTCACGGCAGCGCCTCCGCACGCCCCACCTGATCCTCCCGAAACAGCCGCTCCAGATCGCCGACGGCGCCTTCGTGGGCCAGAACCAGCAGGTGATCTCCAGCTCGGATGCGCGTGCTCCCGCGCGGGACGACGGCCTTCCCGTCGCGCACGACGGCGTAGCACAGTGTGTCGGCTGGAAAGGCGAGATCGCGCAACCTCTTGCCGGCGCTCGGCGATCCCGGCGCCACCTCGATGGGCACGACGACAGCGGCCTCCCGCGCGACGGCGAGCAACTCGCACATCGACTCCGACGGGGTGGCCTGCACGAGCCCCAGCTTTTCGGCGAACCACTGCACCGTCATCCCCTGAACGAGCGCGGAGACCAGCACCACGAAAAAGATCACTTCCACGAGTGCGATGTACCCCTGGACGTGTGCCTCGACGGCAAACAGCACGAGGACGATGGGCGCAGCGCCGCGCAAGCCCGCCCAGGCGATAAACCAGCGCTCGTCGGCGCTCAGTCGGAAAAAGAGGGTCGTCAGCCACACGGCGGCCGGGCGGGCCACAAAGATGGCGCCGCACGCGAGGAGCAGGCCGGGCACGGCGACGTCTGCAAAGTCGCGCGGGACGAGGAAAAACCCGAGCACGACGAACATGACAATCTGCACGATCCAGGCGAGCCCTTCGTGGAAGCGCAGCACCGCCAACCGCTCTTGCATCCGCGCGACCGCCATGGCGACGCCGGTCAGGTACACGGCGAGAAACCCGCTTCCCGACATCGACTGCGCGACGCCGAACGACAGAAGCGCCATCGCCAATGTCACGGCAGGATAGAGGCCCGGTGTGTCGAGCCGCGCCACGGAAAGCAGTTTGCGCCCGAGATAGCCTGCCACGAGCCCCACGCCAAGGCCAACGCCCATCTGCTCCACGAACAGGACGGCCACGTCCATTGGATGCATCCCGCTCCCTCCGATGCGGGCGAGATCGATCAAAACCGTCATGAGGAAGAAGGTCATCGGGTCGTTGGTGCCGGACTCCACTTCGAGCACGTCGGCCAACCGCTCCCTGAGGGACGTGTTGCCGAGCGCGCTGAAGACACTGGCGGCGTCCGTCGAGCTCGCCGCGACGCCCAACATGGCGCAGGACAGCCAGGGCAGGCGCAGGACAGCGTGAGCAAGCGCGGTCATGATGGCGCTTTGCACCAACACGCCGAGCGTGGCCAAGGACATCGCTGGCCAGAACGCGCGGCGCACCCGCGCGGGCGTGGTGTGCAGCCCGCCATCGAAGAGAATCATCGCCAACGCGAAGTAGCTGAGGTTGGTCGCCACACCCGGAGACACCGCCGTGAGCAAATCCGGGTCCAGCGCGGCGATGGCGCAGCCGAGCGCAACGAACCCCACCATCGCCGGAAGCCCCACCCGGCTGTGAGCGCTCGCGATAAAGACGCCGGAAAGAAGCACCACCGCCACCACGACGCTCGCGACACTCACCACGCTCATGGACGCTCCGCCTGCTGTCTTGCGCGAATTCGATCATTCAATCGGCGCAACAGCGAGAGGAACGTCCTTCGCTCCTCCTCCGTCCAATCGCCGACGAGCGCCCGGTACAACTCGATGCGCGATGCGCGCGTGGCCTCGAGCGCCTTCACACCCGCCTCCGTGATGGTGAGGCGAAGCTGGCGCTTATCGTCCTCATCCCGCTCTTTGGCGATCCATCCCGCCTCGACGAGCGGCGCGATCTGGCGGCTGATGGTGGAAATGTCGAGCAAAAACCGCGCCGCAAGCTGGCCAGCGGTGAGCTCCCCCTCCTCGCACAGCGCCAGCAGGATGAGATACGCCGAGCGGTCGATCTCGCGATGCTTGCGCCACGACTGGCGAGCGCCTTCCAGACGCCGCGCGAAGATGGCCATCTCGCGCTCCAAGGCTTCCAACGACTCCATGTTGGCCTGATCCATGTCGGCCTCCTTTGGGTGCATTTTCGCCACGATAGTTGTATAATACAATAGTTGTGCAGACTTCACTTCTCGTGTCCCTGAACAATTCGGGACGGGCAGTTGACGCTCGGTATCAGACGAAAGGAGGAATTTTTCGTGTCCGCGCAACCTGATGTCGCGCAGGAGTTCGATCACGCCGAGTCGAACATCCTCCGCCAACCTGCGCCCGTGTGGGCGGTCGCCTTTGCCTGCGTGGTCGCCTTCATGGGCCTCGGCTTGGTTGATCCAATTTTACCCGCGATCTCGGCACAACTCCATGCCACAAAGGCTCAGACCGAACTTCTCTTCACGAGCTATATGCTTGTCACCGGCTGCATGATGGTCTTCACAGGTTTCATTTCAACGCGCATCGGACCCAAGTACACGCTGCTCAGCGGACTCGCGATCATCATCGTCTTTTCCTTCCTGGCTGGCCGTTCACACAGTGTCGGCCAAATTGTCGGCTTTCGCGGCGGCTGGGGGCTTGGCAATGCCATGTTCATCGCCACCGCGCTTTCCGTCATTGTGTCCGTCGCGAGAGGCACCGCGGCAAGCGCCATCATCCTGTACGAAGCCGCTCTCGGGCTCGGTATCTCCGTGGGTCCGCTCCTCGGGGGGACGCTCGGCGAGCACAGTTGGCGCTATCCGTTCTACGGCGTGGCGACGCTCATGGCCATCGGATTTGTGGCCGTGCTCCTCTTTCTCCGCGGCGTGCCAAAGCCCGCGCACCGCGCTTCCATCACGGCGCCGTTTCGGGCCCTCGGACATCTCAGCCTGCTGACGCTCGGCCTGACGAGCCTGTTTTACAACTTCGGCTTCTTCACGCTGCTCGGCTACGGCCCGTATCCGCTGCACATGTCCGCCATCGGCATTGGCTACACGTATTTCGGCTGGGGCATCCTCCTCGCCGTCACGTCGGTCTTCGTCGCTCCGTGGCTGGCAGAGAAGTTCGGCATCCTGCCGGTGATGTACACCATTCTCGCGCTCTTCGCGCTGGATTTGCTCGTGATGGGGCTCTTCGTCCACTCGCGGCTGACGCTCGTCATCTGCATCATCCTCGCCGGCGCCTTCCTCGGCGTCAACAACACCATCATCACGACCGCGGTCATGCAGGCGGCTCCCGTCGAGCGGCCCACCGCATCCGCGGCATACAGCTTCGTCCGCTTCGTGGGTGGCGCCGTCGCCCCCTGGCTCGCTGGCAAACTCAGCGATGCCGTCGGTCCCGCCATGCCGTTTTTCATCGGATGCCTAGGCGTCGTCGTGGCGATCATGGTACTGTGGATAGGACGCAACAGGCTGCGCCACATTCGGTACGTGGCCCACTGACCAGGCAGAGGATGAACGGTATGGAGCTCATCTTTCTAGGCACGGGCGCCGGGGCCCCTTCCCGGCGCCGCAACGTGACCGCCATCGCGCTTTGGCTCACCCGCGGCGACAGCACTGTGTGGCTGTTCGACTGCGGTGAAGCGACGCAACACCGCATGTTCGACGCGCCGTTCGGCCCCAACCGCGTCGATCGCGTCTTCATCACGCACCTCCACGGGGATCACATCTTCGGCCTCCCCGGGCTCCTCAGCACGCGGTCGTTTCCAGAGAACGTCGGACCGCTGCACCTGTACGGTCCCCCCGGGACCCAGGCGTTTGTCCGCGCCGCCATCGATGCGAGTCACACCCACCTCAGCTATGAAATCCAATTTCACGAGTGGACATCGCCGAAGCCAGTTCCCGCCCGCGAAGGGCTGTACACCGTGCGCGCGGCGCTGCTCGATCACGCCATACCCTCCTACGGCTACCGAGTTGAAGAAGCGCCCTTTCCCGGCCGCCTGCACGCTGAACGGCTGCGCGCCGCGGGCGTGGCGCCAAGCCCCCTCTGGGCGCGCCTCAAGGCCGGCGAGGACATGACCCTCCCCGATGGACGGCGGCTGCGCGCGGCCGATTTCGTCGATCCGGCCGAACCCGGGCGCGTCATCGCCATCCTCGGCGACACGAGGCCATGCGAGGCCGCGGTGGAACTGGCGCGCGGCGCCGACTGCCTCGTGCACGAAGCAACGTTTCTGGACCGACATGCGCATCTCGCCTCGGCCTTCTTCCACAGCACGGCGCGCCAAGCCGCCGAGATCGCCCGGGAAGCAGAGGCCAAGTGTCTCATCCTCACGCACGTGAGCGCCCGTTACGAACGGGCGGAGGAGGATGAGATCCTCGCGGAAGCCCGAGCCATTTTCCCCAACACGCTGCTCGCGTACGACGGCATGGCCCACGAAATCCCTAGGAACAAGCGGGACGTCTGACGTCGGCCGAGATCGTCTGCTCGGCCGCTTGACATCTCCAACCAGTCCCCGTATGATGCATGTGTACTACTCGAACTAGTACACATGAGACACGAGCCTGAGCGCGCCCACAAACGTCCGCCACAAAAGGGGGTGATGGCCGTGTGGCTTCAGGTGGATCCCCGTTCTCCCACGCCGGTCTACCAGCAGATTGTGGACGGGATCAAGGGGGCGGTCGCGGCTGGCTGGCTGAAGCCCGGTGATCGCCTGCCCTCGGTGCGCGATTTCGCCGTCTCCCTCGCCATCAACCACAACACAGTCGCGAAGGCGTATCAAGAGCTCGAGCGAAGCCGCGTCATCGAGGTCGTCCGCGGCCGTGGCACGTTCGTGGCGAGCCCCGGGCAGAGGCCGCCCCCGGATGTCGAGGAGCGCATCGAGAAACTCCGCGACACCCTGAGGCTCGCGTGGATTGAGGCCTACCACCTGGGCCTTGTGGAGGACGAGTTCGAACGAATGTTTCGCCAGGCGCGTGACGATGCGCGAGGCGGCGAGGGGAAGGAGGGACTGTAATGGAGGCTATCCTGTCCGTTCGCGAGTTGAAGAAGCGCATCGGCAACCATCTGGCGCTCTCAGCCGCCACGTTCTCGGCGGACGAGGGATCTGTGCACGCGATTTTGGGCGCCAACGGATCCGGCAAGACCACGTTGCTTCGCGTCCTTGCGGGACTGTACAGGCCGGACGCAGGGGAAATAGCCTGGATAGGCTCTCGCATTGCGCCCTGGGACCAACCCGAGTGGCGCGCGGCGATGGCCCTCGTGGACCCTGTCATCTCGCTGCCCACGCGCTTCCATCTGGATGACTGGGGGCGGTATGCGGCGCGCACGTACCCCCGCTTTGACGCCGATCGGTTTCACAAGCTGGTGAGAAGTCTCGAGCTGCCGACCGACGAGCGCATCCGGCGTTTTTCCCTCGGAATGCGCATGCAGGCGAAGCTCGCCCTCGCACTCGCCATGCGGCCGCGCCTCCTCCTGCTCGATGAACCGACCACGGGGCTGGATCCGGTCGTGCAAAGGCAAATCTGGCAATGGCTGCTCGGCGAGGCAGCCGACGCGGGCTCGACCATCCTTCTGGCCACGCACGACCTCGACGCCATGGAGCGGCTGGCGGACAGCGCCACCGTGATGTTCAAAGGGCGCTCCGTATGGTCGGGCCAACTGGAAAACGCGAAGGAGAGTTTTGTCAAAATCTCGGTACGGACAGAGGGAAAACATGCGCTCGACGCTGAAGGATGGGCGCTCACCTGGGAGCGGGACAGCGGAGACCGATGGAGCGCCATGGTGGAGCGAAACGCCCTCCCACAGCTCATGGCGAAGTTGCGCGACGCCGGCGCCGAGCCCGCCGTGTTGCAGGAACGCCTGCCGCTCGAGGAATGGTTTCGCTCGCTCATGAGGAAGGAGGGCTACGCGCGTGACATCGATGGGACCACGTAGCGCCGTGTGGTGGTACGCGTGGCGTTCCTTGAACGGGTGGCTCATCGCCACGCCGTTTGTCCTGGCGCGCAACTGGATTCTTCCGTTTCTGAGTCTCGACTCGATGAGCCTGTTGCGCCAAAATCTCGAGCGCACCGCGCTCGGCCAACCCGCGTATCAGCTGGACGTCAGTATCTTCTGGGCCATGTTGTTAGGCGTGCTCTCGATCGGACTCGTCACGCGCCGCGGATACATCCTGAGCCTGCTCGCCGGACCCATCCGGCGGAAGGACGTGTACGCCATCCACGCGTGTCTCACAGGCGCTGCGCTCGTGGTGAGCCAACTGTTGGTGCTCCTCTACCTGTGCGCCCTCGACGCCATCGCCGGCATGCCGGCCAGCCCGACGCTGCTCGTTCACGTGCTCCTGAAGCGGCTCCTCGTCTACCTCGCAGCCTGGAGCCTGGGCGTAGCGGCAGGTGCGACCATCACGAACGTCGCGATGGCATACGTTTGCGCCCTTGGTGTCGCGAGTTTCCCGGCGTATGCGGCCGCCCTCATCCAGTACGTCAATGCCAAATGGACGATGATGCAATCCATGCATCTATTGCATCTATACAGGGACTTGATTCAACTTTCCCCTGTGACGCTGCTCGACACGGTCACGGGCGCGTCTCTTGCGGCGTACGCACTGTGGTTCACCGCGTGGATTGCCTTCTGGCTGCTGCTCGGAGCCAGGCTGTTCGAACGACTGCCGCTGGAACTGCTGGAGGAAACGTTTCCGTTTCGCGCCTACCACCGTCTGCTGGCCCTTGGCATCTCGCTGCTCGCGGGCTTCATCCTGGTCGAGTGGGTCGATCACGCGGTCAATCTCGGCCGGGGCAAGGCGGCCGCGATCGAAGCGGTGTTCATCTGGCTCGTCGGATCCGGGGCAATCTTCGCCGCCTTAGATCGCGCGGGCGTGTACCGAAAGAGGAGGTGGAACCCATGAACGTGTTGCAACTGTTTGACGTCACCAAACGCATTGGGCCCCGCGAGATCGTCCGCCAGCTGAATATGAGCGTGCGCGCGGGCGAAGTGTACGGCTTCCTCGGGCCGAACGGCGCTGGCAAGACCACGACCATCCGCATGATTGTCGGGCTCATACGGCCCACGCGCGGTGCCATTCAGGTGTGCGGCCACGACGTCGAGCGCGATCCCGTCAGCGCCAAGCGGCACCTCGGCGCCATCGTCGAAAATCCCGAGATGTACGGGTATCTGACCGGCCGCCAGAACCTGCTCCACTACGCGCGGCTGGCAGGATTGGATCGCATCGAAGAGCGCATCGAGCGCGTGGCCAAACGCGTCGGCCTCCAGGATCGCATTGACGACAAGGTCAAGCGCTATTCGCTCGGCATGCGGCAACGACTCGGTGTGGCGCAGGCGCTGATCGCCGATCCGAAGCTGCTCGTGCTCGACGAGCCCACGAATGGGCTCGATCCTGCAGGCATCCGCGAGTTCCGCGAACTCGTGCGCGCCCTCGCCTCCGAAGGCTTGGCCGTGTTCGTCTCCAGCCACCTGCTCTCCGAGGTCGAGCAGATGTGCGATCGCGTCGCCGTGCTTCAACAGGGCAGGGTCATCGCCGAGGCGAGCGTGGCGGAGCTTCGCGCAGGAGCTGGCTCCCTGCGCCTGCGCGTGTCTCGGTGGGACGAGGCGACCGCATGGCTCCGGGCGCGCGGATTCGAAGTCGACGGAAGCGACGCCAGGCTCGTCGTCCATCATCTTGACGACGCCCGTGTCGCGAAGCTCCTTCGCGATCTCGTTGGCGCCGGATTCGACGTCTACGAAGCGGCGCGCACCGGCGGACTGGAGCAATCGTTTCTCGCGCTCACAGGCGCAGAGTCGGGAGGGGATACGCCATGACGCTCTGGCGCGTCGTGCAAAACGAATGGATGAAACTCGTGCGCCGCAGGCGGCTCGCCGTCGTGGTGGCGCTCGCCCTATGCCTCGTGGGGATGTTTGCGCTCGGGGAGCATCATGAGAAGCAAATTTACAGCCGCGTGCCGACCCAGGCAGCATCCGCCGACTGGAAGGCGAACGCCAAGGCCGATCTTGCAGCCGCAGAGGCGCAGCTCAGCCTGCTCGAACGCCGGTCCCCCACCTCCGCCGGCGCGGCCCAGGCGCTGGCAGCCCTTCAGCAGCGCGTACAGGAGGACCGTTACCGCCTGGCGCATGACGTCGGGCCCATCTCGCCCAACCTGTTGAACGGCTGGGCAGAGACGAGTCAGTTTGTGGGCGCCGCCACCAAGACGTTCATCCCGCTGCTCGTCGTGATCCTCGTCGGCGACATGGTGGCCGGCGAAATGACCCAGGGGACCATCAAGCTGCTGGTGGTGCGGCCCGTGCGCCGGCGCACACTGCTGCTTGGCAAATGGCTCGTCTCCGTGGCGTCGTCCGCCGCGCTGTCCTTTCTGCTCTGTTTCGCGTTTTTGGGCGTCGCCCTGGCCATCGACGGCCCTCAGGGCGCGATGCAGCCCGAGTGGCTGAACGTCCACGTGCGATTCTTCACGCAACCTGGCGCCCTTCAACCCACGCCCGTCGCGATGTACGATCACGCCGCGGTCTGGCCGATGTGGCATGCATTTCTGCTGCAGAGCGCGCTCGTGGCAGGCGCCATGATGGCGGTGGCCTCCATCGCCTTCACCTGCTCCGTCCTCTTTCCGTCCGCGATGGTGAGCACGTCGGCGGCCATGGGTTCCATCATCATCGGCTTCGTGGTCGCCGCCATGGCGCGCGGCCAATCCTGGGTGAGAATGCTTTTCACCACCCATCTCAGCCTGTATGGCGATCTCGCCGGTGGCACCGCCTTCACCGTCGGCTCTCCGGTCTCGCTCGCCCAGGGCGTCGCGGTGCTCCTCGTCTGGACCGTGGTGCTTCTGGCCGCGGCCTTCCTCCGGTTCGGCCGCCAGGACATTCTGAACGCCTGAGGCACGCCCCGGCTCCTCCTCCGTCTCTCGTTTTTTCTTCTGGATTGGCTTGCAAATGGCGGCCCGTCCGGCGACGATAGACGGAAGAAAGGAGCCGGGATCGTGCAACTTGCCAAATTCTCCATTCGCCGCCCCGTCACCATCACCATGCTCATGATTGCGCTCGTCGCCGTCGGCGTCTTTGCGCTCCTCCACCTGCCGGAAGAGCTGTACCCGAAGCTCAACCTACCGGTGGCGGCGGTGGTCACGTCGTGGAACGGCGCCTCGCCGGAAGAGGTGGAAAAACAGATTTCCCACCCGCTCGAGCAGGCGCTTGAGGGGCTCTCGGGCGTGAACCTGATTGAGTCCCAGTCGACGGCCGAAAGTTCGCTCGTAATTGTGGAATTCAACTACGGCGTCAACCTGGACGAGGAACTGAACCAGATGCGCAGCCTGGTGAACCGGGTTCAGCCGGAACTCCCGTCCGACGCCACGACGCCGCTTGTGCAGCAGTTCGACCCCAACAGCCTGCCCATCATGCGCATTGCCGTGTACGGATCGAAGGGCGTTTCCCTGCAGACCGTGTCCGACGCGACGACCAACGTCGTAGAGCCGGCCATCGAGCGGCTGAACGGCGTGGCGGGCGTCCAGGAGGCTGGCGGGCTCGTGCGCCAGATCACCGTCCAGGTGGATCCGGACAAGCTGAAGGCGTACCACCTGAGCATCGAGCAGGTGGTGAACGCCATCGCTGCCAACAACCTCTCGGCGGATGCCGGACAGGTCCAAAAGGACAACCTCCTCATTCCCCTCCACGTGAGCGGGGAGATTGGATCCGCATCGCAACTTGGAGATCTCGAGATTCCGCTGCCTCTGCGCGGCGACGTCAAGCTCAAGGACATCGCTCAGATTGAGGACGGCCATGCGCCCGTCGAACTCGTGAGCACGGTGAACGACGCGCCGGCCGTGACCCTGTCCATTTCGCAGGCGTCCGACGCCAACATCGTGCAGGTGTCGAACGGCGTGTGGCAGGCGCTCCCGTCCATTGAAGCGCAGCTGCCGCCCGGCGTGCACCTGGAGGTGCTCACGGACGACGCGCAGCCTGTGCGCGACACCATCCACACCGTGGTCAACCACACGGTGCTCGGGTTCATCTTCGGCATCCTGGTCATCCTGCTGATCCTGCGCAGCGTGCGCTCCACTATCGTCGTGGCAGTCGCCATCCCCATCGCCACGCTGTCCACCTTCGCGCTCATGGCCGCTGCCGGGCTCTCCATCAACTCCATCACGCTGGGATCGCTCGCGGTGGGCCTCGGCTCGCTCGTCGACTTCTCCATCGTCGTGCTGGAGTCCATCTTCCGATCTCGCCAGCGCGGCCTCCGCCCGATGGAAGCCGCCGTGGTCGGCACCGAAGAGGTGGGCCTGGCCGTATTCGTGGCCGCGTGCGCGCAGATCAGCGTCTTTGCGCCGTCCATCTTCGTGCCGGGCATCGCCGGACAGTTTTTCAAGCCGCTGTCGCTCACGGTCTCGTTTTCGCACGTGGCCGCGCTGTTCGTGGCGCTCACCTTCACGCCGATGCTCGCGTCGCGGCTTCTCAAGGGCCGGCGGTTCGACGAGCCGGATCGCCTGCCGGGTCGAGACGCGCCCATGCGCTGGTACGCGCCGTTTGACTGGTCTGCGCGCTTCATGCACGGGCTGACGGAACTGTACCGCCGTCTGCTCGCCTTCAGCCTGTCGCACCGGAAGACGATTTTCACCGTCACGGCACTCATGTTCGTGGCGAGTGTGGCCATGGTGCCGAAAATCGGTTTTGAATTGGTGCCGAACGTGGGCGAGGACGAGATGACGGTGAGCGTGCAGACGCCACCCGGCACCTCGCTCGCGGCGACGGAGAAGGTGACCAAGCGCGTGGAGGCGCTCGCCCGCGCGCATCTCCACGGGATTCAACAAATCGACGCGCAGATCGGCGGCAACTCTTACGCCGCGCTGCCGGCCACCAACCAGGCGACGGTCACCGTGCGGTTTGAGGATTCCGTCTCGAGCCAGCATGTCGAAGCGATGACGTCGCAGTTCAATCAGCTTGCCCAAGCCATTTCGGGCGCCACGGTCACCGCGGCTGCGGCGTCCGCCAACGGAGCGAGCGGTCCGGCGTCGGATCAGATTTCAGTGCAGATTCAGGGCTCTGACGTCGCCACTCTCACACGTCTCGCGAATCAGGTGGCTGCCGCCATGCACCGGGTGCGCGGCCTGGAGGACATTCAAAATGGCGCCACAGCGGCCATGCCAAACGTGACGCTGACGCTGGATCCGTCCTCGCTTGCGGAATACGGACTCACGGCGCAAGCCGTGGAAAGCGTGCTGAAGGCGGACGTCGGTGGGCAAATCGCCTCGACATACGACGTGAACGGCAACACGTACAACATCGTCGTCGAACTGCCGCCGAGCTACGCGCAGAACCTGAACCACCTGCAGGATCTGACGGTGGAGAATCAGGCGGGGCAGATGGTCCCGGTCACGAAGCTCGGCACCGTCTCGAACGGATCGGAGCCGCCGAACATCACTCATATCAACGGGGTTCGCACCGTGGAGGTGACCGCGACGCCGTACGGCGTCACGCAGGGCCGCGCGCAGCTGGAACTCGCCCAGCAACTGAAATCGATTCGCGTTCCGGCGGGGTACAGCGTGGGGTTCGGCCAAGGCGGGGCTTTCCTCCGCCAGACGATGTTCGACATGCTGTGGGCGTTCGTCTTCTCCGTGGCGCTCTTGTACATGCTCATGGCGAGCCTGTTCGAGTCCTTGCTCACGCCGTTTGTCATCATGTTCTCGCTGCCGCCGACCTTCATCGGCGCGGCGCTCGGGCTCACGCTCACGCACCGATCGCTCAACGTGGACTCGGCCATTGGCGTGATCATGGTGATGGGCCTCGTCGCGAACAACGCGATTGTGCTGGTGGACTACGCCAACCGGCTGCGCCGCGAAGGCAGGCGCCTGCGCGAGGCGCTCATGGAAGCAGGACCCGTTCGACTGCGCCCCATCCTCATGAGCACGGCGACGACGGTGCTCGCCATGCTGCCACTCGTGATTGGCTACGGAAAAGGCGCGGAGACGCTCGCATCCATGGCCACGGTCATCGCGTTTGGACTGACGTTTTCCACCCTGGTCACGCTGCTTTTAGTGCCCGCGGTGTATATGGCCATCGCAGGCAAGCGCGACGAACAAACGGAGGCTGCCCCGGCGCGCCATGCGCCGTGAGCAGCCTCTCTTCATTGGACGAGATCGACCGGAACGTCCATCTCCCGCAGGTGTTGAAAAAACGTCGGGCACGTCTTCGAGACACAGCCCGGATCCTCAATTTCGATGCCCTCGGCGCGCAGCGCGAGCACCGAGAGCGCCATGGCCACGCGGTGGTCATCGTAGGACGGGAGCACCGCGGGCTGAGGCGCGCCCGGATACACGACGACGCCGTCTTCCCGCTCTTCGGCGCGGACGCCCACGCGCGCGAGGCTCTCGACGATGACCCGGATGCGGTCCGACTCGTGATGCCGGATATGGCCCACGCCGGTGATTTCAATCGGCCCGTCCGCAAACGGCGCGAGGAACGCGAGCGTCAGCGTCTGATCCGACATCTCCTTCATGCTGAAGGAGAAACCGCCGCGAAGCTTCTCGGGGCCTTTGACCGCGACGCCCGCAGGTGACGACTCCACCTGACATCCCATCTTCGCGAGCACGTCGACAAAGTGAACGTCGGGCTGGCGCGTGTCGCGCGTGAGGTTTGTCACACGGACCCGACCGCCCGTCACAGCCGCGGCGGCGAAGAAATAGCAGGCCGTGGACGCGTCCGCCTCAATGTCGTACGCGCGGCCGCGGTAGCCACCCGGCTCGACCGAGAGGGAGGCGAGATGGTCCGCAGCCGCACACGTCGCGCCGAACGCCTGCATCATGTCGAGCGTGATGTGGACGTAGGCGTGCTGGACAATGTGATCCACGATGCGCACGCTCACCGGCGCGCGCGCGTAGGGCGCCGCGATGAGCACGCCGCTCACAAACTGGGACGATTGCGCGCCCGACATCGCGACCTCTCCGCCTGCGAGACCTCGAGCCCTGAGGCGAATGGGCAGCGTGTCCGGGCGCTCCAGCGGCTCGATTTCGGCCCCGAGCGACCGCAGCGCTTGAAACAGCTCGCCCATCGGCCGCTCGTTCATCCGCCTGCTGCCGCGAATCTCGTACTCGCCCGATGACGCCGCGAGCGCGGCCGTGAGAAACCTCGCCGTCGTGCCGCCCGCACCGGTGTAGACGCGCGCGTCACTTCGCGGAAACTGCCCGCCGCAGCCGGTCATGCGGACGACGTCTCCCTCCACCTCAACTGGGACGCCGAGCCCGCGCAACGCCTCAATGCACCAGTACGCGTCGTCGCTTCGCAGGATGCCCGAAAGCCTCGACTCGCCCGTTGCCAGCGCGGCGATGACGAGCGCCCGATTGGTCACGCTCTTCGATCCCGGCACGCGCACCTCCGCGTCCACGGGACTGCGCACAGGCCCCACCCGCGCAAGGCGATAGCCCCCGAGCGCCCAGGGCGATCTCGCCTCCAGATCCGCGCCTTGCCTCGCGTCCGCCATCAGGGCACCCGCCGGATCTTCTCGGCGATGGGCGTGCGCGGCTTCGCCGGCGGCACTTCCTCCGGATAGCCCAACCCGATGATGTTCGCAATGTCGTACTCGTCCGACACCCCGAGCACCTGGTGCGCGTGCTCCTGCCAGCCAATGGACGTCCAGCGGATGCCCGCGCCGTTTGCCTCCGCGATGAGGCTCAAGTTTTCGAGGAAACAAGCGACGGCCATCAGGTTCTCATCGCGCTCCATCTGCGAAGCCCCCCGCTTGCTGAGCACCGCAAGCACGACCGGCGCATCGCCAAAGTTCGCGCCGTGACGCAGATTCATCCGCGCCTCCGGCCCCACGACGATGATCTCCCATGGCTCAGTCATCTTGTGGTTCGGCGCGTTCGTCGCCTCCTGCAGCCAGCTCATCCACGTCGCTTCATCAATGGGATCCGCCTTGAACTGCTTGATGTGCCGGCGCCCCCGAATCGCCTCCAAAACCTCCATGCGCTTCTCCTCCCGTCTCACTGCGATCCCGCAGCCCGCGCCGGGCGCCGCCACGCGGACAAGTCGCGATGGATGAGCGCCTCCAGCCGGGCCACGTCCGGCGCAAAGAATGCGGTCAACTCCTCCCGAAGGTCGGGCTCCATCTCCATCCGTCCGAGCACCATCGACTTCGCCTGGTTGCCCAACCGCTCGCGCACCGCGGCCGGAATGAACGGCTTCACGATTTCCTTCAGCGCGTTCGGCTTCGCGATGAAGTTGTAGAGCGATCTCGACTTGGGCACGCCCGACTCGTTGTGGCGAATGGAGGTGTCTGGAACGAAGTCTGTGGACACGCCGAGGAACGCGCAGCAGTCCCGAACCACCTGGACGGGATCGCGCGCGAAATCCTCAAACAGGATGACCTTGACCTGATCTCGCCCGAACACGTCGAGATACCGCTTGACCTGCGCCGCATACAGGCCGACGGCACGATAATACCACAGCGGCTCGTAGTGTTGCCGGATCCGCTCCTCCTCCTTGGCGAGCGACTCGCGGAACGAAAGCGTCTCTCGCTCGTCGCGCACTAGATGCATGTAGGCGGAGAAGGCGCGATCGACCGGATTGCGCAGCATGATGAGGATCTTGGCGTCGGGGTGCGCGTCGTAGATGCGCTGCGCCGTGCCGGGGTAGAACAGGTAAAACACGGATGCCTCGCCCACAGCCCGCTCGCCTCGAACGCCGTCAAACAGCTTGAGGTACGCGGCCTCATCGCGAATCGTGTACAGGTTCATGCCCTCGTCGCCGGGGCCTGTGAAACGCTCGGGAAAATCGGGGATGGAGAAGAAATGCGCCTCTTTCTTCGGCGGAATGTAGATGTCCGGGTGCTGGCTCAGATACCGATCGAGCGAACTCGTGCCGGCCTTCGCCGCGCCGACGATGAAGAAATTCGGGTGCGCCACGTCCATCCCCTACCTTTCCCCGGCCGCCCGCTCGCCCGCGGCGTTCGCCGGCGTATTCAGGCAGCCCGTTCGCTCAAGATAGCGGAGAATGTCCTTGACGCACTCGTGGATGGGCGTTCGATCCGTCTTCAGCACGAGATCCGGTTTATGCGGCGGCTCGTACGGATCGTCGATGCCCGTGAACCCTTTGATTTCCCCAGCCAACGCTCGCCGATAGAGCCCCTTCGGATCGCGCGCCTTGCACACATCGACCGGGCAGTCGACGAAGACCTCGACAAACTCCCCCGGCTCAAACAGCGCGCGGGCCGCCTCCCGATCCCGCCGGTATGGCGAAATGAGGCCGCAGATGGCGATGACGCCCGCGTCCACAAACAGCTTCGCCACCTCGGCCGTCCGCCGGATGTTCTCCGCGCGATGGTCGGCGGAAAAGCCGAGATCGCGATTGAGCCCATGGCGGAGGTTGTCCCCGTCCAGCAGATACGTCCGCACGCCTCGCTCGTGCAGCGCGAGCTCCAGCGCGCAGGCGATGGTCGACTTGCCCGATCCCGACAAACCCGTCAGCCACACCACACAGCTCGAATGCCCGTTCAATCGGCGCCTGTCCGCCTTGGTCACCGGCGTAGGCTGCCACACAATGGTGCTCATCGCTCACCCTCACTTCATGTGTGTCTCCCCCAACAGACGCTCCATCTGAGCCGCGAGTTTCCCGACGACTTCTTCACTGGAGTACGCCAGGGGCACGGGCACGGAAAACGACTCGCCGCGCTGGTACGCGTCCATCAGCGCCACCATCGCCGACGCGATCCCGTCCACGTCGCGCGGGCTCACGACGGGATGTCCCTCGGCGCGAAGGATGTCCGCAGCGGTCCCTTCCACGTCCGTGATACCCAGTATCTTCCTTCCGGCACCCAAATAATCAATGAGCTTCGAGGCCAGAAATGGGTTGCGGCCTGTGGCCGATGGCGCATCGATGAGAACGAGCACGTCCGCCTGCCGCATGCGCACAAGGCTGTCGAGATACGACACCCGTCCCTTGCGAATCGGAATGGGCGCCCGCGCCACGAGCGGCTCAAACTTCGACTCGACGTTGCCGTAAAACTCCACGGCCACGCGTTGTCGCATGTCGGGCCGCGCGGTCAGGGCCTCTTCGAGTCCGGCAAGGAACGGCTCCGGCGAACGCTGTCCATAGAAGTCGCCGAGATACGCGAAGAGCAACTTGTCCGCGATCTCCGCCGGGCGCTCGACGCGCTCCGGGTAGAGCTCTGGCATGAAGTGATGAGGCAGGACCAACGACTTGTCCGCGACGGGCACGTGTGGATACAAATGAACGTACTGCTCAAGGATTTCCTTCGTGGGAAAGATGAGCGCGTCCGCCTTGGCTACGACCGCGCGTTCATTCGCCTCGTCAAACGCCTTGCGCCTCGACGTTCGCCCCGCGTGGTACGGATTGTGCGCCCAGGGATCGCTGAACTGGGCGATCCACGGTCTCCCAGTCCGCAGCTTCCAACGAAGTGCGAGAAGATGGCTCGCGCCCGGCTGGGATCGGCTGTAGAGGAGATCGACGGGCAGATTCATAGAGGCCGGCGCTTGCTTCGCCCACAGCCACGCCTCGTCGGCAAATCGCCCAATGATCTTCTCCAGCGCGCGGCGCGGCTTGTACGCGGACGGCATCCAGGTGGGGAGTCGCTCCACCTCGATGTCGTCCGGAAGCGAGAGCGTCGTATCGGCGGACGGGACGCTGGCCGTGACGAGGCGCAGATGAAACCACGTTCTCAGCACCTTGAGCGTTTTCCACACGAGAATCGATTCGGCGTTCAAGACGGGCGGCGCGTGATACGAAATCACCGCGACAGTCGGTTTTCCAGTCGGCAACGGATGCTCCCCCTGTCCGAAAGATACATCCGTAGTATAGCGAAACGCTCCACGTCTGGATCTCACGCCCGCGGCAACCACGCGACCGAACCGTCCGGCACCTCGAGCGACGGCCGCGCGTACAGGTACCCCTGTTGCCACGTGTATCCCAGGTCAAGCAGGGCCATCGCTTCCTCAGGCCGCTCGACGCCCTCCGCCAACAGGCGAATGCCGAGCGATTGGGCCATCTCGGCGAGCCCTTGCGCCACACGGCGTTTGGCGGGATCGCGGTCGACGTGATCGACGAATTGGCGATCCAACTTCACGACATCTCGAAAACCTCCGCGCATTCACAGTATGATGCCCTTCGCCCGTAGGTTTTCGAGACAAGCGGCCAGATACCTGTCGTCATGCTCAGGATAAATGGGCGACGACTGGGAATCGCGAGAAGGGTCCACTTCAGCCAGCGGCGCGCGCTTCCCGCGGTAGCGCGGATCCCGCCACGCGGAATCCACGTGGTACCCTCGCCGCTCCATCTCCTCCATGACCAGCCGATGATACTGAACCAAGTACTCGTACGGATGCTGAAAGACGTAATTCACCGTCGCGTGGGGGCGGTTCCAGCCAAGCCCCCGCAGAGCACAACATTCCCGATGCTGCCCCAACAGCTGCGCGCGCGGCAGCTTCGGAATCAACGCCTCATGCCAGAGTCTCACGATCACGGACGCCCTTTCATCAGGCGGCCAGAGCGCTGTTGAGAGGATGGAAACTCTCCCCTTGATCGTATCTGACCAACCTTGAAATTTTCTTGAGGAATTTTTGAGATTGGAGCACTGTCAAACCACGGCATTTGAAGCAGCAAGTTGGCAAGGGCTCATGCGCCGAAGGGCGTCGTATTTCCCTCCGGCGGCCCGGTACGTGGAAGATGCCAATTCCAGCGAACCGACAGAATGCGAAGGGCGGCGACGAGAGCGGACAGCAGATATTCCTCCCACGCGGCCCGGACGAGCCCTAACCCTACCGCGGCACCGGCCAGCATCGCCCAAATGGCGTAAATCTCGGCCTGAAAGACGAGCGGTTTGCGCGAGGCGAGGAGATCCCGGATGAGCCCGCCCCCAATCCCTGTCATCAAGGCGGCCACCACGGTGGTGACAAACGTGCTGTGCGCCCGATACGCATACATGGCGCCTTCGACCGCGAACGCCGCCAGGCCGATGGCGTCGAAGAAGCTGACGATCCGCCGAAAGCGATGCAGAAATCCGTATGGCAGGATGAGAACAGCCGTGATAGTCAGAGCAGCCGTGACAAACAGGACGGGCTGGTGCCAGATCTGCGCGACAGGCAAACCGACGATGAGATTCCGAATCATACCGCCTCCGAACGCGGCGACGAACCCGAGCACATACACGCCGAGCCAGTCATACCGCTCTTCGGTCGCAACGATGGAACCGCTCAGGGCAAACGCAATTGTTCCGATGACGTTAAGCACACTCCATACGATGGGGCATCCCTCCTTGCCAGAACACAATGGGCACGGCCAGGGCGCGTGCCATCAGCGCGGCGGTGCAGCCACCTCCATGGCATCCTCCACAAGCGTATCAACGAACTGCTCCTGAAACACCTTCACACCGAACGTCAGCATGTTAACCGCCAACTCCGCGTCCCAAAGAGCGTCCTGCAGGCGAGCGAGATGAGTTCTTTCTTCCTCGGAAAGCGAAACGCGCCCGAATTTCGCCAACGAGTCGTACATGTCATGACGGAAGCGCCACGGGACAAATTTTGGACCGTAGCGCTGCCACAAGGACCGGCCGATGCGCAGGCCGCCGAGGTCGAAATCGCCGCTGTACCACAGTTCGGAGCCTGCGGACGTCGCGAGATCGAGAAGGCGAAGCACGGCGGCGTTGGGCCAGCCGTAAGAACAGACGACGGGCGCAGGCGATCGTTCAGCCAACTCAGCGAACACGGCTGGGTTCTCGACGACCATCACCCGCGGCGGAATGCGCCACAGAGTCCCGCGATCGAGCGAGGCAAGCGTGAAGGCCATCGGGCTCGCGCCTAGCCCGGGCCAGTTGGCGACATGAACCACGGGACTTACGTCGTCGATCCGAATGCCCGCGCGCAGGTACCAGGCCCGCACAGTTTCAGATGTGCCCTCATCCTGGGCCGCGCCTTCCGCGATCTCGGCCGAATCGGGCTCGTCGGCGCCAAGCGCACCGTACCTCCAGGCGAGCCAGGCGAAGAGCGCGCGTCCCGCAGGATTCGTGCGATCCAGCGCGTGCGGATCGCCGAAGTGCCGAGCGGCCAGGATGGGCAGGCGGACGGGCGGATCGGGCGGCGGATCGAGGGCACGCAAGACGCGCAGGACCGCCTCCAACGGGGGGACTTGTCCGATCTCGGCAAACAGCTTCCGCCACTCCGCGACGAGCCCCCGCCCCGGCGCCCGCCCTGCCCACATCGCCTCCAACCAAGGGCCGAGATCGCCTCCTGTGGATTCGAGGTACGCTCGAAATTCGCTTTCCAGCCGTTGGCGCTCGGCTCGCACATCTTCCCGAGTGGCCACCTCGCCAAACAGTGCAGCGAGGGCGTCGCCGAGCGTGAGGCCAAACCGCGACTGAAGAAGGGCAGCCTCCAGCCGCGCGAGCGGCACCTTGATCTGCGTCTCGCCGAACAGATTGATGCCCAGCAGGGCGCCGATGGCCTCCTGCTCATCAAGCGTAGCTCCTATGAGGACCACGTTGCCGCCGACGCGCCCGAGCGACTCGTATTTCGCCCGAACCGCTTCCCACAGCCGCTTAAGCCCCGGTTTCATCAGTGCAGCCCGGATGAATGATTTCACATCGCTCATACTTGGCGAACAGCCTCCTCCTCGTGGACAAGATCCATCACGCGGACCTGGCCGTCCCATCGGAAGCGGATGAGCGTCACCACGTCGGCGTCCTGCGGGCGATGCACCTCCACGATGGACAGAGACGGCACCGTGTCGTAACAGCCCCAGAGCTGCTGACTCGTCATGATGAAGTCATAGTCGAGCGACACGATGAGCGCAAACATGTCGCGGACATTGTCGTCGTCCACACCCGCAAAGGCCTCGTCCAGGCAAATGATCCGGGGCGCGTCGTCGCGGGCGTCGCTCAGGCGCGCGTCAACCGCGGCGAAGAGCGGAATGTACATCGCCATCGCCTTCTCGCCGCCACTCAGGATGTTGAATTGCGAATCAGTCAGTTCGCGCCGGGAAGCCATGCCCGCCTTTCGGAAGTACAGCCGGAACTCGAACCACTGTCGGTAGTCGAGCAACTGATAGATCCATTCGCGGAACGATCCCCCGCCTTCCGCCTCCTGCCGCGCGTAGTCAATGCGCGTGCGGAAGTGGCGGATCATATCCTCCATTTCCTGCGGCAACATGAGTTCCGGGCTCTTGCGCAAAAGCGCCACCAGCCGCTCGGCGCTCATCTCACCCTCTTCCTGTGCAGGGCGCGGCCGCCACTCGAGCGATAGCGCAAAGCCGTTGGACGTGTCCCGCTGCGACATGAACCGGTTCATCTGGCGCACCCACGCCTCCGCGCGGTTGATCTTGTCGCGAATGGCCCGGCCGACGCTCCGCATGAAGATCTCCTCATACAGTTCCCGCTCGCGCTCTTCGATGTAGAGGCGCTGCTCCTCCTCCATCCGCACGAGCTCCTGCCACAGCGCAAACGGCGTCAGCGGGCGGTTCCGATCCCGGACGGATCGCACAATCATCCGCCCCAGCGCCTCGTCGTACGTCCCCTCAATGGCGTAATCCACGAGCACGTTGCGCACCACCTGCAGCTCCTCCATCAGGCGCTGGCGTGCGCTGCCTTCGTGTTCCGATCCATACGCGCCCCGAATCTCGCGATGCACGATGTGCGCCAGCCGGGAAAGTGCCTGCCTGCCCGAGGGCTGGCGCAAATCCTCCGCGATCCCGTCCACGAGCCCAAGCGCCCATTCCTCCGCGAGCGCTTTGAGGGCGCGCTCAGCCTCCGCTTCTTTGTCGTCGAGGACACCCTGCGCCTGTTCCAGCCGCTGCTTCGCCATGCCGATTTTCTCGTCGAGCGCGCGACGCCTCGTCTCGAGGTCCTCGCGGCGCTTGCGAAGCGCGTCTTTGCGCGCCCGAAGCTCTTTTTGGCGCTCGTACAGATCGATCACGCCTAGCGCGCGCAGCTGCTCACGCAGTGCCTCCGCCCTCACGCGCAGATGGTCGCACTCTCGCCGAAGCTCCACACGTCGTTTTCGCTCCGCATCCGCCCGCGCAACGGCCCTCTCAATATCCTGTGCGAGCTGTGTCGCCTCGCGGGTGAGATGGGCGTATTCCGTATAGAAGCGGCGCAGATGGTGCAATGCGTCGCGATACCTCTGGAGTTGCTCGAGTGCCTCGACGAAATCCTCGAGCCGCGAAAGTCGCGCCCAGACCGACCTTTCGGCCACCCAGGCCTCCTCCCGCTGGTGCCAATGCGATCTTGCTTCCTGGTAAGCCTCGGTCTGCTGCCTGAGGAACTCAACAGCTTCTTCCAGCCGCAACTTGTGGCGATAGACGTCTTCCCGCGCCCTGCGCAGCGGATCTTCCGGCGGAAACGCCCGCATCTCTTCCTCAATCCGCGCGCGATGGCGCCTGACCTCCGCAAGTTCTTCCTCGAGACACGCGATCTCGGCCTCCGCAGTCGCGATGGCCGCCTCCAGCGCCTCGATTCGCGCCAGCTTTGTGCGCCGCCTGGCCTCATAGCCGATCCATTCGGCTTGCGGCTTCTCATCTGTATGGCCAGCGAGCGGCCCGATGTGATACCTCCCGTCAGGCGCAACGGCGGCCTGCCCGGCCTCGGATTCATCGCCGATCACGATGGTGCGCAGCGCATTCTCAATGTCGACGGCTACGAGCCCCGATCCCTCGGGAACTGTCGGCCGCAGAAAATCGGCGAGCGTGTAACCCAAAAGAGCGGGCCGCGGCGCAATCCACGCCTCCTCCTCCCCTGGCTCCAAGTCGGGCGGCGAGGGCGAGATCCATGCGTCAATGAGCCCGGTCGCCTCGAGCGCGCGCTCCAGCGCAGCCTGGGTGCGCGCATCGACACCGTCCCGAAACTCACACGCCATGTAAAGCGGCGCTCCCACGCTGCTGGCGTTCTGTCGGCGCCTGCGCGAAGCAGTGCGCGCCTCGCTGCGCTCCGGCTCGGGGTCCCTTCGATCTCGCCACTCCGCAAGCTCCTTCTCAAGCGCTCGCTTCTCCTCGTTGCGGTGATGCAGGATCGCTTGAAGCTCGTGCTCGCGCAGCACGTGCTCGCCCACGGCTTCCTCGTGCGCCCGTCGGAAGGGGCGCATCACCTCGTCGTAGGTCGTGTCCGGATACGCTCTCAATGCGTAGAGCGCCGCGCGCCACATCTCGTCCGTGGCCGAAATGGCGGACAGACCTCGATACCAACGGAACACCGCGTCCTCCTGCGCTTGCACCGCCTGTTCCAGCCGCGACTCCGCCGCACGCAAGTTCCCTTCTTCGTTGTCCCGACGCTTGGCTGCCTCGCCCATGGCTCGTTCCGCGTCGGCCATCCGCTCGCTCGCCTTCGCCTCTTCCCTTCCTAGGGAAATGGCGTGCCTGAGGCGATTCGCATGAAGCTCCACTTCGGCGAACCATCGCTCGAACACATCATCCGAGTACACCGCATCGGCGTCTGGGTCCGCGTACACGGAATGGCCCGCGAATTCTGTCGCGTCCGCGAGACGCTCCAGCGCCTCTCGACCGGACGCCATCCGTTGCTCGCACTGAGCACGACGGTCTTCCACCTGATGAAGGCCCTTCTCACGGCGCTCGATGTCCTGTTCCGCTTCGCGCAACGACTCCAGCGCTCGGGCCTCCTCGCCCGACAGGTATTCCACCTGCCGCTGAATCCCGTCGAGCTCTCTCTGAATACCCATCGCCTCGGAATGTTCGAGCGCCTCAAGCTCAGCCTCCGTGCGGTCCGCGTCAGCCTGGACCTCGCTCACCTCCCGTTCGAGCTCGCCAAGCCCGCGAGCGAGATGCTCGCACTCCTGCTCCGCCGCGCGAACGTTTTCTTGAGCGTCGTCCTCGGCCTTCAGCGCCTCGTGCGCGGCGCGTGCCCGCTGAAACAGCACGACGCGATTGTAGCGATCGTACGCCCGATGAAGCCGCTCCGCATGGGTGCGGTGTTGCACCGTCTCCTCGAGGTGCTCCGCATGCTCGTCCAAATCTTCGAGCATGTTGGCGAGCGACGCGAGCTCCTCCTCGTCCACCGGGGGAAGGGCGCTGTACAGTGTCTCGTACATCGTCGACGGCTTGAATTCCTTGGACAACTTGGGCGAGCGAACTTGAATCATGAGGTTCAAAAGATCCTCGTAGGCCCCGATGTCCCGATAGCCGAACAGAAGGCGATTGACGAGCGCCTGGTACTCCTCCTGCGAGCGAACCACCTGACCCCCTGCTCCCAAGATCTCCGCCAGTTTCGAGTGATCAAGCGGATACTTCTGTCCCTCCTTCAGATACAGGGTTTCGTCGTACAACACCAAGTCCTTGCCCACGCGCCGCCCGTCCGTGATGGCAAATCCCCAGAATTGCACCGCCGAGCGGCCGCGGGTCGCGCGCAGACCAATCCCGACCGTCACGTGCGAAGGCGCTAGGTTCTCGCCGCGCGCGAACTCCATCCACAAGTAGCCGATCCGATCCTGCACGCCACTCTGATCGTCGCCGAGCAGGTAGAACTCGATCTTGCGATCCCGCGACCCGAACGGATCGAGCCGGAAAGGCCGCTTATCCCCGTCCAGCACGAGCGGCAGGAGCGACTGCATGGTGACGGACTTCCCGGCGCCGTTCGGACCGCGTAAGAGCAGACGGCCGTGATCGAACTCGAGAATTTCGTCGTCGTACAGCCAGAAGTTAAACAGCCCCGCGCGGGACAGCCGATATCGTTCCGCCATCGGACTCCTCCTCCTGATCGAGATTACCTTCGTACGCGCCGACATAACGCGAGAGCGCGGGAAGCAGCCACACGTCCGCGCCTTCCCACGCGGCGAGACGCCATTCGCTCATCATGGTCAGTACGTCGCGCGTCAGGGCAGCCACGCCTTTCTCACGCAACTCCTTGGACCAGCGGGATGCGTAGACCTCGCGCAGCTCTAACACGAGCGCCTCTAACTCCGCGAGAGGCATGTGATACCTCCCCTGTTGGGCCGGCGCGATGGACGCATGGCCGGCGCGAATGCGCTGCACGAGCGCATTGGCCGTCAAGAGGCAGACATCCGACAGCGTCGAGTCGCCCGGGAATAACTCGAATTCGCCCATGGAATTCGGCCACGCGAAAAGCAGTCCCTCGCGGAACCGCCTGCCCACAAGCCCGGTCGCCTGTTCGATGCGATCCACGAGAAAACTCCGCTGCGTCTGGACGTACCGACGCTCCTCCTCCGAAAAATCCGCGTCGTACACAACGGGCTCCATGAGAAACCTTCGAATGACGCGGTGGCGCCTGTGCGCCGTGGCCCAAGACTCGAACTCGGCAGATCCGTCCAAACCGATGAAGGTGTCCGCCTCGTACAGCTCGTCAATGGTCTCATAGGAGGCAAAATCGCGCGGGAACCGGTTCATGACGAACCTGGACACACGTGTCGCCTCATACAGCACGTTCTGACTGTGATCGCGCGCCCAAGCGTTCTCTTCGCCGTCCACCGCTTGGAGTACCCCGAAATCCCGCAACTTCTTGAGCGCCCGAACCATCGAGAGGCGGTGTTCATAGTTCGTCCAGTCGAGCTCGTCCCCGTTTCTGCGCGCCTCCTCGCCGATGGCGTCGATGAGCTCTGACAGAAGTAACTGTTCCTCGCGCTGCAGTCCTTCGAGGAACCAGAGCGCATAAGCAAACAGCGCGTAATCCCGAGGATTGAGAAACTCGTCGACCCTCATCCACGGCTGATGTACCGCCGGTTGCTTCTCGAGCTTTGCAATCTCACTCGTCACCACCAAGGCCCAGCCCGCCATCCTCTGAAACCAGTCCCGCAACGCGTCCTGGTGACGGTGGACGAGCCGGTACTCGTCGGGATGGTCCTTCTTGGTGATCCAAGGGCGAGACAGCAGGATGCGGGCCGCCTCCTGAAATTCCGCCCGTTCGTCTCGCGAGCGCCCCCGCCTCATTACTCTTCCCTCCGGATGTGAAATCGGAAGTTGGGCATCTCCATCACTCCGTCTGGAAATGAAACGCGGTGTCGTTCACGGCTGTTCGGGACCTCAACCTGAATCTGATAGCCCTCTGCGTCTCGGAACCGGTGATCCGGCTTCGACAGCGCGCGGCTCACCCAATGCAGGAGGAGCCCCCGATCCTCGACCGTGAGCTCATCAAAGTCGGCGATGTCAAACGTCCCCTCCCGAAGCCATCGGAGCTCGACGTCACGCGCACTGGCCTGCGCCTGACGCCACGCCTCCATTGCCTTGGCCTTTTGCGTTGCGCGATCTTTAACGGGGGAAACCGCCAAACGCTGCCGCGGCCCCCGCGTCTTCGGCGAAAGTGCTCGCAGGATGGGCGCCTCTTCCCACATGGAGCAGTCGGCAGAATCGGTCGATCGCGGCGGCTCGCCCTGAAAGTGGCGCGGCACGTACAGGCCAAACACAGCGGCACCCAGACGGTGCGCCTCCTCTACGGAAGGAAGCCGCATGAACCACCGCGCGAGATAGGACAAATCTCGCCGGCGGCTCACGCCCGCGCGAGCCTGCTCCTGAAGCGCCAACGCCTGCCGAACCACGCGCCCGATGGCCTCTTTCGTGGCCCGTTCCAACTTCACGACCTCGCTCTCATCGCCATCAAAGCCCATGAACCACGCCGCGAGGGACGCCCACTCTTCGCGGTGTACTGACATACGCTCGTCGAATTCACGCCGATCCTCCAAATTCGGGATCTCCATCTCGCCCCGTGTGACGCTCGACAAAAAATCTTCCACGGCCTCGGGAGAAAGCCCTCGCAGCATGCCCTCGATCTGCGCGCCAAACTGCTGCAATCCCAGCGCGAACCGCTGAAGATAGCGGCGCAAATCCTCCTTGAACGTTAGAAAGGCCGCCGTCTGCATGAGGGCTTCCGCCTTGGTACTCGAGATCTGCGCGTAATAGTCCACGGCGTTTTGGTGAAGCCTTCGAAACCGATCCTGTAGTTCCTTCCACAAGGCAAAGGCTTCAGCGGGCTGCATCTCCCCCGCCCCATCCCGAATGTCCCGCAGAAGTCGCGCGATGATCTCAAGCGGCCCGGCGTCGAGTTCCCCACCATAGCCCTGCACCTGCTCAAGCGCGTCCAACAGCCGCTCGATCTCGACCGCCACCGCGGTCATCTGATACCGAAATCGCTTCTTTTTGAACTCCTCAATACTTGTCGATTTTGCCTTGTCCTGTTGACACTCCAGGTTGCCCCACTCGTGCAGCACCTGGAGATCCTGTTCGCACTGCTCGATGGTGTAGCCTTGGATGAGTCCGGTTTCCAACACGGCGCCGTGAACATCCACGGGACGCAGCCAATACCGAAGCCTCATGTGGTTCTCGTAAAAGAGCCGCATGATCAGACGATAACGCGAAACATTCTCCGCGTTGAGATACTTGAACTCAGATACGGATTTCAGATGCTCTGGACCTACACTGGGCACGAGCTCACCCCCGGCGAGGCGGTACGCTTGTTTACATCTTACCTTATTTCTGGGCCCTGGATCGTAATATGCGCGCGGAATGAAGCGGGGATGGACAACCGACTTCGCGGGGCTCCGCTCGTGCTCATAAGGAAAGGCGCGGAGTCCTGCCCCGCGCCTTCCTCAAATGATTCGCAATGTGAGAACCGGTCACTTCACATGAAGTGTAACAGCGCTCGCAATTCCGCTCTCGCCGACCACCGAGACCTGAAGCGTCAATTCCGCGCCTGTCTTCCCGAGATCCTTCGGCAGTTTCAGCGTGTCGGTGAAGTCTCCGTTGCTGCTGGTGCCGACAATCTGCTGAGCGAGAACCTTCTTTTCGCTGTTGGTCAGCGTGATCTGCACGTCCTTCTTGGCCAAGTTCGACGAAACGTGGCCGTCCACCTTCAGCGTGTCGCCTGCCGTCACGCTCGTGCCCGCGGCAGGAGCCGTCAAGGCCACGGACGACTTGACCGTCTTCGTCGCCTTGCTGGACGACTTCGCCTCGGTCTTATTCTCCTTCTGATTCGAAGCGCTGGCCCCCTTGTGGTCGTGCTTCACCGCGACGGCTGTACTCGCCGCACCGCTCGACGTCGTGTTGTTGGTGCTCGAGGCCGTGCCACACCCCGTCACAACCAAGGCGGCTGCGGCGGCCACGCTCAACACGTACAGAATCGACTTGCGGTTCATACACCCATCTCCTCTTCGTTTTTCGTTTCGGGCTTCTCTGCATGCCCCAGCAACCAATCTGCCACCTGGGTCTCAAAACCACCTCACATGTAACCGCTTGAAAGGTGAAGGTTTTGTGACGCCTACCTCAATGGCAGGCCGTATCGCTAGGAATAAAGCGGAACAGAGTCCGCTCAATGTTGCCAAAAACAAACAGCGTCCCGCCCCCAAATCGGGGGTAGGACGCTGTTTCGCGAGACCTTTGTTTCAATGCGCTCCTTCAAGCGCCTTGATGACGGCTTTCGCAGCGCTGATGCCTGACTGCGGATTTTGCCCCGTGATGAGATGTCCGTCTTGTTCGACGTGATCGGACCACATCGGTTGCGCGACGAACTGCGCGCCCATCTCGCGCAAGCGCGTCTCCAGCATAAAGGGCACCTTGTCGTCGAGCTCGACAGCGCGCTCCTCTTCATCGGTGAACGCCGTCACGCGCTTGCCCTTCACGAGCGGATCGCCATTGGAGAGCCGCACGTTGACCAGCCCAGCCGGACCATGGCAAACCGCGGCGACAACTTTGCCGGACTCCGCAAACGTTCGAATGAGCGCCTGGAGCTCCGCGCTGTCGGGGAAGTCAAACATGGTTCCGTGACCGCCGGGCAGGAAGATGGCGTCGAAATCGGACGCGGAGACCCTAGACAGCGGAACGGTCTGTTTCAAAATCTCGACGGCCTCTGCCCATTGACTCAGTTCGCCGTTCTGAACGCTTCGATCATCGATGGGCGCCTGACCACCGCGCGGACTGGCGACTGTCACCTCATACCCAGCCTGCTTAAACTCCGTATATGGTTCGGCGAACTCGGACAACCAAAGCCCCGTCGGATGCCCGTCCGTCATCTTGTCTGCACTTGTGACGACCATCAGCACTTTCTTGGCCACACGACTCACCCTTCCTTTTTTAATGTCACTTACATCTTACAAGTTTCATGACCAATGCGCAAATTACGCCAGACGGCGCTCACCGTGCATCGCGGATCTCGCACTCGCGGGCAGCTTGAAAACCCACAAACGGGGGGATCCCGCAATTGCACATGCGGCGCACACCGACAGCGGAAGCCAGGGGCCAAGTGCTCGCCAGAGGAACCCACCCATACCATCCAGACCGGCGTGATGTGAGCGCCAAGTAGTCCGCACCTAGCGTCAGGCCCTCTCCTGCGAGACGATCCCCCCAGAGCCGTAGATGGGGGGGATCCGCATGACAAAAGCGGAGTTGGAGGAACTTCGGGAGCTTTGGCGTGCCCGCGTGGTGGACTTTCGGGCCAGCGGATTGACAGGCGCAGCGTGGTGTGCTGCGCATCAGGTCAAGGAACACCAGCTGTGGTATTGGGTTGGCAAGTTTAAGGCAGACACCGACCACGACGGCCGTCAACGTGATCATGCTGAGCCGCGTTTCATCCCGGTGCGTGCGGAGAAATCCGCGCCTGAAGTGACGGAAATGCCGCTGTCCGTACGCGTGGGCCCTGCTGTCATCGAGGTCACGCCCGGTTACGATACTGAACTGCTGCGCGATGTGGTGCGCACCTTGGCCTCGCTATGCTGAACATCGGAGCTGGACCAGGGGAGTTGCGCGTGTACCTGGCTTGCGGCAGCACAGACATGCGCAAGTCCATCGACGGATTGGCGGCTCTGGTGCAGGAGTCCTTTCACCTGGACCCGTTTTCTCCCGCGGTGTTCGTGTTCTGTGACCGGTGGCGGGACAAACTGAAGCTGGTGTGCTGGGAGCACAACGGCTTCTGGCTGTATTATCGGCGGCTGGAACGGGGCCGGTTTCAATGGCCGGATACAAGCGACGGCAAGACTCTCGTCATCAGCCACCGGGATCTGAACTGGCTGTTGGACGGACTGCCATGGAACCAACCAAAAGCACACCGGAGGCTTACCGCGAAAAAATGGTGTGAGGCCGGCAAACAAGCATAAGATTGGAATACTGCAACCTGTTGTTCAAGATTGAACGTGCCCTGAAGGACACGCCGCCAGAAGAACGTCACGCAAAGCGGCAGAGGTTAAGCCGACCGGTGCTGGACGAGTTTCTGACGTGGCTTCAGGAGCAGGGTGAACAGGTACTGCCTAAGAGTGCCTTGGGGCAGGCGGTTTCGCATTGCCTCAACCAATGGTCGAAGCTCACGGCGTTTCTGGAGGACGGGCATCTGGAGTTGGACAACAATCGGAGCGAACGATCTCTCAAGCGGTTTGTAATTGGCCAGAAGAATTTCCTGTTCGCGAACACGCCACGGGGCGCGCGGGCGAGCGCCGTCGCGAACAGCCTGGTGGAGACGGCCAAGGAGAACGGACTGAATCCGACCGCGTATCTCACGTAACTCTTTGAACGGATGCCGAACATGGACCTCAAAGATGAAACGGCGTTCGAGGCATTGTTGCCTTGGTCAGAAGGGTTCCCTGAAGGGATTCGAGCGAGAAAATGAAAATACGAAGGCCCTGCCCGATTGACGGCAGGGCATCTTCGTGAACGTGATGCGTGAGGTGTGGTTCGGTTTACGCTTACGCAGATACGCCCCTCCCACTGCACACCGAGGTAAATCCGTCGCCCACGAAGCGATGAATACTCTGAGCAAGGCGCCGGAGCGCCTTCAGGTCCATTTCGTCTCCACGACCGAAGGAGTACAGGACCTTGGCTTTTGGCTGACCGGTCTGTGGATCGCGGTAGTTACGGGCTAACTGCACGTAACCGGTAACCGAACCGTTCTTGTTTTTTCGGCGAATGACGCGGATATACATGACCGCATGATACGACACATACTACGCTTATGTAAACACAAAAACAAAATTATTCAAAGAAAAACGCACACCTACAAAAAAGCGATAGAAGACGCTGCGCATGCCTGTGGATAAGTCCGACAAGCCGCGCCGCTTCAGGATCCCCATCCATCCATCCATGAGTCTACATGCTCTGTCCAACTGTCAAAGAGGCGCGGCTGCTTACGTCATCGCGTCCTTGTTCGTTACGATTCCCGCAAATATACTACGGCTCCTTGTTCGACAAGTAACTCCTTGATGAACTCCGCTTCCATTCGTTCCTCAATCGGTCCGAATTCGGCAGGAAGATTTCTCAATTTCATCGAGAGATCCCGAAGCATCCCTAATTTATGCTCATAAAGTATCTTTGCAATTGGAATAAGAGAACCCCTCCCGAACAGGATCCCACCTTTTTTTGGCATGTGTATTTCCTTTATCAAAACATAATACATCATGATCCCCTCCGTAGTTTGGTTTTTACAACACCTTGAACACAACTAGGATGGTAATCTGCAAAAAAACGCAATTGCCAACACAAGCTCCGAATCAAAATCCTCACCTTTAGTCCGCCACAGTAAAGCAAGGAAGGTCGTGACGATGTTGCAGGCCAGCCAGCTCGCATCGAGTAAGTGTAACGATTTGAGCCTTTTGCAGAATGACTGATTCCATCGCGAGCGAAAACGACGCACACTTCTCGTGAAAGATAACACATTCCACAAACATCCTTTTCTGTTGTGTGGATAGATCACGCCCCTTCGTTGGAGTTCGTTCAAACCACCAGCTTAAGCTACCTGCTTGATGCGATTCGCGCGGTGCATCGCCAGAGCAGATGCCAAGTGCACAATCGCGTTGATGTACGCATGCGCTGTGACCTTCTCGATACCCCGCACATGCACGCCGTCAAGCGTCAGCCACTCTTTGAGCCGTGCAAAACAGCGCTCTACAGCGGTCCGTTCATCATAAAGCATCTTCCATGTGCGAGAACCGCGATGTGGATTCGCGTAACGACGACGTCCTCACCGATGTGCTTCTTCACGACCATGCCATAGTTCGATGCAGAACAGGCGGCCATGCCAAGCGGACAATCGATCTGGCCTGCCGCGTGCGGACAGCGAAACTTGAGCCAGTCGCCCTCTGCGCCCCAATACGTCATCCGATACCCCATCGTGCGGCGAGGCGTGCCGTCGAAATCCATTCCCTCCGGCGGCTCTTTCTCATTCCGGCGATTCATCGGGATGATAGCCTGAGCGCCCAACGCGCGAGCGGCTTCATCGTTTTTCGTCTGGTCGTATCCTGCATCCATCAACACGAAGCGAATCCGCCAATCTTGGCGGAGCTCCTCCATCAAGGGAATGACCATCTCTCCATCGTAGACGTTCGCTCGCGCC
>NZ_BCSG01000024.1 GCF_001570745.1 Alicyclobacillus mali NBRC 102425
AAAAGGCTCTCGTGGTAACATGGTGTGCGGAAACAGTCCCATTCGGGGAAATCCATGGCGATTCCGTCAAGGGAGCGTGTTGGGATGCAGAGACCGGTCGAGCTCGAAGTGGATGGTCTCGTCCTTCGCGGCATGGAGCACGTGCCTGATGAGGCAGCGAGCGAGTCCGTGCCTGCGGCGATTTTGTTTCACGGCTTCACGGGCACCCACATCGAGCCCCATCAGCTGTTCGTCAAACTGAGCCGCGCGCTGGAGGCCGAGGGCGTGGCGGCGTTCCGCCTCGATTTCGCCGGTAGCGGAGACTCCGACGGCGAGTTTCAGGACATGACCGCCACATCCGAGATCCGAGATGCGAAGGCCATTTTGGACTGGGTGCGGCGAGATCCTCGCATCCATTCGGACCGAGTGAGCCTCATCGGCCTCAGCATGGGCGGTTACGTCGCGTCCATCGTGGCCGGTGACGAGCCGGACAAGGTGGACAGGCTCGTGCTCCTCGCACCGGCGGGCAACATGGCCGACATTGCGGACAAGCAGGCCGAGGCGCTGGGCGCTGCGGCGGATGCCGATGTGGTTGATCTCGGCGGCAACCTCGTGGGCCGCAGATTGTATGAAGACCTCAAACAAATCGACGCGTTCGAGCGAGCCAAGCCGTTCCGCGGAAAGGTGCTGATCGTCCACGGGATGGAGGACCAGGCCGTACCGTACGAGGTGTCGCTCAAGTATCAGAACGAGGTGTACGGCGAGCGCGCGCGGCTGCATCTGATCGAAGAGGCGGATCACACGTTCAACAACCGGCACTGGGAATCCGAGGTCATTCGAGAAGTCGTGCGGTTTTTGACGGGCGTGGATCGGTCGCAATGACCGCGCGCCAACAGGAGGTGGAGGGTTGAAGCGGCTTTTTGTCCTCGGCGCCGGTTCGATGGCCGAGTCGTTTATCAAAGGCATCGTGGAAGAGGGCGTGATCGATCCGCGGGACATCTTCGTCTCCAATCGATCGCGTAGGGAACGATTGTTGGAATTGAGCGAATGGTATGGCATCACACCCGCCGATTCCGTGGCGCGGGCGGCGGACGCGGACCTCATCATTCTCGCGGTGAAGCCGTACGACATGATGGAGGCTTTGAAACAACTACGTCCTCATCTGTCGGATCAGGTGCTCTTGTCGTTTGCAGCGGGCATCCCCATTGAAGCCATGCAGCGCGCGACGGGGGGGCACCCGTACATCATTCGCACCATGCCGAACGTGCCGGTGGCGGTTGGCATGGGGGCCATCGCGCTGTCGGCGCCTTCGACGGTGCCGCGGGACAAGCTTCGCCGGGTCGTCGAGATGCTGGCCGGTCTCGGGCAGGTGGTCGAGATTGAGGAGGGGCTGATGGACGCCGCCACCGCGTTTTCCGGCAGCGGCCCGGGGTTCATCAGCTATCTCCTCGAGGCGATGGAACAGGCGGCGGTAGAACTCGGCTTCGCCCCGGAACTCGCGCGAAAGCTTCTGGTGCAGACGGTCATCGGCACGGCGCACGTCCTGCGCGAGTGGGATCTGAGCCCGAGCGAATTGCGACGCCGCGTGACCTCGCCGAACGGCACCACCCACGCCGGCGTCGAGGTGATGCAGTCGCAGGGCGTGTATCAGGCCATCGTCGAGGCGGTGAGGAGGGCGGCCGTCCGCGCGGAGGAGATGGGGCGCGAGTACACGCGCGAGGGCTGAGGCATGGCCCCAGGCCCTCTGACGCTTCAGTGCGGGCGGTGTTCGGTGATGCCCGCGACGAGATCGAGCGCGTGGCGTAGGATGGGCGCAATCACCCGGAACCCCTCGTCCACGGCGCGGGGGCTGCCCGGGAAGTTGACAATGAGCGTCTGGCCGCGGATGCCCGCCGTCTGGCGGGAGAGCATGGCGTGCGGCTTGTTGGGCCAGGCGGAGGCGCGCATCGCCTCGCCGATGCCCGGGATCTCCCGCTCGATCACGTCCCGCGTCGCCTCCGGCGTCACGTCCCGCGGGCCGAGGCCCGTCCCGCCCGTGGTGGCGACGAGGTGCACGCCTTCGAGCGAGAGCGCGCGCAGGCGCGCGGCGATTCGGGCGCGATCGTCCGGCACCACGACGGCGTGGCGCACTTCAAACCCCGCCTCGCGGAGCAACGATGCGAGGAGCGGCCCGCTCTCGTCCTGGCGCTCGCCTCGGCTCGCGGAATCGCTCACGGTGATCACGGCAGCCGTGCGCACGGTGTTCTCCATGATGTACCTCCTCTGTATGTCACAATCCATTCGCTTCCATGTTGAGCCTCTCCTCTCACTGTGACACAATAACCGTGGAGGTGGCAAACGTGGCACTGCACACGGAATGGGTTCGATACGGCGAAAACGGGCAGTATCTGGGCTACTTGGCCCACCATGATCGGCTGGCGGACGGACAACCGGCCGTGATCGTGCTTCAGGAGATCTGGGGCGTGGACGAGCACATCCAGGACGTCGCGGACCGGTTTGCGCGCGCAGGCTATGTGGCGCTTGCGCCGGACCTGTACGCGGAAGGCGGGAAGCGCAAACCAGGGCTTGAGCCGGAGGCCATCGAGGCGGTGAAGCGGTTTCTGGATTCGGTGCCGCCTCAGGCGTGGCACGACGCATCGGCGCGCGATCGCGCCCTGGAGACGCTGCCCGAGCCGGAGCGAACGACGGTTCGCCACACGTTTGGACAGCTGTTCGGCGGTCTGAATCTGGACGCGTACAACGACCATCTGCTGGCCGCCGCGGGCTTTTTGCGGGACACGTATCCCATGACGAAAGGGCAACCGGTGGTCTCCATCGGCTTCTGCATGGGCGGCGGTCTGTCCGCGAGGCTGGCGACGCTCGATCCGAAGCTCGCGGGCGCGGTCATTTTTTACGGGCAGGCTCCGAGCGCGGAACGCATTCCCAACATTCAGTGCCCGGTGCGCGGGTTCTACGCGTCGCTCGATCCGCGCATCACGGACGCAGTTCCGGCGTTTGCCGAAGAGATGAAGAAGGCGGGGAAGGACTTCCAGTACCGCGTGTACGAAGGCGCGCACCACGCGTTCTTCAACGACACGCGCGCGTCGTATCACCCGCGGGCGGCGAGATCGGCGTTCGCAGAAGTCCTCACGTTCTTCAACCAGGTGACTGGAGGCGTGTGAATTCTCTGCGCGTAAGGAGCGCGGATTTTGGGAGGGATGGAGACGGTGACGAAGGCGCAGCAGGCGTATGAACAGTGGTTGCAACAACCGCATCTGCCTGAAGATCTCCGCGCGGAACTCGAGCGCATCCGCGGCAACGATGGCGAGATCGAGGAACGCTTCGGGGCGGACCTCGACTTTGGCACGGGCGGACTTCGCGGCGTCATGGGCGCGGGGCTGAACCGGATGAACGTGTACACGGTGCGGCGCGCCACGGCGGGCCTGGCGCTTCACCTGAAGGAGCGCTTTGGCGAGGACGTGGCTGAGCGAGGCGTGGCCATCGGCTACGACGTGCGGCACAACTCGGCCACGTTCGCCGAGGCGGTGGCCCTGACGCTCGCGGCGTACGGCATCAAGGCTCACCTGTTCCCCGTGGTCTCCCCGACGCCGGAGCTCTCCTTTGCTGTGCGCGATCTCGGCTGCGCGGCGGGCGTCATGATCACCGCAAGCCACAACCCGCCCAAGTACAACGGCTACAAGGTGTACAACGAGCACGGAGGGCAGGTCCTTGAGGACGACGCCCGCGACATCAAGGATCGCATGGAGTCGATTCAGGATCTGTTCGCGATCCCGCACTTGCCTCGGGAAGAGGCGGAGGCGCGCGGGCTTTTCACCATGATTCCGGCTTCACTTCGGGCGAAGTACATCGAGGCGGTGGTCAGCGAAGTCCGCGATCCGCGCCTTGGCGACGAGCGCTCCCGCCTGTCCATCGTGTACACGCCGCTTCACGGGACGGGCAACGTCCCGGTGCGCGAGGCGCTTTCTGCGGCCGGTTACAAGGACGTCCATCTCGTTGAGGCACAGGTCGAGCCGGACGGCGACTTCTCGACTGTGAAGAGCCCGAACCCGGAGGAGCAGGAGGCGCTCGCGCTCGGCGTGAAGCTCGCCGAGGAGGTCGGCGCGCACCTTGTCATGGGCAACGATCCCGACTGCGATCGCGTCGGGATCGCCGTGCGCGACGCATCCGGGCGCATGCAGCTATTGACCGGCAACCAGGTGGGCGCGCTCATCGTTCACTACCTGTGCGAGCGTCATCGCGACACGGGCGGGTTTCACCTTCCGCCCATCGTGTTCAAAACCATCGTCACGTCCGACATGGGCAAGCACATCGCGGAATCGTACGGCGTGCACGTGGAAGAGACGCTCACGGGCTTCAAGTACATTGGCGATCGCGTCACGCGCCACGAGGCGGACGGGACCTACCGCCTGCTCGCCGGGTACGAGGAGAGCTACGGCTACCTCGTGTCGCCCATCGTGCGCGACAAGGACGGCGTGCAGGGCGCGCTCGTCATCGCCGAGATGGCGGCCTGGCACCTGGCGCACGGCCGGACGCTCGTGGATGTGCTGCGCTCCCTGTACGAGCAGTACGGCTGGTACGGGGACAAGCTCGTCAATGTGGAGCTCGAGGGCCACGACGGCGTGGAGCGCATGAAGCGCGCGCTTCAGGATCTGCGGGAGCGCCCGCTCGAGGTGCCCGGACTCGCGCTCGTCGCCGTGGAGGACTATCTCGAAAGGGAGCGGCGCTTCCCGGGGACGGATCGCGCGGAGCCGTTGACGCTGCCGGTATCGGACGTGCAGAAGTTCATCTTTGAGGGCGGGCATTGGGCTGCCATTCGCCCGTCGGGCACGGAGCCGAAGATGAAGATGTACTTCGGCGTGCGCGGAAGGAATGAGACGGAGCGAGACGAGCTGTTGGACAAGCTGGTCCAGGCGCTCACGGCGAGGGCGCGTATGGAATGACGGCCTGGCGGCGGACGCTCGTCATTCTATGGTGCGCGAATTTCTGCGCCGCGGCCGGCATGAGCCAGATCATCCCGTTCATCCCGCTCTACCTGGCCGAACTCGGCCTGCACACGGAGCGGAGCATCGATCATTGGGCGAGCTGGGTCTTTTCCGCGCAGTTCGTCACTTCGTTCATGTTTCAGCCCGTCTGGGGCTCGCTCGCGGACCGGTATGGACGAAAGCCCATGCTGTTACGCGCCGGCTTCGGCATGGGCGTGATGACGGCGCTCATGGGGCTCGTCGGGGCCCCGTGGCAGCTTTTGGTTCTCCGGCTCGTGAACGGCGTATTCTCCGGGTTCATCGCCATGGCGATTTCCCTTCAGGCCTCGGTGACCCCGGCGGAGAACGCGGGCCGCGCGCTCGGCACGCTCCAGACCGGCAACATCGCCGGATCGCTCATCGGGCCGCTCGTGGGCGGAATCCTGGCTGAGTGGCTGGGCTTTCGCGGCTGCTTCTTCTTCACGGGCGCGATGCTCGTTCTGGCGAGCCTCATCGTGCTCCTGTTTGTACACGAGCCGAAAGGGACGCGGCGGGCGCGGGCGAAGGCCCGGAGATCTTGGAAAAGCCTCGTGGGGCTCTGGCCGGTATTTCTCGGCTCTTTCATGACCCAACTCGCCATGATGAGCATCGAGCCCATTGTGACCATCTTCACCCGCAGCATCTACCACGGCGCGCACCTCACGCTCGCCGCGGGGCTTGTCGTGGCGACAAGCGGCATTGCCAATCTCGTCGGCACGCCGACCTTGGGCCGGGTGGGCGATCGCGTCGGGCAGCAGCGCGTGCTATTGCTCGCGTTTCTGGGTGCCGCATGCGCGTTTTTGCCGCAGGCTCTCGCGCATGCGCTTTGGCTTCTGCTGATCGGCCGGTTTCTGTTGGGGCTCTTTGTCGGCGGCATGCTGCCGTCGCTGCAGGCGCTGGTGCGCAAGCTCGCGCCGGAGGACAAGCAGGCGACCGCGTACGGCCTCAACTCGAGCGCCACGTTCTTCGGCAATCTGATAGGCCCGCTCATCGGCGGGCAGGTGGCGGCGATGTACGGCATCCGCTCGGTGTTCTACGTGACCATGGCGCTTTTGCTCCTGAACGCGGCCGTGATCGCCGCAAATCGTCGGAGGCTTGCGCCGCATGGCGCCGAGGAGGTTTAGGCTCGCCCGAAACTGGCCATGATGGTGGCCAACTGGATTCGGTCGGGAGGCGGAACATTGAAAGCGCGGTTGGTGCGCGTGGTTCACCTCGTCATCGCCAGCGTCATGCTCGCGTGCACGGCCATCAGCCTGGTGGCCATCGCCCTCGAGCTTGCGGTGCGCCGGCTGCTGGCGTGAGGCTGTGGGCGTGCGAACGAGGCCGGTGCGAGCGGAGCGACACACGTCAACGAACGATGGAGGCATAGGCCAGTGGCTGTGCAGGGATTTGCCAAGGACGTCGTGGACGTGCTCGGCGTCAGGTTTCACCGCGTCACCATGGCGGAGGCGGTGGAGAAAATCCTCTTCTGGGCGGCGGACGGCGGCCATCACCTCGTGGTGACGGCTGGACCGGAATTTGTCATGCAGTGCCAGCGCCAGGAGGCGCTGTTGCGCCTCGTCAATTCGGCCGATCTCGTCACCGCCGACGGCATCGGCGTCGTCTGGGCGGCCCGCAGGCAGGGACGCCCCGTGCCCGAGCGCGTGACGGGCGTGGAGCTCGTCCCTCAGGTGTTGGCGGAAGCCATGCGGCGGAATCAGGTGCTGCGCGTATACCTGCTCGGGGCCACCGAGGCATCGCTCGCTGCGTGCCTGGACAACTTGCGGGCGCAGTACCCCGCGCACGCGTTCGCAGGACATCATGGCTATTTTCAACACCCGGATCTCGAGCGAATTCTCGAAGAGATCCGAGCGTTTCGCCCGCATCTTTTGCTCGTGGGCATGGGACAACCGCGCCAGGAGCTGTTCCTCCGAGACGTGATGGGCAAGCTGCCTCCGCTCGTGGGGATGGGCGTGGGTGGCTCCATCGACGTGTGGGGCGGCACTGTGCGCCGGGCGCCGGAGGCGTTTCGCCGCGTGAATCTGGAGTGGTTGTACAGGCTCATCACGGAGCCCAAGCGGTTTCGCCGCCAACTGGCGCTGCCGAGGTTCGCGTTAAAGGTCATCTCATCGCCTGGCAAGCGCGAGGCCCGTGATTGAAGCCGTCCTCAACATTGTCAAGGGAAAATCCTTGACTGCCCAGAGGCCATCGACTACGATAAGGTTTGTTTTGCGATGGACAAGCGGGATCCCCTGGCTTGCCAAATCCTCTGCGCGCCAAAGGAGGCTCCAGATTGGCACAGCGACGCCTGTTTACCTCGGAATCCGTGACGGAAGGTCACCCGGACAAGATTTGCGATCAGATCTCCGACGCAGTGTTGGACGAGATTTTGACATATGATCCGCTCGCGCGCGTCGCGTGCGAGACGTCGGTGACGACGGGACTCGTGCTCGTCATCGGCGAGATCACGACGAGCTGCTACGTGGACATCCCGAAGGTGGTGCGCCGCACCATTTCCGAAATTGGATACACCCGCGCGAAGTTCGGCTTCGACGCCGAGACCTGCGCCGTCATCACGTCCATCGACGAGCAGTCCCCGGACATCGCGCAGGGCGTGGATCGCGCCCTCGAAGTGCGGAACATGACGGACGCGCAGATCGACGAGATTGGTGCGGGTGATCAGGGACTCATGTTCGGCTTCGCGTGCGATGAGACGCCCGAGTTGATGCCGCTGCCGATTTCCCTCGCGCATCGGTTGTCGCGCCGGCTCGCGGAAGTGCGCAAGAGCGGCGAACTCACGTACCTGCGCCCGGACGGCAAGACGCAGGTGACCATCGAGTACGAGGGAGACCGGCCCGTGCGCGTGGACACGATTGTCATCTCCACGCAGCACGACGAGCAGACGACGCTCAAGACCGTCGAGCGCGACATGATTGAGCGCGTCATCCGCCCGATTGTCCCCCAGGAGTGGCTGGATGAGAACACGAAGTACCTCATCAACCCGACGGGGCGGTTTGTCATCGGCGGACCGCAGGGCGACGCCGGGCTCACGGGCCGGAAAATTATCGTCGACACGTACGGCGGCTACGCTCGCCACGGCGGCGGTGCCTTCTCCGGCAAGGATCCGACGAAGGTCGACCGGAGCGCCGCGTATGCGGCTCGCTACGTCGCGAAGAACATTGTCGCGGCCGGGCTCGCAAGGAAGTGCGAGATCCAGCTCGCGTATGCGATTGGCGTGGCGCGGCCGGTGTCCATCTCGGTGGACACGTATGGGACGGGACAGGTGAGCGACGAGAAGATCGTCGAGATCGTCCGCGAGGTGTTCGACCTTCGCCCAGCGGCCATCATTCGCGATCTCGACCTTCGCCGGCCCATCTACCGCCAGACGGCGGCGTACGGCCACTTCGGGCGCACGGACGTCGATCTTCCGTGGGAGCGGACGGACAAGGTGGAGGAGATCCGCCGCCTCGCGCTGACCTGACCAGTGAGCTGAGCGCGCTGACAAAAGTTTGTCGCGGCCCCAGCGGACCCTCACAAACACCGCTTTTGGCATCGAATGTATGAGATATCACCCTTACACCCCATGATGTGTGCCTTCCGGCGCCCCGCCGGAGGGCGTTTTTTTCGTGCACCCGGCATGAGCGTGAATCTGGTATTATCAAGCTGAAGAAGAGATTGGACATCCGGGGGTTGCTTGCAAGCAAGGGGGATGGAATGACCAACGAATTTCCGATTCGCGTCGCGATTGCGGACGACAATGCGGAATACCGACTTACGCTCGCAGACCTTTTGGCATACGAGCCGGACATTGAGGTGGTGGCCGTTTGGGCAAACGGCCACGAGGTGCTCCGGGATGTGGAGCACGTTCGCCCGGATGTGCTGCTGCTCGACATCACCATGCCCGAGGTGGACGGCATCTGCGTGCTGAAGGCCGTGCCTCTCCTCGCCTGGCGCCCGAAAATCGTGGTGTTGACCATGCACGAGCAGTCGCCGGTGGTGCTCGAAGCGGTGCGTGAGGGCGTGAGCGGGTACATCGTCAAGGACGCGCCGATGGAGGACCTTCTTCGGGCCATTCGCGAGGCGCACGAGGGACGCGCCATGGTGCATCCGCAGGTGATGCGCGCGGTGCTCGGCGAGATCGAGCGGTATGCGAAGCCGAACGATGGATGGAAAGACCTCCTGACGGCGCGCGAATTCGACGTGCTCTGCCAGATGGCCGCCGGCAAGTCCAACGAACAGATTGCCGAGTCGCTCCATATCACGGTGAAGACGGCGAAAAACCACGTGTCGCACATTTTGGCGAAGCTCCACGTCTCCGACAGGAGCCAAGCTATCCTGCATGCGTATCGAGAGCGGTGGATTCTGCCCGACAGGGTCTGACTTGAAGTACGGCTGCGTGGGTCCCTTCTCGCGCCAGCGCATACGCTGGGGCAAGGAGGTGAGCCCGCATGTGGATGGCGGTCGCGTTTGCCGCGGCGGTCGCCGTGTACCTCGGGTGCGCGTTGGCGGGTCGGTTCGTGCATGGGGCGTCGTCTCGGCCTCAGGCGTGCGAGTGGCTCGTGCTGGTGACCGAGGGATGTGGCGGCGCCGTGGAGGGTGTGTTGCGGAAGGCGTGCGGGAGATGGCGCTCGCCCGCGTCGCGCGTGGTCGTGATCGACGTGGCGCCAGCGGATGAGGCGCGGGCTGTGGTGGAGCGACTGGCGGAACGAATGGCTTGCGCGGTCACGTACATGGCGGTCAGCGACAGGGCGGAGGCGGACCGAGAGGTGGCCGCCATCCGCCTGGGCTGCGCGCCGGAATGCCGGGTCCGCGTCATCCGCGTGGTGGGCGCCGTCAGCGCCCGCGCGGCCCAGTGAATCAGAATACGAACGGAACCGGCGGGCGCGGCTCGCGCATCAGCTCGTCGAGCTTCTGAATGTAACGAAGCGCCAGGTCGAACTCTCGCGCCTCGGCGAGCCAGCGGATGAGGTTCTGGCAGGTCCGGCGGTGGAGGGACGCCTCGCCCCAGTCCGGAAATGACTGCTCGTACGCGATGAGCTGCTTGCGCAGCGACGTGCGCTCGCGCGGCCGCTTGGCGTAGGCGGCCTCCATATCCAGCAGGGTGAGCTTGAGCCGCGCCCGCCTCGCCGCGAGGTCTTCGCTTTCGGGTAGCTCAGCCGCGATGGCCTGTGCCATCTCGAGCAGCATCGCCGCGCGTTCCAATTCGCCCTCGTCCAAGAGGCTGGCGATCTCGTCGGCAAACGCGGCGAGATCGCACCCCGGCGAGACGGCGGTCATGAGGTACGCGTCCTGCAACCGGGTGGACAGTCGGCCCGCGCCGGGAGCGGCGCCCAGGCGAAGGTGCAGCGCCGCGTGGGCCTCGGAGAGCCGCCCCACGAAGAGGAGCGCCGTCGCTTGCTCCGCGAGGCCTCGCGCGCGTGCCGGATCGACGGCGAGGTGGCGAAGCGCGTCCGCGGCGAGGCCCTCGGCCACGGCGAAAAGCGCCGGCGCGGACGCGGACAACTGCTCGGCCGCGGCGAGATACGGTCGCTCCCTAGGTGCCTTGGGAGGCTTGGACACGGGCGCAGGGGCCGGTGCGGGCGCGAACTCGGCCCGCAGGCGCGGCTGCGGAGCGAAGCTCGTCCGCCGCCACGGGACGTCGAAGCCCTCAGCGTGCGGGTCGAGATCGTCGAGGTGGAGGTACAGTTCCAGGGCGAGCGCGTGGAGCTCGTGCGACGGGATGGCGTGCGTGGACGCGAGCGCGTCGACGCGCGCGAGGGCGTCCTTCCACAGGCGCACGGCGGCGGGGACGTTGCCGCGATCGCACTCTGCAAAGCCAAGCTCTCGCAGGGCGTAAAACACCATGCGAGGGTCGTCCGCGTTCTGCGCCGCCTCCGCCAGCGGCACGAGTAGCGCCACGGCCTCCTCGTCCGCTCCCAAGCCCCGCAGCGCACGTGCGAGCGTAAGCCGGTACTCGCTCAGGCTGCGCGTGTGGAACGAGGCCTCCGGCAGGTGCGTGAGGATGTCGCGGGCGCGATGCGGGTGTCCCGCGGCCACGTCGTACTGGGCGACGCGGATGGCCGCCTGGAGCAGGGCGAGCGGATCCACATCGGCCAACAGTGTGTCGATGGGCTCGCCGAGCAAATCCGCCACTCGGATGAGGAGCGGGTACGGCGCAAGGGCCCTGCCAGATTCAATGTCATCTATTTCATCGGGACTTGCAGTTTCGCCCGCCAGTTCGGTCGGGCTCAGTCCGCGCGCTGTGCGGAGGGTTCGGATGGCTTCTCCTATCGACACGTCCACACCCACTTCCTCTAGCTTCCGAATTAAGTTTCACATATTGGCATGGATTTGACAAGATTCAAAGGAATTCTCCATCCTGATCGTGGCCGAGTCCTGTCGCTTCTTGCTACAATAAGGCCAGTACCAGTGAGCGGAGGGAAAACGTGTGCCTACCGTGTTGGTAGTGGACGACGAGGCGTCCATTCGCACCTTGGTGGAATACAACTTCAGTCGCTCGGGGTTTGACGTGGAGACGGTGGACGACGGCCGCGTCGCGTACGAGAAACTGAAGCAGGGCGCGTCGAAGTACGACCTCGTCGTGCTCGACCTGATGCTGCCGGGGATGGATGGGCTCGAAGTGTGCCGACGGCTGCGCCAGGAGGGCGTCCAGATCCCCATCATCCTCCTGACGGCTCGGGACGAGGAGGTGGATCTCGTCCTCGGGCTCGAGCTCGGCGCGGACGACTACGTCACCAAGCCGTTCAGCCCGCGGGAACTCGTCGCGCGCGCCAGGGCGGTGTTGCGCCGCACCGAGAATCGCGAGGAGGATGCCCAGCCCACGTCGAGCGGGAAGGTGTTGCGCGCAGGCAACATCGTGATGGACGTGGCGCGTCACGAGGTCCGCGTGCGGGGCCAACTTGTCGAGTTCACGCCGAAGGAATTCGAACTCCTGCAATATTTCATGGAGAATCCGGAGCACGTGTTGTCGAGAGATCAGCTTTTGGACCGCGTCTGGGGCTACAGCGCGGCCACGGACACGCGCATCGTGGACGTCCATGTCTCGCATCTTCGCGAAAAGATCGAGGATGATTCCAAGAATCCCAGGTACATTCGCACGGTGCGCGGCATCGGGTACAAGTTTACGGAAGGTACGTCGGGGTCATGATCGCCTTTGTCATCGGGCTCGGCGCTGGGCTGGCCATCGGCGCGCTGTTCGCGGTCTGGCAGACGAGCTGGTTTCGCAGCCTCAGGCGCTACCTGCTCGACGCCATGGACGCCATCGTTCAGGGCCGCTACGAGGTGCGCATGTACGAGTACCGGAGCCGCCCCGCCGAGATCGCCATCTTCCGCCATTTCAACCGCATGGCCGAGCGCATCCAGGAGACGCTGGCGGATTTGTCGCAGGAGCGAGACATCCTTCGGCACATCCTGCAGAACATGACCACCGGCGTCATCTACCTCAGGAGCGACGGCCAGGTGCAGATGGTCAACCACGCCGCCGAGCGGCTGTTCCGCAGGCCGGTGGAGCAGTGGAAGGACCGGGATCACTGGACCGTCTTTCGCAACTATCAACTCGGCTCGGCGATTGATCACGCCCTTCTCTTCGGCACGCCCTGGTCCGGGGAGTTTCAGATCCGCGAAGGTGTCACCGTCGCCGTGCGACTGGTACCCATTTCGGCGGCGCCCCGCATGCGCAGCAAGGCCGACGGCCGGCACGACGTGCTCATGCTCGTGAACGACGTCTCCGAGTGGCGCCGCCTCGAGCGCATGCGGAGCGACTTCGTCGCCAACGTCTCCCACGAGCTGAAGACGCCCATCGCCGCCATTCGCGGCTTTGCCGAGACCTTGCTCGACGGGGACGTGGACGAGGAGGCGCGCGAAAAGTTCCTGCGCACCATCTACGAGGAGTCGCTCCGCATGGGCAACCTTGTCTCGGATCTGCTCGAGCTCTCGAAGCTCGAGGCGAGCGACAGCCACGTCGATCCCGTCGCTGTCGATCTCTATGAGGTGCTCGTGCGCGCCGTCGATCGCGTCAGGCCCGTCGCTGGCGAGAAGCAGATCTCTATCGAGTTGCCGCGCGAACAGCGCCTGCACGTCTGGGCCGAGCCTGATCTCCTGCTGCAGGTGTTTCTCAACCTCCTGACGAACGCCATCCACTACTCGCCGCCCAAGAGCCGGGTCTGCGTCACCTGGGACGTGCTGGTCGATCGCGTCAAGGTGCACGTGAAGGACAACGGCATCGGGATCCCCAAGGAGTCCTTGCCGCGGGTGTTCGAGCGGTTTTACCGCGTACACAAGGACCGCAGCCGAGCCTCCGGAGGGACGGGCCTCGGCCTCGCCATCGTCAAGCATATCGTCACCGCGCTCGGCGGCGAGGTCGGCGTCGAGAGCGAGGAGGGCAAGGGCAGCGACTTCTGGTTCACGCTCTCCAGGCTCGACGCGCGGCCGTGATGGCCCAATCGGAGGGGAGGCGCGCCCGTGCCACGCGCGTACACGCTACCGTTTCTGGCCGAGCGCCTTGTGCGGCAAATGCTCAACTGGATCTTTCCCTCGAACGATGAACTTTGCCCCGTCTGCAGCCGCCCAATTCCGCCTGAACTCGCCGAGCGCCGCTCCAGCCAGCGGACCGCGATGGGGCGGCTCTGCGCCTTCTGCCAGCAGAACCTCGCGCTCGTGCCCATCCAGGTGCAACATACCCAACTTCGCGCCGCCGGGCGCCCGATGATGGTCGCGAGCGCCCTCGTTTACGATCACTTCGTCCGAACACTCATCCGCGCCTACAAGTACGATCGCGTCGTCGAGATCGGCCCTTATTTTGCGGCCGTCCTCGAGGCCGCACGGGCAGTCCGCCCGCCAGCGGATGTCGTGGTGCCCGTGCCGACCGCCCCGGACCGCCTGCGCACGCGGGGGTACGATCACGTCCTACTCGTGGCCTCCTCCTGTGCCCGCGCCGGGGGCCTGCCGTGCGTGCGGGCGCTTGCTCGCCTCGGCGCATCCGGCCACACCCGCTCCCAGACCACGAAAGACAGGTCTCGCCGCCTGCGCGAACTCGCGGGCCAGTTTGTCGTCGCAGACCCAGGCGCCATCCGGGGACGGCGCGTCTTGCTCGTCGACGACGTGATGACGACCGGCGCGACGCTCACGACGTGCGCCCACGCGCTGTACCGGGCCGGTGCGCGCGCGGTGCACGCGGCCGTGATCGCCCGGGTGGAGTGAGAGTGTGACGCCACCGGCGGGGGCTGCGGGTGTGGCAGCAGCAGGTAGGCCGGCCGCGCCCCGTGGCATTGGCGCGGGAGGCGTTGGAGAGGCAGTCGGCGGTCGGCCGGAAAATCCGGCCATGGCGCGTGGCCAGCTGTGGCAGGATTTTGTCGAGGAATCGCGAATCATGACGGTGGAGGGATGACCGTGGCGATTGCCAACTGCCGACGATGTGGGAAGCTCTTCAACCGCATGGGGCGCGACATCTGTCCGGACTGCGTCAAAGACGAGGACGAGAAGCTCGCGACCATCCGTGCGTATCTTCGCCAGCACCCGCTCGCGAACATCTACGAAGTCGCAAACGGGACGGATGTGTCGTACGACGAGATCGTCCAATTCATCCGCGACGGGCGACTGTTGTTGCGCAACAACCCGAACATGGTGTACCCGTGCGAGCGGTGTGGCACGCCCACGCAGTCGGGCAGGCTTTGCGCGAACTGCGCGAAGGAGATGGCGAGGGGACTGCGCCTCGGCCAGCGACCTGATGATCGCGATCGTAATCCCGGATTTTACAGTAAGTCCTGAACAGCATGGGGAGATGAGGCGTGATTGGACAACACGGTGTCACTAGATGCCTACATACCCTATATCCAAAGGTTGGCAAGGCGTCTGATTCGGTATCGAAGAAGCGCGATGATCGATGAACAAGACTTGATTTCTTCGGCAATTACGGCTCTGTGGCAGCGTTCACAAGAGCGCGAGGTCAATGAGCGATACGCCAAGCAAGTCATTAAATATGCGATGCTGACGGTGTTGCGCAATTCTGCACTCCTAAAGATGCCGAAATCCACCCCCATGGCACAAGCCATCCAAGCCTATCAGCGTGCTAGCGACGTTCAAAGCGCTGAGTATGTCGCTGTCGAAGATCCGATGGAACGATGGGAAAATGAAGAACTTGTTCGCCAGGCGGCCTTGAAAATTTCGGAGTTGCGTCGCGAAGATCAGATCCTACTTTCCTTAATTTTTGTGGAATCCCTGAGCTTCCAAGAAGCTGCAGATGTTTTGAATCAAACGAAGGCTCAGGTCTACCATCGATATCAGTCTCTCATTCGACAGCTTCAAACCTCGCTTGGCTTGGCGCAGTGAAGACGGAGGCTCAGGCGAGCGCAGCGGCGTATGTGCAGAGCATGCTCACCGCGAAAAGAAGGTTTGCATGAAGGGCCATTTGTCTGGAACAGACAGATGGCTTCTTTCTATGTTGGCCGCATGTCACAGCAGAAGGTAAGACAACTTCGCAAAAAATTTTTATGAGCCGCGCGAACGATCGCCGCAAACAGGACGTTGTACAAAGTGAGGAAGGTGAGGAACGAATGGTTTCTCCATCGGGTGCGTCTGGCCGAATTCCGGAGGACGTAAACACGCAGAGCGTGACCGCACGTGTATCGTCAACGAAGTTTGACCATATCCGCGACTTGCAGCAGAAGATTGCGAGCGGCCAATATCAGATCGACGTCGATCGCATCGCGCAAGGCATGATTCAGCGAGGCGTGTTGAACAACAATGGATGAAGTTGAAATTGCCCTCACAAAGCTCGAATTGCTCACAGAGGAAATAGTAGCGTGCCTTCGGAATGCGGATGTGTCCAGTTTATTGGTCTTGATGTCAAGGCAATGTGCCCTTATGGAGCAATTGGCCAAACAACAGGTGGATTCCGAGCATCATGAGCGGCTCCGTCACATCGCAGATCTCGTAGGGTTGCAGCAACGGCTGATCGAGCAAGGACTCCATCTCTCGACTGCATTTCTAAATCGGCTTTATCAATACGTTCGCTTCTCAGAGTGGGCGTGAAGGATGGGACAGGGAATGGGCATACCGACGTTTTCGCCGCTGTACGTGGGTTTATCTGGTTTGCAGGCGATGCAGGAAGCTCAGAGTGTCGTTGGGAACAACATCGACAACGCGAACACGCCTGGCTATGCTCAGGAATCCGTCAACTTTGTCGAGGCCAATCCCTATCCGCCCATCCCGGGACCCGGTCCGTTTGTTGGGGGGCAGTTCGGGCAAGGTGTGCTGGTGCAGTCTGTCACTCGCCAAGACGACTGGTTCTACGATGAACAGGATTGGGCGAATCAGAGCACATATCAGATGTACACCACCTTCAGTACTGTACTAACTCAGGTGGAAGGTATCGTGAATGAGCCCAGTTCTACCAGTTTGCAGAACGCGCTTGATCAATTCTTTTCCGCCTGGCAGACGCTTTCGACGGATCCGTCCAACACAGGGGCTAAGCAAGCCGTTATCTCGCAGGGGCAAGTGCTTGCACAGACCTTTAATATGGTGAGTTCCCAGTTGCAGAGCACACAGCAGGATGTGTTGAACCAGGTCAACAGCCAGTTTCAACAACTTCAGCAGTATGCTCAGCAGCTATCAGCTATCCAAACTCAGATTCAGAAAATCGCGCAACAAAATGTGTCGGGGTCTCCGGTGTCGAATCCAAACACGTTGTTGGACGAGCAGAGCGCGATCATTGGCAAGATGTCGCAACTTGCGAACCTCACGTTGAGTCAAAATGCGGACGGTACGATTTCGGTGAGTGTCGGCTCGGGACCGCAGGCCATTTCGATGGCGCAGATGGAAACGGGCGCGACGGTCTCTGACTCTGGTGGACAGTTGCAGCTTACCATCGGGAGTCAGACGGTTCCCTTGTCCTCGGTTGTCCAAGGAGGACAAATTGCTGGGAACGCGCAGGGCTATGGGGAAATCTCGGGGCTGCTGAATCAGCTTACGCAGTATGAAGATGTCCTGGCATCGAAGGTCAACGCAGCGCTCGGAAACCAAACCTTTTTTGACGCCCCATCAAGCGGTGGTTCCTTCGCGGTGGATGCTGGCATGACCGTCGCGACATTGCAGACCGGGCCGAGCGGTGCGTCTGGGGACAACCGATATGCGCTGAACGTCGTCAATCTGCAAACGACCCCAACGCCACTTTCCTGGGTCGATGGGACAGGCTCTACGCAGACCGAATCAGGCACATTCGACCAATTGCTCGGCAGTATGGTTTCCCAACTCGGGACGCTTGCAGCGGGTGTAAGTCAGAACGCCACGACCGCGAACGCTCTGCTGCAACAATCCACGCAACTTCGTCAATCGGTGTCGAGTGTCTCGATTGACGAGCAGGCGACGTACATGATCGCATTTCAAAACGCCTACTCGGCGGCGGCGAAATACATTGCGACCTTTCAAACCATGTTAAACAGTCTCATGAACATGGTCCAGTCATGACCCGTGTGGGGTGAACTGCGGTGCGCGTCACCACATCCATGGAACAGGCTCAGTTTCTCTTTAACCTCGAAAACATCAACACCGCAATGCAGAAGGTTCAGCAGCAACTCTCGACCGGAAAAACGCTGAACTTGCCGCAGGATGATCCGGTTGCGGTCTCTCAGGATATGAGCTTGACCGCGGAAGTATCCCAGGTTCAAGCGGGGCTGTCGACGGTCTCTTCGGCCTTATCTTGGATGAACGCAACGCAATCGGCTATGCAAGGCATGGTGTCGCAACTCCAGCAAATTCAGTCAAACCTGGAAGGTGTGTTGAATGGGCCCAATCAGAGTTCTGGGGATTTATCCGGCTATTCGGCAACCGTGTCTCAGCTTGTGCAAGGCATTTATCAAATTGCCGATGAAACGGTGGGCAATCGGTATCTCTTTGGAGGGCAGGCGGACGACACAGCGCCGACGACGTACCTTTTGAGTCCTGGAACTTCTCTTCCGAACGGAGCGGGTCCGAGCGCTTCCGCAGGAACGAATTACAATCCGTTCGATGATGCACAGGCGAGTCCACCGAACGTAAACGAGCAGATCGCTCCCGGGATACAAATTCGGACGACCGTCACAGCGTATGACATCTTTCTCACGACACCTCAAGGAGGAACGCGTAATCTTCGTGATACGCTCTCGGCGATTCAGTCCGACCTTCAGTCAGGAAATACAGGAGCCTTACGTCAAGATTTAAGTGACTTACAGGCGAATTTGAATCAAGTGATCAGCTTGAACGCTGCGCTCGGTTCGCGCATTCAGCGAATGACGGCGGCTCAAAATCAGATGACCCAATTTCAGACGAATCTCACGAACTTGAAGGGGGGGATTGAAGGAGCAGATATGGCGCAGGTCATGACGCAGTTCTCAACGGATCAGGTGATCTACGAAGCTGCGCTGCAAATGGGCGCCCAAATCTTGCTCCCATCACTCATCAACTATCTACCTTCATGACTTTTGTGGTTTATAAAAAAGAAGCGCGCCAAAGCGCGCGGCCATCCGTCCCAACAGAAAACACTGAGAAGGAGGCAATACTCATGTCCCTGAACTTTAGTGTAAACAACAATGCGTCCGCCGCAAGCATTCTGTCCAATCTCCAGTATGTCAATAATCAAATCAACACGTCCTATCAACAACTTTCCACAGGTAATCGCATCAACAGCGCAGCGGATGATCCGGCGGGCTACGCCATTTCTCAACAAATGACGTCTCAGGTGAACGCCCTAAACCAAGCCATTCAGAACGCGCAGAACGGTATCAGCATGTTGCAAACCGCTTCTGGCGCCATGAACCAAATTACTTCTATCCTTCAGACGATGAACACGCTCGCGGTTGAGGCGGCGAACGGTACTGAGAATTCTACAGATCTGCAGAACTTGGACCAGGAATTTGTGGCGCTGCAGAAACAGATCAACAATATCGCCTCACAGACCAAGTTCAATACCATGACCCTGCTCGACGGTTCGTTTGCATCAACGGGTATCATCTTCCAAATCAATACCGACTCGACGAGTAACTCGGAGCTGTCGGTTACGATTGCGGACGTCCAAATTTCGTCCTTGTTTACTGGCGTTTCGCTTGGCTCTGATGGCTATCTTCACATCACATCCCAAGCGGCGGCGACTGCAGCCATTTCCGTGGTTCAGGCAGCGATTACGTCGTTGTCCGCCTACCAGGCCAACATTGGCGCGGTACAAGACCAGCTGAATTACACGGTTTCGAACCTGCAAAATACGGCCAACAATCTTCAGAACGCCGACTCAACCATCACCAACACTGACATGGCGCAAGCTTATACGCAATTCAGCCAGGAGCAGGTGTTGCAGCAGGTTGGCCTGGCAATGCTCTCTCAGGCCGATCAGCAGCCAGACGCAATCCTGAAGCTGCTCCAATAAGATAGGCCCGAAGTGTGTTCATGCGATCCCGGCTTGACTTAAAGTCGGGATCGCGGACGAGGGGGTGGGCGTATGAGTATGAATATTTCATCGAGTAATTCCAGCAATCTGCAAACAGCAGCAAGTTTACTGCAGCAGTTGAACACCATTTCAAATCCAGCAGGCACGGGTTTGCCTGTGTCACAGTATGTACAGGATTTGCAAGAGATTTTGCAACAAGAGCTGGAGGCACCCATTCAGAATCAGATATCCACGCTTCAGTCGCAGCAAAATGCATACAGCGCTTTGCAATCAGCGTTGCAGACGTTTCAACAAGCTACCGAGACGCTTGCGAGTTTGCAGAGCTGGAGTACGACATCCGCCTCGTCCACGAATTCAAGCGTGGCCACCGTATCCGTTTCTCCAGGGGCGAATGTGGGGACTTACAACATTCAGGTTAGCCAATTGGCGCAGGCAGAAATGCAAGTGCAGACCGCAAATATGCAAACATCCGCTACTGGGACATCCTCACTGGCTGCGGGCACTTTGTCCATTCAGCCCACCCACCTAAACAACGGACAGGCTGTGCAAATTTCCATTTCGTCTGGTGAGTCCCTTCAGGACATTGCGAACGCTGTGAATCAGTATACACAGCAGACGGGCGTTGCGGCGTCCGTGGTGTCCAACGGGCAGGGGGGATATTTTCTAGCGCTTTCATCCATTCAAACAGGATCTAATTATGGATTTCAGGTGACGGACACCGTGGGTGGTGGCTCAGGGGGACAATTTGGCTTTCAAGTCCTCTCCAATGCCCAGGATGCGGAGATTGTGCTAGGCTCTCCGTCCGGGACATCATCTTCCGGCTCGTCTGGAACCACGGTCACGTTGACTTCATCGACAAATACCTTTCAAAACATGATTCCCGGCTTGACCATCAATGCGATTTCGACGGGGTCCACCACGCTCTCGGTTGTTGAGAATACAAGCGGAGCCAAGAGCGCCGTGACGACGTGGATGAACGCGTACAATACACTCGTGGATACACTCCGACAAGATACTGAATATACCGCGCCATCGTCTGGAGCAACAAATGGGAGCAGCCCCACCGTCGGCCCGCTGTTCGGAGATCCGCTCGCTCAGAGCATGGTGTCCGAATTGGCGTCACAAGCCATGCAAACTGTCAGTGCAGTCAATAGCCAAATGAATTCGCTCGCCTCGATTGGAATTGTGTTGGATCCCAGCAATGGCCACCTGGAGTTTCAATCGCCGAGTGGGTTTTCGAGTGCGGTCGGGACTTTGCCCGACGGGCAGCAAATGTTTGACCAAGCGCTGACGAACAACTTGTCGGATGTGGAGCAACTTTTCGGCGTGGTCAATACGACGGCCTCGCAAGCCATACCGACTTCGGGCGTTTTAGGGAATCTGTATAACTATATTAACGTGTTGTTGGAGGGAAACCCAAATGGCACGGGTCAGTCTCCTATCTCAACGGCTGTACAGTCCCTGTCCCAACAACAGTCGACGTTGCAAAACTATTTGAACACGGTACAGCAACAAATTCAGCAGCGGGTTCAGCAATACGAAGCTCAGCTCAACCAACTGAACGAGGTCATGGCGCAGATGCAGGCACAAATGCAACAGTTATCCGCGATGTTCGGACAGAGCTCGAATAAGCCGACTGGGTGAGGAGGGCATCCATGACGCCGGGTGTATCTCCGTCTCTTTACGATCTGGGGAATCGTGTACTCGCAGCCCTACGAGCGGGCGAGTTCGAATTGGCGAACGAGCTCGCGCGACAGTGGAGAGATGCCATAAACGCAGGCGCCCCGCCCAGTTGGGATGACGGCCGCCGACTTCTCCTCCAAACAGCCGCTATTTCGGCATGTATCGCGGAGGAGCAGAATCGGGTTCGAGCTCAACTCGGGGCATTGCGGCAGGCTGCACTCGTGTCGCTGGCGTACGTCACCCACATGTCAACCGAGACCTCGAGGAGAAAGGACGTTGCGTGCGATGCGGTTGTCCGCCTGTATGATTGTCAAAGATGAGGCTCATGTCATTAAGCGATGCCTCGAATCTCTCCGCGATGTGGCAGACGAAGTCGTGATTGTGGACACGGGATCGACGGACGCAACGCGTGAGATAGCGGAGTCCTTTGGCGCCAAGGTCTACGAGTTCGTGTGGACTGGTGACTTCAGTGCGGCGCGAAACATGGCGCTTGAACACGCTTGTGGCGATTACGTCCTTGTCATAGACGCGGATGAATTTCTGCCGAAGGACGACGGGCTCCGTTTGCGTCAAGCGGTGGAGCGCGGCGAAGCGGATGCATTCACGGTGGATATTATCAACTATCTTGGCTCGGTACGACGTTTTATTCGTTCTCCTGGCGTACGTGTCGTCAGAGTGTTTCGTCGAGGTTTTCGCTATCGTGGAATTATCCATGAGCAAATCTTGCATGACCTCGTCGAAGCAGGAGCACACATTGAGATGCTCGATGTGGAGCTGCATCATCTCGGCTATTTAGAGGAATTCATCAAATTAAAAAACAAGTCAGAGCGCAACATCCAGCTCCTCGAAAAGGAACTTGCTGATCATCCGGAAGACCTGTTTCATGTGACGAACCTAATGGCTGAATACGGAAGACTGGGGAGAAACAATGATATCGTTCGTATAGGCGAGCCGATGGTTGAGAAGGTGCGGCCGGAGCATTTTGCGCGGCAATCCCATCTCATTCTCCGCCTTTACAGAATGCTCATGACCGCATACGGTGAGCTGGGGGAAATGAACAAGCTGCAGGAATTTGGTACGCGAGCCATGCGGATTTTTCCGAATGCCGCGGACCTCCCTTATACCTTGGGTGTATATGCTCTCAAGCATCGGCGGTTGCGTCAGGCGCGTGCCGCTTTTGAACAGGCGCTGGAGATCGGAGAGCCTAAGGTGCATCTTGTGGATTCCATTCCTGGCTCGGGATCGTACGCGGCTCATGCGAAGCTCGGGGAATTGTGGGTATATCTGGGTGATCTCATTGCGGCTAGGCGTCATTTCTTTCAAAGTTTGCGTGCCTATCCCCGACAGGAGCGATTGTACGCGTTTGTTGCGGGCGTCGTGCCGATTCGTGAACGGGGTGTTTATACGCAGCTCAAGGAGATGGCCAGGCATGATCCACTCTGCTTGACGTTTGCAACTTGGGCCGGCGTGTTATGGGGAGTGCCAGACGCATTCGACGACGTAGCCAGTTTGCCCGCGATGCCCGAGACGGCAGCGCTTGTTGCAAAACTGAGAGCAGCCGTGGCTCTGCGGCAGTCCGTCGATGCGAGTGCCTTTGCAGGCGACTCGCTTGGGCTTCGCGAATACAAGTGGCTTCAGTTTCTCGCATCGCTGGATGAGAAGATGGATATTCGAGAACTGGATCTCCAGGAAGATGCGAGATACCAGGCGCTTCGCCCTTGGTTACTGAATGAACAAATTCCCAAGAAACTGGCGCCTCTTTTCGATGATCTTCTGCTTGCTTCGGCATACCGTACCCTTTATAGCTGGATGCCCAAAGCCGTGGATCGCGACGACTGGTTTGTGCATGCCGTGTGCTCTCCCTTGGCAGAAGGCATGAGCTGCGTCGAGTGGAAGGGAGAACTGCCTTGGGAGATAGAACTGCGGGCCATGTGTGCTTTTTCGAAGAGGAGCTTTGAGCGAAGTGCCGTGGAATTGGAGCGAGCGCTCGACTTTGAGCCAACGGTTCGCAAGATTATCATTGAAACCGACTTGGCTCTTGTGTATCAGAATGTGCAGCACGCTCAGACCATTGTTCGGCAGGCCCTTATCGCATTCCCTTCGTCGGAACTTCTTCATGCTGTGGCAGCCAAGCTGCAAGTCAGGAGCCGCCACGTGCGGTCTTTGGACGAACTGTTGGAAGGTGATCTGGAAGTGAACCCGCATCGGGCGTACCAAGGATCGGTCAAAGCCATGCCGCTCAAGGCGAAAATCGTGAAGCTCCATGAGCGGGCCTGTGAATGCGTTGACGAGATCCGTAGGCTTGTGGAATCCGAAGATATTATGGGCGCTCGCCGCTACATCGAGTACGTTCAGGATATCACGGCGTTCTTGCGAAGCAACCTTGACCTCACCTATGAGGCAGCCAAGGCAGCCGATGCATCTTACGCATATTACTACCGTATGCTTGTGGATTGGTATCTCCAACCTGCGAAGGTGAAGGAACAGTACGAAGAAATGCGAACGTTTTGGGCTTCCTGGGCGCAAACATGGGAAAAAGTGGAGGCGTGATCGAGCGATCACGCCTTTCGTGCGATAATGGCTATCTCTGTCTGAATGTTAAACTGGGGTCCGGTCTCTTCAAGGTTGGCTTGGTCCATAAGCTTTTGAAATTGGACCTCATCCACGATTCCCGACTCGATCAGCTGCTTCCGTTTGGCTTGCCACTGTGCCAGTAACACATGCTTAGTGCGCTTGTCTGGCGTGGACTGATAGCGTGAAGTCGGCAGCACAAGCGTTTGCACAACGTCCATCCCCGCTTGATCAACCCAAGACGCCAGCTTGCGACCTACGGTGCGGTCGCCGCCCTGTGTAAATTGAAGTTCGATGAGCTTCGTCTTGACAGTTGACAAGGCTGGGGGATCTGGCGGATACGCAAGGGAGAGACCATCGTCCACGTCGATGAGACACAAGATTCCTCCCGTTCGAAGATTGCGGGCCGCTTGAAGAACCGCTTTCTCTGGTTCTCGCAGGTGTTGCAACACAAATCTCGCGCAAATCACGTCCATGGGGTACGGCAACTCGAAGGTCGTCACGTCGGCTACGGTAAACTCAAGCACACTAGAGGGGTGTAACGCACCCGCTTGTCTGGCTAGAGCTTCGAAAGAGCGACATGCGTGTATAGCTTCGTGATTTCTATCCAATCCCCAAATGTGTACAGGATAAAGGCTGGCTAAATCGAATACGAGCGCGCCATAACCGCAGCCTAAGTCGGCGACGTATCCGCCGTCTGTCAAGGGAAGGGTAGACAGTAGTGCCCGGCGTGTCGCGGACGTGTACACCGTTTGGAGGAGAAGCCACCGCTCTTGCGTAGGCACCTTCAATAGGAAGTTCTGCCACGTATGATCGAGTTTTTGAAGTCGCTTATACGCGGGAAGAGTTGTTCCGTACTCTGGTCCACTCATCTTGACACTCCCTTTGCTAAACTTGGAACAACGAAAACGATGCGCTGCACCATTTTGTTTTTGTGGAGTTCGCTCTATAATGGGGGCACCCCAAAAGGAGGCGTTGCCCATGAAGGTTCAAGTTCACGGCGACAACATTGCTGTCACGTCGGCATTGCACCAGTACGTCGACAAACGGATCAGTCGCTTGGCGCGATTCTTCGAGGGCGAGAACGACAAGCATGTGTACGTCACGATGGCTGTCGAAGGAACGGACCACCGTGTCGAAATGACGGTATATGCCTATGGTGTGATTTTTAGAGTAGAAGAAAAATCCCCCGATATGTATGCCTCCATAGACCTCGCAGCAGATCGACTTGAAGAGCAAATCCATCGTTATAAAGACAAGATAACAGTTTCCCGAAGGCAGCGGTCTCGGACCGGACGGGAGAGTGACGCTTTGTATCAACAAAGGGTCGTCCTAGCCAACACAGACGCACTTGACGTCAGTGATGAATTTCGAGTGGTTCGAGTCAAGCGGTTCGCGATGAAGCCGATGACCGTGCAAGAAGCCATTTTGCAAATGAATTTACTTGACCATGACTTCTTCGTGTTCACCAACGCCGACACGGACGAAATGAACGTGGTTTACAGAAGAAAAAACGGCGACTACGGGCTAATTGAACCCGACGGCATATGAGCAAGCCGATTAAGGGGTGAAGCATTGTAGACGTCACTGAGCCCGTCTGCAGGTCGGACGGGCTCAACGTCTCCTGGAGCGCTCTGACGAACTGTAAGCGTCATCGGCCGAGCACAGTATCTACAAAGTGGAGAGCCTGTGCTACCACTTGATCCATATTGTAGTATTGATACGTCCCGAGGCGTCCAAGAAAATGCACACGTTCCTCCTTGCGAGCAAGCGTCTGATACTGAAGGTAGAGTCGTTGGCTTTCGTCACATGGCACGGGATAATACGGATCTCCGTCTGACTGTGGAAACTCGTACATGAGCACGGTTTTTGAATGGAATTGTCCAGTTAAATGCTTCATTTCCGTAACACGCGTGAAGTCGTATTCGTTTGGCCAGTTGATGGTCGCCACTGGCTGCACAAACTCACTGTCGTGATACGCGAGCTGAAAAGACAGCGATCGGTACGGGAGCTTGCCGAACCGAAAATCATAGTATTCGTCGACGGGGCCGGTCCACACCAATGTATCGTAGTCAATGCTGCCCCTCAACTCACGAAAGTCTGTCCCAAGCAGAATGTGAATGTTGGGGTGGCTCAACATGCGCTCCACCATCTTTGTGTATCCCTGCGAAGGGATACCTTGATAGCGATCTGTGAAATACCGGTCATCTCGATTCATTCGAATCGCAATTCGGCCACAAACCGAGGGTGCGAGATCTTCTGGATTAAGCCCCCACTGTTTTTTTGTGTAGTTTTTAAAAATTTTCTCGTATACACGGGCGCCCATTCGACTCATAACGACGTCTCGAGAATTCTCGACGCGAGGCACAGCCATGATGTCCTGCTGGATGAGAGACTGTAGACGCGGCTCGTCCACACTTACATGGTAGAGAGCAGCAATGGTGTCCAGGTTGACTGGCAAGGGCACAAGCTGGCCGTCCACCATCGCTCGAACTCTATGCTGATAAATGCGCCACGACGTAAATTGACTCAGATAGTGAAAGACGCGCTCGCTGTTGGTGTGAAAGATATGTGGACCGTATCGGTGAATGAGAAGCCCGTGCTCGTCGTATTCGTCGTAGGCGTTGCCGGCAATGTGGCGGCGTCGCTCTACGACGAGGACACTCATGCCCAGTTGTCGCGCGGCCCGTTCTGCCACTGTAGCACCGCATAGACCAGCACCCACAACGATGAGATCGAATCGCAACTGAAACCCCTCCGGAACCGGGATGGTTTTTCAAGGGAACAATGTGTAACTGATACAGTCGTGACGAGCGCGCACACGTCATATGAAGATTTGATGTTCAATTAGGAACATCGCGATTTGCCGATTCGAAAGCGACGAGCGCGCCAAATGACTGAACAGGCGCTCCCGAGTGGCGTCGCGCACCTGACGTGCAATCATTTGCTCTTCCGAGGACATCAAATGTGCATATTCGCTCAGAATAATCTCGGTCGCTCGGCATTGATCGATCAAACTTGCGAGAGGGTCCTTTTGGGAGTTACCTGCGTTATGGATTCGATAATAGCCAAGGGCTTCAGACACGAACACGCACTTGGCGCCATGAAGCAAAAAGGATACGTGTCGAAGCCAATCGTGTGAAATGCGCAAGCGTCTATCTTCAATACCACAGTCAAGAAAAAGCGAGCGACGGTAAATGGCGCGCGGACTGATGTGCACGCCTTGGAGGATCATCTTTCGAAGGAGATCCGGGTTGCTTGGAAACGTGTGATCTTCTCCTCCAAATATGAAGCGAAAGGAGGGATGTCGTGGTTGCCCGTATAATCGAGTCTGCCGAGGTACGTCTCCTTCCAAGGCGAAAAGATCAGAGAAGCCGATGTCCGCTCCGTTCATCTCCATCGCTTCAATGACCCGAGAGCTGTACTGCGGCATGAGAACGTCGTCTGCGTCGAGGAAAGTGAGGTATTCGCCATTCGCGTGTAAAAGGCCAAAATTGTATGTATAGTTGGCGCCTCGATTGACGCCGTTCCGAAATAAGTGCACACCTCGATCGCGGTAATTTTCGACAATCTGCGCGGTTTGGTCGGATGAACCGTCGTCGACAACCAAGATTTCCTTGGGCTCGTAGGTTTGACGCACGGCGGATTCCAAGGTTTCGCGTATCCACCGTTCCGCGTTGTATGCAGGAATGACGACAGACAAGAGCCTGTTTCCGTTCAATAGAGTTCACTCCGTTTGTTGATCCGAGATGTTTGCAACCATTCTACCTTGATAATACACATTTCCTTGTGCGTTGTCTGCGGTTAGAGAATGGGGTAGAATGAGATTTTAGAAGTTCACCGCACATGGGGGTGTGACCGTTCGGTGGGACTCCTCAAACAGGTCTTCAACTCGAACGAACGTGAAGTTGCCCGATTGCACCGCATGGTGGATCGGATCAATGCATTAGAACCGGAATTTGAGAAGATGTCGGACGACGAGCTGCGCTCGATGACGGTGAAGTTCCGCGAGCGGCTTGGGAACGGCGAAAAGTTGGACAATCTGCTGTATGAAGCGTTCGCCGCCGTCCGCGAGGCCGCCAAACGCGTGCTCGGTCAGCGCCACTTCGACGTGCAGCTCATGGGCGGCATTGTCTTGCACGAGGGCCGCGTGGCCGAGATGAAGACGGGCGAAGGTAAGACGCTCGTCGCGACGCTGCCTGCGTACCTCAACGCGCTCACGGGCGAAGGCGTGCACGTGGTCACAGTCAACGACTACCTGGCGAAGCGCGACGCGGAGTACACGGGCAAGGTGCATCGGTTCCTGGGCCTCACGGTCGGCTACAACGGTCCCGACATGACGCCGGCGCAGAAGCGCGAGGCGTATCGGGCGGACATCACGTATGGCACCAACAACGAGTTTGGCTTCGACTATCTGCGCGACAACATGGTGATGTCGCTCGAGGACATGGTCCAGCGCAAGCTGCACTACGCCATCGTGGACGAGGTGGACTCCATCCTGATCGACGAGGCGAGGACGCCGCTCATCATCTCGGGACCGGCTGAAAAGTCGGCCGATTTGTATTTCCGCGCGGATATGCTGGTGCGCCGTCTGAAGCCGGGCGAAGACTACGAGGTCGACGAGAAGATGCGCACCGCCAATCTGACCGAGTCGGGCGTGAAAAAGGCGGAGCAGTTCTTCCGTGTAAACAATCTGTTTGATCCGGAAAACGTCACCCTGATGCACCACATCACGCAGGCATTGAAGGCGCACGGCCTCATGAAGCGCGACAAGGATTATGTCGTAATCGGCGATGAGGTGCACATCGTCGACGAGTTCACGGGCCGCATCCTGCACGGGCGCCGGTACAGCGAGGGATTGCATCAGGCCATCGAGGCGAAGGAGGGCGTGAAGGTCCAGAACGAGTCGAAGACGCTCGCGACCATCACCCTCCAGAACTACTTCCGCATGTACCAGAAGCTGGCTGGCATGACGGGCACCGCGAAGACGGAGGAGAAGGAGTTCATCGAGATCTACGGCATGGATGTGGTGGTCATCCCGACCAACCGCCCGATGATTCGTGCCGATCTCGACGACGTCGTGTACAAGACGGAGCGAGCCAAGTTCCGCGCGGTGGTTGAGGAGGTGACGCGGCGCCACGCCAAGGGGCAGCCGGTGCTCGTCGGCACCACGTCCATCGAGAAGTCGGAGCTTCTCTCGCACATGCTGCACGAGCGCGGCGTTCCGCACCAGGTGTTGAACGCGAAGCATCACGAGCGCGAGGCCGAGATCGTGGCGCTCGCCGGTCAGCGCGGGATGGTGACCATCGCCACCAATATGGCGGGCCGCGGTACGGACATTCTGCTGGGCGAGGGCGTCGCGGAACTCGGCGGCCTGCACATCATCGGCACCGAGCGGCACGAGAGCCGGCGGATCGACAACCAGCTGCGCGGCCGCGCGGGGCGCCAGGGGGATCCGGGATCGTCCCAGTTCTTCCTCTCGCTCGAGGACGATTTGCTGCGCCTGTTTGGATCGGACAACATCAAGCGGCTCATGGACCGGCTCGGACTCGAAGAGGATCAGCCGATTGAGCAGAAGATGCTGACCAACGCCATCGAGCGGGCGCAGAAGAAGGTCGAGGGCAACAACTACGATCTCCGCAAGCACGTGCTTCGCTACGACGACGTGCTGAACAAGCAGCGCGAGGTCATCTACCGCCAGCGCCGCCAGATCCTCGAGCGCGAGGATCTGCGCGGCATCGTGGAGGGCATGCTGGAGGATCTGATTGACCACATGCTCGAGGTGTACTGCTCCGAGGAGCAGGTGCCGGAGGATTGGGATCTGCAGGCCCTCGTTCAATACGCGGAGCACCACTTCCTGCACCCGGGCCAGGTGACGGTGGAAGAGTTGCGCAAGCTGGATCGGGACGAGATCAAGGAGCGGCTGCTGGAACTCGGGAGACAAAATTACGACAAGCGCCGCGAGGAACTGGGCGAGATTATGCAACAGCTCGAGCGGCTCGTGCTCTTGCGCGCGGTCGACTCCAAGTGGATGGATCACATCGATGCGATGGATCAGTTCCGCCAGAGCGTCCACCTGCGCTCGTACGGCCAGGCCGATCCGCTCGTTATCTACCAAAAAGAAGGTTTCGAGATGTTCGAAGCGATGATCCATTCCATCGAGGAAGAGGTCATCCTGTACGTGTTCAAGGCGAATGTCCAGGCCGTGCCGCAGCAGCCGGTGGCGCACGGCGCCGTGCCGGTTCAGGGCGGCTGATGGCGGTGTGCCGCCGATAAGCGCCATTCGGAGGGGGAGGGCGAGCGGCGGGCTGAGCCTATGGCGCAACACCGCCGCCAGTGGTTCCAAGGCGCCCGCCTTGCCCGCGCACGCGGCGGCCATCCGTTTGATACAATAGCGACCGAAACACCGCAGGGAGTGATGAACCACATGGCAGAGACGTACGGCGAGCTTCGCCAGGAACTCAAGAGTATGGCCACCAGGTTGGCGGACTTCGGGAGGTCTCTTTGACGTCGCGGGCAAAGAGCACCGCATCGCGACGCTCGAGGCGCTGATGGCCGCGCCCGACTTCTGGGACGATCCCGACCGCGCCCAGAAGATCATCGCGGAGATGAACGGCGTAAAGTCGGTCGTGGACACGATGAAGCGGCTCGAGTCGCTCCATCAGGACGCCGAGGTGGCGCTGCAGCTCGCGCAGGAGGAGGACGATCCCGACCTGTTCGCCGAGGCGAACGGGCTTGCGGAGCAGTTGAATTCCGAGATGGACGAGTTCGAGCTGCAGCTCATGCTGTCGGGCGAGTATGACAAGAACAACGCCATTCTCGAGCTGCATCCGGGCGCGGGCGGCACGGAATCGCAGGACTGGGCCTCGATGCTCCTGCGCATGTACACGCGCTGGGCGGAGGATCACGGCTACAAGGTCGAGGTGCTCGACTACCTGCCCGGCGAAGAGGCGGGCATCAAGAGCGTCACGCTCCTCGTCAAGGGCCACAACGCATACGGGTATCTCAAGGCGGAGAAGGGCGTGCACCGCTTGGTCCGCATCTCCCCGTTTGACGCGTCGGGGCGCCGGCACACGTCCTTCGCGTCGGTGGACGTCATCCCCGAGATTGCCGAGGACGACGATTCCATCGAAATCCGGCCAGAGGAGCTGCGCATCGACACGTATCGATCCACCGGCGCGGGTGGCCAGCACGTGAACACCACCGACTCGGCGGTGCGCATCACGCACATTCCCACCGGGATTGTCGTCACGTGTCAGAGCGAGCGATCGCAGATTCAAAACCGGGCCCGCGCGATGGAGATCCTGAAATCGCGCCTCGCGGCGAAGCGCCGGGAGGACCGGGAGCAGGAGCTCGCGCAGCTGCGCGGCGAGCAGAAGGAAATTGCCTGGGGCAGCCAAATTCGCTCGTACGTGTTTCACCCGTATTCGCTTGTGAAGGATCACCGGACGAGTCACGAGACGTCCAACACGCAGGCGGTCATGGACGGCGAGATCGACCCATTCATCCACGCGTATCTCCGCTGGGAACTCGCGCGGCAACAGGCGCGCGAAAATGAGGCGGTGCGGGACGCAACATAACTTCGGACAAAAGATCGAAGACTACGGCCGAGTGGGCAACCGCTCGGCCTCTGTATGTCTGTGACGACTTTGTGTAGAATGGAAGCGGACTGATATACAAAGAGGAGATGGAGTGCTATGGGAGTGGAGAGCCAGGTCAACACCCGCAGGCAGGTGCCGCCGCACGTCTTCGTGCTGTTCGGCGCAACGGGCGATCTTGCCCACCGCAAGTTGTTCCCCGCCCTGTATCAGCTCGAGAAGAAGGGGCTGTTGCCGGAAGGGATGAGCATTGTCGGTACTGCGCGCCGCAGCTATACGGACGACTCGTTCCGCGACGAGGTGCGCAAGGCGCTCGATTCGTTCGTGAAGGAGGGCGTCGAGGACGACGTTTGGTCGCGCCTCGCGCCGCGCATTCACTACATCGCGGGCAACGTCGACAACGAGGACGACTTCAGAAAGCTCGCCGATTTCGTGGGCGAGATCGAGAAAGAGAAAGACCACGGCGGCAATCGGCTGTTCTACCTCTCGATGGCGCCGCGCTTCTTCGGCGAGACGGCGCTCAACCTGAAGAAGGCGGGGCTCGCCGACACGAAGGGCTGGCGGCGGCTCATCATCGAGAAGCCGTTTGGGCACGACTATCAATCCGCGGCGGAGCTCAACCAGGAGCTGTCGACCGCGTTTTCCGAAGACGAGATCTTCCGCATCGATCACTACCTTGGCAAGGAGATGGTGCAGAACATCGAGGTGATCCGCTTCGCCAACTCGATGTTCGGCCCTCTCTGGGACAACCGTTCCATCTCCTGCGTGCAGATCACGTCGAGCGAGACGGTGGGCGTCGAGGACCGCGCCTCGTACTATGAGACAGCCGGGGCGCTGCGCGACATGGTGCAGAACCACATGCTGCAGATGGTCATGATGGTCGCCATGGAGCCGCCAAGTCGCCTGCACACCGAGGCCATCCGCGACGAGAAGGTGAAGGTGCTGCGATCGCTTCGCGCTTATCGCGAGGACGAGGTGGGGCAGCACGTGGTGCGCGGCCAATACGCTGCGGGCGAGATCGACGGCAAGTCCGTGCCGGGCTATCGCGAGGAGCCGGGCGTGGCGCCGGACTCGAAGACGGAGACCTTTGTCGCGGCGAAGCTCTTTATCGACAACTTCCGTTGGGCGGGCGTGCCCTTCTACATCCGCACCGGCAAGCGGATGCCGAAGAAGTCGACGGAGATCGTCATCCAGTTCCGCAACATGCCGGAACACCTGTACTTCAACCAGGATGGCAAGCTCGGCCCGAACCTGCTCGTGATTCGCATCAACCCGGTGGAAGGCATGTACCTGCAGCTCAACGTCAAGCGGCCGGGCACGGAGAACGTCGTCGTGCCGGTTGCACTCGAGTTCAGCCAGCCGGCGGACAAGTCGCCCGAGGCGTACGAGCGCCTGCTGCATGACGCGATGCACGGCGATTCGACTTTCTTCACGCGCTGGGACGAGGTGGCGCTCGCGTGGAAGTTCGTCGATCCCATCGCCAACGCGTTCGCCGAGGGCCGCGTGCCGCTCGACACGTACAAGGCCGGCACGTGGGGCCCGAAGGCTTCGGACGATCTCGTCCAGCCAAACCCGGGCCTGTGGTGGCCGCTTTACGGCAACGAGTCGCCGATGCAGGATCTGGAGCGGGCTGTCGGCCACCTCGTGGAGGTGAAGCGTTAATGGCGAAGGTGTACGACGTGAGCATGCTGATCCACGAGGGCATGCAGGTGTACAAGAACAAGGACGACAAGCGGCCGAAGTTCGAAACCACGTCCGACTTTCAAACCGGGTCTGCGCACGAGACCCGGTTGCATCTGGATGCGCACACCGGCACCCACATCGACGCCGAGCTGCACATGGTGCCGGGGGGCAAGACCATCGAGGCGGTCGGGCTGGACAAGCTCATCGGCCCGTGCCGCGTGATCGACCTGACCGGCGTGCAGGACGGCATCACGCGCGCTGACCTTGAGCCGCACGCGCCGAAGGCGGGCGAGTTTCTCCTCTTCAAGACACGCAATTCGTTCGAGGAGACGTTCAACTTTGAGTTCATTTACCTGAAGGAAGACGGCGCCCGCTACCTGGCCGAGATCGGCGTGCGCGGCGTGGGAACGGATGGCCTTGGTGTCGAGCGATCCCAACCGGATCACATGACGCATGTGGCCCTTCTGTCGAAGGACATCGTGGTTCTCGAGGGGTTGCGGCTGAAGGATGTACCGCCTGGCGAGTATGTCCTGATTGCGCTGCCGCTCAAGCTCACCGGGATTGACGCCGCGCCCGCGCGCGTCATTCTCGTCGACGGGCTTGAGCTCGGGTCCGTCACGTTCGCCTGACCCGCGGACGGCCTGTACAGGCGACGACGCGGCAATTAGGAGGGCTCTGACGCGCGGCTCCGAGCAGTGACAACATGGTCGCTGTGTGATATACTGTGAGGAGAAGCGCAAGGGCCCATAGCTCAGTCGGTCAGAGCGGCCGGCTCATAACCGGTTGGTCCCAGGTTCAAGTCCTGGTGGGCCCACCACGGGTGCAGGACGCCCCGAAACGCCCGAAGACGGGGCGTTTCGGGGCTGCGGCTTTTTGGCGGCCGCGGACGAGCGGACATTCATCCGGGCAGTCTCGTCAGAATCTTTCGCGCGGTCCGCGCTTCGCGCACTTCACTTGTGATGGCGGCGCTTGCCGCGCGCAACGACCAAGACCCGCTGCCCGGGGTGGAGGACAATCACAATCGGCTTCTTATGCTTCACAGCTGCTCCTCCTTTCCGCACCGGATGTTGCATCGTACGGCTGGGGATGTGCGTTGTCCACGGCGCATGTGCGAAGGGGTGAGAACTGTGCCGAGTACTGTTGGCTATCAGCCCACGGCGGGAGCGGTGTTGCAGGAACCGAGCCTTTGGATCTGTGTCGGGATCGCCGTCCTGCTCGTGTTGGTGGGTCTCTTGAGGCGCCGAGCTTTTTTGCAGCACGGGTTCAAAGGCTTGTCGACCGCCTTTTGGCTGCTCGCCTGTGTACCGTTTTTGCTGGCGGTGTACGTCCTTGTCTCCGGTCTCCGAAGCGGGTGGCGGCTCGTCGGCGGCGTGCTCCAGGTGCGCACAGATGCGGGTGTGACCGAGATCGATCTCGCCCGCGCGCACGCGGCCTGGGTGGCGCAGAACGGCGTCTACGGGTTGGCGGATCGACTGCTTGGGACGAGCGCGGGTGCGTATGCGAGCGGCCTGTTTCGCCTGAACAATGGGCAGGTCGCGGATGTGTACGTCCTCGCCGGTGCGCCTCGGCTCGCCGTGTCGGACGGCCACGCGCTCGTGATTCTCGGCACGCCTGGACTCGACGCGCTGGTGCACCATGTGTCCATGGGTGCGGTTCCCTCTGTGCCGCCCGTGAACGTTCTGCCGTTCCATCCGGTTGCAGGTCTTGTCGCGCTCGTCGTCTCTGCCGCGACAGTGCTGCTTCACGTGGGCATGTGGCGGCGCTATCGGACGCACGTGCCGGATCGCGTGACGTCGCACTGGGATGTGTCGGGGCGGCCCGATGGAAAGATGAGTAGGACAGCGTTTTATCACTGGGGGCTCGGCGTCGCGATTGGCCTGGGCATCTTGTTCACTCTGATCTCGTGCATGACATGGGTGGCGTGTCTCCTGGGGGCGCTCGTCGAACTGGCAATTGCCCTTCTCTGGGGCATGGTGTGGCGGATGAACGTTCGGTCAGCGCGTGTCGCCTGATGCAGGCCTCGTCGACTTGCCGTAGGTCGGGACAAAGACCGCGTCGCTTTCGTCTGCTTCTCCGTAGCATGGTGGTGATCCTCGCGGAAGGAGGGACCATCATGTACGGCGGATGCTTCGGCTCCTACACACAGTGGGCTGTGGTGTTTCTGATCATCTTCGTGCTGTTCTTCCTGTTGGTGCCGGCGTACAACAACGGCGTCTGACGCGGTGGCATCAGAACGCCGCGGACAGTCACCTCAAGCGGCATGGAATGCTCAGGCTTCGCGGACCTGAACGGCAGGCTGCTCAATCGGAGGCGCCTGCCTTTTTTCGTAATCAGCGCAGGGATCTTGTTGGATGAATGCACTTGAATCCACTCTGCGAATCTGGTATTCTCTTTGCCGTGACGTGCGGGTGTAGTTCAACGGTAGAACTCCAGCCTTCCAAGCTGGCGGCGTGGGTTCGACTCCCATCACCCGCTCCACAGCATAACCACCGTGTCAGACCTCATCTGGCCGGTGGTCATTTCGTATATGGGGGTTCGATTTTCTCCTTTGAGACTGACGTCGCTGCTCCTGACGACGCTCGTTTTAAGCGCGGCTGCCTCGACTGTCGACTGGTTAATGAATCGCCTGGAAACCAGACACGTCATACCGCTCCTTGTGGACGCCGCCGCGGCACTCGTCATCTTCCTGATCACTGTTGCGACCGCGAACTGGTGGGCTGCAAAGACATGTTTTACTTTTCGCGGCGTTCCTCATTGGCACACGAGTCTGTGGCGTTCCCTCGGCCCTATGATCATTGAGGGCATTCTGATGTTGGTCGGCGCCGCCGAGATCGCACATCTCACCATGCCTTCAGGCCATCGAGCTGCGCTCTCGGTTGTGGAGATTTTGATTTTGGTTGCAGCGTGCGTCGTTTACTTCGGTGCCCTCACGGTCACCGGCGTTGCGATGGTCTTGGCCATCACCGGGCTGGGTACGAACACGTGGCACTCCTTCGCGTCTGCTGTGCGATGGTTGCGATCCCGCCCTTGGCCCTTGTTCTTGATGTCTGCCGCTCTGCTCGCGTTTGAAGAAGTGGCTTCGCTTGCCGTCGGCGCCATTTCGAAGGCGGGGGTGGCCGAGTTTTTGCGTGATACCATTCTCCTTGCGTACGGGCCTCTCTGGGTATGGTGTTTCTCCTGGGTTGACGGTGAAGCGCAGGCGCAATCCGTAGAGGATCGATGAAGTGGCCATTCCTCGCTGGCGTGGACCAAGGGACATCTCGCGATGCATCGGTCAGCGGACAGTGCCAACCCTTGCCGTGTGGGACCGCGGCGCTCGAAACGATGGGGTGCCATCATGGATGCGGACTTGCGCCGTGCATGTAGCCGGCCCAAGGCGGACTGGGCCGGCTCTGCACACGTCGCGCCGTCACGAAAGCGCCTTGGCCACGCCCTCCAGACCGCGAACCATCGCCTCCCAGCCCATGCGAGCGCCCTGGTACGCCTGTTCGGCCTGAATATTGCGCTGTTCCAGCAGGAGCCGCGTCGTGCCTTCTGGTGTTTCTTCCAGTTTCCATGCGATCTCGTTTTTCTCTCCGAGGCTCTCCCAGGTGTACACAAGGCGACGTGGCGCTTCCGCGGCGAGAACCTCTCCTTCGACGACGCCGTCCCATCCATCGGTTCCCTGCATCTTGAAGTAGAATTGATGCCCCACAATCGGGCGGAACGTGTTCTCTTTGAAAAACATCCACTGGGTCAAAAGCTCGGATTCGGTGAGAGCTCGCCACACGGCCTCGACCGGGGCATCGAGATGAAACTCCATCTGTAACGACTTCATGTCACAACGTTCCTTTCTCAAGAAATTTTGCAGGCTTAGAACCTGCGCACGCCAGAACGATTCGTAAAACGACACCCAGTCATACACCTGCTTGAGGGGCGCGGCGTTCAGGCGGTATAACGTCTCGCGGCCTTGCCGGCGCTCCGAGACGATTCCAGCCTGTTTCAGGACCGCCAGGTGCTTGGACACCGCCGTTCTTCCGATGTTCATTCCTTGCATCAGGGCGTGAAGTGGCAACTCGGATCCGGCGGCCAGTTTCCGGATCAAGTCCCGCCGATGCGCATCCGCGATGGCTCGAAACACATCCGCCACGGCCGTTCCTCCCTCCGTCGTGCCACCCATCGGTGTCATGTGTAGAATAGGACACCTTTTGGTGTCGACTCAAGCGTGGCAAGACAGGGACCGCGAGCTTCTTCATCTGGTCTTGACACCATATACCCGTATAGGTATATATGAATCAGAAGGGTATCAACGCATGTGAATGCGCGCAAGGGGGAATCACGATGCTGTCCTCTCGAGATCAGGCTGCGATTCGCGAACGGCTCCAGGAACTCACACAGCCTGTCGTCATCAAGTTCTTTGAAGCGTCTCTCGGATGTCCGACGTGTCCAGAGATTCGCGGCCTCTTGAGACAGGTCGCCGAATTGTCGGATCAGCTGACACTCGAGGTGCACAATCTCTACATTGATGAGGAAGAGGCCAAAAAGTATAGCGTCGATCGGGCGCCGACCATTGTGTTGACGGACGGATCGCGCAAGGACTACGGCGTGCGCTTCTATGGGGCGCCGTCTGGATATGAATTTGCGACGCTTTTGGATGACATTCGCATGGTGGCGAGCGGGGACTCGGGCCTTTCCGCCGGCACGAAGAGTCGCCTCGCGGAGTTGAAACAGCCTGTGGATCTCAAGGTGTTCGTCACGCCGACGTGTCCGTACTGCCCGGCGGCAGTCAGGCTGGCGCACAGGTTCGCGTTCGAGTCGCCGCTTGTGACGGCGAGCATGATTGAGGCGACCGAGTTCCCCGAGTGGGCCACGCGGTTCAACGTCTACGGCGTGCCGAAGACGGTCATCAACGATTCGGAAGCGTACGCCCTGGAAGGCGCCCTGCCGGAGGACGTCCTGCTGGATCAGATCTTCGCCACACAGGCGTGACAACGGCGTCCGAATCGGTGTGTTTTGCACCCAGCGGCGAGACAGTCAAATGGGCGCGGGAAACGCACCGCGCCCATGCCACTACCGGTCTTGTGGCCAATTGACAACCTTTTCTCGCTGCCAGCGTTCGATCTCGCCCACAGGTACGCCGAGCATCTCGGCGAGTTCCGCGTCCGACACGGGCGCGGGTGGCTTGCGCCTGCGAAGGCGGCCGAATCGCAGGCGGTTGTAGGAAGCCCAACCGACGAACACCGCAGCCGCCATGGCCGCGATCGCGGCTCCCATACGGACCACATGAAGCGGCGTGGCACTCGGCAGCAGTTCCAGGACGTACACGTGAAACTTGTTCCAGCCGAGCACCCACAAGATGCTGGACAGAAGCACCTGAAGGGCCACTGCGCTCAACCACAGCCACCCGGTCAGCGTCACCGCGGCTTCGAACCATCGCTTGGGCCGCGTGGATCGCGACCCGCGCCGCACGACGAGTTCGTCCCATTCCACCTGCGACTTTTCAGGTAGGCTCATGCCGACACCCCCCGATCCGGGCTCTGCCAAGTGGCGTACCGTCCGCGTCGCGCCGCCCACATGGCCCAGCACGCCTTCGGCACCGCCCAGACCACGACGAACGCGCCGATCATCCAATAGGCGGCGGGATACCAGATGGCGTAGAAGTAGCAGCGCCAGAGCGAGTCGCGCTCGTATCGCTGCTCAATCCACAGGGCGACCGAGCTCTGCACGAGCGACGTCAGGCCGAGCCAGGTGCCGGCTTCCGCCACGTACGTCCAGGGAAGGCCATGCGCCACGCGAAAGACGAGAATCCACACGAGACTCAGAACCCATAGATATGACCAGGTGATGCCAAGGACCTCTTCCACGTAGAGGGGAATCATGCGCCGATTCTTCCACGTCCAGAGGACCGAGGCGTTGCGGATGAGGACCTCCACGCCGCCCTGCGCCCAGCGGGCGCGCTGGCGGATGAGGCTCATCAGGCGCTCGGGTGCCCACATGAAGCAGAGGGCTCTCGGCTCGTACCGGATGTCCCACGCCCGCCGCTCGAGCTTCCACGACACCGCGATGTCATCTGTGACCATGTCCTCGTCCCACATGCCGCAGTCCACAAGGGCGCGTTTTCGGAAGGCCGCAATCACGCCGGAGACGGTCATGATCTTGCCGAGCACGCGCTGTGCGCGCTTGATGAGCCCGATGATGCTCGCATACTCCAGCACCTGAATCTTGCCGAGCAACGTACCGCGATTGCGAATGCGCGGGTTGCCCGTCACGGCGCCGACGCGCTCGCTGCCAGGCGCCACGAAGTGCCACACGAGGAAGCGCAGCGCGTCCCTGGCCAGCACGGCATCCGCGTCCACCGTCACGAGGATCTCACCCCGGGACGCGACGAGACCTGCATTGAGTGCGTGCGCTTTTCCGCGCTGGACAGGCAGGTTCACCACGCGCACTCGGGCATCGCGGGCCGCCATGCGCTCCAGCACGTCTCGCGTGCTGTCGGTGCTGCCGTCATTCAGTGCGACAATTTCGTACGCCGGATAATTCAACTGAAGCATCCGGCTAATGGTGTCCTCGAGGACATCGCCCTCGTTGTGGCACGGAACGAGGATGGACACAAACGGGGTCTCGGGCAGTTCCGGGGGTTCAGGAGACGACTGACGTTCGCGCCGCCATGCGTAGACAGCCCCGCCCACCATCCAGACGATGCTCATGACAAAGGGGTACAAGAACAGGAAACCGTGTACCATGCGCCGTTTGCTCCTCACTGAACTCGTCTTTCAGCCGCGGCGATCCGGCCGAGTCCTTGTGCCGAACCGCGCGATCCCGCGGACCCTGAGCGGGACCCGATACGAATATTTTGTGCGCGATTCATTTCCGACGGCACATGCCCAGATAGCAGCCCGAGATTTCTCAATTGTAAAGCCCGTGCGGAACGCGCACACGCAATGGCGAAATGAGGATCCCTCTTATCGTACCAAGTGCTTACGTGAGGCCCAAGAGGAACTTGCTAGCAATTCGATGGTACCTCCCGATTGTTTTGGGCATTTCGTTGTCGTAGAATACATAT
>NZ_BCSG01000025.1 GCF_001570745.1 Alicyclobacillus mali NBRC 102425
AAGAATTCAGAACAGTATTCCACATTGCAGAACAGAAGGTCGCCTCTCCCGCGACCGTTGGAGGCGATTGCATTGCCGCTTCAATCCAAGCCATTGCCGGTCGACACTGCGGATGCGCTCCACGATGCGACTGGACTTCCTGCTCGCGCCGTGCCCATGTGCACCGTCCATCCGGGCGAATCGTCCAAGGACACCTGCGCCGTGGAAGCCAAGTGCGAGGCAGACGTGCTGGCCGTGCTCGCCTACGCTCGGGAGCTCGGGTTGACCGTGCTGCCTTACGGTTCCGGCCGCCACCTCGCCTACGGCCCGCCGGGTGAGGTCCCGGACCTTGCACTCACGCTTCGGCCCATGAACCGTGTGACGAGCTTCTCCCCGGGCGATCTCGTCGTCTCCGCGGAGCCGGGCATCACCATCGGGGAACTGGCGAGCGTTCTCGCCCAGCGAGGACTCATGCTGCCGTTCGATCCGCCCGCGCCTGCCGATGCCACCTTGGGTGGCCTGCTCTCGACAGGGCTCAGCGGGCCGCGCCGCGCACTTTACGGCAGCCTGCGCGATCTCGCCATTTCGCTCCGCGTCGCCCTCGCGGATGGGCGCGTCATCCGGACGGGTGCGAAGGTCGTGAAAAACGTCGCCGGCTACGACATGACCAAGCTGTTCATCGGCGCATGCGGCACGCTCGGCGTCGTGACGGAGATCACGCTGAAACTCCGGCCCTTGCCGATGCACCGCGAGACCGCTCTCGTGCGCGGCCCCGCGGCAGCGCTTGCCGAACTGCGCTCGCGCATTGCGCAGTCCACGCTCGTGCCGAGCCGCATCGAGATGGTGGGGGGCGCGGACCTGGGCTCGGACTTCGTCCTTGCCGTCGACTGCGACGAGCCAAGGTCCTCTGCCAAAGCGCAGACGGACGCCATCCGCGCCATGTCGCGCGATTTCGGCCTTACCGTCGACGTCGTCGAAGGTGAGCATGCGGACGCATGGTGGTCGGATCTCGCGCAAAGCCTCGCGGAGCGCCAGGTCTGTATCCGTTTACAAGGACCGCCCACATCGCTTTTCGCCGCCATGCCGCGCGCACTGGAAGCGGCATCTGCACTCGCCGAGCCAGCCGAAAGCGTCACGCTTTCCGCCGGTGGGCTCACCGGCGTCGCGCGCATCGCGTTCCAGCCGGCTCGAGCCATCTCTGACCGCCCCGCGCCGCTCGGCGCCATCGCGGATCTGGCGGCCGGTGCCTCGCTCGACATGGTGGTGGAGCGCGCGCCCGCCGAGGTCCGCGCCAAACATCAGCCGACCCTGGCGCCCGCGTCGCTCGCCCTGATGCAGCGGCTCAAACACACGTTCGATCCGGCCAACCTCTTGTCACCAGGCCGCTTTGTGGGAGGGATGTGACATGGTGAACGAGCCCACGGCCGTCGAAGCGAAAGCCTCCGACTTCCGCTTTCCGGACGCGCCCGAGGAGGAGAAGTACTCCGTCTGCGTGCACTGCGGCTTTTGTCTGGAGGTCTGCCCCACCTATCAAGCCTGGGGAGACGAGAACCACTCGCCCCGCGGGCGCGTCTACCTCATTAAGGCGTGCGCAGAAGGCGAGCTGCCGCTCGACGAGAGCGTGATCGATCCCGTCTTTACCTGCCTCGACTGCCGGGCCTGCGAGACCGTGTGCCCGTCCGGCGTGCAGGTGGGGGCGCTCGTCGAGGAGGCTCGCGGCCAGGTGTTTTTCGCGCGCGACGCGGAAGGGAAGCGCGACCCCATCATGCGTTTCTTCCTGCGCGGCGTGTTTCCGCGCCCTGCGCGCCTTCGCGCCATCCGCCGCCTGATGCGGTTCTACCAGCGCTCGGGCCTCAGGCGCTTGGTGCACGCCACCGGCATGCTGAACGTGCTTCCCGCGCAGATGCGCGAGATGGAGGATGTCATCCCGGACATCGGGCGGGGGCCCGCCATCGACGTCCTGCCGGAAACCATGGCCCCGCGGGGGGAGACAAAGGCCGCGGCGCTGCTTTTCACGGGCTGCGTCATGGACGTGTTCTTCTCCGACGTGAACGAGGCCACCGCGCGCGTCCTCGTGCGAAACGGCGTCGAGGTGCGCGTGCCCAAGGATCAGGTCTGCTGCGGCGCCCTCCAGGTGCACGCGGGCGATCGCGACATGGCCCGTGAGATGGCGAAGCGAAACATCGAGGTGTTCGAGCGGTCGGGCGCCGACTACGTCGCCATCAACGCGGCCGGCTGCGGCGCCGCGCTGAAGGAATACCCAGAGCTCTTCCGGGACGATCCGGCTTGGCGGGATCGCGCCGTGCAGTTTTCCTCTCGCGTGCGGGACATCTCGCAACTCCTCGTCGAGGTGGGCTTCGATCCGCCGAAGGCTGAGCTGCCGATGACGGTGACCTACCACGACGCCTGCCACCTGTGCCACGCGCAGAAGATCCGGTACGAGCCGAGATCGCTCCTCAAGTCGGTGCCGGGCCTGACGCTTCGCGAGATGCCGGATTCCGACCGCTGCTGCGGCAGCGCGGGCATCTACAACCTCACGCATCCGGCGATGGCCAACGAGCTGCTCGAGCGCAAGATGGACGACGTGCCCGCGGGCGTGGAGGCGATTGTCATGGGGAATCCGGGCTGCATGATGCAGATCCGGCTCGGCGTCAAGCGCAGGAACCAGCCCTTGCGCGTCATGCACACGGTCGAGGTGCTCGATCTCGCCTATCAGAGGGAGGGATCGCGATGAGGGACGCGCACATCGAGCGGCTTGTCGAAATCGTGGGCGAGCGGCGCTGCCTTTGGCGGCCGCACCAGGTGAAGGCGTACGCGTGCGACGGCTACACGGCGGAAGAGGGGCTGCCGCGCGCAGTGGTCTTCCCGGAGACGACCGACGAAGTCTCGCGCATCTGCCGCTATCTCTACGAGAACGACATTCCGTTTCTCCCGCGGGGCGCGGGCACGGGCCTGTCGGGCGGCGCCACGCCGACGGGGGGCGAGGTGGTCATCAGCCTCGCGCGCATGAACAAGCTCCTCGCCGTCGACTTCGACAATCTGCGCGCCGTGGTGCAGCCTGGGCTTGTGAACCTCACGCTCACGCGCCGGGTCTCGCACGCGGACTGCTACTACGCGCCGGATCCGTCCAGCCAGTCGGTCTGCACCATCGGCGGGAACTTCGCGGAAAACGCCGGCGGCAGCCATTGCCTCAAGTATGGCGTGACCACCAACCACGTGGTCGCGGCCAAGGTGGTGCTGCCGGATGGGGACGTGATCGACATCGGCGCGCCGTTCGGCGACGCGCCGGGGTACGATCTGCTCGGGCTTTTGGTCGGATCGGAGGGGACGCTCGGCATCGCGACGGAGATCACGGTCCGCATCCTGAAAAAGCCGCAGGCGCTGCGCACCGCGCTCGCGTACTTCGATCGCGTCGCCGACGCGTCCGACACGGTGACGGACATCATCGGGGCGGGCATCATTCCGGCCGCCATCGAGATGATGGATCAGCTCGCGATGCAGGCCGTCGACAAGAGCAACTATCACGTCGGCTATCCGGCGGACATCGAGGCGGTGTTGCTCATCGAAGTGGACGGCCTGGCCGCGGGGGTCGACGAGGTGATGTCGCGCGTGGTGGACATCTGCCGCCGCCACCGCGTGCGCGAGGTGCGGGTGGCGCAGTCGGACGCGGAGCGCGCGCTCTGGTGGTCGAGCCGGAAGATGGCGTTTGGCGCCATGGGGCGCATCTCGCCCGACTACATCGTGCAGGACGGCGTGATTCCGCGCACGCGCCTCACTGAAGTGCTGCAGAAGATCGACGAAGTGAGCCAGCGATACGGGCTGAAGATCGCGAACGTGTTCCACGCGGGCGACGGCAATCTGCATCCGCTCATCTTGTACGACAGCCGCGTGCCCGGGGAGGCCGAGCGCGCGGTCAGGGCCGGATCGGAGGTGCTGCGGGCGTGCGTTGACGCGGGCGGGAGCATCACCGGCGAGCACGGCGTCGGCATTGAGAAGATCGGCGAAATGACCTATATGTTTTCCGAGGACGAGATCGACGCGCAGCTCGCGGTCAAGTCGTGCTTCGATCCGAAGGGCATCGTGAACGCCGGCAAGCTCATCCCGCTGCCCGGCCGGTGCGTCGAGGTGAAGCGGGCGCGCAAGATCATCGAGGAGAATTGGCAGATTCTCGACTCGTTCCCGGATCAGGCGGCCGTGCAGGCGCGGGGCGTCTTTTCGCAGGAGGCCGGCCGAGAAGCGTCGACGAGCGCGCAAGGATGAGGTGAACGCTTTGGAGGACTACACGGTCAAGTCGGTCGACAAGGCGCTGCTGTTGCTCGAGGTGGTGAGCGAACATCCCGACGGCATTGCCATCACGGAGCTGGCGCAGTCGGTGGGCATGTACAAAAGCACCGTGCACCGCCTGCTCGGCACCATGATGCGGCGCGGCTACATCGAGCAGGATCCCGTGAGCGGGCGGTACAAGCTTGGCTACACGGTGCTCGATCTCGGCATGAAGCTGCTCTCTTCCATTGATCTGCGCCGCGAGGCGATGCCCGCGCTGCAGGAGCTCGCGCTCGCCTCGGGCGAGGTGGTGCACCTGGCGCTTCTGGACAGGGGCTCCGTGGTCTACATCGAGAAGGTGGAAAGCCCCAACACCATCCGCATGCACTCGCGCGTCGGCACGCGCGTGCCGGTCCATGCGACGGGGCTCGGCAAGGCCATCCTCGCGTTTCTGCCGAAGCGCGAGGTGCAGGACATCGTCAGGCGGTACGGATTGCCGCGCCTCACGCCGCACACCATCACGGATGCGGCCGCCTTCTTTGCGTCCCTTGAGGAGACGAGATCGACCGGCTTCGCGTTTGACATGGAGGAGCACCAGGAAGGCGTGTGCTGCGTGGCCGCGCCCATCTTTGCGCACGACGGGCGCGTGATGGCGGCGGTGAGCGTCTCGGGGCCTGCGCTGCGCATGACCCGCGAGCGCCTGGTGGAGCTGGTGCCGCTCGTGAAGCGTGCGGGTGAGCGCGTCTCGGAGCGCCTCGGCTACCGACGGGAGCGCGTCGCTCCTTAAGCCGCTTCATCCATTGAGCGTCAAAAAGAACCCCGCCACCTCGGCGGGGTTTTCACATGGGGATGGTTCAGGCGCCGCGCGCCCGAGGGCGAGATCCGTCACGCCAAGTGGTCGTAACCCGGCAGCGTCAGGAAGTCGACGAAGTCGTCCCTCGTCGAGATGTCGTCGAGCAGTTTGGCCGCGAGCGGGAACTGGCTCTGTGCGTACGTTTCTTCGCCGATCTCGTCCTGCAGCTTTCCGAGTTCCTCGTCGAGGATCTGGCGGAACAGCTCGACCGTCACCTTGCGGCCGTCGTCGAGGACGCCTTTCGGGTGATGGATCCACTGCCAGATCTGCGCGCGGGAGATCTCCGCGGTCGCCGCGTCCTCCATCAGGTTGAAGATGGGGACCGCGCCGGAACCGCGCAGCCAAGCTTCAATGTAGCGAAGCGCCACAGCCACGTTGGTGCGCAGGCCGCCTTCGGTGATGGTGCCCTGTGGGACCGCGACGAGATCGGCCGCCGTGACCTGGACGTCGTCGCGCAGGCGATGCACCTGGTTCGGCGTGGGCATGAGGCGGTCGAACACCTCCATCGCCACCGGCACGAGCCCGGGGTGCGCCACCCAGGTGCCGTCGTGGCCGTCCTGCGCTTCGCGCTCCTTGTCCGCGCGCACCTTGGCGAGCGCCTCCTCGTTCGCCTTGGGGTCGTTCTTGATGGGGATCTGTGCCGCCATGCCGCCCATCGCGAAAGCCTTGCGCCGATGGCACGTGTGGATGGTGAGCAGGGTGTACGCGCGCATGAACGGCACCGTCATGGTCACCTGCGCCCGGTCGGGCAGGATGACCTCCGGGTGACTGCGGAACTTCTTGATGTAGCTGAAGATGTAGTCCCAGCGGCCGCAGTTGAGCCCCGCGGCGTGATCGCGCAGCTCATACAGGATCTCGTCCATCTCAAAGGTCGCGAGGATGGTCTCGATGAGCACGGTGGCCTTGATGGTGCCGCGCGGAATGCCGAGCGCGTCCTGGGCGTAGTTGAACACGTCGTTCCACAGCCGCGCCTCGAGGTGGCTCTCCATCTTTGGCAGATAGAAGTAGGGCCCCGAGCCGCGCGCCAAAAGCTCCTTCGCATTGTGGTAGAAGTAAAGCCCGAAGTCGACGAGCGCGCCCGTGGCCACCCGGCCGTCCACCCGGATGTGCTTCTCGGGCAGGTGCCAGCCGCGCGGGCGCACGATGAGCACCGCAATTTCGTCGTTCAGCCTGTAGTGCTTCCCCTCGGGGCTCGTGTATTCGATGGTGCGGCGAACCGCGTCCCGCATGTTGATCTGGCCCTGCACGACGTTCTCCCAGGACGGCGCGCAGGCGTCCTCAAAGTCCGCCATGAAACACTTGGCGCCCGAGTTCAGCGCGTTGATGACCATCTTTCGGTCCGAACTCGGTCCCGTGATCTCGACGCGCCGATCCTGCAGATCCGCGGGAATGGGCCCGACCGTCCACTCGCTCTCGCGGATCTCCTTGGTCTCCGGCAAGAAGTCTGGCCATTCGCCCGCGAGCAGTCGCTTTTCCCGCTCCTTGCGCAGGCGAAGCAGTTCGTTCCGCCGCGCGCCGAAGCGCCGCTCGAGCTCCGCGATGAATTGCAGCGCGTCTGTCGTCAAAATCTCGGCAAATTCGGGTCTGTACTCTCCGGTGATCTCCACGCCCTGTGGGCAAGCGTACGATCCCGCCATCTGAAATCTCTCCTCCCTCGCAACTTCGCAACCCTGGGTACGCTTTCATGATAGCATGTCGTTGTGCAAGAAGAAACACTGTTCTGAATTACAGAACAGGTCGGCGCGGCATGTTGGTGAACGGCGCTGCGAAGCAGGGGCTGTGCTGCGGGGCAATGGTCAGCCATCCAGCCCTTGGTGAGTTGATTCCGGTATGCAGAATCTTTTGAAAGGATGGGAATACCCCGTTCTCAGGCGCACGAGCCCCGGACTACAATGACCTCAAAAGCGGGGATCGCGACCCCTGAGAAAAGGAGGGACGCTCATCTTCGTGAGGCAGAACGACTTCGAGGACGAATTGCTTGAACTCTGAAGGCCGTGGATGGAGGGAAGCCTGTGTTTCATCAACTGTTGACGCCCATCGGGCATTCGACGGGCCTCTCGTTTTTGGTCGGCATCATTCCCATTGTCATCGTGCTCGTGTTACTCGGCGTCGTAAGAACACCCGCGTGGATCGCGGCGCTGTCGGGCCTCGTGGTGGGGCTCATCGAGGCCGTGGCAGGTTGGCACATGCCTGCTCATTTGGCGTTCGACTCGGTGGCCGAAGGCATGGTGTTCGCGCTATGGCCCATCATGTGGATTGTGTGGAATGCGATGTGGCTCTATAACTTGAGCCAGCGGACGGGCGCGTTCGCGCAGTTCCGGGATTGGATGTACCGATACGCGACGGAGGACCGGCGCATTCAGATGCTCATCATCGCGTTCAGCTTCGGCGCGCTGATGGAAGGCATCTCGGGCTTTGGCACGCCGGTCGCCATCGCGTCTGCGCTCTTGGTTGGGCTCGGCTTTCCGGTGCTCGACGCGGTCACGTACGCCCTCATCTTCGACACCGCGCCCGTCGCGTTCGGCGCGCTCGGCGTCCCCATCGTGACGCTCGGGTCCGTCACGAACCTCAATGTAAGCGCTTTATCTTCGATGGTCGGGCGGCAGCTGCCCATCTTTGCGTTCATCCTGCCGTTTTACGTGGTTGTGGTCATGGGTGGATGGAAGGCGCTTCGCGGCGCCTGGCCCGTCGCGCTCGTCGGCGGACTGTCGTACGCGTTGACGCAGTTCGCTGTGGCGAACTTCATCGGCCCGGCGCTGCCAGATGTTTTGGCCGCGCTCGTCTCGCTCATCTGTATCGTGCTGTTCACGAGGGTATGGCGCCCGAAGGACACGGACCAATTTCGGTCGTTCGCCCACGCGGGGGCATACCGCGAGATGGCGGCTGCGTCCGAAGCGCCTGTTGGAGGCCTGTGGCGCGGCTGGGTGCCGTGGCTCACGGTGACGGGCGTCGTGATCGTCTGGACGTTTTTGAAAATCGCGGACATCGGCGCGAAAAAGGTGCACTGGCCTGGGCTCGACAAGCAGGTGTTTCTCACGCTCTACAACAAGCCGTACGAGGCGGTGTGGACCTTCCAGCCGCTGGCCACGGGCACGGCCATCCTGGTGGCGGTCATTCTCACGGCCATCTTCCTGCGCGCCGGCTGGAAGACGTTCTGGCTCGCGGCGGCCGGCACGTGGAAGCAGCTCACGTTTCCCATCCTGACGGTCATGTTCATCCTCGGGCTCGCCTACCTGTACAACTACTCGGGCATGGCGTACACGCTCGGCGTGGCCGTGGCGGCGCTCGGGAGCTGGTTCCCGTTCTTCTCCGGGTTCCTCGGCTGGATTGCATGCTTCTTGTCCGGCTCGGACACGTCGTCCAACGCGCTCTTCGGCAACCTGCAGGTGGTGGCGGCGAATCGCCTGCACCTGAATCCCATCCTGATGGCGGCGACCAACTCCTCGGGCGCCGTGATGAGCAAGATGATCTCGCCGCAAAACGTGACGACGGGCGTATCGACCGGCGAGCTGCGCGGCAAGGAGGGACTCGTCATCCGCCGCACGTTCTGGCACAGCATCGTACTCACGGTCATCCTTGGCGTCCTCGTGGTGTTGCAGGCGCACGCGTGGAGCGGCATGGTGCCGAAACCGTAGCCGTGACGCGGCGCGCGTGGATGGGCGGCGTCAGCTTCCGGCTGACGCCGCCGTCGCGTGGACGGAATGGCAGGAGGTGAAGCCTCCGCGTCGAACCAAGACGGCAACGAGGGGTGAGGGCATGGGGGAGACATGGACCATCCGCGCACCAGATGGCATCGAGGTTCACGGCCGAACGTGGGTGCCTGAGCATCGCGGCGAGCCGCGCGCCTGCGTGCAAATCGCGCATGGCATGGCCGAACACATCGCGCGATACAGCGACTTCGCGCAATTTCTGGCCTCGCGCGGGTGCGCCGTCTACGGGCACGATCACCGCGGCCACGGGCAGACGGGCGAGGCCATGGGGCTGCTCGGCCACTTTGGCGATCACGACGGGTTTCAGCGCGTCATGGACGACATGGCGCGGGTCACGTCGCGCATCGAGGCGGAGCACCCAGGCGTGCCCATTGTCCTGTTGGGCCACAGCATGGGCTCCTGGCTTTCGCTCGCCTACATGGAGCAGCACGGCGCGAGGCTCCGAGGTGCCGTGCTGTCAGGCGCCGGCTTCGTCAGCCGCGTGGAACTAGCGGCGGGGCTGTATCTCGCGCGGCGCGAGGCGGCACGGCTTGGGGCGCGATCGCCAAGCGAACGGCTGTACAGGATGACGTTTGGCAACTTCAACAAGCCGTTTCAGCCCAATCGCACGCCGCTCGATTGGCTGTCGCGGGATGAGGCCGTGGTGGACGCGTACATCGCGGACCCGCGCTGCGGGCAGATGCACACCTGCGGCTTCTTTATCGATTATTTCGGTGGCGTGCGGGAGCTGCAGCGCGCCGAGAATCTCCGCCGCATCCCGAGCGAGCTGCCGGTGCTCATCGTCGCCGGCTCGCGCGATCCGGTGGGGAAGATGGGCAAGGGCGTCGAGCGGCTCGCGAAGGCGCTCACGGCAGCCGGGGTGCGCGACGTGACCGTCAAGCTGTATCCCGGCGCGCGGCATGAGGTCCTCAACGAGACGAATCGCGCCGAGGTGTATCAGGACGTGTGGCATTGGTTGGAGCGCCTTTTGCGGATATGGAAACGGTGAGGGCCGCCACCGCGGCCCTCGCGATTACTCCAGCGTCTCTCCCTTCGATTCCCTCCATAGGAGCGCCACCACAATCACCAGGATCGATGCAATGGCGACCGAGTAGGTCATCGAGTGTGCCAAACCGCCGACCGATGGCGCCATCGACGACACGATGAGGGGTACCACCGCGCCGCCAAGCGCTGCGCCGATGTGGTACGTCGTGCCTTGCCCCGTGGACCGCACCGCGGTGGGAAAGTGTTCAGCCAGATAGGTCGGGATGACCGACCACACGCCGCCGATGGAGAAAAAGCCAATGAGGAACGTGAACACGTCCCGGTAGCCCGCGCTCTGGATGTGCAGAAACACGACGGACGTCAGCGCCGTCCCGATGGCGGACAGAATCAGCGTCCACTTGCGCCCTATCCAATCCGACAACAGGCCCCCGAGGATGTTGCCCAAAATCCCTGCGACGTTCAGGATGATGATGGTATTCGCCACGACGGCGGGTGAAAAATGACCGGTCTGCTTGAGCAGCGTCGCGTAAAACGTGTTGATGGGATACGTGACGCTGAATGCGATGATGGCCACAATGGCCGCGTGCACGGTGTTCCATGCGCGACCGCGGACAAATAGCTCGCCCACCGGGATGCCCCGCCGTTCGTTCGTCCGCGCCTCGCGCCAGCGGTCCGACTCCGGCAAGGCCACCGCGATGAAGATGCCGACGATCACGGCGGGAATACACGCGATGAAAAAGAGCGCGTGCCAGCCGAGGTGGCTGTATCCGACGCGATAGATGATGGCCGCGAAAATGTAGCCAAACGAAAAACCGGACTGCAAAAGGCCCGAGGCAAAGCCGCGCCAGCGAGACGGGATCATCTCCATCAGCATGGGCGTGCCGCTCGCGTACATGGATCCCATGCCGAGGCCGTAGAGGATCCGCACAATCATGAGCAGCGTGAAGCCGAGCGAGAAGCCCGTCAGACACTCGAACACGCTGAACCAGAAGATGGAGAAGATCAGGCTGGCCTTGCGCCCCTTCGCATCGCTCAGGAGTCCTCCCAGAAATCCGCCGCCGAGCCGAGCGAAGGTAGTCGCCGACGAGACGGAAGCTGCGAGCGTGAGCGCGACGTGGTAGTCCTTCATGATGTCCAGGATGACGAACGTAAGCAGGGAAAAGTCCATGGCGTCAAAGGCCCACGCGAGGGCGATGGAGATGAGCGCCCGGAGCGGGGCCTTCGGCTTCGCCGCGTCGGGCGAAGGCGCGTACGCGGTCGACATACGGGTCACCTCGCTTTAGAATCAGAACAGGCCGACATGTATCCCTTTTCATCCTATACGACATTTGCACGGCGCGTAAGCCCCTGGGACAGGCGCCATGCGCGCAGGCCTGCGACAGAAATGGAGGCCCGGACGATGACCATCCCCTGGCAAACGTTGAAAGAAGAGCTCGGTGACAAGCTCAGCTTCGGCGAGAGCGTTCGCCAATCGCACGCGAAGGACGAATCGTATCACCCGGAACACCTGCCGGACGCCGTGGCCTATCCCGAGGAGACGGCGGATGTCGTGGCACTTGCGCGGTTTTCGCATGCGCACGGGGTGCCGCTCGTCGCGTACGGAGCCGGATCGGGCCTCGAGGGCCAGGCCATTCCGGTGCGCGGCGGCATCTCGGTCGATTTTTCGCGCATGAACCGCATCCTCGAGATCCGGCCGGACGACTTCCTCGTCTGTGTCCAGCCCGGCGTCACGCGCCAGCAGCTGAACGACGCCCTGCGCCCATACGGCCTCATGTTTCCGGTCGATCCCGGCGCCAACGCGTCCCTCGGCGGCATGGCGGCGACCAACGCGAGCGGCACGACGGCCGTCCGATACGGGCCCATGAAGGCGAACGTGCGGAAGCTCGAGGTGGTGCTCGCGGACGGGCGCGAGATGGAAATGGGGACACTCGCCGCCAAGTCCAGCTCGGGTTACAATCTCGTGGAACTCTTCGTGGGGTCGGAAGGCACGCTAGGCTTGTTCACGAAGCTCTGGCTCCGCGTCTACGGCGTGCCCGAGGCGACGCTCGCCGCCTCCGCCGAGTTTGCGACCGTTCGCGACGCCGTGGATGCCGTGTGCATGCTCATCGGCAGCGGGCTCCAGCTCACGCGGTGCGAGCTCGTGACGAAGCCGTACATCGAGATCATCAACCGCCAGTTCGACACGTCGTACACGCCTGCACCGACCCTGTTCCTCGAGCTGTCGGGCTCACAGGCCGCCGTGCAGGCCGACATGGGGACGGTCGACGAGATCCTGCGCGACGCCGGCGCAGCGCGCGTCTCCGTCGTTATGGACGAGCGGGATCGCCAGAAGCTCTGGCACGCGCGGCACAACGCGGCGTACGCGCTCATGCGGACATATCCAGGTCTCGCGCACCTCTCGACCGACGTGTGCGTGCCCATGTCGAAGCTGCCCGAGGCGGTGGACGTGGCGGAGACGTGGATTGAGCGGCTCGGCATCCGCGGGGGCATCGTGGGGCACGTCGGTGACGGCAACTTCCACGTCAGCCTGATGGTCAACCCGACCGACCCGGACGATCTCGGCCGCGCCTACGAGCTCTCGCACCACCTGGTGGAGTACGCCCTGTCCGTCGGCGGCACGTGCACCGGCGAGCACGGCGTCGGGCTCGGCAAGATGAAGTATCAGAAGCAGGAGCACGGCGAGGCGCTCGCCCTGATGCAGGCCGTGAAGCGCCTGCTCGATCCGGCCGACATGCTCAACCCCGGGAAGTTGGTCGACGGGATCGCGTGATCTCGTCCATGCCGTGCTGCTTCAGCTTGTAGTAGAGCGCCGCCCGGGAGATGCCAAGGAGCTGGGCGGCGCGCGACTTGTTTCCCCCGGAGTCCTCGAGCGCCTCGCGGATGCGCGCGCGCTCAAGTTCCTTCGATTGATGGGCCAGCGGCACGCGGCGCCGGGCGGGCTTGAGGTGCAGGGCCCGCACCGCCTCAGGCAGGTGCTCGGGCCGCACTTCGCCCTCCGCCACTGACGCCGCCCTCCGCGCCGCCTGCGCCATCTCCGCAAGGTTGCCAGGCCACGGATACGCCTGGATCAATCCGGCCGCCTCGTCCGACAGGCGCGGCGGAATCACCCCTCGCTCCTTGGCCCACCGCGTGAGCCAGAAGTGGAAGAAAAGCAGGCTTTCGTCCCGCCGTTCGGCCATGGGCGGGATTTCGATCACAGGGAGCGCGCGGGCAAGGGCTGGATCGACCGCGTCGGCCGTGGGCGCGGTGGCCAGGATGCGGCACCGCAAGGGAAGGTCGCGATGGCCGCCGAGCGGCCGGAATCGCTCCTCCTCGATGGCCCGGGCGAGATTCGCCTGCACCGCGCTTGGCATGAGGTGCACGTCCTGAAGCAGGAGCGTGCCGCCGGCGGCTCGTTCGAGCCATCCTGCCCGCCGGGCGTCAGGCGATAAGACGAGCGATCCGTCCGCGCCAAACAGCGCCGCATCCATCAAGGCCGCGGCGCGAGGCTCGGCCCGCACGGCGAGAAACGGGCCCTGGAACCGAAGCAGGCGATGGGACGTTTCGGCAAGCGTGCGTTTTCCCGTGCCTCGTTCGCCGACCACAAGCGCGTGCCGCGGCCCGCCTGGGGCGGTCAGGGCTTCAAGGGCGCGATCGACCGTCTGCGTCCGCAACAGCTCACCTTGCGTCTGGGCAAGATAGCGCGCGTTCTCCTCTCCCATGCGGACGAGCAAGGTCATATCTCGCTCGACGGCGATGGCGCCGGCGATGCCGCCGAGTTGGTCCCTGACAGGCGCCGCGGAGATGAGGACGTGCACGTCCGGGCGCGGGCGGTGGTACGCGTGGTCGATGTGCGCGCCGGTCGTGAGGACGCTGTGCACGGCGAGGGATTCGAGGGCGAAGAATTCGGTAATGGGGTGCCCGACGATGTCTTGCGCGGGGATCCCGTACAGCGCCTCGGCCGCTCGGTTCCATGCGACGACGATCCCGGCAGGTTCCACCACGGTCACGGCGTCGTCCACGACGTCGAGCAACGCGCGCAGGATGAGATCGGAGGGAAGTTCGGATATCCGCGTAATCTCGTCCGGCATTCACATCTCCCCCAAAGGTGGCAACTGGAACATATTGCGCTTTCATACCCCGTGTGTCTACAATAGAGACACATCACGAACTCATTGTCAAGTTTTTAGACACTTTGTGCATGTGCCCAGACAGCGAGTGTCTGCAACATGGAGGAGGGGGATGCGCATGGAGCAACTGATGCGCGACACGCTACTTTGGTTGTCTCGAAACCGCCGAGCGGAGCGATGGGCGCGCCGCTTCGGCTTCCGGCTCGGGGCGGGACGCTTTGTCCCGGGAGAGTCCCTGGAGGACGCCGTGCGCGCCGTGGAGCAACTGCATCGGCGGGGGCTCGCCGCCACGTTGGATCATCTCGGGGAATTTGTCGATCGCGCCGAGGAGGCTCGCCAAGCGGCGGACTTCTGCGTGCGCACGCTCGAGCGATTCGCCGATCTTCCGTACGACGTGTATCTTTCGGTCAAACTGACGCAACTGGGTCTGGATATCGATGAAGGCCTGTGCATGGAGAACATGCATAAGATCGTCGCGCGGGCGCGCGATACGGGGCGCTTTGTCCGAATCGACATGGAGGACTATGCGCACAACGAGGTGACGCTTGCCATCTATCGCAAGCTGCACGCGGAGTTCGGGACGGAGCACATCGGGACCGTGATCCAGGCGTATTTGTACAAGAGCGCCGATGACATCCGGGCGCTCGCGCCGCTCAAGCCCAATCTTCGCCTTGTCAAGGGTGCGTACAAGGAGCCGCCCTCCGTGGCGTATCCGGAGAAGCGGGATGTGGATGAAAATTACAAGCGAATCATCGAGCTTCAACTGCAATCGGGCGGCAAGACGGCTATCGCAACCCATGACGAGGCCATCATCGCATGGGCGAAGGACCGAGTGCACGAACTTCGGATTCCAGATGACCAGTGGGAGTTTCAGATGCTGTACGGGATTCGCCCGCAGCTTCAGGAGTCGCTCGCCCGCGAGGGGTACAAGGTCCGCATCTATGTGCCGTTCGGCGAGGATTGGTACGGCTACTTCATGCGCCGTCTCGCGGAGCGCCCGGCGAACGTCGGTTTCGTCCTGAAGTCGCTTGTCAAAGCGTGAGGAGGGCAGGAGATGGGCACTGGATTGGACGCGAAATCCGGTCACGAGCGGGCCTCGCTGCGCCAGGCGCTTCGCATGCGCCATATGACGATGATTTCGCTCGGCGGCGTCATTGGCGCAGGGTTATTTGTCGGCAGCGGCGCGGTGATACAGACCACCGGACCGGCGGCGGTGGTGTCGTACGCGCTCGCGGGATTCCTCGTCATCCTCATCATGCGCATGCTGGGCGAGATGGCGACGGCGCGACCCGCGGTCGGGTCGTTCGCGGAGTACGGCCGGATAGCGCTCGGCGAGTGGGCTGGCTTTCTGATGGGCTGGCTGTACTGGTATTTCTGGGTGATTGTCGTGGCGGTGGAGGCCACGGCGGGTGCGCTGACGCTCCACAACTGGCTGTTTCCGGGCGTGCCGCTTTGGGTCTTGTCTCTCATTCTGCTCCTGCTTTTGACCCTATCGAATCTGTTGTCCGTTCGGTCCTACGGCGAATTCGAGTACTGGTTCGCGTTTATCAAGGTTGCTGCCATCGTCGTCTTCATCGTGTTGGCGGGGTTGTTTGTGCTGGGATTGTGGCCGGGATCGCACCTTAACTTTTCAAACCTGACGGCGTACGGGGGCTTCGCGCCGAAGGGCGTGGGCGCGCTGTTCGCCGACGTCACGACGCTCATCTTTTCGTTCTTCGGTTCGGAGATTGTGACCATCGCGGCGGCCGAGTCGAAGGAGCCTGCCAAGGCGGTGGCGCGGGCGACGAATTCCGTCATCTGGCGCGTGCTCGTGTTCTACGTCCTTTCCATCTTCCTGATTGTCACCATGATCCCTTGGAACGACAGCAAAGCGCTCGCGAGCCCGTACGTCAGCGCCCTCAGCCTACTGCACATCCCGGGCGTGGCGGCCGCGATGAACGTCGTCGTGATCACGGCCGTTCTGTCCTGCTTGAACTCCGGGCTGTACACCGCTTCGCGGATGCTGTTTGCGCTGGCGTATCAGGGGAACGCGCCCAAGGCGCTGCTTCGGACGAACCGGCGAGGCGTGCCGGCTCGTGCCATCCTGTTCTGCACCATCGTCGGTTATCTGTCCATCATCATGGATTACGTGTCGCCGCAGCACGTGTTCCTGTTCCTGCTGAACTCGTCCGGCGCCGTGGGACTTTTCATCTATCTGCTCATCGCCTGCTCCGAACTCGTGATGCGCCGGCGCATGGAGCGGGAGGGCGAGGAACTCAAGGTGCGTATGTGGCTGTTCCCGTTCCTGACGTACCTCTGCATCGCGGCCATGACCGCCGTGATTGTGGCCATGGCCTTCCAGCCAGGCGACCTTTCGCAGCTGGTGCTGAGCCTGGTGAGCGTGGCGGTGCTGCTGGTGGTGTACGCGGTGAAACGGTGGTATACACGCGGCAGGAGCACGGGCGGTGCAATCCACTTGTAAGATGGTTTGCTGCAGCGGGCGGTGCGAGATGGCGCCGCCCGCTGAAATTTAGGCTATTTATGTACCGGAAATCCATGAAGATGACCAAGGGAGACTCTTGCGAGTGCTCAAGTCAATATGTCAGATTATCATGTAGATTTTGATAATCTATCGTGCCGGGAGGATGCTCATGAAAGTTCCACTCACGCCTATGGATTGGCTGCGCCGGGCGCGCAAGCTTTATCCAGACAAGACCGCTGTGGTGGATGGTTCGAAGAGGTTCACGTACAGTGAGTTCTCGAGCCGCGTCGACCGACTCTCCCATGCCCTGCTAAAACTTGGTGTGTCACAAGGTTCCAAGGTCGCGGTGTTGTGTCCCAACACCCATCCAATGCTTGAAGCTTTCTTTGGCATCTGCCAATTGGGTGCCATCATCGTGCCCATCAACATTCGCCTTCAGCCGGAAGAAATCGCTTACATTCTCGATCGCAGTGAGAGTGAAGTGTTGATAGTCGATAGCGAGTGGGGTCGTGTGGTGGAACCTATCCTGCCGGGACGATCTGGACTGCGCCACGTCATTCAGATTGCGAGCCACGATTCGCCCCTCGATGCTTACGACTACGAGGCGTTGCTTGAGCGCGTTTCGGGTGACCCCATTGAGACACCAATTGATGAAGATCAGCCGCTGAGCATCAATTACACCAGTGGCACGACTTCGCGCCCCAAGGGCGTGGTTCTCACGCACCGCAACAGCTACCTGAACGCGGCGGACTTTTTGCTTCATCTTCGCGTCACGCATGACGATGTGTACTTGCACACATTGCCGTTATTTCACGTGAATGGCTGGGGAGGTGTGTGGGCGATCACGGCGGTGGGCGGCACGCACATCTGCCTGCGAAAGGTGGATCCTTCGGTCATCCTCCGCCTGTATGTGGACGAGGGGGTTACCCTTGCGTGTGCGGCGCCAACTGTCCTCAATATGATTCTTCAACACCCTGCTGTGGAGCAGATGCAACTAATCCGCCGCACGCGCATGGCCACGGCGGGTTCTCCTCCGCCCGCGGCGGTGATCGAGAAAGCCGAGAAGTTTCTGCAAATGGAGATTATGCACGTCTATGGACTGACAGAAACTTCTCCGTTCATCACCTATTGCGAGTGGACACAGGCAAACGACCAACTCCAGGGTGACGCACGCGCGCGGGCCAAGGCGAGGCAAGGAGTGGAGATGGTCTTTGCCGGAGAAGTGAAGGTGGTACGCGAGGACGGCCAGGAAGTGGCGTGGAATGGCCAGGAGGTAGGCGAGATTGTGGCGCGCGGCAACGTCGTCATGGATGGCTACTACAAGAATCCGGACGAAACAGCCAAGGTCATTCGCGACGGGTGGTTTCACACGGGCGATTTGGCGGTCGTCCACTCGAATGGGCACATCGAAATTGTCGATCGACTGAAGGACATCATTATTTCGGGTGGAGAGAACGTGTCTTCCGTCGAGGTCGAGGGCGTGCTTTACCAGCACCCCGAGGTCATCGAGGCTGGGGTGGTATCGAGGCCAGACGACCAGTGGGGCGAGGTTCCAGTCGCGTTCGTCGTGAAGCGGCCGGGTTCACGATTGTCGGAAGAGGAGCTGAGAGCGTTTTGCCGGGAGCACCTTGCTCACTTCAAGGTGCCGAAGGCATTCCACTTCGTCGAACAGTTGCCCCGGACGGCAACAGGCAAACTTCAAAAGTTCAAGCTTCGTGAGATGCTTTGGACGGGTATGGGGAAGCGGGTTCACTGACGAAGAGAAAGACGTGAGAAGGGACCACCCGGATGGCAGGTGGTCCCTTCGCCATGTCGAGCGAAGTCTCCAAGCGGGCCTTGTCACGATACCTGCTGCTTTTTACACCGCGGGCAGATGCCGCGCACCTCGACGTGGTAGTCCTCGACTTCGAATCCCTCGGCTTCTCGAGGAACTGAGACGCGAAGGGGTTCCTCCAGATAGAAGTCGAACAGCGCGCCACACCGGGTGCAGACCAAATGATGATGAGGTTCCACGTTGATGTCGAACCGGCTTGCGCCGTCGCCAACGCCAATCTCCTTCACAAGGCCCACTTGCGACAGTTGCTTCACTGTATTGTAGACCGTGGATACGCTCATGCTAGGAAAGCGGTCCTGGAGCGACGTGTAGATATCGTCCACGGTCGCATGACCGTTGTAGTCCAGCAAAAACTGAAGAATGGCTTCTCGCTGCGGGGTCACGCGCAGGCCGGCATTCTTCAAGAGGTGGACGGCGTCCTTCGGAGCCTGCATGTCACCCCCTCCTTTCATGCGTTCGTTGTACTCGATTCTATCCCCTTTGACAACCGCCATTGCTTTTTTTATAATGCCACCTAGATGAGAACGATTCTAAACTACAACTCGTTACGAGTTGATTATAATTCAACGTTCTCATTCTGCAAAGCTCTCGCGCGGCGCGAGACGAGCCCGAGTATGGTCCATCCCGCTCCAGCGGAGGACATACATCTGCGCATCTATTTTACGAAGGAGGATGATCGTCGATGTCCCTGGTGGGAAAGAAAATTCAACCTTTCAAGGCCATGGCTTTCCGCAACGGCGAATTCATTGAGGTGACGGATCAAGATCTGTTGGGCAAGTGGAGCATCCTGTGCTTCTATCCCGCCGACTTCTCGTTCGTGTGCCCGACGGAGCTGGAGGACCTGCAGGATCACTACGAGGAGCTGAAGAAGCTCGGCGTGGAAGTGTATTCCGTTTCGACCGACACGCATTTCGTGCACAAGGCTTGGCACGACGTTTCCCCGGCCATCCAGAAGATCACGTACACGATGATCAGCGACGCGACGCACGAGATTTCCCGCAACTTCGACGTGCTCATCGAGGACCAGGGGGTCGCGGAGCGCGCCACGTTCCTCATCGATCCGGACGGCGTCATCCAGGCTGTCGAGATCACGGCGGATGGCATCGGCCGCGACGCCTCGACGCTCATTCCAAAGGTGAAGGCCGCACAGTACGTGCGCAATCACCCGGGTGAGGTTTGCCCGGCGAAGTGGAAGGAAGGCGAGAAGACGCTCAAGCCGAGCCTCGATCTCGTCGGCAAGATCTGAGGAGGTGTTGGCCTGACCATGGTGCTCGACGATGAAATTCGAGAGCAACTGAAACAGTATCTCGAGCTCATGGAAGGCGACGTCGTGATCCGGGTTTCCCCCGGGTCCGACGACGCCTCCCGCGACATGATGGAGCTCGTGAACGAACTGCAATCGATGTCGCCCAAGATTCACGTGGAAGAGACGGAGCTTCCGCGCAAGCCAAGTTTCAGCATCAACCGGCCAGGCGAGGATACAGGCATCGTCTTTGCCGGTGCGCCACTTGGTCACGAGTTCACTTCGCTGATTCTGGCGCTGCTCCAGGTGAGTGGCCGGCCGCCCAAGGTGGATGAGTCCGTCATACGCCAGATTCAGAGCCTCGAGGGCACGTACGCATTCGAGACGTACGTCAGCCTAAGCTGCCACAATTGCCCGGATGTCGTGCAGGCACTGAACCTGATGAGCGTCCTGAATCCGAACATTCGGCACACCATGATCGACGGCGCCGTGTTCAAGTCGGAAGTGGAAGAGAAGAACGTGATGGCCGTGCCGACCGTGTACCTCAACGGGGAATTCTTCGAGAGCGGTCGGATGTCGGTGGAGGACATTCTCGCGAAGCTCGGAAGTCAGGCGGACGTGTCCGACTTGAGCGAACGGGAACCGTACGACGTCCTCGTGGTTGGCGGCGGCCCCGCGGGCGCGAGCGCAGCCATTTACGCTGCCCGCAAGGGCATCCGAACCGGCATCGTGGTGGATCGGTTCGGCGGCCAGGTGAACGACACGCTCGGCATCGAGAACTTCGTCAGCGTGAAGTACACCGAAGGGCCGAAGTTCGCCGCTCAGCTTGAGGAACATGTCCGTCACTACAATATCGACATTATCAAATCTCAACGCGCGAAACAATTGCGAAAAGGTGACCTGATCGAGCTCGACCTTGAGAGCGGCGCGACCCTGAAGTCGAAGACGGTCATCATCGCGACAGGCGCGCGCTGGCGCAACCTGGGCGTTCCGGGAGAGAAGGAGTTGCAGACCAAGGGCGTGGCCTACTGCCCGCACTGCGACGGCCCGCTGTTTCAGGGCAAGCGCGTGGCCGTGATCGGCGGTGGTAACTCGGGTATCGAGGCGGCCATCGATCTCGCCGGCCTCGCGTCGCACGTCACGGTGCTCGAGTTTCTGCCGCAGCTCAAGGCGGACGAGATCCTGCAGAAGCGGCTGTTCAGTATGTCCAACGTTACCGTGCTCACAAACGTCGAGACGAAGGAGATCCTCGGCACGGAGCGCGTGACGGGCATTCGCTACGCCGATCGCGCCACGGGCGAGGAGCAGGTCGTCGAGTTGGAGGGCGTCTTTGTGCAGATTGGCCTCGTGCCGAACACGGAGTGGCTCGGCGATTTCGTCGAGAAGACGCGGTTTGGCGAAATTGTCATCGACAGCCGCGGCCAGACGAGCGTCGAAGGCGTGTTTGCGGCGGGCGACTGCACCAACGTTCCGTACAAGCAGATCATCATCTCCATGGGCTCCGGCGCGACCGCCGCGCTCGGCGCGTTCGACTACCTGATTCGTCACTGAAGCCTCGCAACCGTCCCATTCAGTTCCCACTCACCCCTGCGGCTCCGCACGCCCCGCCGCAGGGGCCTTTTTGATCCGCGGCAGGCCGATAACCGCTGTGCATCACCCGTGCGCAAGAATGGTATTGGCGCCATTGCGCCTGCGGATGGTACATTCAAATCAACCCGGCCGGGGAAGTGCGAGCGAGATCGAGGTGAACACGCATGCGACAACTGGTGATGGAAGCGCCTTCGCGCTTGCACCTGTGCGAAGCTGAAGCGGCGGGATCGCCGGGAGCCGGTCAGGTGCGGCTTCACACCATCATGGGCGGCATCTGCGGCTCGGATACCAAGGTGTATCACGGCCACCTGCGTCACGCTACGTATCCCGTCCGCCCTGGACATGAACTCGTGGCCCGCGTCGTCGAAGTGGGGGCAGGCGTGGATCTTGCGCCGGGCGATCGCGTCGTGATCATCCCCAACACGTATTGCGGCGAATGCTCGCCTTGTCGCCGCGGGCAGACGAACGTGTGCGAGCGCAAGGCGTCCATTGGCATCAACGCGCCGGGGGGATTCGCCGAGGACTGGGTGACGGAGGCCAAGTACGCGGTGTCGGTGCCAGACGTGGTAAGCGACGTGCAGGCCGCGATGGTGGAACCGTTCGCCGTGGCGTGGCACGCTGTCCACCGGGCACGGGTTCACGCGGGCGATGAGGTGCTTATCCTGGGCAGCGGCACGGAGGGCGCGCTCTGCGCCATGCTCGCGCGGTCGCTCGGCGCCCGAGTGACAGCGGCGGACGTGCGTGAGGATCGCTTGGCGTTCGTTCGAGGGATTGTGCCCGGGGTGCGGACGTCGCTCGTCTCGGAGCTTGCGCCCGATAGCTACGCGGTGGTCATTGAGGCCGCGGGTGCGCCGGACGCCATCGCCACGGCCGTGGGGTGCGTGCAACCAGGGGGTTGCATCGTCGCGCTGGGTCTGGCGGAGGAGGCGCGTCTCCCAATGCAAGTGTTTGTCCGCAAGGAGGCGTCGCTCCTCGGGTCCATCATCTACGTCCGACAGGACTTCGTGGACGCGCTCGCGCGAATGAACGGCGATCCCGACCTGCGCCACGCCTTCGACAAGCTGTGTGCGGGCGTGTGGCCGCTCGAGGCATACGCCGAGGCGTACCATCACGCGCTTTCCGGCAAGCCGGGCAAGGCGCTCATCGCCTTCGAAGGAGGCGCATCGCGATGAAGTGGAGCGTGTGCACCACCGGGATGAAGGATAGGTCCCTCGACGACATCCTGCAGCTCGTCCGCGGCTGGCGGAGGTCCGGCGTCCCCGTGGACGGCCTGGAGATCTGGGTGGGCCATCTCGAGCCCTACGCCGCGCGCGGCCCGTCGGCGCTCGAGGAACTCGCCTCCCAGCTCGCCGATGAAGGACTCGCGGTGCCGGTCATCAGCGGCTACACCTATTTCTCCCGCAGCCCGCGCGATCGCGACGCCGACGTGCGCGACATTCGCCGCTATGCTGAAATGGCCTCCGCGCTTGGCGGGTCCGCGATTCGAACCTTCTTCGGGCACCTCGCCTCGCGCCAGGCGAGCCCGGAGTTGTGGGACGAGTCGCTCGCCGCGCTGGTCGAAGCGCGGGTCATCGCGCGGGGCATGGGCGCCGACCTTCTCGTGGAGACCCATTACCAGACGTTCGCCGATTCCCTCGCCAGCCTTCGCAGCCTGCTCGACTCCGTTCCGGGGAGAGATCTCGGCCTCATCTTCGATGCTGCCAACTTTAACCCGGACCACCTCGACCCGCTCGACGTGCTTCGGGAGGTGTACCCAACCGTTCGGCACGTGCATTGCAAGAACTATCATTGGAATCATCAGGCTTGGTATCAGAGCGTTCCTGTCTCCGCATTCGATCCCTCGGGAGATGTGGACAACGACCGCGTCTTGCGCGAACTCGCCGCGCGCGGATATCGGGGATTTGTGTCGCTCGAGTACTTTGGGGGGCGGGGGTTTCCGGCGCTTCTGCAATCGCTCGAAGAGGCGAGATGGCGTTCTGCTTAATCCGTGAGACAGAGGAGGAGATGGCGTGAAACACCGGCGTTGGTGGATCGGCGTGCTGATCGCCGTGGGCGTGATCGTCAACTACTTGGACCGGTCGGCCACTTCGATGGCCACGAAGCCGATTGAGGGTACGTTTCACCTGACGGCCGGCCAGATGGGCATCGTGCTCTCGGCCTTCAGCTGGTCGTACGCGCTGTTGCAAATTCCGGTGGGTGCCTTGCTCGACAAAATCGGCGTCAAGTGGGTCATTCGCCTGGGGATGGTCTTGTGGTCCATCGCGTGCTTCGTGACGGCGGTGGCCACGGGGCAAGGTCTGCTCCTGCTCGGTCGCGTGCTGCTTGGCATCGGCGAGGCGCCGTATTTCCCGGCGGCCGTGAAGTCCGTGGGGTACTGGTTCCCCGTCGCGGAGCGCGCGCGGGCGGTTTCCCTGTACGACTCGGAATCCAAGCTCGCGAGCGCGATTGGCGCGCCGCTTCTGGCGTTCGCCATCACGGAGTGGAGCTGGCGCGGTGGCTTCATCGCCACCGGCATTCTGAGCGTCGTGTATGTGTTCATCTACTGGGCGATGTACCGCGATCCGCGCGAAGACAAGCGGTTGTCGCGGGAAGAGCTCGAGTTCATCGAGGAAGGCGGATCGCAGGAGGAAGGCCAGGCGGAAGGCGGGCTGTGGCGCAATCTGGGCCATCTGTTGCGCTACCGCAAGGTGTGGGGCGTGTTCATCGGATTCGCGGCGTACGCCTACTCGTTCTGGCTCTTTTTGTCCTGGCTTCCGGGCTATCTGGAGGACCAGATGCACATGTCGGTGCTGAAGACAGGTTGGTTCGCGGCCATTCCTTGGCTCGTCGGGTTCGCGTCCGAGTTGTTTGTCGCGGGCTTTCTCATCGACTGGCTCGTGAAGCGCGGCAGGAATCCGCTTCGGGTGCGCAAAAGCGTGCTCGTGGTGTGCTTGCTCCTCGGGCTCACCGTCATCGGCGCAGCGTACACGCGTTCGCCGGGTTGGGCCGTGTTCTTCATCTCCATCGCGCTCGGCGCCTTGGTCTGCACCTCGTCCATCGCGATGAGCATTCCGACGTTCATCGCGCCCAGGGGCACGGTGGGCGTCCTCACGGGGTTTCTCACGTTCGGCAACAATGCAATGGGCATTCTTGCTCCGATTGTAACCGGTTTCATTGTGCAGGCGACGGGATCGTTCATGGATGCGTTCCTGTGCGCGGCCGTGATCCTCTTGATTGGCGTGCTGAGCTACGCGTTCCTGTTGACCGATCTCGACCCCATCCCGTCCCCGAATGCCCAGCTGGGCGCGTCTTCGGCGGCCAAAGTGCCCATTCAATGACAGGGGCGAGGCGGAGCATGCGCTCCGCCTCGATGCTTCTCAACCCTGCATGACCTCCAGCAGGAATCGGTTGTGTCTTCGTTCGTGTCCCATGCGCGTCGCGGGCCCGTGGCCCGGGTAGATCTCCAGCTCATCCGGCCATTGGAGGATGCGCTTCAGCGACGCCTGCATGGCCCCCGGATCCGATCCCTCCAGATCCACGCGCCCGATGGTGCCTGCGAACAACGTGTCCCCGGAAAAGACGACGCGCTTGCCGACGAAACAAACGCTCCCCGGCGAATGCCCCGGCGTGTGCCACACAGTGAACGTCTCGTCGCCGAGCGTGAGCTCATCGCCGTCCTGCAGCCACGCGTCCGGCTGGCGCAAATCCGGCGCATCGTCCGCGAGGTACGCGCGGTACCAGTGCGGGGCGCGGTTCCATGTGACGAGATCGTCCCGGTGGAGATATGACGGCACGCCGTACCGCTGGCGCAGATGATCGACGCCGATGACGTGATCAAAGTGGCCGTGCGTGTTCCAGTTGGCGACGAGCTTGAGGCCCACCTCGTCGATGAATGAAAACACGGGATCCAGGGCGAGATCGCCCGGATCAATGACGACAGCGTTTGCGCCGCGCTCCCACGACTCGGCAAGCACGTAGCAGTTGGACTGGATGGGCGAGATGACGAAGCGGCGAATTTCCACGTGAAGTCCCCTTCCCGTCGTTGAAACGTCCATCCCCAGTGTAACAGGTCGCCGGGCTTGGATGGAAACGCGGGGAGACGCGCCTGCGCTGGATTCTCCGCGGGCTGAAACGAATGCCTTTCGGGCCATCACGGCGCGCACATGCGCCTGACGAAGGTGATGAACGCGCGGGCGACAGGTGAGAGCGTCGCGTGGCTGTGCCACGCCATGTGGACGGACCGCTTGCAAGCCTCGCGCAGCCGGAGGATGTGGACCGGTAACTGGGCGAGCTGGGCGTGGCGCGGCACCACGGCGACGCCGACGCCCGCGGCCACGAGCCCCGCCACGGTGAGATCCTCGACGCCTTCCATCGCCACGCGCGGCGCGAATCCTGCCTCGGAGCAATAGCGCTCAATCACGTGGCGGATACCGCTTTCGCGCGCGTAGGCCACGAACGGCTCGTCGGCGAGATCGGACAGGTGACACTGGTCCTTCGCCGCGAGCGGGTGATCCGGGGGGACGATGGCCACGAGTTCCTCCTGCAGAATTTCGATGAGCGTGAGGTGCGGCGCGTGCTGCGGGGTGCAGAACGCGATGTCGATCTCGCCAGCATCCAGCTGCTGCAAGAGCTTCTGGGTTGGCGCTTCGGACAGCCGGACGGTCACACCGGGGTGCGTGCGCGTGAACGTGCGAATGACGTCGGGGAGGAAGCGCGTCCCGAGCGAGTAGATGAGGCCGACGTGGAGCACGCCCCGGGCCTGGCCCGTGAGCTCGGCGACCTTGCGAACGCCCGCGGCCACCTCGGCGAGTGCCTGGCGAGCGTGAGGCAGAAACGCCTCGCCGCACGGCGTGAGGCGCACGCCCTGCGCCGTGCGGACGAAGAGCGGCGCGCCGAGATCGCCCTCGAGCTTCTGGATGGCGCGCGACAGCGCGGGTTGCGAGACGCGGATGGCGTCCGCGGCGCGGCGAAAGCTCTGGTGCTCCGCGACCGCCAAAAAGTACTTGAGCTGGACAAGTTCCATGCGCATCCTCCCGATCCGCCGAATTTCCCCGATGCGTTTGCTACCATGACACCTGAGCTCCGGTGCCCTGTCAACCGGGGTGTTCCGCGGAATGGACCTTGCGTGAAAGTTGCGAGAATAGGGCTTGCGCGTTCGGCCGCCATCGTCATGCAACACCTGCAGCCCGTGCAGAAGTAAGCCTTGGGCGCGCGGCGAGTATGCCCGTCACGCGCCCTCAGATGCTTGGAGCATTGCGGCGAGCTGCGTGCGGTTGTGGAGAATCATCGGATCTTCGCTGCCGAGGAACTTCGCCGCCCATTCGTTTTGCTCGTAAGCCTCCCGGATGCGACCGAGCCGCGCGAGAATCACGCATAGTTGGATATGGGGCAGCCAGGTCTCGCAGGCGCGGTTGAGAAAGCCCAGGAAGCCCGGGGGGCGGCGGCAGAGGATGGCCAGCCGATACCACGACAGCGCCGCCTCGAGATCGCCCTGTTCAAGCGCCGCGTGTCCGAGCCGGCAACACGCCTCGGAACGGGGGGCGTCGTACAGAAACGACCGCAGCACGGCCATGCGCGCCTCCTCCTGCTGACCGAGCCGGAGGTGGCAATCCGCGAGCCGATAACACGCGAAGATGGCGTCCTCCTTCCATATGTCAGGCATTTTGAGGAACGCCTCGTACTGGGGCATCGCTTCGACAATCCGGCCGTGATCGACAAGCTCGTTCGCGTAGTAGAGCGTGTCGCGCGGGCCGAGCAACTCCCCGGCGCGGATGCGCGCCTCGTAGATGCGCAGGTTGCGGTCCGCGTCGCGTCGCACTGGGCGGTGACAGACGGCCGCGTCGGCGTGGAGCACGTTGCCTCGGACCTCCAGGTATTCGTGCACCTGGCCGCGCCAGAGAAAGCCGGCTGTTCGCCGCACCAGGCGCACGAGTCGGGAACTGTACGATGGCTCGTCGCCGTAAAACGCGAGGTGATACCAGGCAGTGACGGCGTCGACGCCGGGATCGAGCGAGGCCTTCAGGGCCTTCCATGTGGATAAGTCCTCTGCGCGAATGACGTCGTCCGCGTCGAGCCAGAAAATGTAGTCGGCTGTCGCGAGGCTGAACGCGTAGTTGCGCGCCGCGCTGAAGTCGTCGCGCCACGTGAAAGGGTGCACGTGCGCGCCGAAAGATCGGGCCACTTCAGATGTGCGATCCGTCGAGCCCGTGTCGACGACGATGATCTCGTCGGCGAGATCGCCGACGGACGCGAGGCAGCGCGGAAGCGTGTCCTCCTCATTTCGGACAATCATGCAAAGGGACCAGGTGGCCATGCGCATTCCTCCCAGGTTGCACCTTTACCCTATGCGGCGGACGACCGTCGCGCGAAGGCGCGCGTCCGCCTGGCGCGCTTGGGCGATGGCCTGCATACAGGTGGAGGGAGGGAGGAATGCGCTGTGTCCATGCCCAATATTCCGGACATTCGGCCGGACATCGAGCTGACGAGGGAACAGGTGGTTCATCTCTTGCTCGCCTCTATCGCGATGGAGGAGCTGGGGCTGGCCCACATTCTGAACGCCGAGGGCGAGAAGTTGCAGAAGGCGGTGGCGGATCCGCAACTGTCGATGGAAGAACTCCTGTGTGTCAACGAGGCTGTGGAGCGAACGCTCCGTACACTCATTCGCAAGGAATTGCTGCTTCAGATGAAGCTCGACGCGGTGATGAGAATGCTGCCCTGCGAGGGTGCTCGGGAATGCTGCGAGGAATAGAGGACGTCGCGTCGCATTCAGACGCTCCATCGGCTGTTATGGTTCTGGAGCGGCTCGCTCAGTTGGAGGTGGCATCCGCGCGCCTGTTGGCCGCCGCGGTGCGCGCGAATGCCGGATCGACAGAGCTCACGGCGCTGGTGCATCATGAATCGCTGCGCTGTCTTCGCGAGCGCCTTGTGCGCTTGTGTCGACAAATGTGGAACTCCCGGCCGCGAGCGGAAGAGGACGCACGCGCGCGGCTCGCCATGTACGCGGCTCACTGGGAGGCGTTTCGCTGGGAATGCGAGGCACTCGAGCTTGCTCTCGGCCACGCGGCAGGCGGGCGGCGGGACCGCGGTTCGACGGGAGCCTGGGAATGCGTGTCTGTGCTGTGCCGCCTGTTTCAACTCGTGGATCTGCGGGTGGATGACGCAGGAATCGCGGAGTTGAGCGGCGCCTGGCGACGCGCGAAACAAGAGCTTCTTGATCGGATGGAGCAGGTGTGTGACCATCTGGGCCAGTCGGCCAGGCCCGCGGAGGAGACCCTGCAGGATCTTCGGGGGCCGGCGTCGCGCGTTTCCCGCGTCGAGCGCGATCCGGCCCACCATCTGTGGACACCTTCGGGGCGGATTGCGGGTCATAGCCTTTGGCAACGCGCGGGCAGGAGACGGCCGAATCCTTGAGAGGGAGTTCGACCGTCTCCGAGCCTTGGTCAACTGATGGCAACGCCCGCTGAGGCGTAACCTGCGACGGTCTGCACGAGGGACAGGCCGCTTGCCGTCGCGGAGAAGACGAGCAGAAGCCGCGTGCCCGCGCTGACCGGGATGGAAAGCCCCGTGGCGCTTCCGGTGGCGATTTGCCCCACGGCGATGGTGCCGGTGAGAGGTGTCAACGTGACAGACGCTCCGGCGATGGGCGAGAACGTGTTGTTTGGCGTCGTCGACTCATACAATTGCGCGGTGATGGTCACCGTCGTGCCAAGCAGATTCAGGGCGGCGGTGGCGCTGAAGTACGCGACGATGGACGTGATGGTCCCATCGCGCGGCATGGAGAACGCGAAGTTGAGCAGCGTCCCCCCGGCGCCCGTGAGATCGATCTGGCCGGAGCCAAGCAGCGTGACGCCCGTCACCGAGCTGCCGAATCCGACAAGGCTCGTGGTGCCCACCAGCCCGCCAGCCACGGTCGTCAACGCGACGGGCAGCCCGGACGCGTACGGAAGGATGGCGCTCGAACCCGCGGGCCCAGTCGGTCCG
>NZ_BCSG01000026.1 GCF_001570745.1 Alicyclobacillus mali NBRC 102425
GTCGGTCCAGTCGGTCCTGTAGGTCCCGTAGGTCCTGTAGGTCCTGTAGGTCCCGTAGGTCCTGTAGGTCCCGTAGGTCCCGTAGGTCCCGTAGGTCCCGTAGGTCCCGTAGGTCCCGTAGGTCCACCTGCTGGACCTGTGGGTCCTGTCGCCCCAGTGGGACCGGTGGGCCCCGTCGGACCTGTGGGTCCAGTCGGTCCCGTGGGGCCTGTGGGCCCGGTGGGGCCAACGTTCGCCAGCGACATCACATTGCTGAGCTTGCTATCCAAGATCAGCTCCTTGCGGATGATGTTGTCCAGCGTCGTGTTCACCGACTGATTGAGTGTGAGAAGATCGTCGAGCGACGGCTGAGTTCCGGTGGCGCCCGTCAGCGTGCCGAGGACGTATTGAATCTTTTCCGCCTCGGCGTTCGTGAGGTGGCCAAGGCCCAGCTCTTCGAGCGCGATGGACGAGAGCAGCAGGTTGACTGCGTCGTCCCGGGTGAGAGAGATGGACGGGTTGATATTGGGAATGTTAGGCTGCGACACCGGGCGTCCTCCTCGCCAAGAGAATCTCTTTCTGCACACAATAGGCGAGCATGGCAGCACTGGTGTCTACAAACGTCCACATATGCCAATTTGGGCGACAAAAATAGGCCCGGCGGTTTGCCGGGCCCGTCTCCATCGCGCGCTCAACTCAGGCTGATCCACACGTCCTTGACCTCGGTGTAGTTGTTCAACGCGTACGAGCCCATTTCCCGCCCGATGCCGGACTGCTTGTAGCCGCCGAACGGCGCCGCCGCGTCAAACACGTTGTAGCAGTTGACCCAAACAGTCCCGGCTCTCAACTTGCTTGCGATGTAGTGGGCGTTCCGGATGTTCTCCGTCCACACGCCTGCCGCCAGGCCGTATTCCGTGTCGTTGGCGCGCGCAATGACTTCGTCCAGGTCTTCAAACGGCATCGCTGCGACCACCGGTCCGAAAATTTCTTCGCGTGCGATGGTCATGTCGTCCCGGACGTTGGCGAAGATGGTCGGCTGCACGAAGTAGCCTCGATCCGTGGCCTTGCCGCCGCCCACGAGGACTTCGGCGCCCTCTTCCACGCCCTTCTCGATGTAGCCGAGCACGCGCTTCTCCTGTTCGTCGGATACGAGCGGGCCCATCTCCGTGCCCTGATCCAGTCCGGGGCCCTGGCGGATGTTCTGTGCCAGGGAGACGAGATCGGCCACGACGTTGTCGTACGCTTTCTTCTGCACGAACAGGCGCGATCCGGCGCAGCACACCTGACCCTGGTTGAACATGATACCCAGGAACGCGCCAGGGATGGCGCGGCTCATATCGGCATCCGGAAGGATGATGTTCGGCGACTTGCCGCCGAGCTCAAGCGTGACGCGCTTCAGGGTCGCCGCCGCGTTGCGCATGATGAGTTTACCTACTTCCGTCGATCCCGTGAACGCAATTTTGTTGACGTCCGGGTGCTCCACGAGCGCCTGTCCGGCCGTCTCGCCGAAGCCTGGCACGACGTTGACGACGCCCGCTGGGAATCCCGCCTCTTGAATCAACTTGGCAAGGTAGAGCGCCGAGAGCGGGGTCTGCTCGGCCGGCTTAAGCACCACCGTGCAGCCCATGGCCAGCGCGGCGCCGATTTTCCAGCAAGCCATGAGGAGCGGGAAGTTCCACGGAATGATCTGGCCCACCACACCAACGGGCTCGTGGCGCGTGTAGTTGAAGTATTTTCCCGTTACCGGGATGGTCTGTCCCACGACTTTGGTCGGCCACCCGGCGTAATAGCGAATATGTTCGATAGCAAGAGGAAGGTCTGCGTTCAGGGACTCGCGGATGGGTTTTCCGTTGTCGAGCGTTTCAAGCTGAGCGAGTTGCAGTTTATGTTCTTCCATGAGATCCGCCAGTCTGTAGAGCAGCCGAGACCGCTCCGCTGCACTCATGCGCGACCACGGGCCGGACTCAAAGGCGCGCCTAGCAGCTTTGACCGCGCGATCGATGTCGGGGGCTTCCGCCTCCGCAACTTCCACGAGGACCTCTTCTGTCGCGGGATTGATAGACTTAAACGTTTTGCCAGAGAGCGAGGGAACGAATTCGCCGTCAATGAACAAGCCTTTGGGACCCTTCAGAAACTCGACGACATCCGGATGCAGAGCGCTCGCGTTCACTTCTTGAACTGCCCCCCATGTCCCCTCCTTACTTGATCAGAAAACGGTTGGACACCGCTTTCAACTCCATCATATTAAGAGACTTGCGAAGATTCAACCCTTGAAATTGGGCTCGTGGGTCTTTCAATTTTTTGACCCCACTCGATGATATGAACGAGGATGTCCGTTCATGCTCGGAGGTTCTTGCAAGTCCAAGGTTGCGGGGATGCATCGCTTGGCAAATGGAAAGTTGTGAACTGATCGTTCATCTCAGTCGGATCGAAATCGTCCATCAATTCCAAGAAGTATCTCGGTTGACAGGGGTGATCTCCTTAGGGCATCATGGGGCGTATGGTGGCCCATCTATGGCCTCATGCATGGGCATGAAAGCGATCACGCCCAGAGACTGCGGTCATTCCGACGCCGCGGCGGGGCGCATCAAGGAATCTGCACAC
>NZ_BCSG01000027.1 GCF_001570745.1 Alicyclobacillus mali NBRC 102425
TCGGCGAGGGCTCCGCTTGCGCTCCGTCCGCAGCCGGACGAGGCCGGGATGTGGGAAGAACCAGGCTCGTGAACAGATACAGTGCCGCGACGATGGCGCAGGATGCCCAATAGGCGACCTTAGTGACGACCGGTGCCAACACAAAACTCGCGACCATGCGCCCCACCTGGTTTGTTCCCTGGATCAGCGCGTTGGCCTGCTGCCAGGACTCCTCAGGAAGAAGTTGACGAACCGCCGTACCCACGGCGGGGAAATACACGCCCTCCGTGAACGCCATTACGATGATGAAAGGCATCATGATCCAAAGGTCCGTGCGTGGAAACGAGACGGCCAAGGCGACGCCGGCAGCCATGAGGGCAGCCACCGAAGAAGCGCGGCGCATCACGGCCACGGCAGGACTGCGCTTGTTCCACCACGCGGACGACGCGGAACCGACGACCCGCGGGATGGAGGTCAACGTAATCAAGAAGCCCGCGCCCTTGCGCGCCGTGTTCCAGCTTGCTATATTTTCAGTGGAACCTTTCGAAGCCGTGGGTTCTTTTGCTATGCCTTCACAATCGAAGACGTTCCGCTGTGCGACTGGCGGCTTAGCGTGGAGTACCACGAGGGAGCACAGCGATATCTGCCGACCGCCTGGGCCCGACGCACCCAGGCGGTCGTTTGCATTTTCACGAGAGGCCAACGCCGGCTAAACGACCCGCTCGTGACCCATTCTAATCCCAGGAGGTTGTCCGCCATGCCGAAACCGTTGCTTGGCCGTCCCGTCGCCAAAGCGTTGTCCCATGATGTCAGGAAGACCGTGGAGACCTGGAAGTCGCGCGGCGTGCAGCCGAAACTCGTGACCCTGCTCGCCAATGACGATCACGCCGCGAGCGTGTACGCCAACCAAAAGAAGCGCATCGCGGAGCGGCTCGGCATCCAGTGCGACGTCATGGAGCTGCCGCAACAGAGCGAGACGGAGGCGATTGTGCGCGAAATTCTGGCGCTGAACGACGATCCGTCCGTCCACGGCATCATGATTGAGATGCCGCTCGCGCCTTCGGTCGACGTGCAGCGCGTCGTGGGCGCAATTCACGCCTTGAAGGATGTGGACGGGCTGTCGCCGTGCCACTCGTTCGCCAAGCCGACACCGGAAGCCGCACTCTACCCCGCGACGCCGCTCGCGTGCATCCGCCTGCTCAAACACTATGGCTACGAGCTCAAGGGTGCCGACGTCACGCTCGTCGGCTGCGGTCAGACCGTCGGCATGCCGCTCCTGCACCTGCTCATCGCCGAAGGCGCGACCGTGGCCGCTTGCCACGAGCACACGCGCGATGTCCGCGCCCATTTGCGCGACAGCGAAATTGCCATCGTCGCAGTCGGAAAAGGCGGCCTGCTCGGCCCTGACATGGTACACGAGGGCCTGACCGTCGTCGATGTGGGCATCTCGCAGGGGGAAAACGGAGACGTGCAGGGCGATCTCGCGCCGGAAGCCGCGGCGAAGACGAAGGCCTATACGCCAACGCCCGGCGGCGTGGGCGCCGTCACCACGGTGCAAATCTTCGCCAATCTCATGCACGCCATGGAGCTCCAGGAAGCCGCAGGCATGGTGTAATCGCCTCGGTGCCAGGTGCAGGGCCAACGCGGCCCTGAGAGCGACCTGCCGATCTCGCCTGACACTTGGAAGCCTGGAAACTCAGCGCGGAAAGATAAACCACCTCGTCACGTTCATGTGCACCCACGCGCCCGGGGACCAGCGATGGCGATCCGCACTCGGGACGTGAACCTCCCACACTTCGCCATCCTTCGTGCGAATCCAGCACGCGCTGTACGAGCCTTTGAAGGCGGATCGCACCACCTGCGCGTGCGCTTCGCGTTCGCTCGCAGGCTGAAGCTCGACATCCTTGGGGCGCACCACCACGGCCACCTCCGAACCATCAGACACGGCGGGATCGACGGGCAGAGCCGCGCCCGCCACCTCGATTCGGCCGTTTTGCACGGCGCGCGTCCACACGTTGGATTCCCCGATAAAGGAGGCCACGAAAAGCGTCCCAGGCTTTTCATAAACCTCTTCCGGCGTCCCGAACTGTTCGACGTTCCCCTCGTGCAGGACGAGCACCCGATCCGCCACTTCCAGCGCCTCCTCCTGATCGTGGGTGACAAACACGCTCGTCACGCCCATTTCATCGTGGACCTGGCGCACAAACGTCCTCAGTTCACGCCGAATCTGGGTGTCAATGGCGGCGAAGGGTTCGTCAAAGAGGAGCACCTGCGGGCGAGGAGCCAATGCGCGCGCCAAGGCCACGCGCTGCTGCTGCCCTCCCGAAAGCTCGTGCGGAAAGCGATTCGCATACGACTCCAGCCGCATGAACCGCAGGAGTTCCCTCACGCGCGCGTCCATCTCGTCCTTCGGAACCCGTTTTTCCCTGAGGCCAAAGGATACGTTGTCATAAACAGTCATGTGCTGAAACAGCGCGTAGTTCTGAAACACGAGCCCCACATTTCGCTTTTGAGGAGGCAGATCCGTGACCCGCTTGCCTCCAATCCACACATCGCCCTTGGTTGGACGTTCGAGTCCCGCGATGATGCGCAGGATGGTGGTCTTTCCGCTTCCGCTCGGACCCAGCAGTCCCACCATCTCTCCCTCGCGAATTTGGAAGGAGACCCCTCGGACGGATCGCGCGCCGCCTGGGTAGATATTTTCAACGCCGACGAACTCAATGGTCACGCAGGTTCCTCCCCCCTGCACGCTTCAGGAATTGCAACAGCAGGATGAGTGCAAACGAGGCCAGCGCCAAAAGGGCGGACACCGCATAGGCAGCCTGCATTTCGTTGTTGACGGAGGCCTGATACACGAACAGCGTCGCGGTCTCGGTCACCATGACGATGCTGCCAGACACCACGAGCACCGCCCCAAATTCACCCAATGAACGGGCCGTGGTGAGGGCCAATCCGTACAAAATGCTCCACTTCAATTGGGGCAGCCACACGCGCCACAACGTCCGCCACGGCGATGCGCCGAGCACGTACGCAGCCTGTTCTTGCGTGTCGCCGATGGCGCGAATGGCTGGCACGGTTTCATGCACGATGAAGGGAAGCGTCACGAAGATGGTCGCGAGCACCATACCCGGAAAGGCGAATGCAACCTTCACATGGATGTGCAACAGGAATGCCCCGATGAACGCGTTCGGCCCATACACGACGATGAGTGCCAACCCCGCGACCACCGGAGATACGGACAACGGCAGTTCCACCAGCCACTGCACCATCCGCCAACCTGGTGCGCGTCTGGCAATCCAAAACGCCATGGGAAGGCCGAGCACCAGGTTGACGAGCAGAGTCACCCCGGTGATTTCACCCGTCATACGAAGCGCGAAGAGCGCCTCCTGCGAGGTCACGCTCTGCCAAAATGGGCCCCAGCCTCCGGCCAAGGCGCCTACGAGGACCGCGGCGAACGGAACCCCCACCAGGAGCAACAGCCACACATACGCTATCGAAGTCCCGACAACCGTCCAAACCTTAGACATGACGGGTCCCTCCCTCAGCTGCAGCCCATCGCACGGCCCTTCGTCTCCCGAGAAGTGCCAGAAGGCGGGCCTCAAGGACAAAGGCGAGGGCACACAAGAACATGAGAATCACCGCTGCGGCGGCCGCACCACGCTGGTCGTAGTTCTCGAGGAGTCCATAAATGTACACCGACGCCACCTCGGTTTGCATGGGCTTGTTGCCCGACACGATGACCACCGACCCAAATTCAATCATGGCGCGTGTGAAGGTGAGGATCAGCGCACTGCCAAGCGCATGGCGAAGCGCCGGGACGATGACCTTCAGCCAAACCCGACGTCCAGACGCGCCGAGAACCCAAGCCGCTTCTTCCTGACGCACATCCAGCGCCTGAATGGCGGGCTGCAAAGCTCGAACGGCGTACGGCACCGTGACAAACAGGAGGGCAAAGAGGATCCCAAGCCGCGTGTAGACCACCGCAACCCCGTGTTCGGTGAGCCACCTGCCCACGGGCGATACCGGCCCGTATAGAAGGACGAGCATGAGTCCCGATACGGTGGTGGGGATGGCGAGCGGCAAATCGATCACGGCGTCCAGCGCGCCCGAACCTACTGGCCGCCACCGTTCCAAAACGACGGCGATGAGAAGCCCCATCGCCGTGTTGAGGATCGCCGTGACGAACGAGATCGCCAGGGTGAGTTCAAACGCCCGAATCGCGATTGGACTCATCACGGCCTGCACGAAGGAAGACCAGCCACCGGAAAACGCCTGTTGAATGACTGCGCCAAGCGGCAGGACGAAGATGAGGATGAGCGCGCCCGAAATGAGGGAATCAAGCGCCATTCGCCCGAAACGCATCAGCGCCCCTCCAACACTTGATTCCAAATGCCGTTTTGTCCATAGAGCGTTTTGTTGATGCTGGACCAGCCTCCCACGTCCGCCGCTGTGAAGAGGTCCGCAGGCGTCTTGAACTGCTTCTCCGCCTCGGCCTTCAAGGAAGGATTGACTGGGCGGAAGCCGTACTGCATGAATACGCGCTGCGCATCCGGCCCCTCGAGCCAGTTGATGAAAGCCTGCGCCACCTGGCGATCCCCGTGCGCATCCGCATTTTTATCCACCAGCGCAATGGGGTTCTCGATGAGCATGGTGGACGAAGGAATCACTTCGTCGAACGTCTTGAGATGATTGCTCTTTTCGAGAATCTCGTTTTCATAGCTCACGCACGCGTCGCCGACGCCATTGACGAACGTCGTCATGGAGGCCTCTCCCGACTTATCGAGCACCTGCACGTTCTTCACAATGGCGGCAAGCAGGGACTTTGCTTCACTGGCCGAACCATGGCGCAGGGTGGCGTAATAGATGGCGTTGATATCCCATTTGGCTCCTCCCGATGTCGCCGGATTCGGAAGGTCCACAATCACGCCAGGCTTGGCGAGGTCCGCCCACGTCTCGATGTGCTTCGGATTGCCCTTGCGCACCGCAATCGCGACAATGGAATCCGTGACCATCCCGTGCGTCGGCGTGTCCTTCCAATTGTGCGTGATGAGCCCGGCCTTTTGGATTTTGTCAATGTCGGACTCCAGCGAAAGTGCGGCCACGTCGACCGGCAGTCCGTTTGCAATCGCCGTCGCCTCGGCCCCAGAAGCATCAAAGGACGCTTGAAACCGCACCGTTTGACCCGTCTTCTGCTTCCAATACTTCTGAAACATCGGAAACAACTTTTGCTCGTAGATCTGCTGTGTGACACTGTAGGACCCGAAATAGAGCGTGACAACCTTCCCTTTGACGTCCGCGGATTTGACCGACGCGCTCGCTGCGCTCGACTCCTGCGAGGAATTGGGCGATCCGCATCCGCTGACCAAACCTCCCAGCACGGCGCCCACCATCGCGCTCACACCTAACGCCTTCTGCCACGGCTTTCTCATGTGCGTATTACCCCCTTATCCATGATGATCGCGATGCATGCGTTTATTCTCATTAATCCGATTAAGATTGTCAAATATATTGTGATATCATGATGAGCATGATGTCATAACAAGTGAGCTTCGAACGTCTCCCCGAGAGCGTCTGCTGCCGCCTCTCGGGGTCTCGACGGTTGACCTTATGCACTATGCCTCCATCGGTGCGGCACCGCGCGAGCCGACCCTGTGCGCCTCGTTGTCGTCGGCGGACCCTCGCCCGAGAATGGTCGCCAGCACCTTCGATTCGAGGCGCAGAAACGAACTCGAGCGCTCCCTCGGACGCGGAAGTGGAACCTCGAGATCGAGCGAGATGCGCCCGTCCGCGATGCATATGACGCGATCGGCCAATCGCACGGCCTCGGAAACGTCGTGTGTGACCAGTACCGCGGTGAACCGCTCCTCTCGCCAAAGCGACTCGATGAGCGACTGCATCTCCAGTCGGGTCAGCGCATCCAGCGCCCCCAGGGGCTCGTCGAGCAGTAATAAGGGCGGCCTGACGACCAAGGCGCGGGCCAGTGCCACGCGTTGGCGTTGACCCCCTGACAACTGGGCGGGCCACCTATGCCGATGTTCCAACAGCCCGACGCGATCGAGCGCTTGTTCGACCTGAAGCTTATCGGGCTTCGGAAGAACGACAGCCACGTTGTCGAACACGCTGAGCCAAGGCAGCAGACGGGCATCCTGAAACATCACCCTTGCTGTCGGCGTGAGCCCAGTTACCGGCGAATCGTCGATCAACACGTCTCCACGAGTGGGTTGCTCCAGGCCCGCCAGCAGCCGCAGAAGCGTACTTTTTCCGGTGCCGCTGTGTCCAACAATCGCGATGAACTCGCCCTTCCCGATGCGGAGGTCCAAATCGTCAAGGACGACGCGCTGTCCATAGACCTTCTGGACGCCCACCAATCGCACGGACACGCCCTTGTTCCCAACGGCCACAGCCTTCCGCCTCCCTCCGTCAAACTGCTTGCATCCCAATGGGATGCCATCGCAACAACCTCGTCTCGAGAACTCGCGCGATCACGTCAGACAGCTTTCCGAGTAGCGCATAGAGGACCACGCCTAACACGACAATGTTCATTTGCATAAACTCCTGCGCATTCATCACCATGTACCCAATTCCCGAATTCGCGGAGATGGTTTCCGCGACGATGAGCGTCACCCACATGACGCCAAGGCTGTATCTCACCCCGGACAAAACGGACGGCAGCGCTCCCGGCAAAATCACCCTCCCAAACATCTTGAGGCGACTGAATCGATAGACTCGAGCCATCTCCAAAAGTCCCGGATCCAGGGACTGAATGCCGAAGTATGTGTTCATGTACATGGGAATCGCCGTTCCGAGCGCGACCAGGAACACCTTCGCCTGCTCGCCGATCCCGAACCACACAATGACTAGCGGTACCAGAGCAAGGTGCGGGATGGTGCGGATCATCTGAATGGGGGTATCCAGAAGTCGACTTGCCTTCTTTGAAATACCGTTCAACGTGCCGAGGGTGAAACCGACAGTGGCACCGATGAAAAACCCGCTGAACGCCCGGGCTGCACTTGTCGCGATGTACGTCCACAGCACCCCTTGGCGCGCGAGCATCAGCGCCGCGTCCACGACCCCAAGCGGGGTGGGCAAAATGCGTCGAGATATCACGCCTGCGCTCCCGAGTGCCTGCCATATGACAAGGACGGCAACCGGGAGCACCCAAGGTGCCACCCGGTTCCAAAACCACATGCGCCATCTGCTCACGCCTTCGCCGCTCTCCTTTCCTCAGGAATCCATGCGTTCGCCACGATCTCGCCGAACGGCCCCGTAAAGGTCCGTTTGTTCGTGTTCGTTTCAGATCTTCTGACCAAGGGAAAGACCAACTCCGCAAATCGGTAGGCTTCCTCAAGGTGGGGATAGCCCGACAAGATGAAGGTTTCGATGCCGAGGTCGGCGTACTCGCGGATGCGTTCCGCCACGGACTCTGGGTTGCCCACGAGTGCGGTCCCCGCTCCGCCGCGAACCAGGCCCACGCCTGCCCAGAGGTTCGGACCCACCACCAGCTTGGACGGATCACCTTGATGGAGGGACTGCATGCGGTGCTGACCGACCGAGTCCATGCGCTGAAACACCTCCTGCGCCCTGCGAATGGTGTCGGGATCGACGTACCGAATCAGATCTTTCGCAGCTCGCCACGCTTCGTCTTCGGTCTCGCGGACAATCACGTGCAGGCGTATCCCAAAGCGCACGGTTCGCCCCTCTCGCGCTGCGAGCGCTCGCACGGTCTGAATCTTCTCGGCCACATCCTGCGGTGGTTCACCCCATGTCAAGTAAACGTCGACGTGCTTGGCAGCAACTCGCTTGCCTGCCTCCGAAGAACCTCCAAAATAAACCGGAGGATACGGACGTTGAATCGGTGGATAGAGAATGTGCGCGTCCTCGACTCGCAGGTGACGGCCGGCGAAGTCCACGTGTTCGCCTCGCATGACGCTCCGCCAGATGGTCAGAAACTCGTCCGTCACCTCGTAGCGCGCATCGTGATCGAGGAAGAGGCCATCGCCCCTGTTCTCAACGGGATCGCCACCGGTTACGATATTGACGGCCAGACGCCCTTCCGAGAGACGGTCGAAGGTCGCGGCCATCCGCGCAGCCAGGACGGGCGACATCAACCCGGGCCGCAGCGCCACCAGAAAGCGCAGGCGCTCCGTCGCGGGAATGAGCGCGGATGCGACAATCCACGCGTCCTCGCAACTGCGGCCGGTGGGCAGCAACACACCGTCGTACCCGAGGTTGTCGGCGGCCTGAGCGATTTGGCGCATATAGCCGAGATCGACCTGCCTGGCCCCGTACGTGGTGCCCAAGTAGCGCGTGTCTCCGTGCGTCGGAATGAACCAAAAGAAATCCATCGAAGAATCACCTCATCCGTCATGGGAGTTTGTGCAGATGGAATGCCCCCTGCCAGACATCGTCCTGGACGCGGATCGGATTCGGAATCAGACCCAATTGATAAAACTCGTTCGCAATGGATTGCTGTTCGGCCACGATATCCTTGGTAATCGGCTCGATGCCAAAACGGTGCTTGGCAAACGACTGGTACAGCGAGGTCACGTCGATGTCCATCTGCGGCGCCAGTAACTTCGCGGTGTCCAGCTTGTGCTGGTTGACCCACTCGTCGGCCTGTTCCAACCCACTGAGATAGTCCTGAACGATATCCGGGTGCTGTTGCGCGAAGGAGCGAGTCACGTAGTAGAATTGATAATTATTGGTGACCCCTGTGCCGTCCGCAATGGCGCGCGCGTGCATCGTGTTTTCAGCAGATGCCTCGTATGGATCCCAAATGGCCCAAGCGTCCACCTTGCCCCCCTCGAAGGCGGCTCGGGCGTTGGGAGGCGTCAGGAAGTCGAGCGTCACATCGTGGATGGTCAGGCCTGCCTTTTTGAGCTGTTGAACAAGCATGTATTCCACATTGGAACCCTTGTTCAGCGCGATGGTCTTGCCTTTCAGGTCCTTCACAGTGTGAATGGGAGAGTTGGGTGGCACCAAGATGGCTTCGCCCTTCGGATCAGCAGGCTCATGCGCGAGGTACAACAAAGGCGTACCGGCGGCCTGCGCGAAGATGGGCGGGGCGTCTCCCGTCTCGCCGAAGTCGATGGCGCCGGCGTTCATCGCCTGCAGGAGTTGGGGCCCACCGACAAATTGGATCCACTGCACCCGGTAGCCCTTTTTCTGCAGATCCTCGTCGAGCCATTTTTTCGCCTTCAGAATGATGTCGGTCCCGTCCAACTGATAACCGATGCGAACCACGCCGCGGTTTGCGGTGCTTGCTGCCCCCTTTGAAACACCCTCGCCGAGAGAGGTGGCCTGTGTGTGAGCGGTCGCACCCGCGTGATTCCGTGCATGGCCGAAACCCGCGGAGATACCCGCCCCTGCCAGAACCACGGCGAAAATTGAGATGAGGAATGCATCACGTCGCTTCAATGAAATCGACCCCCTTGTGACCATTTGCGTGTTGAGTTGTCATACGACAGCGGTTTGACGACGACGCGCGACGGCTTGAACCAACTCCTCGACACTGGCGACTAAACGCTGGTGCTCGGCCTCGTCCATCTGAACCGACGTTTGGTCAACGCGGATGACCTGATCGAGAAGGTATACGCTTGAAACAAAAGTCCTCGCGCCCAAGGCCGTAAGCACAGGCTTCAACGCATAATCGATGGCGAGCAAATGTCCGAATGATCCGCCTGTCGCAATTGGAAGCACGGTGGTATCGTGAAGCGCGTCCTGGGGAAGAAGGTCGAGAAACGTCTTGAGCAAACCTGTGTAGGCGGCCTTGTAAACCGGCGTCGCAATCACCACGGCGTCACTGGACACCACGGCGCTCACCGCGCTCTGAATCTCGAAATTGGCGAGATCGGCGGAAGCCAGTGCATCGAATGGCATCGACCGAACATCCACGCGCTTGGTGCGCAGACCTGCGGACTCAAGCATCTGCTCCACCACGCCCATCACGGCTGCGGTCTTCGAACGCTTGGAGGGACTCCCCTGCACCAACGCTACGATCGTCAAGCTTCATGCACCTCCAAAACATCAAGGAGACCCGCCAGGTACAACTTCCCCTGTGCGAGTCTCCAGATGACTGGTCGACCCTGGACCCAGACGCGAATCCATGGTGCTTATGTTCCGCGTCCCTCGCGGTTACGATGAGAACCTCCATTTCTCCAGGCGATTGATCTGGACCACCTGCCCTTGATGAACGACAATCTCGACGGACCCGTGCGACATGCCCTCCAGTGCCCGAAGGACGTGTTCCATCCACTGGGGCGGATGCTGAATGTCCAACTTGACAGTCGCCGGCATGCGTCCACTCCCCCCTGATTGAAGTTTCATGCGTTGCATTTGGTGATGGTCTTATCTTATTAAACCAATCAAAATTGTCAACATTATGATGACATCATGACAAGTTGTGCATTGACGCTCACGTAATTTTTCAGTATATTAAGCCCAAATTCGCGCCATCTCGCGGCGAGGTGCATGCTCATGCGCCGCCACTACTACACCATTCGCGATCTCGCCGACATGTTCGACATCACGCCGCGCACCCTGCGCCACTACGAGGACGTGGGCCTGCTGAATCCCGTGCGCCGAGGCGCAAAGCGCCTCTACAGCGAGCGGGATCGCGTCCGCCTGCAACTCATCCTGCGCGGGCGCCGCCTGGGATTTAGCCTGCCCGAGATCGCCGAGATGCTGGACCTGTACGACGCCGATCCGACCGAAATCACGCAGCTGCGCGAAGTCATTCGGCGAGGCGACGAAAAACTGCGCCAAGTGGAACTTCAGATCTCCGAACTGAAAGCCCTTCGCGACGAGCTCGTCGCGATGCGGAGCCGCCTCCAACAAGCGCTGGACGAAAAGTTGAGACAGGCTCATCAGAAAGGGTGTGACGATTGATGCGCGCGCTGTCGTACGCCTACGGCACCAACCACTTCTCCCAGGATATTGTGCTCCAGGACATACTGCGCCACTTCTGGCCGCAGTTCGAGGCGCACGAGGCCGATCTCACCCGTTTCGGCGCCATCGCCGGCCGCGAAGTGTACGAGACGGTGTATCACGTCGATCACGACGCCCCTCCCGTCCTCGTCCAGCACAATCTCGACGGCAAGCGGATCGACCGCGCCCGCCTCTCCCCCTCCCACCTCGCCTTGCTGAAAGCGCTTGCCTTCATCAACCGCCCGCCCTACGAAGGCGACTCCTGGCATCACCATTTCGCGTACGGCTACCTCATCGGCGATCCCGGCCTGTATTGCGTCCTGACCATCACGAACCAGGTGGCGTATGCGATTCACAAGTATGCGCCGGAATTCGCGGAGTGGAAGGAAGCGCTCCTCTCCGGCCGGGCGTTTGGCGCCACATGGATGACCGAAGTCCAGGGCGGGAGCGATCTCGGCGCCAATCAGACCACGGCCCGCTTCGACGGCGAGGTATGGCGGCTCTCGGGAGACAAGTACTTCGCGAGCGGGGCCGGCCTCACCGACTACGCCATCGCGACAGCGAGGCCCGAGGGCGCGCCGAGCGGCCCCAAAGGGCTCGCCCTCTTTCTCGTGCCGCGACTGCGCAAGGATGGGAACCTCAATTTCCACGTGCGCCGACTCAAAGACAAGAGCGCCACGCGCGCCGTGCCCTCCGGCGAAGTGGAATTCGCCGACACCGAGGCCTTTCTCATCGGCGACAAACATCTCGGCATTTATTACACGCTCGAAAACCTGACCGTCTCCCGGCTGGCCAATGCGGCAGGCGCCATGGGCATCGTCCAGAAGGCCCTGCTCGAAGTCATGCAGCGCGTCCGCCACCGCCGCAGCTTCGGCCATGCCCTGCGCGATCACGCCCTCATTCGGCGCGATCTCACCGACTTCGCCGTCCGCCACGCCGGCGGGCTCGCGCTCACCTTTCAGGCCATCGACCTGTTTGATCAGGCGTGGCAGGAGCGCCCGCCGTACAGCCCGAAGTACCATCTTGCGCGTCTGTACACCCATCTGGCCAAAACGCGCACGGCGGATCACGCGGCTCACCTCACAGCGATGGCCATGGAGCTGTTTGGCGGCCTCGGCTTTCTGGAGGAGTACGCCATCGCCCGCTGGCACCGCGAAGCCCTGATCACGCCGATTTGGGAAGGGCCGAGCAACATTCAGGCGCTGGATTTCCTGGAGACGCTGATGAAGCTCGGCAGTGTGGACGACGTGATCGACCGCATCGCGGCACCTCTGGTGCGCCGCAGTGTGCCAGGCGGACGAGTCGTGGTGTCCCGCGTGCGCCAGGAGGTTGCGGCTCTTCGCGCGCTCCCCCGCCCCGAGGCGGAATGGCAATCGAAGTCGGTTCTGCGCACCGTGGCGGATCTCGCGCAGGCGGCGAGCCTGTACCGACTGGCCGAAACCGCAGGGGAGCGATATGAGAAGCTGGGACAGCTGTACATGTTTCACTTCCTGGGTGGCCAGGAGTATCCGTCCTGGGCGTTTTATGATTCGTCCGTTTGGAGTTGGGATTCGCGCGCTTAAAGATGCACGAGACGGACAAAGAGGAATTGTAGGAGTAGCCTTTGCGTATCTCGTGCGTTTTGAATCCATGTAGGATCGCAAACGTAGATTCAAAATGAACCGGTGCGAGATGCGGAAAGCCGTCATCGCGTTATCCACATCGAGGCGCCCGTGGTCGAGCTCATCATCGGCGAGGGAGTCATGTAGAATGCGAATCAAGCGAATTTCTTTTGTAATATTCCCCATTCTCTTGGTTGTCTTCATTTTAGCATGCTTGTATCTCTATATCGCAAACCAACAGGATGCCTATGTATCTAGGGTGTTGAAGCACGACATGGTTCGTGCGGAAGCGCAAAGCTTTCGACAGCTTCCCCTCGTAACGGTGGATGATTCGAATACCGGAGCACAGTATTTGGCACCGTATCTAAGCGATCCGCGCTTGACTGAGAAAGTGTTCAAACATGCCCTTATCCTATTGGTAAACCAATCGAAACTGCCCTTTCAGGTGAGAGTCATCAACGCATGGCTTTCTAGCCCAGATTTCACCGATGGAAATGCGGTCGTGTTCGCAACCTATCGAAATGGCCTTGGACAGATCCGAAACTTACAAATCCTTCAGGACTTCGCGGTTCCCCACTATCCAATGAAGCATTGAGCATTCGTCCTCAGTGAGGAAGGGCGCCTATCATAAGGCATGACTTCGCAGTCATCTTCCATAGGTAGGACGCGTGGAATTGGACCGGGTGCCTCGCGTCGCGCCCGTCGCTCGTGCACCCGCCCCTTCCCCGTCTGTTCGCCTCGCCCGCTGCATCCATGTTCAGATCAGCATCCTCACAACGCGCATTCTTCAATCTCAAACCCGAGGTCTTCAATCATCGCCCAGTCCTCCGTCGGCGCCTGCCCGGGCGTCGTCAGATAGTCCCCGACGAAGATGGAGTTGGCCGGGTACAGGCCAAGCACCTGCAGGCTGCGCAGGTTGCGTTCGCGCCCGCCCGCGATGCGGATCTCCTTCGACGGATTCACGAAGCGCATCATGCAGAGAAGCTTCAGGCACCGCCGCGGGTTCAACGTCTCCATGCCTTCGAGCGGCGTGCCCGGGATGGGATTCAGGAAGTTGCACGGGATAGAGTCAGCGTCCAACTCCTTCAGGGCAAACGCCATGTCCACTGCCTCTTCATCCGATTCGCCCATTCCAAAGATGACGCCGGAACACGGCGAGATGCCCGCCTCTTTCACGTGCTCCAGGGTCTGGACGCGATCGTCATAGGTGTGGGTGGTGCAGATGTCGGCATATCGATCTCGGCTCGTGTTCAAGTTGTGGTTGTACCGGTGCACGCCGGCTTGGGCGAGCCTCTCCGCCTGCTCGTGCGTCAGGAGCCCAAGGCAGCAGCAGATCTTGAGTCTCGTGGTGGCGCGGATTTCCTCCACGGCCTCGGCGATGCGCTCAACCTCCCGATCCGACGGCCGCCTGCCGCTGATGACAATGCAATACGTGCCGGCCTTGCGGCGCTCGGCTTCGCGCGCGCCGGCGAGGATGTCCTCTTTCGAGACCAGCGGATACTTGGATACCGCGGCCTTGGAGATGGCGGACTGGGAGCAGTACGCGCAGTCCTCGGGGCACATCTTCGACTTGGCGTTGATGATCATGTTGAGCTTGACCTTCTTGCCGAAGTACCGCCTGCGGATGAGGAAGGCGGCGGCTAGGAGATCCAGAAGTTCGTCGTCGCTCGAGCGCAGAATGTCGAGGGCTTCTTGGCGCGTCACGGCTCGACCGTCGAGGACGCGCTGGGCGAGAGACGCCCATCGGCTGGGATATAGGCGCAGATCGATCACGGCCATCGCTCCTATTGTAAACCTAGTGATGATCATAGGTTAACATAAAGCGCCGGCTGCGGATACCGTGATGTGCGGACGGTGCTCCGAATCTACTTCGGCTGCCGAACATCGGAGGCCGCGGCCTCCGGGCCCGTGACGCGTCACCCGCCCAACATCCACGTCCACACCAGCCTGTCGCCGAGCGGCGCCATCCAGCGAAACACCGTGTCCCGCGCGAAAGCCGCGGCCTTCCCTTCCCACTGCATGACATCGCCGAGCCAGCGGGTGACCTGCGCCATCCGCGCTACGCGCCGTCTCCGCACTTCAGCGTAAGCCTGAAACGCCGCCGCCAGCGCGCCAGGCTCCTCCGCCACCCGGTGGGCGACAAGCGCCCGCATGAGCGCAGCGCCGTCCTCGAGCGCAAGCCCACCCCCAAACCCCAGGTTTGGCGTGATGGCGTGCGCGGTGTCCCCGAGAAGGGCAATCCGGCCCACGGCGAGGGGCAGGCCGGGGGCGAGATCGTCGATAGCGTGCGCGTAGACCCCCTCCGTCGGCGTCGCCGCCATCATTCTCGCCACCTCCGACGGACTTTCAGCGGCAAGCGTTGTGAGGATGTGCCACGCCTCGGGCGCACCGCCCGCCCGCCCCAGTCGGCTGCGATTGATGGTGGCAAACCAGTACACGTCCCCCGCGCCCATCGCGGCGTAACCAAACCGAAAACCGCGCCCCCAGATCTCTCGCATCCTCCGCCCAACATCCACGCCGTGCGCGATGCCGCGCCAGGCCGCGTAGTGGGTCGGACGCGTGCGCGCCTGCACGAGCGATTGCCGCGCGGTGCCCCGAATGCCATCCGCGAGAAGCAGGCCGCCGTAGGACCGGAGCCCCGCATCCGTTTCCACCTCCACCCGTCCCGCAGATACCGATAGGCGGCGCACCTCGCACCGCTCGATGCGCGGGCTTCCCGCCGCATTATGCATCTGCCGAAGCAGATCTGAGCGGCGCACGCACACGGGCAAAAAGCCAAACCGCGCCTCCATCCACGAGAGCGGCAGTCGATACAGCGCGCGCCCGTGCATGTCGGCAATGTCGCCCTCCTCAATTGCCGCCCACCCCGCACCGCGCACGTCCACGCCGAGATCGCGCAGAGCCCGAAGCGCGTTCGGCCACAGCGTCAGCGCCACCCCGCCCTCGAGCGGCTGTGTGGCGCGATCGAGCAGGTCATACGCAACGCCCGCGCGCGAACAGGCCAAGGCCGCGGCGAGCCCCGCAACCCCCGCGCCTACGATGCCGAGCTTCACGTCAACACGTCCTCCCGCAGCTGCTGATACCGCGTGAACAGCGTCGGGTACGTCAGAAACCCAATCACAATGCTCGTCACGGCCGATCCCGCCAGGATGCAGAACAAAATCATGAGTTGGTACCTGACTGCCTGCACGGGGTCTTGACCGGCGATGATCTGGCCGGTCATCATGCCGGGCAGCTGCACGAGTCCGGTTGTCTTCGTGGAATCGATGGTCGGGATCATGCCGGCGCGGATGGCCTGCACGAGCCGCGGGTACATCGCCTGCCGGGGCGTTCCGCCGAGCGCCAGAATGGCCATGATCTCGCCGCGGCCGCTCTCCACCTCGCGCCGCAGCCGATTCATCAAGAGGCCCGCCGCGACCATGGAGTTCCCGACAATCATCCCGGACGTCGTGATGACGTAGCGCGCCTGGAACGGGATCACGCCGAAGCCCACGAGCACCGCCTGGGTGAGGATTTCCGTGACGACGAGCCCGAGCGCAATTCGCCAGAAAGCGCCCGGGATGCCCTTGGCTCGCCCGCGCGCGTTCCAGGCGGCGACCGCGATGATGAGGGCTACCATAAGGAGGATGAAGATCAGCCGGTGGGATGCAAACACGAGTTTTAGAATGTAGCCAATGACAATGAGTTGCAGCGCGGCGCGCACCGCGGCTATCACGATGTCGCGCGCCACGCCGAGGCGAAGCCACAGCGACAGCGCGATGGAAAGCGCCACAAACAATACAGTGAACGAGAGCGATACGTAACTCATGACCTCACCTCGCCGCCCTCTGCCAAAAACGCCCTCAGCGCTTCGCTTTGCGGCTCACTGAAGAGCTGATCTGGCGATCCGCGCTCCACGAGCCTTCCGCCGGCGACGAACCACACCTCGTCCGCCACGCGGCGGGCCTGGTCGAGATCGTGCGTGACCCACAGCATGGTCTTGCCTAACTCCCGCTTTAAGCGAAGGAGCGTCGATTCCACCTCGCGCTTCGCGTGGACGTCGAGCGCTGCGGTCACCTCATCGAGCAACAGGATGTCGGGCTGCATGGCGAGCGTGCGCGCAAGCGCGACGCGGCTCTTCTGGCCGCCCGAGAGGTCTTCCGCGGCGTGATCCTCGAGATGGGCTGGAAGATCCACCATCTGGAGGAGTTCCGCTGCATCCCGAGGCGGACGGCGGTGCAACTCGATGCCAAACAGCACGTTATGCCGCACGCTGCCGGGAAAGATGACGGGCGACTGAAACACCATGCCCACCCGCTGCCGCAGCTCGCGCACCTGCCACGCGCGTACCTCACGGCCGAGCACCACAATTTCGCCCTCGGTCGGCGTGCGCATCAGGTTGATGAGCGAAATGAGCGTGCTCTTCCCCGCGCCGGACGGGCCGATGATGGCCACGGTCTGCCCCTCCTCCACCTCGGCTGACACGCCTCGGAGCAGCCACAGGCCGCCTGTTTCGAAGCCGACCTCCTTGAGTTCGACTGCACGCGATGCCACCTCGTTTCTCCTCCGTTCTTCACTTGGTGTATACTAAGGGCCGGGCATCCGTATTGTGCCCCAACCATTGGTGTATCGAATTGGACGGAGGTGCTCCCATGACTGTCACCGCCAAGCGCATCGTCCTGGCCCAGCGGCCGCAGGGCACGCCCACACTCGACTGTTTTCGCTTTGAAACCGTCGATCTCCCGCCGCTTGAAGACGGCCAGGTGCTTGTCAAAACGTTGTATTTGTCGGTCGATCCATACATGCGCGGGCGCATGAACGACGTGAAGTCGTACGTCCCTCCGTATCGCCTGAATGAGCCGATTACCGGCGGCGCCGTGTGTGAGATCGTCGAATCTAAGGCGGAGCATCTGCGCCCTGGCGACGTGGTGCTCACCCAGACGGGCTGGCAGACGCACGCCGTCGTGCCTGGCGCGAAGGTTCAGAAGCTCCAACCCGCGCCGGAACCCTTGACACTCGCGCTTGGCCTGCTCGGCATGACTGGCTTGACCGCCTATTTTGGCCTCATTGACGTGTGTGATCCGAAACCCGGTGAGACCGTCGTCGTGTCGGGAGCCGCGGGCGCGGTCGGCATGGTGGTAGGCCAAATCGCGAAGATCCTGGGATGCCGCGCGGTCGGAATTGCCGGGTCCGACGAGAAGGTCCGCTTTTTGACCGAGGAACTCGGCTTCGATGCGGCGGTCAACTACAAGTCTCCCACGTTCGCGGAGGACCTGAAACAGGCCTGCGCTGACGGGGTTGACGTGTATTTTGACAACGTCGGCGGCACGGTTTCGGATGAGGTGCTGAAGCGCATCAACGAGTTCGCACGCATTTCGCTTTGCGGGCAGATTGCGCTGTACAACCTCGACAAGCCGGACGTCGGCCCCCGCCCGGGCCCGCTGCTTCTGACACGGAAAGCGAAGATGCAAGGGTTCATCGTCGGTGACTACGCATCTCGCTTCCCGGAAGGACTTCAAAAGCTGCAGTCCTGGTTCAACGAGGGCCAGCTCAAATCGCGCGAAACCGTGATCGAGGGATTCGATCAGACCATCGACGCGTTCTTGGGCCTGTTCACCGGCGTGAACACGGGCAAACTGGTTGTCAAGGTCTCTTGATTCGCACACGAAGGGCTGTTCCCATCCATTCTGGGAACAGCCCTTCCTTCTGGGGCGATGGCTGGCGCGGGTCACGCACGCCATAGGTGTTCGTGAAAAAACTGGCGATACATCCATGCGGTCAGGACAACCGACAACAGCACGTGCAAAACCAGCGCGATGTCATGTCCCATGGCCCCATGCGGGTTGTACAGATAGCGAAACGCCACGATGCCGACCAATTCGAAGTTGAACGCGAACAAAATGGCCGCGGTCACGATGGTCAACAGGCTCCTCGCCAACGTCGTAAGTGCGCGCAACACACTTGGCCCCCGCATTCCGCACAAAGTTGGTATTCCCGATTATACCATGGAACAGAAGTGAACAACATCAAAAGTCCTGTCGATTAAAGACGTCTGGTCGTGTCACCAGGACGGGCCTTCCGTCGTCTTTTCATTTGAGCGAATCGCAAGGCCGCGATCGCATGACGATTTCGTGAAGGCCGCGTGCGACAGGCATGTTGTCGGTTGAGCCGCATACACCATGATCGCGACTCGGTTGCAGCGTTCGACAGCTTGTGACGCTGACAATCTGTAGAGTATATATGGATGGAAGAAGATTCTGTCGACGACGGTGGGTTCTGCCCCAGGTGTTCGCCGGAAGAAGACGGAGAGATGGTCATGCGCACTCGGTGGATTCGTTGGATAGCACTGGCGTTGGCGTTTTGCGTGTGGCTGAGTCCACTGCCCTTTTCGCTCGGCGCGACGAGCGTTGAATCGGCGCTCCCATCGCCGAACGTCCCGCCGTCGTCGTGGAGTTCTCTGCAGCAGGACTGGAAGAGCCTTCAGAATCTCTCGCAGAAGGGGGTCTCATCCGCGACGAGCAGCAGGGACAAAACCTCCTCATCCGGGCATTTGGCGAAGTCATCCACTTCACAGGAAGAGGGCGTGATCATCGGCGTGGGCGATGTCGGGCCGAAGGCGCTGTGGCTCAACGAATCCCTTGCGGTATTGGGGTACCTGCCCGCGACGTTCTCTCCAACCGCGCCAACATCCGCGCAGACCGCGCGCCTCGCCCTGTCTGCCAGCGCTCGCGCGCAAACCTTCAAACCCTTACAGGGAACGTGGCAGCTTCGATATGATGAGCCAAACGCATGGGTCTCCCTGTGGTCGCCGGACCAAGACACGCCCATCACCGAAGGCGCTGTGATGGCGTTTGAGGCGGAGAATCACCTCGCGGTCGACGGGATCGCAGGACCGGATGTGATCCGCGCGCTGTCCCAAGCTCTGGCGACTGGCGAGACGGCCCCGGCCGAGCCCTACAGCTATATCCTCGTCACCACCTCGCTGCCCGAGAAGCTCGAACTGTGGGTCGACGGCAAGCTCGTCCTGACATCGCTGTGCAACACGGGCATTCCGCAGTCGCCGACGCCCTACGGCACGTACGGCGTATACGTGCGGTACGCGTCGCAGGATATGAAGGGCAAAGACCCGAACGGCACACCCTACGACGATCCCGGCGTTCCCTACGTGAGCTACTTTGATCAGGGATGTGCAGTGCATGGCTTCATTCGCCAGAAGTACGGCTTTCCGCAGAGCCTCGGCTGCGTGGAACTCCCCTACGCGGCTGCTGCGAAGGTGTTTGCGTACACGCATATCGGCACGCTCGTCACCATCACCTCCGCGCCCTTGCCCACGTGACTTTGTCGTTTGTGCGAACACGTGCGCCTGGGCGGGATCGCGCGCGGGAGACGAGGTAAACTAGTGGAGGGAAAAGCGATGTCGTGCCTTCAGGAGGCGTGCAACAATGAAGTTCGTGTACTGGCTCATCTCTGCCGTGATCGTTCTCGGCGGATGTTATTACCTGTATCAATACATCCGCAGGCAGGACTCCGTCGAGAGCAGGTACTACAGGCTGTTGAAACAATTGCCGAATCACCCGGATGACGAGGCGCTGCGCCGGGAGATCTTTGCCGTCGGCCGGAAGTTTTATCGAAACCGCAAGTCGGGCATCGACGACGCCATCCGAATCGATATGGAGCAGGCCATCGCGGGCGAGCTGAAGACGCCGGAAGACTACCAGTTGCAGTGAGAGACGGAGGTGGCGCGGACGCGGGCGGCGATGGCGCCTCCGGCGTCCGCGATCCCGTCACGGCGCAGGTGGAACAAGCGCATGCAAGCGCTCATGCGGCGTATGGGCGCGTATGGCGTGGTAGAGCAGGCGGTTGATGGGTGTCGGCACGCCCAGTTGTTTGCCGAGGTCGATCACCTTACCGGCGAACTGCTCCACCTCAGTCGGTCGGCCAGCTTCGACGTCCTGAAGCATGGACGTCTTGCCGCTTGGCGACATGGCGTTCAGAATGTCGTCGAAGCGCCGCACGTCCTCCTCCCTGAGGGAGATGCCTCGTTTTTGAGCGATGGCCACCACTTCGCGCATCGCCATGCGCATCACCTCGCGCGCATCCTCCGACTGCTGAAACACGCCGTAGGGCGCGCGCAACACCGCCGAAGCCTGGTTAACCCCCACATTGATCATGAATTTCCACCAGACGGCGCGCAGAATATCGTCGGGCGTCTCATAGGCGATTCCGACGCGATCGAACACGTCGCAGACCGCGCGCACGGCGTCCGCGTGGCGCCCCGTGGCGTCTCCAAAGGAGATGTAACCCAAGTTGGAGTACTTGACGTCGCGCCCCTCGCGCACCGCGTCAATGGCGACGCTGATGGCGTGCAGCACCGCGTTTTCTGGAAACGCCGCCTGGATATCCTCCTCGCTCGCAATCCCGTTGAGAAGTGACATGAAAATCGTGTTGGGGCCTACGTGATCACTCACCATCTCAATGGCCTCGGCGAGATCGTCATACTTGACGCAAAAGAGCACCAGATCCGCCGGTTCCACGGCATGCGCGGGCACGTAGAGCGGAAAATCGATCCGCCGTCCGTTCACGCGAACGCCCGATTTCTCGTATCGGCGCTTGCGCGCCTCGTCCACAAGCACCCTCAGATCGACACCGGGGGCCACGAACAGTCGCTCCCCATAACTCGCTCCGATGGCACCGAGCCCCACCAACGTGACGCGTTGAACGCTTGTCAACTCCCATTCCCCCTCGCATGCCAAAGCTCGCAACCAACCTCATCTTGATGGAATCCTCCGCGACCGTAAAGACCGTCGATGTTTCCTGTGATACACTCTTGCTGCAGAACGGTGTCACGTGAGAAAGGAAGACCGTGCATGAAGCCATTTGTCCGTGTCACCCGCGGCCCTGTCGACGAAAGCTGGCACGCGGGCGCCATTGCCGTCGCGAATGCGGAGGGCGAGATCGTCGCTCATTACGGCGATCTCGACTTCTTCACGTTCGCCCGCAGTTCCTGCAAACCGATTCAAGCCATCCCGGTGGTCGAATCGGGTGCGCTGGAGACCTTTGGGCTTGACGACAGCCACCTCGCCCTGATGTGTGCGTCACACAGCTCTGAACCGATGCATGTGGAGAAGGCCAGCCAAATTCTCCAGAGCATCGGTCTTGGACCCGAGCACCTCGTGTACGGCGTGCACGTGCCGCACAGCCGTGACGCATACGAAGAAATGGTGCGGCGCGGAGAGGCGCTGTCCGCGATTCATAACAACTGCTCCGGTAAGCACGCGGGCATGCTCGCGTACTGCAGGGCCACGGGAGCCGATCCGTCGACGTACGCCGAACCAAATCACCCGCTGCAACAGGCCATCCTCCGCACCTTGAGCGAGATTTCCGGCGTGCCGACGGAGGACGTACGCATCGGCGTGGACGGGTGCGGCGTTCCCGTGCATGCGATGCCACTGAGGGCCTGGGCGCGCGCGTTTGCGTCGTTCATCGGCGCCAGATCCACGCACGCCGCCGCGATGCAGCGCATTCTGGCCGCCATGGGCCGGCACCCCGAACTCGTCGGCGGAAGCCGGGATCGATTCGACACGGACCTCATGCGCGCGACAAACGGCCGCATCGTGGCGAAGGGCGGCGCAGAGGGCTTCTTGGCGTTGATAGACAGCGCGAGCGGCATGGCGATGGTCGTCAAGATCCTGGACGGCAACGCGCGCGCCATCCCGCCCGTGACATTGAAAGCGCTGAACGATCTCGGCGCCATCTCCGAGGCCGAGCGAGATGCACTAAAGCCATACGTCGAGCCCGCAGTGCTCAACACACAGGGGCGAGAGGTCGGCCGCATCATCGCGGAATTCAGCCTGAGCGAGAGGTAAAACCGCTTTGGGGCGATGGCTTGCGTGGCGTGCAGCAGGATCTCGGACGCGCTTGTCGAAGATGGACACTGGTGATGGCTGTGGCTTTACCAGACGATGTTCGCGAATTCCGCAATGGCGCTCAGCGCGCGGTTCAAATCCATCGGCTGTTTGTCGCGCTCTTTCTGGCCGGTGACTTGCTGTTCCTTCCAGGCGAGTGGTGGCTTCATCGCGCCCATTTGCTTCCGCTCGCCTTGCGCGCTTGGGTGTTTGCGCCGCTTGCCATGGTCTGCATCCAGGGGGCTGCGGAATGGGCCCTGCGCAAGTATCCTGAGTCCCGAGAAAACATGCTCATTGCGAGCGGCACATTGCTCGCGCTCGTGGCCATCGCCGCATATCCGGGCGCAGATTCCTTGCGCGCCGCGCTCCTGTTGCCCGTGGTGACGTCGATTCTCCATCTTCGGGTTGAGAAGGTCTGGCTCGCCGGCGCCGCGGCGTTCGCAGCCGAACTGACGCTGACCTTGCTACAGGTGTCAAGCAGCGGCAATGCCAAAGCCATCCTCGCGTCCCTGAGTCAGTGGGCAATATGGAGCCTCGTGCTGCTGTGGACGGCGTCCGCATCACACATCGTGTTGCGGTTCGGCCTCCGCATCTGGGACGAACTGCGCGTGCAGACGCGCGCCCAAACCGAACTTTGGGTTCGCCAAATTCTATCCGAGAAAGAGGCGAAGACGGACGCGCTGACGGGCCTCTACAACCGTAAATCCTTCGATGAGTATTTGAGCTTCGCCCTTCAGATCAGCGACGGCACGAATACCCCGCTGCACCTTGCCGTGATCGACATCGACAACTTCAAGCAGATCAACGATCATTACGGTCACTTGGTCGGCGACGAGATCCTTCGCCGGACGGCGCACGCCATCCAGCAGCACCTCGCGGCCGGCGACTTCTTGGCGCGATACGGCGGCGAGGAATTCGCAGTCATCATCCCTGAGATCACGCATGAGCAGGCCGTTCAGAATATGGAGAAGATCCGGGAGTATATTGCCAACGTGCATCACGTCGAGCTCGACGGAAACCGCGCCACCGTGAGCATTGGGTTGTCCACGCATCGGCCGGGCGAAACGGGGGAGGAACTGTTCGAGCGAGCGGACCAGTGCCTGTACCGCGCCAAGCAGACGGGCAAGAACAAAATCGTTGCTTGGGAATCAGCCGTGTCGGGGTGAGTGTGCGTGAATCGAAAGGGCTGAACCGACACGATCTCGAATCCAGCCCTTGAGCGTATTACACGCGAATCGAAAACGAGATGCCCTGCGCACGAGCCTCACGAACCTCATGTTGTGTCAACACGCGAACCACGCTCTCGAGACTTCCACCTTCGCCTGAGCCTCGCACAAGGTGACATTCGACCTGTATGCCCTCCAACGTCGTGCAAGCCTGGAGCACGCGATCACAATAGGCTCCATCTTCGTAGTGAAACGTCTCGCCGTCATCCTCGTAGCATCGGCCTAAGGCTCGACCATTTGCATCCAGACAAATCTCCCAACCTAGCTGTGTCTCGCCAGCACGCTCCATGAGGTTGACGGGAATAGCACTCCCGGCTCGGACGTACAGAGGGAGGCGATCGAGAGGTGCATGAACGACGACGTATTGGCACCCTTGGTATCGCTCGCGGGTTTCATAGTCCACCCATTCCCCCTCAGGCAAGTACACCAATCGATGAGTCATACCTGGCTTGAGAATGGGAGCCACGAGGAGATCGGAACCAACCAAGAATTGGTCATCGATATGGTGCGTATTTGGATCGTCGGGATACTCCAGAACCAAAGGCCGCATCATGGGTAGACCGGTCTCATGAGCCTCCCGCGCGAGGGTGTAGAAATACGGCAGAAAGCGATAGCGAAGCTGAATGGCACGTCGAATGATTTCCTCGAACACAGGGCCGAATGCCCAGGGTTCCTGCCGATGCGTTCCCATGGCACTGTGATTTCGGAAGAACGGAAAGAATGCGCCCATTTGCGTCCATCGTGCAAGCAATTCACCTGAGGCATGATGGGCGAAACCACCCACATCCGGGCCTCCGAAGGGAACCCCGGACATGCCCATATTGAGAACCATTGGAATAGCCATCGCCATATGCTCCCAAAAACTTCGGTTGTCCCCCGTCCACACAGCCGCATACCGCTGAATTCCGCTGTAGCCAGCGCGGGTTAACACAAAGGGTCGCTTCCCAGAAAGCTGGGCTTTCAGCCCGTTGTAGGTGGCTTCGGCCATCCAAAATCCGTAGAGATTATGGACCTCTCCGTGCGTGTACAATCGCCCGTCGCCTCGGTGGACCACGTTCACGTCCATGGTCTTCGTCTCGTTGAACACAGCCGGCTCGTTCATGTCATTCCATATTCCCTCAATTCCCATCTGGGTGTACACCCGATGCCACGTGCCCCACCACGCCCTCACTTCTTCTGAAGCGAAATCGGGGAAAGCACTCACCCCAGGCCATACCTCACCGAAATACACTTGACCTTCAGCTGTTTTGCAAAAGCGATTTTGGGTCAGTCCCTCCATGTACACAGGATATTCGGGATCCTGCTTCACTCCAGGGTCGACGATGGGCACCACGTGCACTCCAAGCTTTCGCAGTTTATCGGTCATGTCCGCGGGATTTGGGAAACGTGTCTCATGAAACGTGAAGACCCGATACCCATCCATGTAATGAATATCTAAGTGCAGAGCGTCGAGCGGGATGTCATGCTCAACAAACGTCTGCGCGATGGATAGGACCTCGCTCTGAGATTCGTACGAATATCTCGACTGGTGATAGCCAAGCGCCCACTTGGGGGGCATGGGCATTCGCCCAGTGAGCTTTGTGTAACGTCGAATGACATCTTTGAGCGAAGCCCCGAAGATGAAATAAACGTCCAATCCGCCTCGTTCTGTCGATATTTCCACGTCAGGATATCTGCTCCTGAAGTCAACGCGGGATCGCCCTGGATTATCCACGAAGATGCCAATAGCCGTTTGGTCTTGCAGTCGCAAAAAGAACGGGATCGACAGATAGAGAGACTCCATCTCTGGTACGTGAGGTGCGTACACGTCCGAATTCCACATGGTGTACGCCTCGTGCCGCTTGTCAAGGGGACCCGGCTTTTCGCCAAGTCCATAGAACCGGGCATTCTCGAGCGAAGTAAACGTCAATGCGCCGCCTTTTTTGCGCTTGTACCACGTGATGGCCTCGACGGCTGTCCCAAAGCCGGGATGGCGTATAGTCCATGTTCCATCGTCCTGGTTGATTTGAATCTGCCACCCAGTAACACATTCCAGTTGCACGCGTCGCTCTTCCTGAACGAGCCGCCAGGAGTGCCGCTGCGACATCTGTTCCACAATGGCAGGCGTGCTCGTCGGCCACTCCCCCCCAGGAGACCTGCAGTAGGCTACGCGTAGCACGGCGTCATCGAGTGCGGCGACACCGACCATGACTCCAGCGTCATACTGAACCGCCGCCCAGCCATCGTGATCCACATCAAACCGGCTGGGTCGCCCGAGAAAAGCCCAGTCATCTGGCGGCGATATCAGCGTATCCGGGCGGATCGCCTCACTGGTTGTGAAATCCGTCTGCTCGTGAATCATGCCCACACCCCTCAGTTGAATCGCATTCCCATATCAGGATCTTCCGTTCCTCGCCCGATGTCCGAGATGGCACATCCCACGCGAATCGTGGGGAGTCCACTTCCGTGCCGAAGTCTCGACGTTTGCAAACAGCAATATGAAGATGCGGACCTGTGCCGTTTAGCCGTACATAATGCAGCACGCCAGAGTTCGCATCGCGAATCTCCATTGTATCTCCTGCAAGCGCAGGATGGGTTCGCTTGAGCCATGCGAGTTGCCGCACGGCTTCGCGAAGGTCGTTATTCCAAAAGTTCTCATTCCAGATCATGCCCCGACGGCAATCCGGATCGGTTCCACCTTCCATGCCGATCTCGTCCCCATAATACACCATGGGAATTCCGGGTAGCGTGAAAAGCATTGCAAACGCCAACACAACAGAGGGAACATGACCGCGTGCGCGCGTAAGCGCGCGTTCAGTATCATGACTGCCCAACAGATTCCACATCGCGCGCCATGCCGGACGCGGATACTGCAAGTAGAGGCGTACCCACTTATGAGCAAACTCGACCTCATCGATCGCTTCGTCCACGGCATAGCGCAAGACCAGATCTCGAAGTGGATAGTTCATGACTCCATCGAACGCATCGCCGGTTAGCCAAGGCAGGCCGTCATGCCATATTTCCCCTATCAATAAGATGTCGGGTTTCAAGGCGCGCAGTTCTGCCCGCAAAAGTGGCCAAAAGTGGGGATCGATTTCGTTGGCGACGTCAAAACGCCATCCGTCGATATCGCACTCGAGAACATAGTGTTTGGCCACAGCCAGAAGATATTCTTGGACGGCAGGTTCTGCTAAGTTCAGTTTTGGCATATGCCTCAGCCGCGTTGCGAATGTCTCGTAATTGACAGATTCCACATCCACATGATCTCCATCCACGAAGAACCAAGACCAATAAGAAGACGCCCTGCCGCGTTGAATGACGTCTTGAAAAGGGGAAAATCGGAACCCCGAATGATTGAACACCGCGTCCAAAACGACGCGAATTCCGAGACGATGAGCTTCTTGAACCAGCGATCGAAGGTCGTCCAACGTTCCAAACGAAGGATCGATGTTGAAATAGTCCTGCGTGTCGTATTTGTGGTTCGATGGCGCCTGAAAAATCGGCGTGAGATACAAGAGGTTCACGCCGAGATCGCGCAAATAGGGAAGCTTATCTGTGATGCCTCGAAGATTACCTCCAAATACACTTTCAGTGGTTGGATGCGCCTCCCACGGAACCGACGGGCAGATCAACAGCCGACCGCCCACAGAAAAACGATCTGGAAATACTTCGTAAGCAACGGTATTTCCAGCCCATTCCGGTACGGTGAGTACTTGAGACGGATGAATGTAAGGATATTGATACGGTTGAACAGCATCCAGCGTAGTTGCGAGTCCTCCTTCTCCCAGGTACACTACCTGCCCGGATGAGGACACCGCCTCAAACGCGTACTTCAGCCGCCGAGTTGGCACCTCCACTTCGCACGTAAAGTAGTCAAATGCACCGTCCGATCCATAATGTTTGGCGTCCTTACAACTCCGGAAATCGAGTTCGTATCGATCCCCGTAGTGTACCTGCAATCGCGCGACGGGAGTGCACCGTGCGATGCGCAAAACAATCACAAGGGTTGAGGTACTGAGGGGATAAACGTCTGCCCCCCATCGATGCTGCCACACAAGCTCCATGCTCACGCCTCCGGCTCCGCTATGCATCACGTCGTCAGAGTGCCGATAGGTTTCGCACCACAGGAATACCGAATCACCAATTCATGGTTTACGATCACATGCCGTTGAAGGGGTTTGCCCTGGTCAATCTCCTCAAGCAAGAGCCCCGCAGACCGGACTCCGAGCTCATGCATGTGGACTCGTACGCTTGTCAGAGCCGGATGAGCGAGTTCCGCTAAGCGAATGTCGTTAAAACCGACAATGGCGAGATCACGAGGGACCTCAAAGCCCAGCTCATGAGCCGCTCGCATGCCTCCAAAGGCCAACACGTCGTCTGCGCACAGCACCGCCGTGGGTCTATCGGAGATTGCAAGCAAACGCATCATGCCAAGGTAGCCACCCTGTTCGAGAAAAAAGCTCGAGACCTCCAAGCGAGGATCGGGTTCTACGCCGTAATCCACCAGAGCGTTTCGATAGCCGGCCACGCGGTCCATCGTAACGACGAGGTCGGATGCCCCACCCAAAAACCCGATTCGGCGATGCCCGAGGTTGAGCAAATGGAGTGTCGCATCGTACGCCGCCCGTTGATTGTCGTTATTGACCCAACTGACATGCGCAGGATCAGCAGGACGGCCGAGAAGAACAGCGGGACAGCGTAATTTAGATATCTCTTTAAGAACAGGATCTCCTCTCCGCGTGCCAATGAGGAGGACCCCGTCCACCCGCCTACCCCGTATCATGTGATCCAGCATTTCGATTTCGCCTCTGGCAGAGGTGGAGAGCACTGTGTCAACTCCGCGCTGCCGAGCGACCTCAGCCACACCCGCCATCCACTCCGCAAAGAAGGGATTTACAAAAAACTCTTCTGCAGATGGCGGAATAAGTATCCCGATGGCGCCAGTCGAATTTGTCACCAGACCGCGGGCAAATGCATTGGGATGGTAATTGAGTTGTTCAAGCGCGGCTCGAACCCTCCGCTTGGTCTCCTCCGAGATGCGCGGCGAGTTGGCCAGCACCCGTGACACGGTGGACGGTGACACATTGGCAAGGCGCGCAACGTCTTTAATCGTGGCCACGGCGTACCCTCCTTAACAGCCAGCATCATCCCTTCACCGAGCCTGCCACCAACCCTTTCGTCAGATATCGTTGCGCGAGGGCAAATACGATGGCAAGCGGCACGGCCGACAAGAGCGCAGCTGCAGCGAATTCTCCCCAATTCTTTGCAAATTGTCCGCTGATCAAATTGTACATCCCGACACCCAACGTGTAATTCCACGGCGACTGGAGAATGGTCCCCGCAAACATATACTCGCTAAAAATGCCGACAAGCGTAAGAAAGAAAATCACAACCATCATCGGCGTGGATAAGGGCAACGTCACATGAACGAACCTTTGCCAGGTTGTCGCACCATCGATCACGGCTGCTTCGTCCAATTCCCGAGGAACCGAATCCATGTACCCCTTCAAAAGCCAGATGTTGAATGCGCTCGTTCCAAGCATAACAAGAATGTAAGAGCCCAGCATGTCTATCATGTTCAACTTCGCGAGTGCAGTGTAGAATGCTGCAATAGCTAAAATATTTGGGAACATCTGTAACAGCAACAAGGTCATCAGTCCGTACTTGCGCCCGTAAAATCGGAGCTTTGAAAAGGCGAAGGCGGACATCGCCGTGATGAAGGACTGAGCCACCGCAACCACGACACCAACCAGCACGCTGTTGCGAACCCACGTCCAAAACTGGCCTCCTTGAAACAGGACCTTGTAGTTCGCCAAGGAAGCATTAGACGGAAACAACGAGAAGGAGATATACGAGTTGGACGGATTGAATGAGGCGATGACAACAAACCACATGGGAAGCAGCACGACAACAATGACGCACCAGATGACAATGCGCGACGCCCACAGAGCGATCCGCTCTCCGGGCTGCATGGACTTACGACTGCGTCTGCGAAGCGCGGTCCGGCGCCGAGAATTAGATGCGATGAAACGCTCGTTTACCATGGCCATCACGCATCAACCTCCTTGAATGCCCCGGTATAACGCATCTGTACCCAGCTAATGAGTGCCACGAGGATAAACAAAAGGACAGAGATTGTCGCTCCTAAGTCATATCGGTTGAACGTGAGCGTCATTTTGTAGGCCGCTGTCGCCAAGATGTCTGTCTGCCCGAGGAACGGATTGTTCGAATTCGGCGGCCCACCGCCGGTCAGCAGGTACGAAGCATTGAAATTATTGAAGTTGTAAGAGAAAGATGGTATTAAGAGTGGTAATGAGATCCGCCAGACCGAAGGCATGGTCACATAACGAAATACTTGCCACCAGTTGGCTCCGTCAATCTCCGCGGCCTCATATTGATCCGTTGGGATTGATTGCAGCGCTCCTAAACATACGGTCATCATGTAGGGGAAACCGGCCCACACATTTACCATGATGACAGCGATTCGGGCCCATAGCGCGCTCGTGAGCCAGGGAATACGCGGGAGGCCAAACAACCCGTGCAGGAGAGCATTGATTTGCCCGTATTGGTCATTCAACAAGCCCTGCCATGCGAGCATGGAAATGAGGTTCGGAACCGCCCAAGGCACAATCAGCAAGGTACGATACAACGTGCGTTCCTTCATATGTTTGTTGTTGAGAAGGACGGCGAGGATGAGTCCGACGAGATATGACAGAGCGGTAGTACACAGGGCGTACACCAATGTCCAGATAAAAGTCGGCATAAACAGGTTTGACAAAGGGTCGTGCGGATTCAGGAGTTCCTCGTAGTTCTTCAATCCGACAAATTGATAAGACAGAAAATGCATTTGGTTAAAATCGGTTAAGGAGATGTAGATTGTATAAAAAATAGGGAGAATGCTCAGAACACAAATGGTTACAAGCGCTGGAGAAAGGTACCCATAGGCAATCCAATCCACGCGCCGCTTAACTTGGTCTCGGCCGTGAGACCTTCTCATCTCCATGACGGTGGCCATACCCCTACCTCCTAGTAAGGAAAGGAGCCAGCAGTCGGCCGGCTCCTATATGCATCCGCAATGACGTCAGGAACCTTGAGCCACGATGCCTTTTTGAATATTTTGCACAAAATCCTTCGCACCCTGCTCTGGTGACACCTTGCCCGCAATGATATTCTGCAGGATGCTCATTGCTTGCCACACAGCCTGCATTTGCGGAATGTTGGGCATCGGTACCGCGTAGCGCAACTGTTCGACGAACGCTTTAAAGGTTGGGCTCGACTGGATGGCGCTTGACCTCTGCACAGACAACAGTGCCGGAATTTGTTGCGAATCTCGGAAGTACATTTGCTGTGCGCTTGCACTCGTCAAGGCTTGGACGAGGCTCCAGTCAGCAGCCTGCGTCTTGGACTCCTTGTTCACAAATGCCGTGATAACGCCCAAAAACGGCGTGGCATGCCGTCCATTTGGCAACGCAGGCCAAGGCGTGACACCAAAATCAATTTTTGCTTTTTCAATATCTGCGGTGTCCCACGGGCCACTCACGTACATACCAATCTTGCCCGCCAAGAACTCAGCTTTCGCGATGGAGCCATTCGTGCTTGGAGTCATCCAATGATACTTGGAGACCATGTCCCGCATGAGGGTGTAGGCCTGAACGGCTCCCGGTGTATCAAGGCCGATATTGTTCGGATCGAGCGTCCCGTTGTTATCTTTGAACACATAGCCGCCGTATCCGCCTATGATTGCATAATCGAAGTAAAGATTTGCTTGGTCATACATGAAGCCATGTGCATTTGCGTCTTTCGTGAACTCAGCCCATGTCTGCGGCGGCTGCGGCACAAGCTTTTTGTTGTAGTAGACTGCTGCAACCTGAACGGACACTGGTACGGAGTACATCGTGCCGTTGACCTTGACGGCATCAAGCGTGTTGGGTGCATATAGACTCGTGTTGATCACGCCCGACGGAACCGGCGCCATCAGTCCTTCTTCTGCAAAAACGCCATTGTTGTCGTGCGGCATTCCAAACACGACATCAGGCCCCTTGCCTGTACGAGCCGCCGTGGCGTAAAACTGGAATCCTTTCGGATTAGAGCTTTGGTCGACAACTACGACCTTGTCGCCATGTTCCTTTGCCCACTGTGCTGCAATTTGCTTCACGTCTTGCAATTCCGGCCCGGTCTGCCACGACCAAACCGTAATGGTCTGCCCTTTAGGCAGAACGCTTGCTTCCCCGCTGGCGTTCGACGAACTTGTCGAAGGAGACGCGTTCTGCTCATTGTTCGACGTTCCACAACCGACTATCGCACCGCCTGCTAACACCAGTGCGGCTAGACCTGTCGACACGATTCCCCTTCTCTTCACTGACACAACCCCCTCTAGACATCGTGCGCAAACGTTTGCACGATCAGTATAACGCTTTCATCATCTCGCGATCAAGATGCTATCTTGAAAAAATTTCGCTAGCTCGCCGTCTACGCGTCATTTGTTTGACAACAATAAGGTCAATGGGTTCGATACAGCTTGCCCATCTTCATTTTGCGCAGCCACGCGGTAGGTCACCGTCGAGAAACCTGCAGGTACGAGCACTGTCACGCGAATTGTCGCGTGAGGCGAGGTGACCGGACCTTGCGCAGGCACGTCATCCATAGCTCCGAGATCGCCACTTGTGGAGACCTTCGTGACCGGAGCGTATGATCCGTCGCTCTGTCTCTGGTAGATGACATACTGTGTCGCGCCTGAAACCGAGGTGAATGAGAGCATCGCACGATCTCCAACCACACGACCACTAATGATCGGCGTACTCAGGCGTACCGCGGGCACATCGACGGGAAGCGATACCGTCTTAGGTGCCGACACCGGAGACTCGGCGTGATCAGACGGCGAAAACAGCGCCTGCACAGCAAACGTTTGCGCATATGCATCTCGTTCCACCGTGACACTTAAGTCCGTGGCAGGAAGCATAGATCCAAAGGGCACCCATTGTCCATCCGGATTCTGTCTCCAAACGCGATAACCGATGGCACCTTGCACAGGCGTCCACACAATCTCGTTCTGAGAATCCTCTTCTTGCAGATAGGCTATCGGCGCGTCGCTCGTCGTCACCAAAATGGCACCTTGATACGGCTGCAGCGTGAGTGTAATGCCGCCGTTCTGCACCTTGTACCACTGGTTGTTCAGTTCGTCGAGCATCGTGGTCCCGTCCGCAACCGTCCCATCCGTCGGAATGGTCACGGTGATAGCTTGGTTTTGATTGTTGATCGCCACAATGGCCGTGGCATCCTCCGCCGACACACCGAAGACGTCTCTGCCATTCCGAATGGTCCTTGCAAATGCGTACACCATGCCCTGTGCGTACAACGGCGTGAAATCCCCCGTCTGAAGCACAGGATTGGCGTTTCGAATGGCACCGAGCTTGCGGTAGTGGTTCAGGAGATTGAGATTCTGATTATCCCACGGATAGGTCCGACGATTGAGGGGATCGGTATAACCAGTGAGCCCTGCCTCGTCGCCGTAGAAGATCGTCGGATCGCCCGGGAAGCTGAATTGAAAGTCCGATACAAGCTTCAGCCTCTTGATCCCCAACTGTTCATCCGCAGGAGACGGCCTGTACTCATCCTGTTGGAGCGCAGATAGATCGCTGGGCTGCGGCGCGTTCTCCAGGATGGTCAGGATCCGCATCGTGTCCTGCGAATCGACAAGGTTCATCATCGCGTAGAACGACTGCAGCGGATATTCGCTGTAGAGCCTCATCAACTCCTGATTAAAACCTTCAGCGTCAACGGCGTGGTGCTGCACGTTTCCATCGTTGTACGTGCCGCGGAAAAAGTCGATCACGGCGTTCCGGAACTGGTAGTTCATCACACTGTCGAAAGTCGATCCGGTTAACCAATCCGTTCCATTGTCGTTCGTCGCATTGTTCCAGATCTCACCGATGATCGCTGCGTTCGGATCGATCGATTTCACCGCGTCGCGAAAACCACTCCACCATGAGGTGTTAAAGTTGCCGTTGTCGGCCGAGTCCAAACGCCATCCGTCCGCCCCTTCGCGGATCCAGACACGCGCAACCGAGTTGGTGCCCCCGTAGACGAATTGCTGATAGGCCGGGTTCGACGTGTCCGTAAGTGGCAGTGTGTCGATCTGAAACCACGAGTTGTATGGGTTCGAAGTGTTCCCTGTCCACTCGTACCACGAGTAGTAGGGCGACAGTGAAGGCTGGTTCTTCGCGTACGCCTGCCACGCACCGTTGGAATTGAAATTCCCGAACTTGTTGAAGTAGACGCTGTCACTTCCGGTATCTTCGAACACCCCATCGAGGATGATGTGAAAACCTTTTGCATGCGCGGCCCTGACGAGATTCAGCCAGTCCTGCTGCGTTCCAAACCCAGGATCTATCTTGAAGTAGTCGGCTGTATCGTATTTGTGATTGGATTCCGCCTCAAAGACGGGCATCAGATACAGCGTATTGACTCCAAGGCTCTTCAGGTAGTCCAGCTTGTCTTCGGCGCCTTGCAAATCGCCTCCGAAAAAGTCAATGTTCCATTGGCCATTGCCTCGCAGACTGGCAATTGTGGGATCAGATGACGGAGGAATATTCGGATCATAGGGCGGCGAGTCCCAGTTCTCGTGGAACTGGATGGGGCCTAATGACTCCGTGCCGTCTGCCCCTACATAAATCCCCTTTTGAGTATTCGGGTTCTCTTCCGTGGCAATATTTCCGTTGTAGAACCGATCCGGCATAATCTCGTAGATGACGGCGTGCTTCAGCCAGTCCGGCGTCTGAAATCCTCGCTCGTATACGCTGATCTGGTAGCTCGGCCCGTCTGGAGACAAACCAACCTGTCCGAGACCCTCAAGCTGAGCTCCATTGTCATCGTAGTAGACCACCTGACCAGTGTCCGTCTCCGTTTTGAACTGGTACCACATCGTCCCGGGCGTGGTCACATCCGCCGCAGGGATGGTCACCGTCCACCACGTGTAGTCGCTGACGTCCTGCACGCCGGTTTGTTGCGCCAACTCGTCTCCCGACATTTGGATTTTCTGCATCGGCAGGTCGATCTCGCCTGACTGGTCCGCTGCCCCCCAGAGGCGAAGCGTAGCACTCTTCACGCTGAGCGGAGCACGCAGGCGAAGCGTGATGGGGGTTCCTGTGGGCACAGCTCCGAAGGGCGATCGATAGAACGCCTGAAACGAATCATGTGAATACGCTTGCATCCAAGCGGGCAGAGGCCCTACTATAAGCTCCGCGCTCCTGTCCAATTCGACATTGACCACCCCATCCGCGTCCTTGGCGACCGTGTCGATCTCGACGCGATACAAGCCGTTTGGAAGGCTCTGTGGGACCGTGAATTGCACACTGTTCCAGCTCGCGTTTGCCCCATTGACTGTGGCGGCGGTTTCGCCCAACGAGTTGACAAACCGTATCACCGTGTGATTGGGTTGATCCTGGCTTCCGGCGAAGTCACCTACAGGGTCGGAGACCGTCACCGTATCACCGGGATTCGCCTGAAGTGTCGAAAGCGTGACTGTCCCCACGGGCAATGGGAAATTGTTGTTGATGTCGTCAGACGTGTGCAGTCCGTCACCCGAGAGACACGCAAAACTGGTGCCATCGTAGATGTCAAAGCGATAATAGATCGTTCCGCCGTTTGAAGCGGGGATCGTGGCAGACCAGAGCTGATACGGTCCAAACGTTCTGCCTGGAGACATCTCGACCTGGAAACCCTTGTTTTGTGCGGTGTCCCAGCAATTCAGGATTACCTTCGTCAGGTTCCCGCTGTACGCTCGAAGGCTGATAGTCACCTCTTGTCCAGGGGAGGGATTCGGGTTTGACACGTACATCGGGTCGTCCGATGTATAGATTCCATCCCACTGAACGGTGTTGGCCGTGGTATAAGGATTGACCTGCAGCCCTTGTCCCGCAGGCGTCGATACCGAAATACCGCCGCTTTTGACCGTCACCGTGTACGTGCCGGCCCCCAGCCCATCATCACCGCCAGGAAGGCGCAGGGTGATGGAATTCGTCCCCGTCAGCGCAGCATCATTTGTTACATCGATCACGCCGTTGGTACTGTTCGATACCTCAACCTTGAAATTTGACGCATCCAAAGTCAGACCGTTCACAGTCAGAACCACGGTGGCCGCATTCCCGGCGCGAAAGCCGTTGCCACTCACAATCTGCACGGCATTCGAGTACGTCTCTGCTGCTGTGCCACCCCCTGAGGCCGGCCCCTCGGCGGACGAGGAATTGGAAGTGTCCATGGAAGTGACCGATAGCGAGCGTTGCGCGCTAACGAATCGAGAGTCTCCCAACGCCACAAACGGAAGCGTTGCAGACATAACGATGGTCGTCGCAAGGCTCGCGGCACCCGTCCACTTCACGCACATCAACCTCCTTGTGCAAACGATTGCACTAATGTGATCGTCCCGGATTATACGCGCAGCGTACCTGAGGTCAAGGGTGCTCTTGCATCGTTCATTGTCCTAATCTCCTTTCTTTTCTCTTGACACCCTTGTTCCCTTCCCCACCCTTCCACTGTTAAAATGTAAGTGACATGTCCCATCGCAGAGGAGGCGACCCACATGCCGCTCGATCCCGTCATTCAGCAGGTGCTCGATCAACTCAACCGCATGCCTGCCCCGGACTACCAACATCTCTCCGCCCAGCAATTTCGCTCCCAACAGTCGATGTTTCCACCCGTCAAAAAGGAGCCCGTCGCCGAGGTCCGAGAGTTTGACATGGACCTTCCCGGCCGCACGCTCAAGGTGCGTATGTACCGTCCAGAGGGCATTGAAGCGCCGTACCCAGCACTCGTGTATTATCACGGCGGCGGTTGGGTCGTCGGAGACCTCGAGACGCACGATCCCGTCTGCCGCGTCCTCGCGAAGGACGGCCGCGCAGTGGTGTTCTCCATCGACTACCGACTGGCGCCCGAACACAAGTTTCCTGCCGCTGTGGAAGACGCTTACGACGCGCTTCAGTGGATTGCGGAGCGCGCGGCGGACTTTCAACTCGATCCGGCCCGCATCGCGGTCGGGGGCGACAGTGCCGGTGGGAACCTGGCCGCTGTCGCGAGCATCCTGGCCAAGGAGCGCGGCGGCCCGGACATCTCGTTCCAGCTACTCATTTACCCGTCCACGGGGTACGATCCGGCCAGTCCTCCCGCATCTATCGAAGCAAATGCGGAAGGCTATCTCCTGACCGGCGGCATGATGCTCTGGTTCCGGGACCAATACCTGAACAGCCTGGAGGAACTCACGCATCCCTGGTTCTCACCCGTCCTCTACCCCGATTTGAGCGGCTTGCCGCCGGCGTACATCGCGACGGCGCAGTACGATCCGCTGCGCGACGTCGGCAACCTCTACGCGGAAGCGCTGCAAAAGGCGGGCGTCAAGGTCGAGATTGAGAACTTTGAAGATCTGATCCACGGATTCGCTCAGTTTTACAGCCTCTCACCCGGCGCGACGAAGGCGCTCGTCCGCATTGCAGAAAAACTTCGAGAGGCGCTGGCGTGATCGAGACGGAGGCAACCGAGAGGAGGCTCTCATGTGGCATGGATGAAGTTCCCGGGCGCGCATCGCGCGCCCCTCATGTTCTATGAGCACGCGCGGATTTTCCCTTCGCGCACAACGCCGTACATCGACCCGTTTCTCCTGCTGGATCACTTCTCCATCCAGCACCCGGATGGCTTCCCGGATCACCCGCACCGGGGCTTTGAGATCATCACGTACGTGCTGAAAGGCGCCGTCGCGCACGCGGACAGCGCGGGCCACCAGAGCGTCATTCCGGAGGGCGGGGCGCAGCACGTGACGGCGGGGCGCGGGATTGTGCACTCCGAAATGCCGGGCACGGACGGGATCGACAGCGGGCTGCAGCTCTGGATCAACATCCCGAGAAGCGACAAGGGCATGGACCCGGGCTACGAGGATATCCCGCCCGACGCCCTGCCCGTGGACGAACCAGCCCAGGGCGTGCGCCGGAAGTGGATTGTGGGCGGTGAATCGCCAGTCAGGACGCATCGGCCCATGACGTACCAGGACGTCGAAATGGCGGCGGGCGCGTCCTACACCCTCGAGGCGCCAGCGCATCATCAGGGCTTCATCTTCGTGCTCGACGGCGGGGGTCACCTTGGCGAGGAAGAAATTCCGATGCAGAAGGGCGATCTCTTCATCTGGCACCGAGCCGACGGCGAGGCATTTGTGCCTACGCCCGTGCGGGCGGAGGAGTCGCTTCGCGTCGTGATGGTGTTCGGCGAGCCTGTGGGAGAGCGTCCCATCTTCAACGGCCCGTTCGTGGACTGAGATCAACCTTTGCCCAAAAAGAATTCCTGCAACAGCTCGAGGTATACGCGCGATCGCGGCACGAAATCCGTCCACCGCGCGGTGCGCGCGTCTTTTTGCAAATGGCCAGGAAGAACGCGATAACCGGTAAGCACAGCTTCGTGCCGGCGGCCGAAGGCGAGATCGAGGAAGTCGCGAACGGAGAGTTCGTAGATGCCCGCGATCTCGTCCACCGCTGGGCGCAGCGCATCGAGCGACAGATCTGGCACGACGGCGACATACAGATGGTTGAATTCGCGGTCCCACACTGACCCGAGCCGCGCCTCGTGCGCCACCACGCCGAGCTTGTGCAGGCTTCCGGGAGCGACGTGAAGCCCAAGCTCCTCCTCGATCTCCCTCACGCCCTCTTCCGGCGATTCGCCGGCCTCGAGGTGCCCCGCGGCGCTCACGTCGAGGCGAAGCGGATTCGTGTCCTTGCGGGCGCCGCGCAGTTGGACGACGAGGCGCCCGTCGGCCCCTCTGTCCGTCACAATCCACGCGTGAAACGTCTGGTGCCACAACCCGCGCTCATGTACCATGGACCTGGGCGCTGTGCCACAGGGAATCATTTCGTGTGTGAAAATATCAAGCCACTCTTCGCGTTCGTCTTTGCCCATTGGCCCCACCTCGGGTTCACCGTACCACAATCACGGCCTGCGCGGAACGGCCGAAGGAGGATGCCCGTGCCGATGTACGTCTGGCTCGCGTGCGGCTTGTATTGGATGAACGGGATGGCGACTGTCGCCCTTGGCAGCGTGATGCCGCTCGCCATACAACACCTGCACGCCACCTACGTGTTCGGGAGCGATCTCGTCCTGCTCCAGTTTGTCGGCTACTGGATTGGCGTCCCCCTCTCTTCCCTCGCGGTGCGCCGATTTGGCTACCGATGGACGCTTGTGGCTTCGAGCGCAGTGACCGCCATTGGGGAGGCGGGCTTCGCCGCCTGGCCCGAGCCGGCCGCGTATCTGGCGTCGTCTCTGTTGACCGGCGTCGGGATGGCCATGATGCAGGCCACCGTATCGACCTCCCTCGTCGAGTGGTTCCCCGCTCGCCGAGCGGTCATCATGAGCCGGACGGAAGCCGCCTTTGGCCTCGGGTGCGTCATGAGTCCCTTGGTGGCAAGCGCGTGCATCGCAGCAGGAGTTTGGCGCGCTGTGTTCACGCTGGTGGCCGCAGCAGCGGCGGCACTTGCCGTTCTCTCTGTGTTCACGCCGATGGCTGCACAGAGCGAAGCGGAAGGCGGACCTCGCGATGCGCACACCGACGCCATTCACTTCGCCAACCGGCGCGATCGCGCCCTCGTGTTGGCCCTCTTTATGCTCTGCGTACTGGTCTACGTCGGGGTGGAATCGTGCGTGAACAACTTCTTGCCGGCCGTGTTCATTGAGCACTTCGGCCTGCCCGCCCCAACCGCCTCCGTCACGGTGAGCGTCTTTTGGTCCGCAATGGTGGTGGGGCGCATGGCGACGGGGTGGGTTGCGAGGTTCCTGCCGTATCGCCCCTATCTCGTCCTGGCCACCGTGGGCACCCTCTGCACGAGTGTGGCCATGGCCGTCAGTGCAAGCCACATCGCAGGTTACGTCGAATGCGCCCTTCTGGGCCTCTTCATGTCCGGCATCTATGTGGTGACCCTGGTGTTTGCAAATCACGCGTTTCCGGAGTTGACAGGGCTTGTGACGCGGTTGGTGACGTTCTTCGCAGGGCTGGGGGGCGCGACGTTGCCGTACGCCTTTGGATGGACGCTGGCGAAGACGGGATCGCAATGGGCCGACGTGGCTTTGGCGCTATTTGCCGCGATGCTGTTGGCCGTGGTGGCTTGGACGAGCTGGGTGACAAAGCGAAAGTCGAGATCGCGCGCTGAGGGAGTGCATCTAGCGGGGTGAGCGCCGAGGGAAGCGGCGGAGCATGGAAAAGCCGCCGTCACGAGGAACGGCGGCCGGCTGCATCGATTTCGGTTTCGGCGCGAGCGGCCCAGTCCATCAGGACAGCGGAAAGGGCTCGCAAACGCCGCCCGTTGAGTCGATAGATGGTGTATCGCTCGTCGCGCGGATGGCGGCGCACCTCCACCAGGCCATGCTCCCTCAACTGCCTCATGTGATGAGACAAGGTGTTTTGGCGCACGCCGAGGCGCTCACTCAGTGCCCCGGCGGTCTGCTCGCCTTCGGCCAGTGCGCGGAGGATGCGCAGCCGCTGGGGCTCGCCGAGCACCGCCAAACACTTCATCCAAGCGTCCTGCGGCGTATCCACTCCCTGCGTCATTGCACCTCTCCTCGCATGACGTCGATTCGTCTGCTATCAACCGACGATACTGTGATGCGTCGTGGCCTGCGGCGATACCTGAATTTCCTCGGTGTCCTCGAGCGATTTCTGCTTCATCTCAGGCACGGCGAGGAGAGTGAGCAGCGCCCCGATCAGCGCCACGCCCGCCAGCATACCCATGGTGACACTCAAGCCCGCGGCTTTGAGGATACCCGGCAGCACGAATGCGCCGAGGAACGCGCCAATCTTGCCAGCCGCCGCAGAAATCCCGTGCGCCGTGCCGCGCAGGTTCGTCGGGAATGCTTCGGACGGCACGAGGAACGTCGTTGTATTTGGACCAAATTCGATGAAGAAGTAGCTCACCGCGTAGAGCAGCAGGAACAGGATGGGCATCTTCGCGATGCTCGGCACCAGGAACAGCGCCGCATATGCGGCCGCCATCACCACGAAGCCGAGGCTCTGGATGAACTTCCGCCCCCACTTGTCCATCAGGTTGGCCGCCACGAAATAGCCCGGTAGCGCAGCCACCATGAAGATGGCGGTTGCGACGAGCGTCGTGGTGACGAGCTGCGCATGCGGCAGGAGCGCCTTCAGAATCAGCTGCGACGAGACACTGTTTCCGTAGAACGCCACGTCAATCAGGAACCAGCTGCCCGCGGTACCGAGCAGGCGGAACAGGTGCTTCGGCGTCCACAGCGACTGCTTGGCGATCACGGCGCGCGGAGCGGCATCCGCCGAGTCACGCACGGCCGCGCCCGTCAGTTCCCGGGCGGCGCTCGCCGCCGCATCTGCGTCCTGCTTCACGGCCATGAGGTAGCGCGGCGACTCGGGCATCCTGCGGCGCAGGTAGATGACGGATGCCGCCGGAATGGCACCGAGCGCGAGCATGATGCGCCACGCGACGTCATGCGGGATGCCTACCGAGAGCAGGATGGACGCCACGAGCGGCCCCGCCAGAAGCCCGAGCCCCTGCATGGCAAACACCATCGTGACCATAAACCCGCGGTTTTTGCGGTTGGAATACTCCGTCATGATAACCGAGCTCGTGGGATAGTCTCCGCCCACGCCCAGTCCGACGATGAAGCGGAAAATGACGAGCCAGATGAAGGACGGCGCGCACGCGGACAGAATGGCGCCCACGGCGAGCATGATGACCTCGAATCCGTACATGGCCTTGCGCCCGAGCTTATCCATCAGTTTGCCGAAGAACAGAGCGCCGAGCGCCGCCGCCGCGAGAGAAGTGCTGTTCAAAATGGACAGTTGCGCGGTGGAAAGATGCCAGATGGGGGTAAGGATGGCGGTCACCGTGCCGATGATGAAGAGATCATACGCGTCGGTGAAAAATCCCATGCCAGCCGTGAACATGGTCTTCCAGTGGAAGCCGCTGAGCCGACTTTCGTCCATGGCCTCGAGAACTTTCGGATTGACGGACACGCGAGTCGCCCCTTTGTGGCTAGGTTTGAGCTGCGACGGGTCAATGCACTTGCCGCAATCGCGATGGATCCATACCCATTGATTCAATGGATATTGATCCTTTCCGTCAACACATGCTACGCGCCATTTGTGAAATCCACGTGTTCGGATTGTGAAGAGTGTGTAAAGATCGAGGAAAATTGTGGGGTGAAGTGCGCGATCCCGACCCGCTGTCGTCGGCCGGGATCGCGCCATCTCGTCACCACTTGGCGACGGCGTACATGAGCACAATGTTCACGGCGAGAATGATGAGCGCCGTAGGCCATTGCGCCCGGATGACCGCATACTGACTTCGCAGCCCAAGCAGCGCGGCGGGAACGATGTTGAAGTTGGCCGCCATGGGCGTGAGCAATGTGCCGCAGTAGCCGGCGAACATGCCAATGGCCGCGACGCGATCCGCATCGACGCCGAAGTGCCCGATGATAAGCGGGATGGCAATGCCGGCCGTCATCACGGGGAACGCGGCGAAGGCGTTGCCCATGATCATGGTGAACACGGCCATGCCCACGCAGTACGCGAAAACCGCCCAGAAGAGCGAGTGATGTGGAATCACGTGGTTGGCCAGGCGCGCCACGACGGTGCCCACACCGGCCGAGGCGAACAAGGTGCCGAGGACCGCGAGCATCTGTGGAAGCACGGCCGCCCAGCCGATGGCCTCAATCAGGCGCCTGGCTTCGCGAACCGAGACAACAGGCGTGCTCCGGGTGATGGCCCACGCGACGATGAGCGCGATGGCGGCGGCGATACCCAGCGCCACGAGCGTGACGTTCGCCGGATCCAGGAGTGGCAGAGCGCCGACGTGAATCCGGCTCAGCCCTTCCACGCCAGCTACAGTCAGCACCGGGATGAGCACAGCCGGGATGAACAGCCGGTTTCCGAGCCGGGCCCGGCTCGCCTCGCGATCCGCCGCTTCCGCCTCCCCATAGCTACCGGTGCGCACCCCGCCAAAGCCTGCCAGAACGACGATGGCGATCACGACGAGGCCAAGGACGAACGATGGCAGCACGTCCGCCAGGATGAAGGCGAGCCCATACAGCGCATAGAAGAGCCCTGTGGTGATGCGCCGTGGGTTCGCGCGATCGCGAAACGTATACAGGCTCGAGAGAACGAGAATGAGGCCGACGAGATCGTAGACGTATTGGACGCGAATCACGCGTTGACCCCCTCTCCTTGGGCCGAGGAAGACGCGGTCGGCCCCGAGGACAGCCAGCGCCGGAGACGCCGATCCAGGAGGTACAGCCGCACACTGTGGACGACGAAGACGGCTATGGCCGTCGGCAGCGCCCACAGGCCCATGAGGATCGGAGTGGAGTGAATGTGGAACTGATCAAACACGCCCTTCATGAGGAGAACCGCCCCGACCGCGACGAACACGTCCTCACCGAAAAAGAGTCCGACGTTGTCGACTGCGGCGGCGTGGGCGCGGATGTGATCCCGGACGTGATGAGGCAGGTTGCCATAGGCGGCCTCGGCGGCACCTTCGGCCATGGGCGCAACAACCGGGCGAACCATCTGCGCGGGCCCGCCGATGGACGTGAGCCCGAGGGCAGCCGCCAGTTCGCGAATGAAGAGGTATGCGTTCAAGATGCGGCCCGTCGTGGCGGCGCGCACCTTCGACACGAGCCGCTGGGCCTGTTCCCGCAGCCCGTGGCGCTCAAGCAAGCCAATGACGGGCAGCGTGGCGACAAAGACGGCCATGTAACGATCCTTCGCGAACGCTGCGCCGAATTGAGACAAAATGTCATACGGCGATTCGTGCGCCAAGAGGCCGGTGACCATGCCGGCCACCGTCACGACGAGCAGCGGGTTCACGCGTAGCGCAAAGCCCACGATCACGACAAGAACACCGATGAGAACCACGGAGATACCTCCTGCCATATGTAGATGAATGCTGGGTAGAATGTCCACCTTGGGCGAGGAATCATGGATCTCCCCATACGACGCACATGCCCGACACCGAATCATGAAAAGCGATGTGCACTGAGTGCCTCTTGGCAAGAGGAACGCTCATGCAAAAAGAACATGGAGCGAAGACAAAACTACGTGTGGCGAAACATCACCCTTTCGCGCAGAATCTCCTCGCGCAATGCGCCAGCGATGTTGAGTACCGGCGCGTGAACCGCGGAACGCGCTGCGAGGAAATCTGCATGGACGAAATTCGGGTGCAACGAGCGACGCATGAGAGCGGTTCGTCTGTGCATCCGAGGTAGCATGGTGCACTCGGGCAGCTCCACTGCTCGGCCACGATGCGGTGAGGGCCCCTCGGGAGACGGCACGCACATCCGCGGTGCTCAAGCGATGGAAGTAGCATTTCGACCTGAATTCAACGAATCCTGCATCGATTCCGCACAAACAAGGATTGAGTGATTAGAGTGTTCACACGGTACGCAACGAAGCGGTGCGCGAACCTGGATCGATGGCGAAAGCCCGGGAGGTTCGCGCAAGACGAAAATTCCGCGTCAGGACTGGATTTTTTGACGTTGAGAGGGTATGATGAAGGTGGTTGGATGCCGTGTAAACGCCACGCGCCGCGCAGGTTCGCGTTTTTTGCCCGGGAAACCGCACCAGGAGCGGGCTCCGGGGGGATGGCGTTGATCCGCCGAGATCGTCGGCGGCCCCATTGAAGCTACCGCGCCGTGCGGGTGTTCGCCAACACGCCCGGAGTTGATCCGCCGAGATCGTCGGCGGCCCCATTGAAGCTTTCCTTGTTGTATCGGATATGATCCGTGCTGCTGAGTTGATCCGCCGAGATCGTCGGCGGCCCCATTGAAGCTTCAGTTACCACCGTCAGCTGGCACCCCCTCCAACCCGTTGATCCGCCGAGATCGTCGGCGGCCCCATTGAAGCAACCAGACCATCGTGGCGGATGCGAAGGCGAACGGCGTTGATCCGCCGAGATCGTCGGCGGCCCCATTGAAGCGTAGCGGGCGACTCACGACGCAGCTGAGCAGTGCCCGTTGATCCGCCGAGATCGTCGGCGGCCCCATTGAAGCGCTCCCAAGCGGTTGACGATTTAAGTTACCCATATTAGTTGATCCGCCGAGATCGTCGGCGGCCCCATTGAAGCCACAAGCGAATAATCTCGCCTTCTACACCAAGAGCGGCGTTGATCCGCCGAGATCGTCGGCGGCCCCATTGAAGCTACTACATCATCTACATATCGATTAAGGAATTCATGTTGATCCGCCGAGATCGTCGGCGGCCCCATTGAAGCCCGCGGCGCGCCAAGGCCCTGGCGTTCTTCTGGCCGAAAGGTTGATCCGCCGAGATCGTCGGCGGCCCCATTGAAGCTAGGATATTGACTTATTCGTTTATGCTGTCCGTTCTGTTGATCCGCCGAGATCGTCGGCGGCCCCATTGAAGCGACGGTCACGACGCCCGACGGAGAGATAAAGACCTTGTTGATCCGCCGAGATCGTCGGCGGCCCCATTGAAGCTCAATAAGATACTTTGCGATCTCATTGACATGCCTCGAATGTTGATCCGCCGAGATCGTCGGCGGCCCCATTGAAGCAACTATTCCGATATGTATTCATCCATATGAATAAAAGTTGATCCGCCGAGATCGTCGGCGGCCCCATTGAAGCAAATACTAAAAGATGGGATGGAAGAAAGACGCCAAAAAGTTGATCCGCCGAGATCGTCGGCGGCCCCATTGAAGCAGCACGACGCGGCGCGTTTACAGGCGGCGTTGGCGAAGTTGATCCGCCGAGATCGTCGGCGGCCCCATTGAAGCTCATTTGGCGAGCGTAAAATAACCGCATCCAGTTCCGTTGATCCGCCGAGATCGTCGGCGGCCCCATTGAAGCCACTGCCTCGTCAAGCGCCATCCCCGAGCGCGAAGACGTTGATCCGCCGAGATCGTCGGCGGCCCCATTGAAGCCGCATGAACTGGAGATTTTGCTGGCGCACCTGCGCTGTTGATCCGCCGAGATCGTCGGCGGCCCCATTGAAGCGCGCGCTTGCCATGAAACGCCCGGAGCTGCGCAAGCCCGTTGATCCGCCGAGATCGTCGGCGGCCCCATTGAAGCTGGACGCGCCAGGTGCTCCAGCCGAACCTCGATCCGCGTTGATCCGCCGAGATCGTCGGCGGCCCCATTGAAGCATTGCGCCGCCCTCCTCTCCTTGTGCGATTTCGGGTTGATCCGCCGAGATCGTCGGCGGCCCCATTGAAGCGACTCGCGTGACAAGTGTACATGGGGATAGGTACGGTTGATCCGCCGAGATCGTCGGCGGCCCCATTGAAGCTTGGAATACCCTGTCAGCGCTTTGACAGCGAGCCAGAAGTTGATCCGCCGAGATCGTCGGCGGCCCCATTGAAGCAGAGACCGATATTCAACGCGCTCAGATGGTAGCGAAGTTGATCCGCCGAGATCGTCGGCGGCCCCATTGAAGCGATCCAGATCGATCCAGGACCAGCATAGATAATGTCGTTGATCCGCCGAGATCGTCGGCGGCCCCATTGAAGCGGCTGTAAGGGCCCAGGCAGCGCCGTTCCTTGAAAGGTTGATCCGCCGAGATCGTCGGCGGCCCCATTGAAGCAAAGTCGTTTACGTCGTACATATCCTATACCTCCCGTTGATCCGCCGAGATCGTCGGCGGCCCCATTGAAGCCACGGCCCAATCTGGAGCCTGTCGCAATACGGACTGCGTTGATCCGCCGAGATCGTCGGCGGCCCCATTGAAGCTTTAATAGTATCCTCGTAGTAAGTAGATACTACGAGGGTTGATCCGCCGAGATCGTCGGCGGCCCCATTGAAGCCTCGTAGGCACCAGACGATTGCTTCTCCGATGGTACTTGTTGATCCGCCGAGATCGTCGGCGGCCCCAGTTCAGCAGTCGGGACGACTCCCAGCGCCCGTCACCCATTTCCTTGATCGCCGAAGACTTTTGGCTGGTCCTGAAGGTGTTGTTGGGCACACAAAGGCCACCTGCAGATGCGCCTGATGGCGGTGTCTGAAGGTGGCCTTTGGGTTCGTCTCGACTTGAAGCCTAGCGGGTCCGTCCGCTCAACTGCCCATAGCACTCACCGGTTGGGCCCTCGTGAAGCTGAAGTATTTGTCCAACTGAATGCGCCGCGACACCATCACCTGCTCCACCCCGAGCGGGCGCAGGCCCCCGGTCCGTAAGTCGGGATGCGCGAGCATCCATCGAATGGAACACAAAGTTGCTGGTTCTCTCCATATAGGCCATGCAAGAGAGAATCCTTGGCTATCATAATGCCCGCCAATGATTGCGAGCCGGTTTCCACCGTATGCCGGTGCTGCGGTGAGTACGGAGATGCCGACGGCTGCTAGCCGATTGGCCCCGAGCTGCGTCCCAAGCTTATACTTGGCGTCGGTCGGGTTGCCTGCCATGAGCGCGTATCGGGCGATCTCGTCCGGGTCCCACCGAAACGAGGAGAGCATGGCGTCTGCACGTGTCCACGGGTGGAACAACGTGGCCACGAGGTGTTCTATGGCTTCCTCGCCCTGCCGCCCTGGTTCTTCTTGCTCTTCCGGCTGCCAACGAGGGACATCCCGTAGTCGAGGCAAAAAGTGCTGATGCCCTTGACCAAACAACAGACAGATCGGCGTCGGCTGGATACGAGGATCGTCCGTCTTTTTCCCGCTTTTGGACTCCACCGTGCCATCGCTCATGAGCGCGGCGAGGAGATCCGCTCGGTACCGACTCGTCGACGCCGCGGCGCGTGCTGCTTCTCGGAGGACCTCTCGAGCTTCCGACTGGGTGTAGTTGAGATCAGCACGGTCACCGAACTCGTGGTGTTCTGCGAGCCGCCGAATCCCGGCGTCCGCTCGCCGCGCAAGGTCTTCCGGAGACAGGGATACGCGTGTCACCAGCACTGGCCGAGTCGGCGCCTCCGTCCAATACACGCGGGCATGGACGCGCAAAGCGGGCTCCATCTCCTCGTCCGTGGCGGTCAAGGCGCGAAGGAGGCCAAGCAGCGCGAAAAACGCAAGAGGATTGTCAGGCTCAAGGCCATCAAGTCGGTATTCGCTCAAGGGCATGCTCGGTCCCCCCCACTCTCCGCTCGTCTTCGGACACACGGTGATCTGCGAGCCTCAGCACGCTTTCGAGATACGCGATTGTCCAGGCGCCGTACCGCGCTTTCAGACGCTCGTACAAGCCGGCCCAGTCCTCGCCTTCCCAGTCAAACGAAAGCTCCTGCGGCCCCGTTGCTGGCGAGATGGCGACGGATGCACCCAGTAAAGACTGCGTCGCCTCCGTCGCCCGACGGAGTTCGGGATCCGCATGTGGGAAAAACGGGCGACCGTACCCGTGATGCGTGCCGATGAGCCACAACACCAGTGCCGGGTCCTTCGCCTCCCGAAACCGCGGGTGTCGAAGCGCTATGGCGACGGACAGCGCTTCGTGACGCCACCTGTAGGGCAACCCCGCCTGCCATCTCGCCTGCTGCGGAAGCCGCCTTCCCGACTTGGCGAGCAGGGGGCCTTCGAGATGAGGCCCGAGCGGGTCTCCGTAGGCCAGAAATGCCTGAAATCGAGGGTCTGCCTTGCCGAGATCGTGCAACAGACCTGCGAGGGAGAGGTCCTGCGTGATCTCCGCGGGCAATCCGGCGAGTCGGCCGAACCGAGCGGCCGCCTCCGAGACGCGCAGACAGTGCTCGTCCAGAAGCACGGGCAGGCTGGCGAGCGATCCGAACGCATCGTCTTCCGTGGAGGGCGCGGCAGCGCGACTCTGCCCGGATACGCGCAGCCCGCGAGGAGCCTGAAACACGATCCCCCTCGGCCGGCCGAGCTCATCGCGGCCATAGACGTCGTAGAGCACCTCGACCTCGCCGCGTGCCTCATCCAACTTCCCCAGCGCGTCACGCAGTGTTTCGTCGAGCGCGAGTTCGAGTAGCGCGTCTCGCGCGTCTCGCCACGGGAATACCTCGTACTCGGTGAGGAGGGCGGCGAGTTTGCCCTCTTCTTCCGCCTGGATGAGCCCGGGCGCGACGCGCACCGCGAAGTACCCGGCTTGAAAGGGCAAATTGGCTTCGAGGCCGAGATCGCGCGCGGCCTCATTCCAATCCGGGTTCCAGCCATATGGGTCGAGCCCTCCGTACTGCGCCGGGACAATCACGGTGTCGCCGGGCCGAATCTGGCGGGCATTCACCCAATGGGACGTGTCGGGATCGCCGGTCCATCGGAAGGCGCGGCGTTCGAGCCGGCGGATGCCCGCTTCCTCGTCCGAACGCCGCGAGGGGATGTCCGCGAGCTCTATCTCCTTCGCGGAATCTCGCGAGAGCCAGCGCCGAACGGCCCAGACGGGCAGTTCCACAGCCTCGGCCGATCTCGGCAGCACGAGTTGCAGCAGGCTGTACGTCGCATCGTCGCCGGCACTGGGATCGACGTCGGCGCGCCAGACAACGCTGACCGCATCCGGCTGGCGACGAGGGCCGTGGAGGTACAGCGAGACATCCGGATCCGCGGCCGGCACCGGGCTCGTGGCCGTGAGCAGGTCCACGTGCGCGGGCATGAGGATGGGCGCGTCCTCGGTCTGCGACATGGCCTCGGCGGGCACGGGATCCTCTTGAGCAAGGCGATGAAACGCGGCGAGGCCGAAGTCGATTACCGGCGGCTCTTTTCGGCCTCCCGGCTGGGCGTGCCGCTTCAGATAAGCCCAAGCCTCGGCCAGGGCTCGGCCGTACACCGGATCGTCCGTTCGGGCCGACAGGTCCACAGGCGCAGCCACCACGGCCCCGAAGCACGGCGTGGGGCGCCCGGCTCGGTTGAGACGCCCAAATCGTTGGCGCAAGGCGTCGATGGGCGCGAGATCGCTCACCACAGCGTCGAGGTCGATGTCGATCCCGACCTCCACGCACTGCGTGGCGACGAGGGCCACGGGCGCAGCGAGCCGCCGCACCTCGGGCCGTGGCTGCGTTCGCAGGGGCTCGAGCGCATGCGTGAGCCATGCGTCTCGGTCCAAGGGACGAGCCGGGCCGATGATGAGCATCGTCTGCCATTGGTCGACGTCGAGCACCGCCCGAAGCGCCTCGAACACCGCGCGGGCGCGGCCCACGCGGTTCACCACGACGGCGACGGCCGGGTTCGCCACGCCTTGGCTCCGTAACATCTGCGCCACATGCAGGAATTCCTGTACGAGCACCTGCACGCGGTGCTCCTCGTCCACCGCGTCCGATCCACTGGCAACGGCGTCGTTCGAGGCGCTCGCATCCCGTGCTTTTTTGAATTCCACCAGCCGAACGGGCTTCCCGACCGACCAGCGCGCGCCGAGGATGGGGTGATGCGTATCTTCATCCGCGAGGTCGAACGCGCCTCCATCCTCTTCTTGGGGCGTCGCGGTCATGACCGTGTAGCCCCACGGCATCTCGATATCGACAGGTTTCCATGAATCCCCTTGATACGCCTCAATCCAGGAGAGCGTCTGGCGAAGTGGCTCCGCCAAGTGCGCTTCGTCAAGGAACAGTTGGCAGTCCACACCCAACAGTCCAGCGTGCACCGGCTTCATCGCGTCTGACACGCCGTATCCGCGAAACAAGAGCCGTGACCCAATCTGATCCACGGTGGAACACACGACCGTGGGTTGCACAGGAGTTCGAGCCCAATCGTCCTCGCGCGGCAGGCCACCTCTCAGCCGTTGGACCACGAGCGGCTCTCCTCCGCCGCTCACGTCACGCAGCCTCGCCGCCACGCGCGCTGTCACGGTCCCCCCCTGCGCTTGCGCGAGTTTTTCGGCGAGTCGCTTGGCGTGTTCGTATGCGTCATCGACGACGAGCCTCCGGTCCACGATGAACCCCATGCGCACGGGCGCGCGCCGCCTCGCTCCCGCGCCCGCCTCCAAGGCGAGGAAAAATACCGCAATGTCGATGACGCTCGTCTTTCCCGACGCCGTGGGCAACTTGAGCAACTTCGGCCACGAGCCGGTCTCTGCAAGGTGATCCAACAGGCGAACCTGCCATGGAAACGGTTCATAGCCGTGGACCTCGCGCAGGAACTGCACAAAGTCTCCGCGAGAAAGGGATGCGTTCACTCCGCCTCACCTCCATCGGGCAGGGGACGGCACAGACCAAGCCCCAGATATCGCCCGGCGCCGAGCATCACCGGCCCCACCACGGGCTCTGGAAATCGAATCACCGCGTGCGTCAGCATCCGCCCCTTGAGGTATTGAGGTACCTGCCAGCGAACCCACGCCGGATCCCGACGAGATGAAAGCACGGAAGGCGCTCCTTCCCAAGCCGAGTGCCGCGAGACCTGAACCGCTGGCAGCGGGCCGTCCTCCCCTGGCAACATGACCTCCTGCGGCCGAGGCAAGCCGATATGCTCACACGCGCTTGCCACGCCCTCTATCATCTCCATCACAGTCTCGCTCGGCTGCGCTTTGATCCGGCGGTTGAGCACCATGGGCGTCACGGTCGCGTACAAGTGGCTCGGTTTGGCGGTATAGAGCGCCGGATCGAGCGAGCGCTTCGCGGGCTGGAGCGTCGGAGAAAGCTCCAGGTCCCCTGTGGGCAGCGCTATGCGCAGGATCCTCCTTCCGCGCCGCACATCCATCGGGCAGACGGCGCGGAGTGCCCGGAGCCAGCTCTCGTCCCGAAGCAGATCGACATCCCTGGGCGGCACGCACGCGAATCCCAGGACGCGCCCGTCTGCATGCGGAAAGCCCGCAAATGGAAGCGGCACGATGGCCAAGTGCGGATGGCTCTCGGGTACACCTTCTTCGGAGCGCCCCGTGACCACCGGCGGAGCTGACATGCCCGCGGCCTGATACCCCTCGATGACACGATTCCGGATGGCCTGCGCGACCAACGCGCAGGCACGGACGTCGGGCATCACGCCGCCCACGTGCTCGAACACGAGCCAACCGGTGGAAAACGCCGAATGCGGGCCGTCTTGCGCCGCTGACGGCGGAGCAGGCATCACCCACTCGCCCGCGCTCGGCCGGCGGCCAGACGCAAACGCGCGAACCAGTTCGTCCATCCTCCCCCGATACACCCTCCGAAGTGGCGGGATGGCGTCCGATGGCACCGATTCATCCGTCACGTACGCCCTGCACCGCGTCAGACTCGACGAGTGCCCCACGTACGCCGTGTCGCGGGCGATGGCATCGAGAGACTTCACCCGTTCCGCTACATCCGCGCCGTCCACGTCCGCCCACACGAGCCTCACGGTCGGCGAAGCGGGCCGGACCGTGATAAACCGACGCGGCTGGCGGCTTCGATAATCCGCGATATTGTCCGATGCCCGCCGGACTTTGAGCGCCGCGCGATCGTTCGGCGGCACATACGCCAGGTACGACGTGCGAAGCCAGGCGGTGGGCGCCTGAATCCGCGGCGGATCGAGCGATTCCAGCCACTCCAAGGCAGCCCGTTCCTCTGGTCGTTGCCCGCGGTACGCCCACGTAGCCACGAGCGCGGAAAACACGCGGTCCGGCTGTGGCGGCCAGTCTGGCGCCTCGCTGTCCGGCTGCAGCGCCGCTACCGAGTTCCCCGTGAGGAATTCGATCTCGATGACGAGCGTCACTTCTCTTCCTCCGCCTCTCCGCCTTGACCGGACAGCGCCAACTGCTGACTCTCCTTGACGATGGCGACGAGCTTGTCCTGCGGCACGAGGCGAATCGGCTCCCGGCGCAACCTGAATCCTGCCGCCTCGGCGTTCGCAAACGCCTCCTCGTACAGCGCGCGCGCCGCAGCGAGATCGAGCTTCACGGCGTCCGTCGAGCCATCCGGATGGACCACCTCAAACGGCGCCGGCCGCTCGGGGACGAGATCACACCGGGACCGGAGCGCATATCCATTGCGGTCCTGCTCAAGCGCGGCGAGGAGGCCGAGGGCGGCGAGCAGCGTCCGAGCGGTGATATCCCGATGATCGCCGCCGAAGCGAAGGCGGCGCAGTCCGGCAAACGTCAGTACAAACGTCTGCTCGAGATAGTCGCACGTAATGCCAAGTGGCTCCACGGTTGGCGCGATGTTCCCGTGATTGATCTCCGACGGGCGGACCTGCTTCGCGTCCTTGCCCACGAGCTCAGCCCGAACATCCCACACGTCTTTCCGGTCCTTATGTTTGTACACCTGGACCTTCTTCAGGATCCCGAGCGGATCAATGCGGCTGCCTGTGCGACGGCCGGCCGTGCGTACCACGACGGTACCATCCCGCCGCGGGATCTCTTCCACCGGCACGCCGATGGCCACGATCTCGGAGGTAAGGCAGCGTGCGAACTTGGCGCCCAGACCGCCGCCGCTCCCGGTGGAGTGCCACGCTCCGAAGACGAGCGCAGTCGGCGAGGTCTCAAGCAGCGCCGTGGCGTCGGATGGGCTGGCCTGGGCGAGCCGCAGGCCCACCTCGCTCTCCATGAACGGTTTGCCGTCCATCAGGCTGTCGCGCAGGATCGCGTCGTAGATGCGGTGCGGCGCCTCAAGGGATGTGATCTCGGACAGGCCCAGCAGACCGCGATCTCGGAAATCCACGACGACGTGCGAAATGGACAAGCCGTCATGGCGCACGGCATCAGCCAGGGCCTCCTCCATGCGATTGGCCTGCGACTGCACGCTGTCGACCAGCGCGCACCACACCTCCTGTCCGTCGACCATGCGGCGCTCGAACACGTGTCGCGGCGGATCGTTCTGGAATTCACCCGGATACGTGGGCGGAAAGATTTTGTCGCCTTTGCCGCCGATCGGTTGCAGGCGCTGCCTGCGTCGAATCGCGGCGTCTTCCATCACCATTTGCGCGAGTGTTTTGACATTCATTGAATCGGTCGCCTCCCCTTGCTGCCGGGCACTGTCCACGGCCGGAATCCAACTCCAGTTCTGATGCTCCGTTGGCGATCATTCGACGTCCCACGCAGAATCCCTTCTCGTTCCACCATCGCAAAGGTTCGAACGTCGCCTCGACGCACGAAGAGCCCTGGGCGCCGATTCACCCAGGGCTCGCATCGCATCAGAAATGGTTTAATACGCCCCATACGCGCCTGCGCCCGCGCCCGGCGCGCAGCCGCAGCTTGGCGCCGCCATGCCCACCGCGGGAACCAACAGGAAGAACAGCACGAAGATGATCAGAAACACCACAGCCCAGCGCGTGTAGCCACCAAACGTACCCATGAACTCTACCCCTTTCAAGCAAGATGGTTCATCGTACGCCGGGATGGCTCGCGTCAAAGCCGACAGGCGCCCCGTCACCGCTTCCGCTCCCGCCGTGCCACACCGCGAATCAAGATTCTTGCCCTGCTTGCCGCTACTCGCGCACCTGTCCGTGCCCGCACACCACGTACTTGTAGCTCGTCAGCTCGCGCAGGCCCATCGGCCCGCGGGCGTGCATCTTCTGCGTCGAGATGCCGATCTCGGCCCCAAACCCGAACTCGAACCCGTCCGTAAACCGGCTCGACGCGTTGTGGTACACGGCCGCCGCGTCGATGGACGCGAGGAACTCCCGCGCCGCACCCTCGTCCTCCGTGACAATGACCTCCGAGTGCTGCGTGCCATAGCGATCGATGTGCGCGATGGCGTCCTCCAGGGTGTCCACCACCCGGACGGCGAGGATGAGATCCAGATATTCGGTTTCCCAGTCGGCCTCCTGCGCGGCCTCCGCAGGAATGCCCGCGCAGCGCAGGATCTCAAGCGCGCGCGGGCACGCGCGCAACGCCACGCCGCGATCCACGAGAGCGCGCGCCGCGTCCGGAAGCCACGCGTCCGCAATTTCCGCGTGCACGAGGAGCGTCTCCGCCGCGTTGCACACAGACGGGCGCTGTGTCTTCGCGTTCACCACGATGCGCGTGGCCATCTCGAAGTTCGCGGCACGGTCCACATACACGTGGCAGTTGCCCACGCCGGTCTCGATCACCGGAACCGATGCGTTTTCCACCACCCGGCGAATCAACCCCGCGCCCCCGCGGGGAATGGCGAGATCGACGTACCCCCGCGCCCGGATGAGCACATCCACCACGTCCCGGTCCGCGTGGGCGACGAGCGACACGGCGGCTTCCGGCAGCCCCGCCTGCCGCAGCCCGTCGTGGATGGCCGCCACAAGCGCCTGGTTTGACCGCAACGCCTCGCTCCCGCCGCGCAGCACCGCCACGTTGCCCGTCTTCACCGCGAGCGCCGCCGCGTCCACCGTCACGTTCGGCCGCGCCTCGTAGATCATGGCGATCACGCCCATGGGCACGCGCACCTTGCGGATGTCGAGGCCGTTCGGGCGCAGGATGCGTTCCACCTCTTCGCCCACCGGATCCGGCAGCGCCTCCACCTCGCGCACGCCCTCGATGATCTGCTGCAACCGCGCCTCGTCGAGCATCAGCCGGTCCACGCGGGCCGCAGGCTGCCCTTCCCGCCGCGCCGCGTCCACGTCCGCCGCGTTCGCGGCCAAGATCTCGCTCCTGCGCGCCCAGATGGCGTCCGCCATGTGCGAAAGTGCCTCGTTCTTGCCGCGCGTCGGCGCGGTGGCCATGCGCCGCTTCGCCGCCTGCGCGCCGCGCAGGATGGCCCGCACCGATTCCACCAGTTCCGCCTTCGTGTCGACACTCATCCCGCCGTCGCCTCCGTCCAGATCACCATGTCGTTTCGGTGCACGACTTCGTGCAGCGCGTGCACGTCCTCGCCTGCGCGCTTTTTCGCGAGCCACTCGGCGAGATCGCGCGAGGAGAAGTTCGAGATGCCCTTGCCGAACGCCGCGCCGGTGGGCCCGACGAGTTCCACCACGGCGCCCTCCTGAAACTCGCCATGCACCTGCACGAGGCCCGGCAAGAGCAGGCTCTTGCCGCCCGCGATGAGCGCGCGCATGGCGCCGTGATCCACCTGCAGGGCGCCTTCCGGCTTCGGCGCGTGCAAGAGCCACGATTTGCGCAGGCTGACCGGCTCCCGCGACGCCAGAAACCGCGTGCCCACCAGCTCCCCGGCGAGCACCCGCTCGAGCACCCGCGGCTCGTCCCGGTGCGCAATGACGACCTCGACACCCGACTGCGTGGCAATCTTCGCCGCCGCAATCTTCGTCCGCATCCCGCCCGTGCCCGCGCTCGATCCCGCTCCACCCGCGATGCGCTCGATCTCGTCTGTGATGACCTCCACCTCCGCAATCCGGGTTGCGGTGGGATCCTGGCGCGGGTTGGCCGTGTACAGCCCGTCGATGTCGGTGAGCAGCACCAACGTGTCCGCCTCCGCCACGAGCGCGACGAGCGCCGCCAGCGTGTCGTTGTCGCCGAAGCGGATTTCCTCCACCGCCACGGTGTCGTTCTCGTTGATGATGGGCATCACGCCGCGCTGGAGCAGGGCCATGACCGTGTTGCGGATGTTCACAAACCGCTTCCGATCCTCCACGTCCGCGCGCGTCATGAGGATCTGCCCCACCGCGATGCCGTGCTCGGCAAACAGCCGCTCGTAGTGCTCCATGAGGAGCACCTGGCCCACCGCCGCAGCCGCCTGCTTCTCCGGCATCGAGATGTGCGCGCGCTGCCAGCCGAGCCGCCCGAGCCCCGCTGCGATGGCGCCCGAGGAGACGAGCACGAACTGGCACCCCGTCTCCCGCCCGAGCCGCGCCACCTCAGACACCATCTGCCGCATCCGCGACAGTGCGAGCGATCCGTCCGCCTCGGTGAGTGAGCTCGACCCAATCTTCACCACCACGCGCCTGCGCCCACGTCCATCCCTCGACATGCTTTCATCTCCCACGTGTCATCCGTTCCCCAGGTTCATCCCGCCACGAGCCGGTTCTCGAGCCGCCCGAGCCCGTCAATTTCGCACGCCATCTCGTCCCCCGGCTTGAGCCACACCTTCTCCTCCCGGCCCAGGATCACGCCCTCCGGCGTGCCGGTGTAGACGAGATCGCCCGGCTCAAGCGTCATGATGCGGGACAAGTCGGCAATCACCTGCGCCACGGAGAAGATCATGTCCGCGGTCGACGAGTTCTGGCGCAACTCGCCGTTCAAGTAGAGCCGCAAGCCGAGACGCTGCGGATCGCCCACCTCGTCCGCCGTCGCGATGTACGGGCCGAGCGGCGCGAAGCCGTCGATGGCCTTGCCGTACAGCCACTGCGACGCGCGCATCTGGAGATCCCGGGCGCTCAAGTCGTTCCCCACGGCGTAGCCAAACACCGCGCCGAGCGCCTCCTCCTCCGCGACGTCGCGGCACCTGCGGCCGATAACCGCCACCAGCTCCACCTCGTAATCCACCTCTCGCGCCACCAGAGGAATAGCGATCTCGTCTCCGTGCGCGGCCAGACTGTTCGCAAATTTGGAGAAATAGACCGGCGACGAGGGAATCGGCATCTTGGACTCCTCAGCATGCTTGCGGTAGTTGAGCCCCACACACACGATTTTCTGCGGGCGCGTCACCGGAGGCGCAAGCCGCAGGTCCGACAGCTTCCCGACGGCGACGCCCTTTTCCGCGATGGCCTCGAGCGCGCTTTGGTATTCCGCATACTGCGCGATCACGGCCTCCATCGTGTCCGGCACCGACACGCCAAGCTGTGGCGCGCTCGCCGCGACGTCCACCACCTCGTCGCCGCGCACAAGCCCCAGTCGCAGCGCGCTTCCTTCCCGATAGGTGCAGAGTTTCATGGCGATCCCCCCATGTAAAATCCATGCAATTCAAATGGCAGCCCGCATCTGGAGACATTGCAGGACAATGCGACTATAATTGTACCATCCTACAGAGATCGAGCGTCGCTTGTTGCCTGGGAGAGGTTTTAACTTGAACACGAAACGACCACGTGTTACCAAAAAGACAATTGCTGATACCCTAGGAATATCGGTTTCTACCGTTGACCGGGCTCTAAACGGACGTGGTAGTGTGAGCCCAGAAACACGCCGAAGGATCCTTAAAGCTGCACAAGACCTGAACTATCGGGTTAACCTATCGGCCCGCGCCCTCTCTAAGCGTTCTGAATTCACCGTCGGTGTCGTGATCCGTGACTATCCACAGGAATTTTGGGGACAAGTCCAGGAAGGTGTGCTTGAGGCGCAAAGCGAGTTGCGTGACCTTGGCCTTCAGACAGAGGTGATCTGCGTAAACGAATCCAGCGGGCTAGCTGAGCATTCAATAATCGAATGGGCCCTGTCTGGGGCTGTTGATGCTGTGGCACTTCCTGGCGGAGAACAACAACATATAGAACTTATTGACCAACTCGTGGATAGTGGCATTCTAACTTGCACATACAATGTTGATTCCCCTACCAGCAAGCGACTCTTTTATGTAGGATGTGATTACTTTCGAGCCGGCAAATTAGCAGCCGAACTCTGTGCAAAGTTTATCAGGATGCGAGGAACAGTAACAGTCATCACCGATTCATGGACATCCTTTCAGTCACAGCAGAAGATCATAGGGTTCCGCGATCGTATCTCTGGATACAACGGAATTAAAATGGTCGGACCCCTCAAAATGGATCCATCCAACTGGGATGAATCCCTAAATTCATTACGACCTGTCTTATGCGATGTTGACGCGGTGTACGTATCAAATGCAGAAGTGTGCCGAGTAAGCCATTTAGACCTCGTGTACAACAAGGTCGTCATCGGACATGATCTAAACAAACAGATCAGCGAGCAACTGGCTAAAGGTCGAATTACCGCGGTGATCACCCAGGAGCCAAAAAGACAGGGGTATCTTGCCGTTAAGAACCTTTTTCTAAGACTTGTCGGAAGCGACGAGTGGAGGCCTGAAGATATCTTTACGAAACTCGAGGTCGTTGTCGAAGAAAATGCGCCGTTCTACTTTTAGTACGCTACGCCGCTGTGATGTACGTGCGTCAATTATAGACGCAATTTATATTCATGCGCAGCTTTACATCACCGCATGCATGACGTAATATGTATCTAAACAATTGTTCAAAGGGGTGAGAAAGCGGAAACATCAGTGCTTCTCCAGAGCCTTATTTGACGTACGTACATCATCCACTGACGAGTTTAGGAGGGGGACAATGAGCGGAAAGAAACTTCCATTATTCGCTTCTTTGATCGCTACAATCATTGGTGCGACGGGCTGTGGCGCGACCATGGATAATTCGTCACCCAGCACGAGCGAGGCTGCTTCCACCGGTAAAATCACGCTTGAATTTCTTCAAAACAAACCAGAAGTCGTCAATCAGTGGAACGAGATTATTGAACAGTTTGAAAGAAAGTACCCAAATATTGTTGTAAAACAAATTAATCCTCCAAACACCGACACGACTCTCCAAGCAGATGTAGCGAAGAATCAATTACCCGATATCGTCGCTATGGGAGCAGATGCTACCTTTATCCAAATGGCTCAGAATGGCGTCTTTGTCGACCTTTCCAGTTCTTCAATGACAAGCAGAGTGTCTCCGTCATATCTAGCAATGCTTGAGCGTGAAGTGGGAAAGAAGTACCCTTACGGCATACCATATACCGTAAATGCAGTTCCAATTATCTATAACGTAACTCTCTTTAATAAGTACCACCTCTCTATCCCAAGGACATGGAGTCAGTTAATGAACGAAGCCGAAGCAATTCGCAAGAAAGGCGGTACACCCTTCTACAATGGTTTTAAGGACTCGTGGACAATTGCACCCATATGGTGTGCGTTAGCGGCAAATACCGAGGGTGCGGATTTCATACAAAAGCTCAAATCCGGTAAAGCCTCCTTCTCGACGAGCGACGTCGCTGCTGCAGAGCGCCTAAAGCAATTTGTTTCCATGGGGCAGTCCAACCAGTTCGGCGTCGACTATAATGATGCAAATGCAGCATTTGCGAATGGAAAATCTGTTTTTTATGCTCAAGGTATCTGGACAATCCCGGTTTTGCGAACCGACAACCCAAATATCAAGCTTGGCACATTTGTCTTGCCAGCGACAAACGATCCCAGCTCGGTAAAAATGGTTTCCGGTATTGACACGCTTCTCGCTATTACCAACACAGGAGACACCGCCCGAGAGCAAGCAGCTCTGAAATTTGTGAGTTTCTTGCTTTCGCCCTCGGTGGCTAGCGAATATGCATCGGATGCGGGCCTCTTCTCCGCGGTGAAGGGAGTCAAGAACACCGACCCCGCTCTGCAACCGCTCCAGGCCTTTATTACCGATGGTCGAGTAGTGGACTTTGATGACCATTACTATCCTCCGGCTATGGCAGCAGGGGATCAATATGAGTCCTTACTACAGGGTTCATTAGAGAAAAACGAAAGTGTCGAACAAATGTTGAAGCAAATGGACACTCTTTACAGCTCGGCAGCTTCACACTGAAGGCTTACTAAAGAACATCGTTCGTTGAGCGGGACCGAGATTGGTCCTGCTCAACGGAAGGAGCTATGCTTATGTTTAAGAAAAGGCTGCGGTCACGTGACACATTCGTATATGTTGTCATGACAGTGCCTCTAGCAATCCTATTTTTCTTTTTCCATACGCTCCCCGCAATCCATGGTATCCTTCTCAGCTTCACAGACTGGAACGGCTTTGGCCCCGTGCATTTCATAGGCTTAAAGAACTACATTGGTTTAATTCACGATCCACAAGTGGTGCACGCGTATTTATTTACATGAGCCCTTT
>NZ_BCSG01000028.1 GCF_001570745.1 Alicyclobacillus mali NBRC 102425
AAAAGGCTCGCGTTAAAAAAGCATCATCAACTGCCATTCAACCTGTCACATAACCGATTGTCGTTCTAGACCGTTACACGAGCGTTACTTTCACATCCACGGCGAGGAGAACTTGCTTGCGAGAAAGGCGGCGAATGTTCGATGAGCGGCCCTGCAATTCACGAAGCCCGAACCGACAAACGTCCGGTGTTCATACTGATTCCGGGTTTAGGAATGAACTGTTCGGCCTACAGCGATCTCGCGCCCTTCTTATCGTCACACGGGCATGTCGTCTATTACGATTTTCCAGGACACGGAAGTCGCACACAAGTGGAATTTAAACGAAATGTGGATTGGGGCTCTCTCATTAGCGATGTCATTTCTTATCTGCGCAATCTCAACCAACCTCCCTATCACGTGATTGGCCACGGGTTCGGCGGTACCACGGCTTTGCGGCTGGCAAAGTTCATCCCGGAGTGGATTGCCACATTGACAATTCTTTCGCCGCACGCTTCTCATGGAGCGAAAATGGGGACTGAATTCGTTGAAATTATCAATCAAATCAACACAACCCAAAGCCTAAAGCCAATGTGGGATATGCTTGCGCACGTCTTAGTGCGCAACCCAACTGCTCCCTATCTTGAACATATTAAGAAAATGAACGCTTCGGTAAATCCGCATTTTTACGTAAAACTTTTGAAACTGGCGTATGAAACCTCAAACCCAAGGGATTTTGCCGGTGTCGATCGCCCGACTCTCTTTATTCAAGGAGAATTTGATCCCCTAGCAGTCATCCATCTATCTCGGTTGCTAGTAAACCAGCCGAAGGCGAAAGTTTGGACATGCCCAAACGCTTCCAATCTCGTTCACATGGAACAGCCAGAAGCGGTCGCCCGTGAGATTCTCAAATTCGTATTGGGTTCTGAGGCAGATCGTAAATTTTCCGACAATTTATCTACCGTGAATCGATATCTGATTCATAATGATGATGATGTAAAAAAACACATCTACGTCCATTGCCTCAACGAATTCTATGTCACAGTTAATCACGATACCATTCGACACGGATGGGAAAGGCGCCACGCGCAGATACTCATGCTTTATCTCGCACTCCACAGACGTGCCTCTCGAGATACACTTTGCGAGGTCATTTGGCCAGACGAAGACCCAGCCAAATCAAGACTCCGGTTGCGGGTTTCACTCCACTACCTGCGCGCGCTTCTTGGGGAACACGGAGATATTCTTCATACCACGAAGGATTTTGTGGAATTGAGAGGACACGTCGTGTGTGACGTGGCAGATTTACTTGACAGGCTGAAGGTGCTTCGGGAGATGGATTCCGAAACCCGCGCAATTTCGGCAAAAGAACTTGTACGGCAACTCCCCCTTCGAATCATGCCGAGCATGTACCACCCATTCGCCATTCGAATTCAGCAAATGTTAGAATTTGAAATCGAACACCTGATCGACTAGCATACTTTATTCATTCTCACAGGCCGTTCCCACGCCTCACCCAACTGACGGTACGCGCATCCACCGCCTGACCTCTCCGTCCATCGCCGAGATCACCTCGCCGCGGCTCTCCATCAAATCGAGGTGGCCCTGCACCTCAGACAGCCCGAGCATGACCACTGGTCCCTCCAGCTTCGGGAAGAGACGGCGGGTAATTTCCGCCACGGTCGTCGCGCCCTCAGCCAGCGCTTGGCGGATCTGCACGCAGCGCGACTCGTGTTCGGCGAATCGCCTGTCGATGAGGGCCCGATGGTCCGCAAACGGATCTCCGTGACCGGGATACACCCGGACGAGATCCAGGGCGCGGGTGCGCTCCATCGATGCGCGATAGTCGAGCAGCGGTTTCGGGCGAGCGGCGGACGGATCGACCGGCGGCTCGACAAACGCGTTCGCCGAGATGGTGGGCAGCAGGTGATCGCCCGCGATGGCGTGACCGTCGGGATCCACCATGAAGATGTCGGTGCGGCTGTGGCCGGGTACGTACATCACTCTCCAGTCGCGCCCGCCCGCGCGGACCACATCGCCATCGCGAACGTAGACGACGTCGCGCCAATCGTACTTTTGCATCCAGATGCGCGACTCCCAACGGACGTCCGATCCGGCCTCGCGGGCAAATGCCGCGTAAAACGCGTCGAAGCGACGATGTTCTTCTTCGCCGAGCTCGACGATGCGACGCGCCGCCTCGGAGACGACGACGCGCGCGCCGGAAGCGCGCTGAACAGCGGAAACGCCTCCGATGTGATCCAGATGCATATGCGTCACGACAATCTGCTCGATGTCTGCGAACCGCACCCCGTGCCGCGCGAGTCCCTCCTCGAGCTGCACAAGGGACTTGGGAAACGGCAGCCCTGAGTCCACCAGCGTGATCGGATCGCCCAAGATGAGGTACGCGTTCACGTGATCTTCGGGATACGGCGTCTCAATCCGCACCCGCTCGATGCCCGTCTGCATGGCCATCCCTCGGTTCTAAGTTGAAGTTCTCTTTCAATCTTACCACGCTTTGCCGGAGAACGCGCATGAATATTCAAAGATGAAATCGCGTTGTGCCCATGCAACCGCATGGGCAGATGGAGAGCCAAAAGCGCTAACGGGTTCGCGCCACTCCCTCGCGAGAAGCCGCCTCAAGCCACTGGACGAGCGTCGCCGAGAGATCTCGCCAGCCTGCGGATTTGGACGCCTCCCATTCGCGACCGTACAGGTTCGCCTCGGCGGCGCGAAGCCAAGGCCCGAAAGCATCCGCTGCGCCGGCGCGTTCGGCGAGCGGCCGCAAGTCGCGCAGCGTGGCGCTCGGAGGCAGGCCGAGCGCCGCCCGGGCCTCGCCGACGAGCCGCAGGAACGCGTCGAAGTCGCCCTGCCGCGCTTTGCGGCGCCGCCGGACCCGTCTCACGGCCCAAAGGGCGCCCAGCGCCGCCGCAACGCCACCGAGCGCGACGGGCGCCACCACGCGCACCTCGCGCCTGACGACCGGCAAAGATGCGGGCGCTTCGCCGTGACGGCTGGATCTCGGCTGCTTCCCAGTCGCGCTGCGCCCGGGAACCGAGCTCGGCGCGAACGTCATGGCGAAGCCAGGCGTCGCGTCGAAGGGGATCCAGCCGAACCCCGGAAAATACACCTCGATCCACGCGTGCGCGTCTGCCTCCGACACCACGTACGTGTCCGGGGCCATCTCGTTGTCCGCGCCGACGGCGAACCCTGTGACGAAGCGCGCAGGCACGCCGAGCGCGCGCAGCATCACCGCGGCGGCGCTCGCGAAGTTGTCGCAGTACCCGCGGTGCGTGTCAAAGAGAAACTGCGCGACGTAGTCCTCTCCTGGCTGTGGCACCGGCACGTCCGACACGTCGTACCCCTCGTGAGCAGCGAGATATTGGATGATGGCGTTGACCATCTCGTACTCCGTCACCGCGTGCGCGTTCGTTACAATGCGCGCTGCCAACTGCCTGACGCTCGCCGGCAACTCGGCGGGCAACTGCGTGTCGACTGCCCGAGTGCTGGCCGGAATGTCGCGCCGCACGTCGGCAAAAGGTACGCTCAGTGAGGCGAGGCGTGCGTACGGGTTGTTCGGGACAGCCACCTCCAGCTCGTACGATTCCCCCGGGCCGAGCGGCGCCGCCTTGATGTTGCCCTGCAAGGTGTCGATGGCGAACTCGTTCCCGTACAGGCCCGGCAGCCGCAGGACGCGATCGACCGCATACGGCGCGAGGAGGTCCGACGTGTTGACGGCGCCTTTCACCGACACGGCGACGTCCATCGTGCGATAGGGGAGACGCGCGAACGGCAGACCGCCCGGGAGAGGCTGGCCCACGGCCGCGGTGGCGACGTCCGATCCGTCGAGTGGGACGGACACCCAGCCCTGCCCCGTGTAGTCGGACAGCACCTGTCCGCGGAGATCGAGCGGGATGGGCGCTCGAACTTCGAGGATCGGCTGCGGATCCGTCACGAGCGAGCCGCCGAGATGGCTGTCGTCCAGGCTGTAGCCCGTGCGCGCGGGCGTCTGCGGCACGAGCGACATCACGATGCGCGCCACGCTCGGCGCAAGGGCACCTTTCGGCGCGAGGAACGCGCATAATGCGCCGCACAATAGAACCCCCGCGCCCACCCTCGCGACGCGTCGCCAGTCGGGCTCTCCCGCCTCCCCCTCCCAGCGACCGTATGCAAAAAGGGCCAGCATGACGGCGAGACAGACAAGCTCCAGTCCCACGCCCGCCACCGGATGTGCCAGGGAGACTGCCACAAGCCCCGTCTGAGCGACGGCGTTGTAGAGGAGCCACGTGAGAGGGCGCCGATACGCGTACCGCACGAGCGCCATCGCCGCCAGTCCAGCCAGGCTGAAGGCGTACAGCCGCCACACGGTGTCTGCGACACTCCACGGCCATCCGGCAACACGGGCCGCCTCGGCTACAGCGGCAGCTTGGACAGCCGCGAGGGCCATCCACGCGGCGCCGCGCTGCCAGCGATTCGCCAGCGCGGCGGCAAGACACATGGCAAGCCAAAACGCCCCCACCTCGAGCGCCGCGCGCCGAGCGAACACCCCTGCCACAGGCGACAGCGCGATCACGACCCACGCGAAACAGAGGAGGTTTCGCACCAGACGCCGAGTAAGCTGATGAGCCATCGGTGCTCCCTCCTTTTCCTCACGAACTGCGGAAATGGGCCGCTTCGCGCGCACCTTTGCGCCCCGCGTCCACAATGGCCCAGACATCCACCGCTGACACCGTCACCGCGCGTGAGTCCACCGTCCGCGCAATGGCGTCGCACGCGCGCGCCGTCACCCATATGGTCGCGCCCCATTCACCTCGCAGCTCTGCCCGGGGTACGGCGGCAACGGTGGCGGATGCGTTCACCGATGCCAGCGCGCGCCCCACCTCGTCGAACGTCCTGCACCGGCGCCACGTGGCCCGACCGTCGGTAGAGGCGGGCGCCAGGCACTCGACTGATTGCCCCTGCCGCTGCCAGTGAACCACCAGAGAAAAGGCCACGGATAGTACCTGTTCCGTCACGAAGACGTCGTTTTGCTCCGCCAGAGGCACCACGAGCCACGGACGCGGCCTATCGAAGGCAAGTTCTCTCGCGTACAAGTTCCCCATCCGAAGTGACGTGGGCCAGTGGATGAGACTCCGCCGCTCACCGGTTCGAAAGGGTACCAAACCGCCGGTCGGAACCGTCCTCGCATCATCCCGTGCCCGTTCACAAGCCCGCACCTGCCGCTCGACCTCGCGCGTCCACTCTCCCGCCGGCAACACCTTGGGGTAAACCACCATCACACCTTCGGCTGGGAGCCGCCATTCGACAAAAAGGAGGCCGAACGCATCGCTGAGCCGGACGCACACGCCGCGCAGACGGTATTGGCCGCGGCGGAGCGAAGACGCCTCCATCTGAACCTGGTATCCGCCGGCCCGTTTGAACGACGCGACGCCGCCAAGGCGATCGTACGGAACGCGGTGTTCCTCCCACTCCAGTGCGATCTCGCCGCGGCGCCTCCACAATCCGAACCCGAACGCGCGGCCCGAGATGTCGACCAGCACACGCGCGCTGTCACCCGCGGACGCGCGCGCCGGAAGATCAACCTGCGCGCTCGAGATGGCCATCGCACACACCGCAAAACATAGTTCGTACAAACTGAGCGCGTCCATGGCGCCTGCAAGCGCACGCACGCCCACCGCGCCTGTTCCGAGCGCGAGCGACGTCACAAACGCACTGGCAAGGATGAGCGCGGCTACGAGCCATGACCTGCGCAATGCGATGCTCATCGCGCGTCACCGAGCTTCGGCGTCGGCACTTGGTGCAAGACCTCCTCCAGGAGCCCATCCGACGTCGCTTCCACCCATGGATCCCGAGCGCGGTGAAGCCGATGCCGCCATACGTGTGGGACGAGCTGGCGCAGATCGTCCGGAACCACGTACGGGCGGCCACGTGTATAGGCGCGCGCTTTGGCTGCGCGAAGCAGGGCCAGGAGCGCGCGGGGGCTTGGCCCCATCGGCACGTGCGGGTGGTCGCGAAGCGCTTGGGCGAGGTTTACAGCGTAGCGAAGGATCGCCGGATCCGCGTGAATTTCGTCCGCCTCGCGCTGCCATGTCAGCACGTCCGATGGCGCCGCCAGAGGCTTTAGATCGTCTAATTGGGCTTGACCGCCTCCCGCCGCGAGCATGCGGATTTCTTCTTCTGCGGAAGGATAGCCAAGTGCGATGCACATCAGGAACCGATCCATCTCCGACTCGGGCAGTGGATGGGTCCCTTCGAATTCCCGAGGATTTTGCGTGGCAATGACCCAAAAGGGCCGCGGAAGCGAATGCCGCTCGCCGTCCAACGTCACGCAGCCCTCCTCCATGGCCTCGAGAAAGGCGCTTTGCGCCCGCGGTGACGCGCGGTTCAGTTCGTCCACCAGCACCATCTCGCTGAAAATGGGCCCTTTGTGCGTTTCGAACGCGCCCAACTGTTGGTTGTACATGACGTACCCCAGGATGTCCGCAGGGAGAAGATCCGACGTGCACTGCACGCGGCTCAGGTTCAGCCCCAGGAGGCGTGCAAGGGCCTTGGCAAGCGTCGTCTTGCCCACGCCTGGAACGTCCTCGATCAACACATGACCGCCGGCGACGAGCGCGCAAAGGGCGAGATCGATGGCCTCTTCGTGGCCGAAGACCACGGACGATATGACATCACGCAGGCGCGCAAACGCGGGGGTCATCGGTTCCAGTTCTCCCTTGAGCTGACGCGAAGCCAACGTCATATTCCCCATTCCCTCGTCTTCTCTTCTTCCCGATTCTAACAAATCGACTGCCGTCCGCATAGCTCGCAAGAACGGCCATATAGTGGGTAGAGAAGAGACGCGCTGCTGAATGCGGCCTCCGGGATCATGTTAGGAAGGAGATGGGTACTTGAAGGTCCCCACCGCGCGCTTCCCCATGGCCATCAGGGGCAAAGCTGCCCGCCTGCGATTCGTGGTTCGTCGCAATCCAAGGAGTCTTGTGCTAGGATCCAAGGAAGAGGCGACACCGCAGGACTTGAGTCGAGTGCATGAACTTCCACCGCAGCGCATGCGTCTTTTTGCGCGGATGGAGCGGCCTCCGGACAGGCCGAAGCCCTTCGACCAAAGGAGGGATGCGCACGTGGCCAAAGACACCGAGGAGATCTCGCTGTCAGCCCTCAACCCGGAACCCGTACCTCTGTACGGCAAGAGGCCCTTCCCCAAGAGTGCGAGCCGATGCAAGCGGTGCAAAATGCCGTCGAATCTCCAGTTTTGTGTGATGTGTCAGACGGAATTTGTCACGCAAGCTCGGATGTGTTTTCAATCCATTTTGGACGCCGCGGAAATTCAGCGCGATCCACACCGGACCTACGAGGAAAAGCGAGCGGCATACAAGTCGGCGAAGCGGCGGCTGAAACAGCTCCAGGAGTTGAAGACCTACGGCGTGACCTTCGAACAGACCAAGGCGTTCCGCAAGGCCCTGCGCAGCCTGCGCGAGGCGCTGCGCGAGGAGAAGGCCGAGCGGACCGCGAATCTTTCTTAGCCGGAGAGATGGCCACGCCGAGGGCGGGCCTCGGCGCTTCTGCCGAAGGTCCGCCCTCGAACGCTTCGTTCAGCCCACGTCTCCCGCGACGCGCACGGTCGAATGGGGCCCCACGAAAGAGTGCCACTTGGAAGGCCGGCTTGTTTAAAAATCCCAAAAATCTGATCCCGTCACCCCTCCCGGCACGGGCGGATCGACGAGCCCGCTCTCGTAAGCGTAGCGGATGAGTGCAGCGCGGGACGTCGCCCCGAGGCGCCGTGCGATGTGCTGACGGTGGGTTTCGACCGTCTTGACGCTGATATGAAGCGCATCTGCGATTTCGCGATTCGTATAGCCTCTCGCCACCAGCACCAGCACTTCCGCCTCGCGCGGCGAGAGACGAATATCGTCTCGCCCACGCCCGTCCACTTCGCCTTTCGCCTCTATGTTCCCGGTCCAGCGGCGCGAGACGTAAGGACACTCTGCCCGCCCCCGCCGGATGGCTTCGACAATCTCCTGCGAGTCATCGTGCTTGAATACGATTCCCGCGACTTTGGCATCCAGCATCTTTTCCACATGGGCGCGATCGTCGAACATCGTCAGCATGATGACCCGGACCTCAGGGGCGATTTGGCGCAGGTGGCGCGCGGTCGTGATCCCGTCCAGCCCTTGAGGCATGTGCACGTCCATCAGCATGACGTCGGGCCGCTCTTTGACCGCGGCCTTGAGCGCTTCTTCGCCGCACGAGCACTCCCCCACCACCTCAATCCCGGCTACGCCGTGCAGAATCAGGCGCAGGCCCTGCCGAACCAAGGCGTGATCGTCCACGATGACCACGCGCGTGTGGGCCATAACGATTCGCCCCTTTCTCCTCACCCGAGCGGATTGGGAAAGATGACGCGAACACGCGTACCTTGCCCAGGCTGACTGTCGATCTCGAGCACCCCATTCAGGGCAGACGCGCGCTCGCGCATGTTCTTCAACCCGTAGCCGGGTAGCAGCTTGATTTGCTCCGCGTCGAAGCCACACCCGTCGTCGCGGATTTCCACTTCGCACATCTCGGCGCACGTCATGTGAATCTGAATGTGTCGAGCCCGCCCGTGTGAAATCGCGTTGTGCACCGCCTCTTGCACGATGCGGTACAGGTGGATGGCGATGCCGCCGAGATCGCCGGCCGGCCACTCCTTGTTCATGGTGACGTCGATCCGGCAGCCGCTTGTCGACATTTCCTCGCTCAGCATGCGGATGGCCGCGCTAAGGCCGAGATCGTACAGGAGCGACGGATACAAGGTATGCGACAGCGCGCGCACCTCTTGCGAGCAGCGCTTAATCTGCGCGCGCAGGTCGTCGAGCGCCCTGTGCAGGCGAGACGGGGCCTGGCGCTTGAGGTGTTCCATACCGAGATCGACCGCGTACAGCGACTGGCTCACCCCGTCATGCAGCTCTTGGGAGATGCGCTTGCGCTCCTGTTCTTGCACCTCCAGCGTCATGCGGTTCAGCCGCGCCCGCATCTCCAACTCTTTCGCCTGCCGCTCGCGCGTGACGTCGCGGATGACGATTACCATGTCACGGCTCGTCTCGCCGCCAGGCGCTTCGAGGAACGTGCGGCTCATGCCAACCGGGACATAGGCGCCTTGCTTCGTCGGCAATTCAGACTCAAAGTACGAAACTTCGCGCTGCCCGGCGAGGAAACACCGCTCTTCACCGGCGCCCACCTCGCGCGCTTGGCAATACCGGCAATACGGAATCCAATCGCCCAGTTCCCAGCCCGTCATACGCGTCGCGGATGGATTGATGAACACAATCACGCGGTCTTTGTCCATGACGATGATCCCGTCGTTCAGGGCATTGAACAGGTGTCGCAGCCGTTCCGGGCTGTAGCCCATGGTTCTGGTGACCATCCCCACCAACCTCGCCAGCGCGTTTCCTCTACCTTACGACATCACGCCTCAACAGGGAAACCCTTGCCGCGCCACGCCTCGTATCCACCCAGCATGTTGCGAACATCCTCCACGCCGTGAGCCCGAAGTAGGCTCGCGGCGATGGCGGATCGGCCGCCCGTCCGGCAATACACGTAGACCGATGCCTCGCGCGGTACCTCTTGGATGTGAACCGCGAGCTTCGAGAGCGGAATGTGGTGAGCCTGCGGCAGGTGGCCCCCCGCCCACTCGTCGGCGTTGCGGACGTCCAGAAGCCAGATGTCCTGCTGCGCAAGCGCTCCGCGCACGTCGTCGGGTGTCACGTTGACGTAGGACGCGACGTCGTCGGCCGCTGCGCCCTCCACCTCGGCCGGATCGGCCCAATCCGCCACGTCATCAATGCCGATGGAGCGAAGCGCGCGGATCACGTCGGGCGCTATTCCGTCCGCAGCCAGCAGATGGATATGCCGATCGGCAGGAAGGAGCCACCCCGCCCACGTGACAAACGACTTGTTCCAGGGTATGTTGAGACTTCCGGCCAAGTGGCGTTTTGCAAACGCATCCGCCGGGCGCACATCCAACACGATGCCGCTCGCTCGCCACGCGCGAAGCGCTTCCGGCGACAGCGCCGCCCGCGCGGGCGCGCTCAGTTCTTTGAGCAGACGCGGCCCGTTCTTATTGACCTGCTTCATGCGGGCGAAGTAGACCGGCGCTTCGGGTTGCCCAGCGAGCAGGGCCTGGACGAAAGCGTCCTCGTCCTGGTGCTGAAGGGCCCAGTTCACGAGCTTCTCATAGCCAACTGTGGACGACGGGACGGCGCCGAGCGCCTTGCCGCACGCGCTGCCCGCGCCGTGGGCCGGCAGCACCTGGACGTGATCCGGCAGCGCCTCAAATTTGCGCAGGGAGCGGAACATCTGGCGAGCGAGCGCCTCCGAACTGCCGCTCTCGCCGGCCACGCGCTCGAGCAGGTCCGGCCGCCCGACGTCTCCCACGAAGACGAAGTCACCGGAAAAAAGCGCCATGGGCACGTCCGGCGAAGTTTTGCCGTCGTACAGGAGGTACGAGACGTGTTCCGGCGTATGCCCGGGCGTATGCATCACCACAAGCCTCACATGGCCAAAGCGAAGCTCGTCGCCGTCCCTCAACAGCCGGTGTGGATACGCCTGGACGTACGCGGACTTCCACTCCGGCGGTCCTTCGTCTGACACGCAGATGGCCGCGCCTGCGCCACCCGCCAGTTCCCGGGCCCCGGAGACAAAATCCGCGTGAATGTGTGTCTCGAGCGCAGCGACGATGCGAAGCCCCTCTCGCTTGGCCGTGTGCAAATACGGCTCGACGTCGCGGGCGGGATCGATCACGCAGGCCTCGCCTGTTTCCTGGCAGCCGACCAAGTAAGAAGCGTGCGCAAGTGCTTCATCGTAGAAGCGGCGAAGGTACATGTCACCCATCCTCTCGTGAAATCTGTCTCTATCCGCGTTTACAGGCTTTTCACAGGCGGCGCTTCGGTACGTTCCTGAGCCGCCTGGACGAATGCCTTCGCATAACGAAGCCCCTTTTGAACGACCGGCTCCTTCAGCAGGCGAATGAGCGACCAGACGGTCACTGGTGTGCGATCCTCTGCGGCAATGCGCCCGGCCTCGCGCGAGATCTCGCGAGCTTCTTGGGCCATCCGCTGCACCGCCCCAAACTCGGATGCGAGGCTCGCGAGCAGATAATCGACTGAAGCCCGGTCCTCAAGCACGGCTTTGGCAAACTCGGCGAACTGCAGTAGGGGACGCATGAGTTGCACGAGCGTCGGCAGGGCACTCGCGAGTTCGGCGAGGGCGACGATGGTGTCGCGATCGACCCGCAGCGGAATCTCGTCCGACGCTGACGCCATTAGGTAGCGCATGGATTCCCGATCCTGCACCAGTTCCCGCCCGAACGCGATGGCGGTGGACACGTCACCGAGCGCCTCGTCCCACTCGGCCAATCGCTCGATGACGCGCACAAACTTCGCCTGAAAATCCGGATCGCCAAGGGCCTGTCGGGCCCCGTTGACTTCGACCGCATGGTTGTCAGCCATAATCCCACCTCCCCCGCCTACATCAGGCCCTTGAGCATGCCGTCCCAGTACAATACTGGAAGAAACGACTTCTTGAGCACGTACATGCTGAAGCGCTCCTGGCCCTGATCAAACGGGAAGGTCTCCTCCGGCTCGTGGCTGTAATCGAACTCGGCGAGGATCAGTCTGCCATAGCCCGTCACCAAGGGGCAGGAGGTGTAGCCATGATATTCGGCCTCGACCGGCCGGTTTGCTAGATAGGCTGTCAGGTTGTGCACCAGCACCGGAACCTGCTTGCGAATGGCCGCACCTGTCTTGGAGGTAGGAAGGCTCGAGCAGTCGCCGAGGCTGAAGACGTTCGGATAGCGCACGTGCTGCAGGGTGAATTTGTCCACGTCGACCCATCCGGCTTCGTTCGCAAGTGGGCTTTGTTTGATGACGTCCGGCGCGCTCATCGGCGGCACCACGTGCAGCAGGTCAAAGTCAAGGGCCATGGTCTCGCCCGTGTCCAGGTTCTCGAACACGGCGACCTTGTCGTCCGCCTTCACCTCAATGAGGCGATGCTTGAAATGCGTATGAATGTGCTTGCGTTCGACCACCTTCATCAGCGCGTCGGCGTACTTCTTCACGCTGAAGATGGTGGGCGTTCCGGTCACGAAGTGGATCTGCGCCTTGTGTCGAACGCCCTTTTTCCTCAGGTAGTCGTCTGCGAGATAAGCGATTTTCTGAGGTGCACCCCCGCACTTGATGGGCGTCTCCGGCATGGTGAACACGGCATTTCCGCCGCGGAACTTCTGAAGCGCGCTCCACGTCGTCTGGACGTACTCGTACGTATAATTGCTGCAGATCCCGTTGCGCCCGATGTTGCCCAGAAGCCCCTTGATCTTGTTCCAATCCATCTGGATGCCCATGGAAACCACGAGCGCATCGTACGAAAGTGCAGCCCCTGACGCCAGTTCGATCTCGCCCTGCTCGGGCCGGAAGGCGACGACGGCGTCCCGAATCCACACCGCACCAGGCGGTATGAGCGATGCCTCATCCCGTTCCGTTGCCTCGAGCGGTGCAGCTCCCGCGCCGACCAACGTCCAAAGCGGTTGATAGTAGTGCTTCTCGGCAGGCTCCACGATAGCCACCTGCCCCCGCCAACTTGGATGTTCCCGAAGCAATCGCGCAGCTGTCGAAATCCCTGCAGTTCCGCCGCCCACAATCACAATGGGATAACGCATGCGACTCCCCCCTCGCGAATGAAAGCCCTTTCACCCACAAGCCTACTCGCGCGAGAGGCATCCGACCATCCGGGAAAACCCTGATTTCACAAACGCGGCGGGCGATCTCGGCGCCTTCAAGCCAGAAGGCTGCAAAGGTCCGCCTTGCCGTGCCTCCTGGCAATATAAAAGGCACCCGAATGGTCGCCCATTCGGATGCCTTGATTCCTCGGAGAATCCTCACATCATGTCGCCCATGCCCGCACCGGGCGCCGGAGCCTTCTCCTTCTCCGGCTTGTCGGCAACCGCAGCCTCGGTCGTGAGGAAGGTCGCCGCGACGCTCGCCGCATTCTGCAGCGCGGAGCGCGTCACCTTCGCCGGGTCGACGATACCGGACTCGAACATGTTGACCCACTCGCCGCTGGCGGCGTTGTAACCGATGCCCGGCTGCTCCGCCTTCAGGCGCTCCACGATGATGGAGCCCTCGACGCCCGCGTTCTCCGCAATCTGGCGGACCGGCGCCTCGAGCGCCTTGCGGACGAGGTTCACGCCCGTCAGCTCGTCACCCTCAGCCTGCACGTTGTCGAGCGCCCGGATGACGTTCACGAGCGCCACACCGCCGCCAGGCACAATGCCTTCTTCGACGGCCGCGCGCGTCGAGTTGAGCGCGTCCTCGATGCGGAGCTTCTTCTCCTTGAGCTCCGTCTCCGTCGCGGCACCCACCTTGATGACCGCGACGCCACCCGCGAGCTTCGCGAGGCGCTCCTGCAGCTTCTCGCGATCGAAGTCGGAGGTCGTCTCCTCGATCTGCGCCTTGATCTGGTTGATCCGAGCCTGGATGGCAGACTTGTCACCAGCGCCGTCCACGATGATGGTGTTCTCTTTGCTCACGCGCACCTGGCGAGCGCGGCCGAGCTGATCCAGGGTCGCGTTGCGCAGTTCAAGACCCAGCTCCTCGCTGATGACCTGACCACCCGTGAGGATGGCGATGTCCTGCAACATGGCCTTGCGGCGATCGCCAAAGCCAGGCGCCTTGACGGCCACGGCATTGAACGTACCGCGGATCTTGTTGACCACGAGCGTCGCGAGCGCTTCGCCCTCCACGTCCTCGGCGATGAGAAGCAGCGAACGTCCGGACTGCACAACTCGCTCCAAGACCGGCAGGATCTCCTGGATGCTCGAGACCTTCTTGTCGGTGATGAGGATGAGCGGCTCGTCCAACACGGCCTCCATCTTGTCCGCATCCGTCACCATGTAGGGCGAGATGTAGCCGCGATCGAACTGCATACCCTCGACGACCTCGAGCTCGGTCGTGAAGCCCTTCGACTCTTCAACAGTGATGACGCCGTCGTTGCCGACCTTCTCCATGGCGTCCGCGATGAGGTCGCCAATCTCGTTCGAACCAGCCGAGATGGCCGCGACCTCCGCGATGTTCTTGCGACCCTGAACCGGCTTCGCGATCTGCTTGAGCTCTTCGACAGCCGCCGTCACGGCCTTCTCGATGCCGCGGCGGAGCACCATCGGGTTCGCACCGGCGGCGACGTTCTTCAGACCCTCGCGAATCATCGCCTGCGCCAGGACCGTCGCCGTCGTCGTACCGTCACCCGCGACGTCGTTGGTCTTCGTGGCGACTTCCTTCACGAGCTGAGCACCCATGTTCTCGTACGCGTCCTCGAGCTCGATCTCCTTCGCGATGGTCACACCATCGTTGGTGATGAGCGGCGAACCGAACTTCTTCTCCAGCACCACGTTGCGGCCCTTTGGCCCGAGCGTCACCTTGACCGCATCCGCAAGCGCGTCAACACCGCGCATCATCGCACGGCGAGCTTCTTCACCAAAGCGAATCTCCTTTGCCATGTTGCATACCTCCCTGACGATTGTGGAATGTTCCGTTCATGAAGCGCTGCAGAGCCTTCCGGCATTACTTCTCGACAATCGCCAAGATGTCGCTCTCGCGCAGAATCAAGAGCTCCTCGTTGTTCACCTTGACCTCGGTGCCCGCGTACTTCGAGTAAATGACGCGATCGCCAACCTTGACCTCCATGGCCACGCGGTTGCCCTTCTCATCGAGCTTACCGGGGCCGACGGCGATCACTTCGCCCTCCTGCGGCTTCTCCTTCGCGTTGTCCGGCAGGAAAATGCCACTAGCGGTCTTTTCCTCACGCTCCACCGGACGGATCACCACGCGATCAGCGAGCGGCTTCAACATTGCGAACGACCTCCTTGCGAAATGTTGTTCCGAACCTTTGTTAGCACTCTCGCTCGGTGAGTGCTAACACCATGGACTATGATAATCGGTTCGTTGCGAGAGTGCAACAGGGAATTCAACTTTTTTGCGCCCACCATGAAAGACTCGTTTCCGGGCTGTCAGTCGGGAACCACGGGCGCGGCGAGCGCGCCCTGGCGCCACCGATCTCGCCACCACGCCAGGAGATCCGCCGCCTGATGAGGCCGAAACACGGGTACCGGGATCCCGGTCAGCGCCCCATCGGGCGCGACAGCAGCCGCGATGGCCACGGCGCCCGCGGCGAGCAGCTGTGTCCACTCGCGCTCGCCCCGCACCACCGCAACTTTCGCGTGCGCCGCCCGCTTGCCTCCCTCTGCGATCACGACGTCGACATCCGCGACGGCGCGGATGGCCGCGAACCACGCGGGAAATCCGCCCTCCTGGCGAGATCGCAGAAGAAAGCCGCGGCTGCTCGCGACCATTGTCACCGATGCGCCGGCGGCCGTTGCGCGGGCGGTGTCCGAGCCTGGTTTCTCCCAGTCGTCTGGCGCCTCGTCCGCGTGGCCATCGTGCTTCAGGTACGCCACACGCAGTCCCTGCGCGGACGCTGCTTCGACGAGCGCCTCCGCGAGACACGACTTGCCGGAGTCGGAGAAGCCCGCAATGCCGATGATCACAGGTCCCTTCGCGTCACGCATTGAGCCAGCCACCCACGCCCAGGACGGCGATGTCCCGCTTGCGGACGCGAAGCCCCGTGAGCACGCGCGGAAGGAGGCGATCAAACGACGTGATGGGATCGTAGATGACGGCGCCCGGCAGTCCAAAGATGGCGGCGTCATTCCGGTACGCGAGCATGAGCATGGACCCGGGCAGCATGGGCGTGCCGTACGTCACCACCTCGGTCGCGGCATCCCGGATGGCGCCCGGCGAGCGGTCGTCGGGATCCACCGACATCCCGCCCGTGACGAGCACGAGCGTCGCCCCCTTCTCGCACGCCTCGGCGATGGCATCCGCAATCCGATCCCGCTCGTCGCCGACAAACACCTGGTGCACGTCCTGGATGCCGTAGCGCGCGAGCTTGGCCCTTAGCACGGGACCGAACTTGTCCTCCACGCGCCCGTGCAGGATCTCGCTGCCCGTCGTCACAATCCGCACCTTCTGGGGCTGATACGGCAACACGTCGATCACGGCGCGCTTCTGCGCCTGCGACGCGATGACCTCCACAGCGCGGACCTTGTCCTCGGCGATGACCAGCGGAATGGGGCGCACGGCGGCGAGGCTTGTCCCCCGTGTCACGTGCTGGAACGGCCGCTTGGTCGCGATGGAAATCTCGTCGATGGTGTTCATGGCGGTCACGCGCCTCGCGTCCACCCACAGCATGCCGTCCCGCTTCGCACGGAGGATGACCTTGCCCTCCGCCACCTCGGAGAGTTCGACGCCCTCGCCCGCGATGGCCCGGGCCATGCGGACGGCCGCATCGTCTTCGTGCAACTCGCCCGGCTCGAGCTCCAGAATGTACAGGTGCCGCTTCCCCATGTCGAGCAGGACCGGGATGTCCTCCTCCCGCACCACGTGGCCGCGCTTAAACTGGCGCCCCTTAAACTCTCCAGGCACAATGCGCGTCATATCGTGCGCGAGCGCCAGGCCAATGGCCTCTTCCACAGGCACTTCTCGCCGGATCACGCCTTTCCCTCCCTCTCCAGCCACGCCTCGTAGTCCTCCGGCCGGTGCACCGGCCGAACGGCCCAGACATCGTCAAACGTGACGGTGCAAATCGAAAGCCCCTCAAGGGCGTTTAGAATTCGTTTCTCCCCGCGCGCGGCAGCATCCGCGATGGCTCGCACCGCGCGCTCCGCGTAGACAGCAACGAGCGGCTGCATCCTCCCCTCGCGCTCCGCGGCGGCGACCTCAGCACCGGTGCGCGTGAACGCGTCCACGAGCGCCCGCACGGCGTGTTCTGAGATCCCGGGCAGGTCCCCCGCCAGCACCAGGAGCGGCGAGAGGTCCGACGGCTCGCGCGCCGCAAAGCGGCCGAGAGCGGCAAGCGGCCCCTGGTAGCATTCCCCGTCTCTTACCCAGGCGATCTCGCCCGTCATCCACGGCTCGACTGCGCTCCGCACAGACTCGTCCGCGTAGAGCACGGCGACGCGCGGAGCGACCTTTTCCGCAACGCGCGCGACGTGGCCGGCCATCGGAATCCCGCCCGGTTCCCGCGGAAGCACAAGCTTGTTCCCCCGCTCTGCCATCCGCCTCGACGCGCCGCCCGCGAGCACGACGGCCCATTTCACCACCTGCAGGGCGCAAGCCCCCTCTCCGTCAGGAGCTCGTGCATGCGGACGTCGTGCGGGTGGCGAGGCAGCACAGCCACAAGCTGCTCGACGAAACACACGCCAATCCGCCGGACAGATGACGCCTCCGGACGCTTCAAATATCGGTCATAAAAGCCGCCGCCATACCCGAGTCGCGTGCCGTCTTCCGCAAAGGCAAGGCCCGGAACGAGGACGACCGCCACCTCGCCGGGCGGGACGACCCGGGCGCGAGGCCCTGGCGCCGGAATGCCGTACGCGCCGGAATGCAGATCCGCGAGGGACTGGACGGCGCAGAACTCCATCTGCGCCGGCCCTTCCACGCGCGGAAAGGCGATGTTCGCACCTCCCCGAAGCAGCGCCTCGGCCAGTGGGGCGAGATCGACCTCGCCGTGGACAGCCGCATACAGCCCGAGAAATCCGCTGATGGGAAGCGCGCGGAGCCACGCCTGCGCATGTGCGCAGATGGCTTCCTCCTGACGGCGCCTCGCGTCCGGCAGGATGGCGGCCCGTTTCACGCGATATTGTTGGCGCAGCGCCTGCTTATCGGTCTCGATGGGAATCTGCCTCCCGCGTGTACAGTCCGAGGAATTGAAACAGCCACGGCGCGAGCACGGTGGCCCAGGCCGCCACAGCCGCCGCGCGCGCGTACTGCCACAAGGGCTCCTCCAGATGCGCTTGTACCGCCAATTGTACCGCAACCACACCCCCAAGCGCGATCACGCCCGCCGCCACGCGCTTCCAGAGGACGGGATCGAGGGAAGTGCGGAGAAACCGCTTCTCGAGCGCCGCGCCCACGCCGCCGACGAGCAGAAACACCGCGTAGACCGCCGAGGTGACGTCGCGCGCGAGGACAAGGAGAATGGCCGGGAAGAGAACGGCGAGCGCGACGGCGGCGCCAAACGGGACGCCTCGGTAGGTCCACCAGCGCCCGATCTGCCAGCCGCAAAATCCGATGGCAAGCCCTGCTACCCAGCCGATGACGACATCCATCGGCCAGTGAAGCCCGAGATAGACGCGCGAGATGCCGACGGCGATCGACAGGAGGATGGCGAGAAGGAGCCACACCGGGCGGCGCAACCACAGCGCGAACGCGGTGAAGAACGTCATCGTCCCCTGCGCGTGGCCGCTCGGCATCGAGAGGCCCGTCGCGGAACGAATGTCGCCGGACCGAATCCCAGGCACACCGATGGGCCGAGCGATGTGATAATAGGACTTGAGCCACGCGTTCAGGTACATGCTGGTGAAAAACACGTAGGCAAGCCGCATGCCGAGGACGCGATCGACGGCGAGCATCAGGACGGGCAGCGCGGCGAAGTAGAACGACTCGTTGCCCAAGTAGGAAAACGCCACGGCCAGCCGATCCAGCATGGCCGAGTGATACGACTGCAACCACACGATGAGGTCATATTGCCAGGTGAAGCGTTGCGGCAACGGGAACGACGCGCTGGACATGAAGGAGCCTCCCCACCTCGTCCGAACTTGGCTGCTAGAGTGTATGGACAAAGGAGCGTACGTATGATCCTTTTGCAAGCGAATCGGGTGAAAAAGAGTTACGACGGGATGGAGGTGCTGCGCGAGGCTTCCATCACCGTCCGCGCGGGGGACAAGATCGGCCTCGTCGGCCCAAACGGCGCGGGCAAGTCCACCCTCCTGCGCATTCTCACGGGAGAAGAGGCGCCGGACGAAGGCAGCATGTACGTGAAGAACGGCGTTCGGCTAGGCTACGTCGCGCAATTCGTAGGCCGTGGGGAAGACATGCGCGTGTACGACTTCGTCGCCGAAGCGAAGCGGCCCATTCAGCAACTGGAGCGCGAGCTGCGCGAACTCGAGGCACAGATGAGCGACCCGGCGCTGTACGAAGACGAAGCGCGGTTTGCGGAGATCGCGCACCTGTACGAGGAGAAGACGCGTCGCTTCGAGTCTCTCGGAGGCTACCAGTGGGAGGCAGACGTCCGCCGCGTCCTCGCGGGGCTCAACTTTCCGCGCGATATGCACGACGTCCCCATCGCCACGCTCTCCGGCGGGCAGCGGACGCGGCTCGCCCTGGCGAGGCTCCTCGCGGCTCGCCCGGACGTCCTCCTGCTCGACGAGCCCACAAACTACCTCGACATGGACACGCTCGCCTGGCTGGAGGACTTTTTGTCGCACGGAGAGATGTCGCTCGTCGTCATCTCCCACGACCGGTATTTTCTCGATCGCGTCACGCGCCTTACGGTGGCGCTGGAGGGCGGACGGACGCGGGCCTATCCAGGGCCCTATCGCGTCTACCTGGAGATGCGGGCCGCGGAGCGCGAGGAGATGTGGCGGCGGTATGAGGCGCAGCAGGACGAGATCGCCCGGATGGAGGCGTTCATCGAGCGGAACATCGCGCGGGCGTCCACGCATCGAAGAGCACAGAGCCGCCGCCGGATGCTCGAGCGCATGGAGCGGATGGAGCGCCCGGCCGCCGACGACCCGTCGCTTTGGATGCGGTTTTCCGCGCGGCGCACCTCGGGCGAGGACGTGCTTGACGTGCGCGATCTCGCCATTGGCCATCGCGGCCAGCCGCTCGCGCGCCACATCAACTTCCGCGTGCAGCGCGGTATGCGACTCGCCATTCTCGGCCCGAACGGCGCCGGCAAGACGACGCTTCTTCGCACGCTCGTCGGGGAACTCCGGCCCATCGAAGGTTGGTTCCGCTTTGGCCAGGGCGTCGATCTCGGCTATTACGCGCAGGAGGATGGGGGGCTTCCGCCGGACGAGCAAGTCATCGACGTCGTGTGGAACACCTTCCCGGACCTCGATCACACGTCCGTGCGAAAGCTCTTAGCGCAGTTCTTGTTCCGGGGAGAGGACGTGTTGAAGCCCGTGCGCGCGCTCTCCGGTGGCGAGCAGAGCCGACTCCGGCTGTGCCTGCTCATGCAGAGCGGCGCCAACGTGCTGATCATGGACGAGCCCACCAACCACCTCGACATCCCGAGCAAAGAGGCGCTCGAGGCGGCGCTCGAAGAGTACGACGGCACAGTCATCTTCGTCTCGCACGATCGCTACTTCATCGACCAGATTGCGACGCACGTCGCGGTGTTAACGCGGGACGGCGTGGAGTGGTACATCGGCAACTACACGGACTACATGGAGAAGGTGATGGAAAACGAGCGACTCAGGCGCATCGAAGGTGCGGAGGACGAAACCGAGGCAGGCGGCGGTGGCACGCGGGAGGTCGCGGAAGAGCCGCCGGCACGGCGGCGCATCCGCTCCAGCGAGGCGCGCAAGCTGGAGGCCGAGATCGCTCGCTGGGAAGAGGCCGCGCACCGAATGGAGCGGGAGATGGAACAGGTGGCGAAGGATCAGAGCGAAGCCGCGGTGGCGCAGGACATTGAGCGCCTGCGCGATCTCGACGCGCGCTACCGGCGCCTCGAAGCGGAGTATCAGCGCGCGCTCGAGCAGTGGGAAGCCAAATCGCTGGAACTCGAGGAACTGCGACAAGCGCTTGAGGACTGGCACGGCTAGAAAGATTTCGCCGGGAAGCGCCCTTTCGAATGCGGACAATGTTCAGTTATCCACATTGTCCACCGACTTATCCACAAGCTCGATCCCGGCCGTTTCGAGCCTTTTCGACACCTTTCCACAACATCCACAGCGCGATTGGCCGGACTTATGCACAGGAACGGCCGTTCGCGGTGGACCGTTCCTCGCACATCATCCCTGCTTTGCGGAGCCCCATTGGACAAGCAGGCGAGGCCGAAGCCTCGCCTGTTTCCGTGCCCTATGCTGCTCACTCCGCGGGATAACGCCCGCTCTGCCATTCGTCCAGTGTCAGATCGGCGTACGCGCCCAGCTCGAGCGTGTCGAAGCGGCCCTCCCGCGCGCGCGCGTAGGCCGCCGCCGCGATCATCGCCGCGTTGTCCGTGCACAGGCCAGGCGACGGAAAGTGGACCTGAAGCCCCTCCTCGTCCGCCATGGCGCGCATGGCCGCGCGCAGGCCCCGGTTCGCCGCCACACCGCCCGCCACCACCACCGTCCTGTGGCCGGTCACCCGGGCCGCGCGCCGCGTCTTTTCGACCAGCACCTCGATCACCGCCGCCTGAAAGCTCGCGCAGACGTCCTCCACAGGCACGTCCTGCCCCTGGCGCTTGATCTTGTCGAGCGCCACGAGCACGGCCGTCTTCATGCCGCTGAAGGAAAAATCGAGCGACGGATCGTCCAAGAGTCCTCGCGGAAAGGAAAAGCGCGCCGGATCGCCCTGACGCGCCAGCCTGTCCACCTCGGGGCCGCCGGGATAGGCGAGGCCGAGCAGCCTCGCCACTTTGTCGTACGCCTCGCCCGCCGCGTCGTCGCGCGTTCCGCCGAGGCGCTTGAATCGAAACGACGCGTCCACCTCGTACAGTTCCGTGTGGCCGCCGGAGGCCACAAGGCACAAAAAGGGCGGCCGCACGGCCGGCCGATCCGGCTCTTCCAGCATGGCGGCCGCGACGTGCCCGGCGATGTGATGCACGCCGATCATGGGAAGCCCTGTGGCAAGGCTGTACGCCTTGGCGGCGGCCACCCCGACGAGGAGCGCGCCGAGCAGTCCCGGCCCCATGGTGACCGCAATGGCGGCGAGATCGGAAAAACCAAGGCCCGCCTGCCCGAGCGCAGTGTCCACCACGCGCGTGATGGCTTCCACGTGGCGGCGCGAGGCCACCTCGGGAACCACGCCGCCGAACTGGCGGTGAATCTCCATCTGGCTCGCCGTCACCTGGCCGAGCACGCGCGCCCCGTCCGCGACGACGGCCGCGGATGTCTCGTCGCAGCTCGTCTCGATGGCGAGGATGTTCATGCTTGCACCTCTTTGTCGCGCATCACCTTGGGCGGGAGGTCCACCCACATGATGAGCGCGTCCTCGTTGTTGTCCGTGTAGTAGCCCTTCCGCACGCCCACGCGCTCGAAGCCGTACTTCCGGTACAGATTCTGCGCCACGTGGTTCGTGATCCGCACCTCGAGCGTCATCTTGCGGCCGCCGAGGGCCATGCACATCGACATGATGGCCTCCAGCAGCCGCTCGCCCAGCTTCAGGCCGCGGAAGTCGGGATCGACCGCGATGTTCGTGATGTGCCCCTCATCCATGATCATCCAGAAGCCGGCGTAGCCCACCACGCGCCCGTCGTACTCCGCCACCACGTAGCGCGCCAGCCGGTTCTCCACCAATTCGCCCACGAACGCCTGCCGCGACCACGGGGCCGTGAACGATCGCGTCTCCACGCGCATGACGTCGTCGAGATCCTTCAGCATCATGCGGCGGATGGAGAGCTTCTGCGGATCGAACGGCCCCGGGCTCACTCGCCGCCCTCTCCCTTCGCGCCGAGCTTGGCCTCGGCCTCCGTGGGCAGCACGTAGAGCGGGGCGAGATCGTGCACGCGCTCGCCCTCGAATCGCTCGTACGATCCCGACAACCCGAGCCGGACGAGCGCCGTCGGCATCATGGGGGCAATCTCGTTCCACGACCGCACACGCACGCCCTGCGCCTCCGCCGAATCGCCGAGGCGCCTGCCGCTCGCCACGATGGACGCCCGCTCCCTGTCCGCGATGGCGAACCAGTCGGCGAGCGCCTGCACCGTCGGCTCGCACTGCGCCCGCAGCCGCCCGTCCTCCAGCCTGTACCAGCAGCCGAACGCGCGATCCCGCCTTGCGTCGATGAGCGCCATGAACGCGCCGAACCGTTGGCCCTCCGCGCAGGCCAGCGCCATGGCCATGCCGTCGACCGTCGGCACGGACACGATGGGGATGCCACACGCGTGCCCGATGGCCTTCGCCGCCGCCACTGCGATGCGGACGCCGGTGTAACTGCCGGGGCCGACGCCGGTGACGCACAGCTTGACGTCGTGAATGTTCATGCGCGCGCCGGCCAAGAGGTGGCCGAGCGACGGCTGCAACAGGCGCGAATGGGCCCGCGGCAGAAACTCCACCAGGGAAGACATCAGCCTCCCGTCCTCGTCCGCGACTGCAAGCGCCAACACGTCGGTCGCAGTATCCATGGCGATCACGCTCATGAAGCCGTCCACTCCTTCAGTATCGATTCCGGGCGCTTTCCAAAAGCCTCCGCGCGCACGGTGCGCGCCCTGCCCTCGGGACGGAGGATGATCCGTAGATACGCCTCCATCTCCTCGGCGAGCGGCCCAGGCCACTCAATGAGGAGGATGGCGCCGCCCGCGAGATCGTCGTCCAGCCCCAGGGCCCAGACGCTCTCAAGGTCAAGCGTCTCCGGGCGTTCCGGGTCGGCGTACAACCGGTACAAATCGTAGTGCGCCACGCGGAAGCGGCCGCGATGCTCCTGCCGCAGGACGTAAGTGGGGCTCGTCATCGGCTGCATCACGCCGGCGCCCGCGCCGACGCCCGCCGCGAAGGTGGTCTTGCCCGCGCCCATCGGCCCCTCGAGCAGCACGGCGTCGCCCGGCGCGAGACACGCACCGAGGCGCTCGCCCAACCTCTGCAACTCCACTTCGTCGTCCACGTGCCACTCGCGTGCTTCCATGCGTCCGTTACCTCTCAAAATGATTGTATCCTCTGCGCGCAACCACCGAGAGCTTTCCATCTCGGCGCATCACCACGCCGTCGCCCTCCTCGACGCGCCCAATGGCCGTGATGGGCGTGCCGACGACAGCCGCGACGGCGAGCAGCCGCGCGAACACGTCTCGCGGCGCCGTGCCCACGAGCTCGTAGTCCTCCCCGCCGAAGAGCGCGTACTCCAGAGGATCCTTGCCTACGGCGCGCGCGTACTCCGTGACCTCCGGCTGAATCGGGACGCGATCGCCCTCGAACAAAAGCCGCACGCCGCTCGCCTCAGCGATTTCGTTTAGCTCGCTCGCCAACCCGTCGCTGATGTCGTCGAGCGCCGTGGCGCCGAGGCGCGCCGCCTCCCGGCCGAAGGCGATGCGCGGGGTGGGACGCCGGTGTCGCTCGACGAGCACCGCCTGCGAGATGGCCGATCCGGCCCGCCGGCCGAGCAGGATGTCGAGCCCGGCGGCGCTCCCGCCGAGATTGCCGGTGACAAACAACACGTCGCCGGGCCGGGCGCCGGCGCGCGTGATGGGCCGTTCCACGCGGCCCACGGCCGTGATGGACATCCAGAGCGGACCCTGGGTGGAGACGACGTCCCCGCCGACGACGCTCGCGCCGAAAGCCCCTGCCGCCTCAGCGACGCCGTCGTAGATGGCCACCACGTCGTCCTCGGGCCAGGAGGGCGGCACGGCGAGCGCGACGGTGATCCAGGCGGGCTGGCCGCCCATGGCCGCGATGTCGCTCACCGCGGCCGCCATCGCTCGATAGCCCACCTGCGGCGGGGACATCGTGTCGCGCCGAAAGTGCACGCCCTCGACGGCCGCGTCGGTGGTCACCACCAGGCGGGAGCCGCCCTCGACCACCGCGCAATCATCGCCGATGGGAACCAACACGTCCGCGCCCGGCGGCGGCAGCTTCGCGACAAACGCCCGTATCAGGGCGAACTCGTCCATCCCGACATCCCCTCCTTCCACCGCGCTGAATCGTCGCCATTGCCAATACCATAACAATGACAGCCGCCGAGGTCCGCGTCAATCATGAGCCGTCCCTCTTGTCCATACACATGCTGTAGGGCCTGTCGCGCCCACGATGGAAACGGGGTGGACTTGTGGACGCCATCCGGGACATGCTGCAGTCGCTGAACGCAGGACTCCTCTTGCTGGGTTACCCGGGCACCTACGCGGCGATGGTGATGGAGGGCCTTGGCCTCCCCTTCCCAGGCGACGTCTTCCTCGCGTTTTACGGTTACGCCATTGCCCTCGGTACAATGCGCGCACCGGCCGTGTTTAGCCTCAGCGCGCTCGGGTATTTCACCGGCGTGACCATCGTTTTCCTGCTCACGCGCCGCTTCGAATCGCTGTTGCTCAACCCACTGTACCGGTTGCGCCTGCTCAATGAAACGCGCCTGCGCCACACCGGCGGCCTGCTGGATCGCTACGCCTGGCTTGTCCTCATCCCTGGGCGCTTTCTGCCCGGCATCCGCTCGCTCAGCACGTACGCCGCAGCGCTCTCCGACATGCCGTACGCGACGTTCGCGCTCTATTCCATGGTCGGTTCGATGGTATGGTGCGGGGCCTGGCTCGCCTTTGGCTACTGGTTCGGCGAAAATATGGACGAGATGATGAAGCACGTGCAGTCGGGGCTCAGCTGGATCACGATGGGCATCGTCGCAGCGGCATTGCTGTTCTGGGCCTGGAGACACGCGCGGGCGAAGCGCGAGGAGCGATAGGGGTGCGCCTGAAACTCGAATGGTGTGTGAAAAATGCCCCCACAGGGGTGCGAGAGGCCATCGAGCGCGTTCGTGCCGAGCGCCCGGAAGTGGAGGTCAGGAGGTACGCGTGCGTGGAGCGCTGCGATCTCTGCGCTCGTCAACCGTTCGCGTTGGTGGAAGGAACCGTCGTGACAGCCGATACCGCCGCATGCCTCGCGCAGCGCCTTCTCGGCGCCATCGCGGCGGCGCGCGACCACTCTGGGCCTTCGCGGCTCGGCTCAAACGAAGCCCCTTCCTCGGCGGCGAATCCGCCGAGGAAGGGGGACTGATTTACGACACGCTCTGGGTGTCCGTCTGCGTCTGCTCCGCCGGGAGCGCCTGCACAATCTTGCCCTGCGGCAAATCGAAGACGCCCTTTTCGACAATCAGCTGCGTAGCGTTCTGCACAGCGGTCGGATCGACCGGTTGCTTCGGATTGGGAATCGCGATGCGAACCTTCTTGTTTCGATCCGTCATGAACATCAGATGAAGTGACACTTTCGCGGCCATCGACGCGCCTCCTGTCCATTCAAATCGGAACCCTCGCCCATCTCCTTCGGGCTTCGCGTTCTTCACGCGCTCGGCCCCTGTCCGCTGGTCCCAGTGCCGCCGGCCGAGCCGCTGCCACCGGAACCGCCTGCGCCCGCGCCGCTTCCCCCACTGGGCGCGTTCGTCAGAAGCGCCACGTCGACCCGCTCCACCTGCACGAGCGGCTCATCGATGAGCTGCGCCAGCGCGAGGCCGACCGCGAGCAGATCGCCGTCCGCCGCCTGGGGCGAAACGTGGTTGAATTTGTGCACCTTCAGTTTGGGTTGGCCGTTGGCACGCGTGCCCGACTGCGTCTGCAGCTGCAACGTCGTGCCGAGTGCGAGGCTCGATTGTGCCATCGCTCGTTCCTCCTTCCGCAGGTTACCCGCCCGGGCGGGCACCGAAGGACATGCGGCGAAGGGCTTCGAGTGTGGACACGCCTGGGTGGAAGTCTCGTCCCGGTTGAATCCTCCCGCTCGCTCCCCGCTCAGCACGCAGATTTCCGCTGGCGGCCAAATTTCGACCTCGCGCGGCCTTCCTGGCAGGAATCCGGGGGAGCAGGTGGAATGTATTTTCGAGAAATCGGCGGTTTCAACGGATGTGGGGTGCGGTATGAGCTGGACGGCGAACTACGAATTCAAGCGCTTGGTCAAGCGGCTCATTCTGAACTACTTCGCGGGCTCCATCGTCGCCGTCCTCGGCGTGGGTGGCGTGCTCATCTTGACCACCCTTCACCTGAATCCAGAGGACCTAGGAATCATCTGCGGCATCCTTGGCGGTTCACTCGTTCTGATGCTCATCGCGGACTCGATTGCATTTCGCGTTCAAATTCGCCCGATTCGGAAAGCGCTGCTCGCGTCACACCCCACCGAAGACATGCTTGTGAAAGGGTATCATCGAGCGCTTCACCTGCCCGCGCTCGCCGTGCTTCGGGTCATGGGCCCTCATTGGCTTTCGTTCCTCATCCCAGGGCTCGTGTCGTCGTCCATCCTCGTGCGACGAGGGATTTTGCACCTGCCGCTGGCGTACGTATGGCTGGCATCGCTCGGCACGCTCATCGTGGCCTGTATGCATGCCGTGATCGAATTTTTTCTCACCTCGCGCTCTATCGAACCGACGCTCCTCACCATTCGGCGCAGGGGAGAGCACATGTACGGCGCGTCCGTGTTGTTGCGTGGCCAGGTGGTGGTGCCGCTCGCGTTCAAGTTCGCGATGAGCGCCGTCGTGTTTGGCGCCCTCCCGCTGCTCTTGTTCGGCTTGGCGAACGCCGTACGGCTGACCCATGTGGGATTCGGCTCGTCCACATACTGGACGTGGGCGGGCGGCATTCTGGCGCTCGGCTCCCTGTTCTCCGCATTCGGCGGATACCTGTTGGCGAGCGACGTACAGAGGCCTATCCGCAGACTCGAGTCACTGATGCGGCGCGTGGAGCGAGGGGATTTTTCCCTGCGCGCGGACGACACGTACATGGACGAATTCTCGGATCTCATCCAGGGCTTCAACCTGATGCTGAACGGCCTCGCGCACCGGGACGCGATGAACCGCCAGCTCATCGACAGCTACTTCGCCACGCTGGCCGCGGCGCTGGACGCGCGCGATCCGTACACGGCGGGCCACTCGCAGCGCGTCGCGCGCTACGCGGAGGCCATCGGCCGCAAGGTGAACCTGTCGCCGCAGACGGTGCGTGAGCTGAGACAATCGGCGCTCCTGCACGATATCGGGAAAATCGGCATCCGCGACGAAATCCTGCTGAAGGAGGGCAAGCTGACGGACGAAGAGTTCGCCATCATCAAGCAGCATCCCGTGATTGGCGAAAAGATCATCCGCCAGATCCAGCCGGACGACGCCATGAGGCCGCTGTTGCCGGGCATCCGCTCCCACCACGAGCGATACGACGGCAAGGGCTACCCGGATGGACTCGCCGGCGAGGACATTCCACTGTTTGGCCGCATCCTCGCCGTGGCCGACGCCTTTGACGCCATGACATCAGATCGCCCGTACCGCGCCGGCATGCCCGTCGAGCGGGCCATCCAGGTGCTTCGCGAAGGGCGCGGGACCCAGTGGGATCCGCACTTCGTGGATGCGTTCATCGACGTCTATCAAGAGGTCTACATTCCGGACGAGGCCAAGTCGGCCGCACGCGAAGCAGCAGCCTCCACGAGCCAGTGAAAGAGGGCCAGGGCGCCCTCGTCCTCCCGCCACAGATTCTCCGGATGCCACTGCACCGCGACGAGGGGCCAGCGCCCCTCCGACTCCACGGCCTCCACCAGCCCCTCGCTGTCCCACCCCACCGGTTTCAGGGAAGACGCCAGGTCCTTCACCGCCTGGTGGTGAAAGCTGTTGACGCGAATCGCGGTCTTCCCGTAGCACTGCGCCACGCGCGATCCCGGCTTCAGCTTCACCGTGTGCGCGTACGCGTTGCGCGGAGCCTTCTGGCTGTGCTGGATTTTGCCCTTCCACTGGCGCGGCAGATCCTGATACAGCGTTCCGCCAAGCGCCACGTTCAGCATCTGCATGCCGCGGCAAATCCCGAGCACAGGCTTCTGCTCCCGCCGCATCACCTGCACGAGCAACATCTCCAGCCGGTCTCGCTCCGGCTCGAGCGTCCCCAGCCCCTGCAGGGGCTCCTGCCCGTACAGATTCGGATCCACATCGTTGCCGCCCGTCAGCAGGAGCCCATCGAGCCGCATGCCAAGTTCAATGGCGCTTGCCTCATCCGCGAGATACGGCAGCACCACCGGAAGTCCGCCAGCCCGCTCTACGCCGCGCGCGTAGTCGTCCGCAAGCATCACCGCCTGGAGCGGCACACCCGGGACCGCGCTCTGCCTCAGTTCGTGCGATCCCGTCATTCCAATCAGTGGCCGTGTCATGCCCCCACCTCCGCACCGGCGCTCAGGCGTTCCAACTCGCCAGGTACCGCTTCTGCGACTCGGTCAACGCGTCGATCTCGACACCCCACGTCGCAAGCCGCATGCGCGCCACCTCTTCATCCATATGCGCCGGGATGGCGTGCAGCCCAGGCGGGTACGATTTCGTCATCACCTCGCGCAGGCCGAGCGCCTGAAGTGCGAACGTCATGTCCATCACCTCGACGGGATGGCCGTCTCCAGCCGCGAGATTGACGAGCCTGCCTTCGGCGATAAGATACAACCTGCGCCCGTCGGCCAGTCGATACTCGTCCACGTTGGGACGGGCGGTGCGCACCTCCACGGCGAGAGCGGAAAGTGCCTCCTTGTCCACTTCAACGTCGAAGTGGCCCGCGTTGCCGAGGATGGCCCCATCCTTCATCCGCTCCATCGCGTCCCGCGAGATGACTGCCTTGTTGCCCGTGACCGCAATGAAAATGTCGCCGATCTCGGCCGCCTCCCGAATCGGCATGACCCGGAACCCTTCCATCACCGCCTCCACCGCGCGGATCGGATCCACCTCGCACACCACCACTTGCGCGCCGAGCCCCCGCGCGCGCATGGCCACGCCCTTGCCGCACCAGCCGTAGCCCACCACGACCACGGTCTTCCCAGCGATCATGAGATTCGTCGTCCGCATGAACCCATCCCACACGCTCTGTCCGGTGCCGTACCGATTGTCGAACAGGTGCTTGCACTGCGCGTCGTTGACGGCGAGCATCGGATAGCGCAAGACGCCTTCCCGCGCCATGGCCCGAAGCCGCAGGATACCCGTGGTCGTCTCCTCGCAGCCGCCGCGGATCCGCGCCGCTTGCTCCGGCCGCTCGCGGTGCAGAATCGTGGCGAGATCGGCGCCGTCGTCGATCACGCCCTCGGGCTCCCAGTCGAGCACAGCCTCGAGGTGGCTGCGATACTCCTCCGGCGTAGCCCCGTGCCACGCGTACACGCGGACGCCTCGGTCCGCCAGGGCCGCCGCGACGTCATCCTGGGTGGACAGCGGATTCGACCCAGCGATGGCCACCTCGGCGCCCCCGGCCTGAATGGCGAGCGCAAGCCGGGCCGTCTTGGCCTCCAGGTGCAGGCACATGGAAATGCGCTTGCCCAAAAACGGCTTTTCCTCGGCGAAACGGCGCTCGATCTCGCCCACGAGCGGCATGTGCGCCCTCGCCCATTCGATCTTCTGATGGCCCGAAGGATGAGACTCCGGATTGCGGATCATGGATGGCTTTGTCTGTGGCATGTCGATACTCCACACTCCCTCTGCACATGAAAAAAGACGGATGAAGCATCCGTCCTCGCGTTCCCATCGCATCTCCAAAAAATAATCTTCAGAAATCCACCAGCCCTAGGCTGATCAACAGTCCCTCGTTGACCAGCTTCATGGCCTCCTCATCCAGATGCGTGATTTTGTCGGTCAGGCGCTGCTTGTCGATGGTGCGCAGCTGCTCGAGCAGAATGACGGAATCGCGCTCCAGACCGTACTTTTCCGCCTTGATCTCCACGTGCGTCGGCAACTTTGCCTTCTGGATCTGCGCGGTGATGGCCGCCACAATCACCGTCGGGCTGAAGCGATTGCCGATGTCGTTTTGCACCACGAGTACGGGGCGAAATCCTCCTTGCTCCGAGCCGACCACAGGCGACAGATCCGCAAAGAAGATGTCCCCACGCCTGACATTCAATCGTTCACACCCCGCTCACCAAGCGCTCCACGGTGTTGCCGGCCTCCTGCTCGACCAGAAACGCCTCACAGGCGATGCGCAGGTTGAGAGGCGCCATCTCCTGATACCCGCGCTGCATAGTCTCGCGCAGATCACCGGGCTCTCTCCTCGATACATACATACGCAGCGCCTCGCGCACGATGTCACGCGCGCGTCTGTCTCCCATCTCGCGACCCGCGGCCTGATTCCAGGCGTTGAATTTCGAACTCGACAAGCGCGGCACCTCCACGGTTTGCGGCGACGTCCCTGATGGCTTCCATGCCGCCATTATAGCCGCCCGGTCCCCTCGGCGCAAAAGGCGTCGAAGCGCGTCGGACGCTCCTAGCCATCGCACACGACGCGCGGCACGCGCCGGTGCACGCGACACAAGATTTCATATGGAATGGTCTGCGCCAGCGCCGCCAGCCAGTCAAGCGACAAAACGCGCCGCTCTTCCCTATTCGACGCCATTCGATACGTTTCCTGCACGCGGGCTGCACGTTCTTCCGGGTGCAGCCGATTCCACCATCCCTCGCGCCACAGCGCGGGAGGTTCGTACCCAAAGAGCGCCGCGAAGTCGCCCGTCGCCACGTCGAGCCCAGTCACGTCCACCATCAACTGATCCATGCACACGCGGCCGATGACAGGCCGCAGATCGCCTCCCACCAGCACGTCGCCTTGATTCGACAGATGTCGCGGATAACCGTCGGCGTATCCGCCTGCAACGGTCGCAATGCTCGTAGGCCGTTGGACCGCGAACGTCGCGCCATACCCCACGGTTTCCCCAGGCTGTGCCCGAGCCACGCGCAGGACGCCCGCGTAGAGGCTCATCACCGGGCGCAGGGAGGGTGCAGGAAGAACCGCCGGATCCGGCGAATAGCCGTACGCGGCTATGCCCACGCGCACCATATCGAGGTGCCAGTCGGGATTGCGCAGGAGCGCCGCGCTGTTGCCCGCGTGAATGCGCGCCGGGCGAACCCCCGCCTCCTCGAGCGCGCGCGCGAACACCTTCAGGCGCTCCATCTGCCCAGAGGCGTGCGCGGGATCATCCGCGTCGGCGGCGGCCAGGTGCGTGCCCGCACCCACCAGTTCCAGATCTTCTCGCGCCGCAATGGCCCGAGCGAGCGCCACCGCCTCGTCCGTTCGCTTGACCCCCAGCCGATTCATGCCCGTGTCGAGCGGCAGGTGGACTCGAAGCCGCTTCGGCATGCGCGGGATCTCGTCGATGGGACTCAGATCGGTCAGGGCGATCTCGACCTCTGCCTCCGCAGCCTTCGCGCAAGCGTCCGGCGTCACCGCGCCCAAAACCAGGATGTTCACGTCGCGTTGAAACGCGCGGATCTCGAGCGCCTCCTCGAGCGAAGCGACGGCGACGTCGCGCACGCCCTCACGAGCAAGCCGACTCACCACCGCGCGCACGCCGTGGCCATAAGCGTCCGCCTTCACCGCCACCATCAGGCTCGCGTCCGGGCGCAACCTGCTCTTCAGATACCGGATGTTATGGGAAAGATGGGCGAGATCGATCACGGCAAACAAGGGTCGGTACATTTGGGGTCACCTCATGTGCCGAGTGTAACACAAACGCGCCATCCAGAGGCCTCGGGCTCCTCTGAGATGGCGCGGCGGAAAGATCCATGGCGTCACTTTCCGACCTCGGCGAACGTGGAGATGGCGATGTTTTCGAGCTCGGGCAGTGAGAGATCGTTGGATGTGAGGTCGAACTCGATACCGTTTTGCATCCAGGTCAGATTGGCGACTTGGGTGCCGGGCGCTTCGTCGTAAATGGCTGGTATCCCGTACAAATCCACCAGTTCGGCGCTCGGCAGCCCTGCGGCGCCCGGGGTCAGCGCCGACTCCGTGAGAACGTAGTGATGATCGCCGCCCTGATAGCGCATGATGATACTGGACTCGTCGGGCTGTGCAAGATCGGTGAGCTTCGTGCCGTACATGGCCGGTGGTTCGATGTAGTCGAAGGCGTGATCGGATGCGAGGGTGGGTTTGGCGGCCTGCCCGGCTTGTGCAATGGTCTGCGGATCGAAGGCGTTCTTGGGAAATTCGACGCCGGTCTCGAACGACTGGTACGTGATGACCACGGCGGCCTTGCCGTTCTTGTCGAGCAGCGTGACCGACTGTGGCTTCAGGTCTTTGGAGAGCACGATTTGCTCTCGGCTGACCACATCGCTCGCGGGGACCACGGGCACCTCGAACGCGTAGGTGTCCTTCTCCCGGCTCACCTTGACGGATTTGTCGGACGCGATTCGCTGCAGGAGCTGATCATACAGGTAGATCTGCCCCTGGTTCTGCGCCCAGTTGCCGTTGAAGCGAAACACCTTCCCGAGCGACGGGCTGACGATGAACATGCCGTTTGGCGTGCGGACAATGACCTGATTGATCTGTTTGTCTGCGTTGCCGAGCTCAATCTTGTACATGTCCTTCGACTCGTAGGAGACGCGCACAAAGTACTTCTGGACGTTGTTGTCCATCTGCACCGTCATGATGGCCTCGCTCTGGTAGTTCTTGTTCTCGAAAGCCTGCGCCTCCGACTGGATCTTGTGATTCACAGAACTGGTGGTGCCGGGGATGCCGCAGCCAGCGACGACGCCCCCCGCGAGGGCGAGCGACAACAGGACTGCCGTTAGCTTTCGCATAGCCACCTCGCCTTTCTCCACCACGCACCATCCTCACTCCGAAGCGCCCACCTCCGCGCGGTACGCGCGCACCGCGTCCGGCAGCCGCGCAATGACGTCCGAAGCCGTGACGGCGACCTCCGTCAGCTCTTCTCCCGCGCGCTCGCCGGCCCGACCGTGCAGCCAAGCGCCGAGGGAAGCGGCGTCAAACGCGTCCAGCCCCTGCGCGATGAGTGCGCCGATGACGCCAGCCAACACGTCGCCCGTCCCCGCCACCGCAAGCGCGCTCGATCCCGTGGGATTCACCCGCACCCGTCCATCGGGGTGGGCGATGACGGTCCGGTGTCCCTTGAGGAGCGTGACCGCCTGACTCCTTGCGGCGATGGTCCTCGCGGCTTCCAGCCGCCGCGCCTGCACCTGACGCGCGTCCCAGCCGAGCATGCGCGCGGCCTCCTTGGGATGCGGCGTCAGCACAAATTCGCCCGCCACCGGATCGAACTGGCCCGCGTGCGCCACGGCCGCGAGCGCCTCCGCGTCGATGACGCCGCGCGCCACGCCCGCCCGGACGAGATCGAACAGCCACGTGCGCGCTTCGCGCCCGAGCAGCCCAAGCCCGGGCCCGACGATCACGGCGTCCACATCTTGCAGCAGCTGGGCGGGATCGCCGCCCTCCCGCACGACGACATCGGGCGCGAAGAGCGACGCCTCCGCGCGAGCGCCCGCGACGACCACCAGTCCGGCCCCTGCGCGAAGCGCGGCCAGGGACGCGAGTCGGCTCGCGCCCGGCATCTGACCGAGCGCGATGCCCACCCGGCCGAAGGTGCCCTTGTGACTCATGGCGCTGCGGAAGCCGAACCGTTGGCCAAAGGCCGCGGGCGACACGTAGGACGCCCGGACGCGCGCCGGATCGACCGGGATGCCCACGTCTGCCACGCGCACGAGGCCGGCGTGGATGGCGCCGGGCGTCACCGCCGTGCCGAGCTTCTCGGCCGCCATGGCGATGGTCTCGTGCGCCTTGACGGCGGGTCCAGGGACCTCGCCGGTGGACGCGTCGACGCCGGACGGAAGATCGGCGCTCACGATGTACGCAGAGGACGCGTTGGCCTCCTCAATCATCTGTGCCATCAAGCCCTCGGCCGCCCGTGAGACTCCGGTGCCAAGCAGCGCGTCGATGAGCACGGCGCGGCCATGCCTGCCCTGGCCGAAGCCCGAGAGCGCCTGGTGGAGGCTTCCGGGCTCGTAGACCTTCCACGGTACGCCAAACCGCTCAGCCATCTGCTGTGCGGTGTGCGCGTCGCCCTGAAGATCGGCTGGATGGCACGACGTGAGCACTTCGACCTCGATGCCCGCGTGGCGCAGCCATCGCGCCGCCACCCAGCCGTCGCCGCCGTTCATGCCCTTGCCGCACAGAACCACCACTTTGTCCGGGCGAAGTTCCCGGACGCGATCGGCGATGGCGCGGCCCGCGTGATCCATCAGGACGATGGCTGGGACGCCCAGGCGATGGATGGTGTCGTGATCGAAACAACGCATTTCATCACTCGTGACGAGATACACAGAGAGTGCCCTCCCCGAGGATTGGTATATGGATATGAGCCGTGTCCACGAAGTATGTACAACGCTGACAAGCGTGCGGCGGTCACAACTGCTCCAGGACGGCAACGGCGAACGCGAGGCCACCGCTGTGGGTGAGGGCGAGGTGCAGGCGAACGCGCGCGGCATCCGGCGGGCCGAATTGCGCCCAGAGCGCCGACGACGGCTGCCAGACGACCTGCAAACCCGCGTCTCCCAGCGACACGGCCACGTTCGGCATCGAGAGCCGGGCGAGGCCGCAACCAGCAGCCTTCGCGATGGCCTCCTTCGCCGCAAACCGACCCGCCACAAACTCCGCGAGCCTGGCCGCGTCGGAGATGGCTCGCGCGCGGCGCCGTTCTTCGGGAGCAAGCACGCGCTCCAAAAACGCGTCGCCGCGCCGCGCGAGCGCCGCGCGAATGCGGCGGATCTCGATCACGTCGTTCCCAATTCCGAGAATCAAACGCGCCACCACCTCTTTGCCTCGATTGTACTACGCTCGAGGCGGTTACCATCTGGCTGCGGGAAAAGTTTCATCACCGGTACCGTAATTCTGTGGATGACTCGGAATCCCTTTCCGAACGCGGACATGTGCGGTAAACTGGAACAGGGGGGATGACCATGCATATCATTGGTCACATTGTCCGCTTCATCGTCTCTGCACTGGTCCTGTTGCTCGTCAGCCATATCGTCCACGGCTTTTACATCTACGGATTCTGGCGCGCCATCATTGCCGCGATTGTCATCACGCTGTTGGGACTGGCCATGGAAGCTCTGTTCGGGCGGAGGATTTCGCCGTACGGGCGCGGCATCATCGGCTTCATCAGCGGCGCCATCGTCATCTATGTCGCACAAATCTTTGTGCACGGCATGCACGTGAGCATCATCGGCGCCCTGCTGGCGTCGCTGGTCATTGGCATCATCGACCTGTTTGTGCCGACGAGCTTCCGCCGGCCGAGAAACGAGTAAGGCTGGAATGGACGACAGAGGCTGGCCCGCCCGCCGTGGCGGGACCGGCCCTTTTTGTTTTCCACGCTTTCAAACGCCTAAGCTCGCCGTGCATTTCACCTTCGTTTATGGCACAATGATCGCGATATGTCCACGGAAAGGACGGACGGACGTGCATCACGTGCTCGAAGCCATCTTCATTCTGTTCGTCGGCGTCGCCTTCACGTATCTCATGAAGATACGCCCAGGCGCGCAACCGATGTCGCGGGCGAAGATGATCGCCTATTTTGTGCTTGGCGTCGTGATCGGCGTCATTTTTATCACCACCGACCACATCTACGCGCCCACCACGGGGCTGTGAGCCACTAGCCCCGCGCGGGCGCGACAGCGAACGGAGCGATACATACGATGCAAGGTTTGATCACGCTGAAGAGCCGGCACGAACAAAACTTGATGCGCGAAGCGGGAAAGGTGGTCGCAGGTTGCCACGAGGCGCTGCGCAGCTTCATCCGGCCCGGCATTCGGACCATTGACATTGACCAGTTCGTCGAGGACTTCATTCGCCGGCACCGCATGGAGCCTGCACAGAAGGGCTATCGAGGGTATCCGTATGCCTCCTGCACGTCGGTCAACGACGTCATCTGCCACGGCTTCCCTGGCGAGTACGTCCTGCAGGACGGCGACATTGTGACAGTGGACATGGTCGCCGTTCACAAGGGACTTCACGCCGACTCGGCCTGGAGCTACGCCGTCGGCGAGATCAGCGAGACCGCGCGCCGGTTGCTCGATGTGACGCGCCGCGCGCTGTACGTCGGCATTGAACAGGCGGTTCCCGGCAACCACATTTCCGATATCGGTCACGCCATTCAGACCTATGTCGAGGCGCAGGGGTTCTCCGTCGTGCGGGATTACATCGGGCACGGCATTGGCCGCCAGATGCACGAGAGCCCCGAGGTTCTCCACTTCGGCCCTCCTCACCGCGGGCCGAAGATCAGAAAGGCCATGGCGTTCACCGTGGAGCCCATGGTCAACGTCGGTACGTACGAGACCAAGCTCGATCCCGACGGCTGGACGGCGCGCACGGCCGATGGCAGCCTGAGCGCGCAGTACGAGCACACGCTCATCATCACGGACGAAGGCCCCGAGATCATCACCAAACAGGACGGCGAATGAAAGCGAAAAGGCCGCCCAGCGCGCAGTGTGCGCGTGAGCGGCCAACGTTTTACCCGTGAACGGTCTTCGGCACCCGCTCTCGTCGGGGCGGTCGGACCTGCAACCACTGCTCGTCAATCTCAAAGTGAGCGTCCGCGAGAATCTTCGCCAGGTGTTCAAGCGGCGTGCGGGCAACCTCGCGATACGACTTGCGCGTGTAGAGGTCGATGGCGTTCGGCAGTTCTCGCTTCAACTGCTTGCGCAACCGATTCCCGGCCGCATCCGCGTCCACCAGAATATACACCTCGTCGTGCTGCAACGGGACGATGTCGTTTTCCACCTGTTCGTAACTCAGCGTGCCCTGCGTGCACACCACATCCACCTCTTCGCGCAGCACCTTCAAAATCCTCGACTTGTCCGTCTTGCCTTCGACGATGATGACTTTTCGCGAAGTCGCGTGCGTCCGCATGTCGCTCAACTTCCTTCCGTCATCGCGCGCGGCCCGTGCCGCGCCGCGAAGGTGACTTCGTCGGCTCACGTTCATCATAGCACGAGTCGCGCCCCACCGGCAGAGGTCGTCCCTGGCAGCTGCGGCGCCACGGCGCGCCGGATGGAACATGCGTGCCAAGATGCCATCTCGCCCCCTTTTTCGCAGTGTATGCAGGGCTCACTCGTCCCCATACGGACGGGACTCCGCCCGGTATGTAGAAAAAGGCCGCCTCCGCGATGGGGGCGGCGGTGCGGACGCGTCCCGGCCTCACGCCACGGGCGTGCAGGTCGTGGTCGTCGAGCACGTGTACGCGGGAACGAGCAGGAAGAACAGCACAAAGATAATCAGAAACACCACTGCCCAACGCGTGTAGCCACCAAACACTCCGTACATCTGCGTTCCCTCCTCCGACAGGTTTGTGCCGGCCGGCACATTGCCATAGAATGCGGGAAGAACGCGATGGTGCGGGCGAATGGCCAGGGCCCATGCCAAGTCCACGCCGAAGGGAGATGGATCCCCATGTTCACCCCGTTGCCGCTCAAAGGCCCCGAGGCACTCGACACGCTGCCCACCGTGGCCCTCGTCTTCGTCCATACGCCGCTTTGCGGCACATGCCAACTCGCGCGGCGCATGCTGGAGATCGTCGACGCTGCCCATCCTCACAACCTCCCGCTCTACGATCTCGACGCCAATCTCGCGCCCGAGGCCATGCAGTCGTGGAGGATCGAGAGCGTGCCGGCGCTTTTGTACGTGAAAAACGGCGAGATCGCCCACGTCCAATACCGGTTTGGCGACGTGGTCGACCTCGCCGACGCGATTCGACGGTTTCTCGCGCTGGAACAGACTTAACGCGACATGCCGGGCAGGACGGCCGCGAGCTCTTCCCAGGTGAGGTATTTGCGCTCGATGTCCTCTTCCACGAGCCCTCGCCCGCGCTGAACCTCGATGAACTGCATGCCGGCCTCGGTGCGAATGGCGTGCCACACCCCCTGCGGCGCACGCACGATGTCGCCTGCCGCGACCTTCTGCCACCGGTCATCGACGACGATCTCGCCTTCGCCCTCGATGATGGTCCAAATCTCTTCGCGCCACTTGTGCCGGTGATAGCTGAGGTTGCGGCCGGGCAGGAGCTCGACGCACTTGGTCAGGACTTCCGTCTCGTCGTCGAGCAACTGATAGTCAATCACCCGGTAACGCCCCCAGCGGCGCTCCTCGTACATCGGCCGGTTGTCGAGGGGCGCGACCACATCCTTCAGCCCCGCCGCCATGTCCTTGTCCGCCGCGAGAATGCCGTCCGGCGTGGCCACCACAATGGCTCTCTTCAGGCCAAGCGCCACGACCGGCAGCCCCAATTCGTTCACCACGTGCGTGTCCTCGCACTGCGACAGAATCGCACGGCCAACCGCCTCGCTCTCCATCTGCTCGGCGAGGGACGACCAGGTGCCGAGATCGGACCACGCGCCCCGATACGGATGCGCCACGATGGAGGAGAGCTTCTCGACCACCTCGTAGTCAAAACTGCGCTTGGGGAACTGGTCGAAACCGCGGCGCGCCTCCGCGTACACCGATGGAAGGCCGCGATCGCGCAGAATGCGGACGATGGTTCGCGGCTGGAAGCAGAACACGCCGCAGTTCCACAGCGCCCCTTGGCGAATGAGTTCCTCGGCCACGCCGCGCTCCGGTTTCTCGACGAATCGCTTCACGCGGAAGCAGTCCCCGTCGGCCGGCGCCTCTGGGACGATGTAGCCGAATTTGCTCGTTGGCTCCGTCGGCCACACGCCCATGAGCGCCATTTCGGCGCCTTCGCGCACGAGAATCGGGCCAAGCTTTTGGATTTCCTGGAAGTAGTGATCGTCCACAAAGTGGTCGACGGGGCAGACGACCACAGGCTCGTCGGGATCCATGCCCCGCTCGTCGACCAGGTACAAGGTCGATAAAGCGATGGCCGCGAAGGTGTCCCGCCGCGCGGGCTCTTCAATCACGTCGATCTCGCCGATCTGCGCGTGAATGACCTCCACCTGCGGCTTGGACGCGCACACAAACACATCGTCCGAGACAAGGCCCGCCTGGCCAATCTGGCGCCAGACGCGCTGAAGCATGGACTCGAGCCCTGCGCCATCGGGACGAGGCAAAATGCGCAAAAATTGCTTGGAACGAACGTCATTTGACATGGGCCACAGGCGCTTGCCAGATCCGCCGCTCAAAAGAATCAGTTTCACCATGCACCACTCCTTTCCGTGGAGATGTGGCCGTGGCGGCGTGGCGGATGGATAGGCCCTCCATCACTCACAGTTCCCACTATAAATCATCTGCGCGCATTTCGTCCATGGGTCCGAGGCTGATGAAAACGGGGCCGCCCCCAGACACATGGCTGGAAGCAGCCCCCGATTGATCACGGTGTATTCGCGATGTTGGCCTGGGCGCCGTTGCCGCCCGAACCGTTGTTATTTCCATTTCCGTTGCCAGTGCCGCCCTTGCCGGACGAAACAACCTGCGACCTGGGATTCGGATTGGCGGCCTCGGGAGGCGTCGACGTCACCGTCGTGTTGGCCGGTGTCGTGTTCGCCGTGTTTCCGGGCTCGCTGCCGGGCCCGCTACCAGCGCCCGTGGTGGTGTTGCCGGTCGTCGCGTTTCCCAAACTCTGGTTCCCGAGACCGCCCGTCCCGTTTCCCGGGAGCGTGTTGTTCAGGCCGTTTCCAGGCGATGCGCTGTTTGTCTGGTTGTTGACGCTCGGCGGAGCCTGACCGGTAGTCACCGTCACCGATACCGGCTTGCCCACAGCCTGGCCCGTCGCCTGACTCGTGGCCTGAACGGTGTAGATGTACGTCTCATTCGGCTGCACGGAAGTGTCCGTGATGGTCTGCGCCGTCGTCTGGCCAACCGGCACCGTTTCGTCCGCGCCATTGGTGGACACGCGCGTCACCACGTAGGTCACCGGCTCCGAAAAGCTACCCGACCAAGACAGCGTCACCGTGTTGGCGTTCGGATTGTACGTCGCGGACAGGTTGGCGATGGCGTTCGTCGGATTCTGGTTGTTCTGCCCGCCGTTCATCTGATTCACGTAATCGACACCTTGCGCGGTCCCCGTGATGTAGGGATACGGGCCCACGGAGAACTGCTGCGGCGCCTCGTTCGCCAGCGCCAGCGCGATGATGTCGTGGAAAATCTGCGCCGCGTTCGCGGACGGATCGACCGGCGACATTGTCATGTGGTATTCCGGCGTCGACACGTCGTAGCCGATGTGAATGCTGCCGACGAGGTTCGGCGTGTAGCCGTCGAACCAGCCGTCGCGCACCCAGTTCGGGTGATTGCTCACCAGGCCGGCGCTGTACTGCACCGTTCCCGTCTTGCCCGCGACGCCCCATCCCGGAAGCTTGGCGTTCTGGCCCGTGCCGTAATCCACGACGTCCTGCATGAGGCGCGTCATGTCGAGTGCCACCTGCGGCGTCATCACCTGCGTCTGCTGTGGCCCTTCGTGATAGATGATCCCGCCCTGGCTGTTCACGATCTTCGTGACCAGATACGGCTGAGATCGGATGCCGTTGTTGTCAAACGGCGTGTAGGCCGCCACCATTTCCATCGGCGTCACGCCGTTCTCCAACCCGCCGATGGCAATTCCCAGATGTTCGTAGTCCTTCGGGGTGAGCGGAATGCCGTCGGCCTTGGCAAAATTCGCCCCGGTGTCAATCCCGATCTGCGACAGCAGCCACACCGACGCCACATTCTGCGACCACTCCAGGCCGTACTGAAGAGTGACCTTGGGCGGCGCGTTCGGATCCCAGTTCTGCGGGATGTAACCGCCGCCGAAATCCTGCGGCGTGTTGTCCAGGATGGACGTGTACGTCCATTTACCCGTGGCCAGGGCCGGCGCATAGTCCATGATGGGCTTGATGGACGATCCCGGCGAGCTCGCCTGATAGACGCGATCGAGCCCGAGCGGGACGTACCCCTGCCGTCGCGATCCGGCCGCGCCCAGAATGGCCCCCGTCTTCGGATCCACGAAGATGGCCGCGCCTTCCACGACGGTCCCCGTCGTCGGCCCCGGGAAGTCCGAGTCGTACTTGCCGCTCCAGAACACCTCCTCGATGGCGTTCTGCACGTTCGGAGCGATGGTCGTGTAGATCTTCAAGCCGCCCTGCATGACTTCCTGCGGCGGGATGCCGTGCCGATTCAGATAGTCGAGCAGGAAATTCGTGAACAGAGGCTGGGTGTTCCACCCATCCCCCGGGAATGAGTGAAATGATACCCCAAGCGGCTGCTTCTCGGCGGCGTCAGCCTGCGCCTGCGTGATATAACCGTAGTGAACCATGTTCTGCAGCACCTGATTGCGCCGCTCGAGCGCCGCCTGCGGATGCACGAGCGGATCGTACGCCGAGGGCGCCTGCGGCAGACCCGCCAAGAGCGCCGCGTCCGCCAGCGTCAGCTTGTCCGGCTCCGTCTTGATATCGATGCCGAAATACCGCAGAGCCCCCTGCTCGATCCCGACCGCACTCTCACCCATGGGAATGCGGTTCAGGTACATCGCGAGGATCTCTTGCTTCGTGAAGTTGCGCTCGATCTGCAGGCCCAGGATGATCTGCTTGAACTTGCGCCCAAACGTCTTCTGGTCCGTCAGGTAGACCATCTTCGCCAGCTGTTCGGGGATGGTACTCGCGCCCTGGGCAAGGCTGCCCGAGGAGACATCCACGAAAAGTGCGCGAAAGATGGACTTGATGTCGATGCCTGTTTGATTGGTCCAGAAGGTGTGATCTTCTGTCGCGACAATCGCATCTTGTATGTTTTTCGGAATCTGGCTATACGTCAAATCCGTGTTCGGCGAGCCGAGCGTCAGGAGCTTCGTCCCGTCGGCGGCGTACACGACCGTCGGCTGATGCGATTCTTCCAATACACTCGCGTTGAAAGGCGTCATCCGTACCGCGAGGTAAAAACCGACCGCAATCACCACGACCAGCGCGACGACCGTCCCCAGGGCGATGGCAATCCATCGTCGGACCAAACGGCCCACCTCCATCGATATGGACTTTTCAGAGTCGCTTCATGCGCCAACTGAGCGTTGGTGCCGGAACGGACGATGCGGCCGCCACCGGCACGCGCACCGCCTGTGTTCCCACCTGAATCTGGAGTTGGCCCACCACTTGGTTGGCCGCAATCGGCTTCTTCGAATTTATCACATCCGCCCGATACGACTGCTGCACGGGCAGTCCGCCCCATCCAATCACCTGCACAGGCTGCGTGGACACGAGCGAGACCGGTTTGGCCCAGGGCGCAGACAGCGTCCCCACCGTCTGCCCTGCGGCGACAAGCTGGACGGATCGCAGCGCCTTCTGGGCATCCTGAGACATGACGACAGCCGCGTTCAGTGCCTCTGCGAGAGGCTGCGCGCCCTTTTGCCCGAGCACTGCACCAATGATGAGCACCTCGCGGCTGCCGACGACCTTGCGCGCCGCGAATACGAAGCAGCCCCCCGCTTCGAGCGTCGATCCCGTCTTGCCTCCGATAATGGTCCCATGCCCCACCACGGAGTCGACGTTGTACACGAGCCCCGCGACTGGAAGCTCTGCCTGCGCTTCACCCACGATGTGGCGGAAAACCGGGTTTTCCATCGCCAGCGCAAACAACTTCATTTGATCCACCGCGTCGCTCTGGCTCGCGGGCGAATACCCCGTGGGATCCGCATAGTGCGTCTGGGTCATGCCGAGCTTCTTCGCCGTCGCGTTCATCTCTTGCACGAACGCCTGCACGGAACCGTCGCACCACTTGGCGAGAAGCGTCCCCATGTTGTTGCCCGACGGCAGAAGCAGCCCTTGAAGCGCCTGATACTCCGTGATTTGCTCTCCCGCAGCCACCTTGACCACGGATTCTCCGAGCGCCTTGTCCTTCTCGTACACCTTCACATCATCCTGCGTGATGGTGATGGAAGGCCCCTGTTGCCCCAACTGCAATGGATGCTTCTGAAGCACCAGGTACGCCGTCATGACCTTGGTCACACTTGCAATAGGCACAGCCACCTGAGGCCCATACGTCCCGAAACTCCCCACCCCGTCGGCCATGAGGGCGGCCTCGCCCTGAGAAGGCCACTGGATGACGGGCTTCGGACCCTGAATGGCGCGCGGCAGTGGCGCGGCCACATCGGCGGCCGCCTGCGGGATGGGGCGCACCAACTGGACAATGGGCACGCCGATGACGATGATGGCAATCACGATAGCAATCACAAAACCGCGCAAACTACGCACAACCATCCTCCTATGCTGCTCGTCCCACGCCCATCAGGTCGCAGGCTGTTCTGTCTTGGCGCCCGACTTCGACGCCTCCATCTCGCGTTCCAAGCGCTTGTACCGAACAAACATCGCGATGCGCCACGGCACAAGCATGCCAAACGCCAGGCAGAAGAAGAGCGATCCCGTCTGGTAAACGTCCACATATCGCTCGACGACGCTGTGGAGCACAATGCGCACTACCAACAGTCCGAGCAGGATATAAATGAACGCCCTCGACCGCTTGAGATAGACGCCATCTTCTCCTACGTAAAAATGGCTCGTCGCGATCAGCGGGTAGCTGAAGATGCATCCCACCAGGAACGCGGCGACGGCATACGGAATGGGCTCCCGCGTAAACGGAAACACATACATCAGGAATCCCGTGCTCATCGCGAGCGGCGGGATGAGGATTTTACGCGCGTTTGTCGGACGCTTGGACGCCCGCAGCCGCACAAAGATCACCGTGATTGCAAAGACGACAGCGACAACGGTTGCAATCAGCGTGGTGACTTCGCTGTGATTCACGCTCTCCCCTCGCCTTCGTGCGAGATCCGACGAGCTGACATGGCGACAATCGCTTCCCCCATGCGGACTACGTGTGAGTATACCACCATTGACTCAACGCTTTCTTGAACAGCGTTCTACAAAACTGCGAACTTTGCACGCGAACCGCTACAGGCCGGCGCAAATCGTCTGGAAAACTTGACAGCTCCCTGGTAGAATTCTTTCGGTCACTAAATCAGTTGTCAAGCCCGTCTTGCGGAAGGAGGCGAGTCCGTGGCAGAGCGTTACGCACATTTCGTCGCGCGCTTCAAATACGCCATCATCGGCATCTGGATCCTCGCCGTGGCGCTGGCGCACGTGTTCTTGCCGCAGCTGAACGCGATTGTCGCCCACAAGAACACGGAATTTTTGCCGAACTCGTCGAGCGTCGTGATCGCGAGCAATTGGCTGAAGCGGGTCGATCCGGCGCGGCAGGCGGGGTCCAGCGCCGTCGTCGCGCTCTACAACCCGCACGGATTGACGGCGGCGGACAAGGCGTGGTTCACGCAGAAGCTGCAGCAGGTGGCCGACCACAAGGCGGCCTATGGCGTGAAGACCGTCACGGCCGCCTACAATCAGTCGAAGTCCGTACAGAATCAGTTTTTCAGCGCGGATCGGACCGTCGAAATCGCGACCATCGGCTTTCCAGGTAACGACGTGTCCAAAGCGACCGACGCGTCGCTGAACCAGCTTCACCAAGTGTTTCAGCAGCCGCCCAAGGACGCGCAGGTGCTGTTTACGGGCGACACGCCCATCGAGAACGACAACATCAACATTTCAATGGATGGCGCATCGAAGACGGCGGGCGTGACCATCGCCCTCGTTCTTGTCATTCTGCTCGTCGTCTTTCGATCTATCGTGGCCCCATTCCTGACCCTGCTCAGCATCGGGCTTTCCTATCTCCTGACGACGAATCTGGTGGCGGTGCTGGCCAACGTCGGCCTGCCGGTCTCGACCTTCACGGACACATTTCTCATCGCCATCATCTTTGGAGCGGGAACCGATTACAGCATTATCGTGCTCAACCGGTTCCGCGAAGAGGCGAGCCGAGGGCTCGCGCCAGTCGACGCCCTCGCGCGGGCTATGTCGGGGATTGCCAAGACGGTGGTCTACAGCGCGCTCACGGTCTTTCTCTCATTCGCCACGCTGTACTTCGCTCGGTTCGGCCTCTTTCGATCCGGCGTCGGTGTGGCGGTCGGCGTTGGCGTGACGCTGTTTGCGTGCCTCACGTTCCTTCCGGCGCTCATGATGGCGCTTGGACGCTACGTGTTCTGGCCGCGGCGCGATCTCCACGGCGCGAGCCACAAGCCTTCGCGCATCTGGGATTTGACAGGCAGAACGGCCCTTCGGCATCCCTGGTGGACCCTGGCAGGCGTGCTCGCGGTATTGACGCCCGTCGCGCTTTCCTTCACGGACCAGCGCACGTTCGATCCGACCTCCGACATCCCGACGGCACCTTCGGTCGTGGGCTTTCGCGTCGTGTCCAAGGCGTTCGGCCCCGGCAAGGTCCTGCCGATGGACGTCGTGATCGACACGCCGGACAATCTGCGCACGCCGGAAGGTCTGGCGACTATCGAACAGGTGTCGGAGGCCATCGCGAAGCTGCCGTTCGTGCAAGAGGTGCAGAGCGCAACCCGGCCCACAGGCAAGGTCATCAGCGAGTTTGAGTTGGCAAAGCAGAACCAATTGGCTGCAGGCGGCCTCGGGAAGGTGCAGACGGGTCTGAACCAGGTGGCGAGCCACGTCGGCCCTGAGGGTGCACACCAGGCGGCCAACGCAGCGATGCAGCTTTCAAGCGGGGCGTCGGCGCTCGCGCAAGCGGGTGGAAAACTCAGCCAAGGCGCGGTACAGGTGGAGGAAGGCGCTTCGAAGCTGGCCGGCGGCGCCCAGGCGGTATCAAGCGGCGCGGCGCGTCTGTCGCAGGCGAATGAGCAGTTGGCGAACGGTGCCGCGCAGGTAGCGGCCGGATCGCAACAAACGGCACAGGGCGCAAACAAGCTCGCGACTTCCGCACGGAGCATCGCGTCAGGACAGACGGCGCTGGCGAATGGCGCGGCCCGTGAAGCGCAAGCGGCGCAGCAGCTCGCAAACGCCATCGCGGCATGGACGAAGGCACACCCGACGGAAGCGTCGGACCCCAACTGGCAGCAGATTGTCGCGCTGGCGCAGGGAACCGCCGCGGGCGCGCAGCAGACCGCGAAGGCGGCCGAGGGGCTCGCGACCGGCACGGATCAGTGGGCGAATGGCGCCACCTCGCTGGCGGAAGGCGCGGGCAAAGTCGTTGCGGGCGCGAGTCAACTCGCGACCGGAAGCCGCGGCGCGGCATCTGGCGCCAAGGGGTTGAGCGATGGCGCTGCCCAGGTGGGCCAAGGTGCTTCGTCGCTGGCCCAGGGACTGAATCAGCTGAGCGGCGGCGCTCGCCAACTTCAGGCGGGGCTTGGCAAGTGGGCGAGCGGAGCTTCCCAATTTGGGACCGGCCTCGCCAACGTGGGCACTGGCGAAAATCAGCTTCACAGCGCCCTCGTCAAGCTTTCGAACGGCGTGGGCACGGTCAAATCCGCGCTGGACGAGAGCGCCAAGGCGCAGACGGCGGGCGATCCCGGCTTCTACGTGCCCGCCTCCGCCATCTCGTCCAACAGCAGCCTGCGGCAGGCCCTAAACAGCTACATCTCGCCGGATGGTCACGTGGCTGACATTCGCGTGACCCTCAAATCGGACCCGTATTCCATGACGGCAATTCATGAGATGCCAAGGCTTGAGACCGTGGCCCAGGCTGCCTTCACGGCCGCGCCCATTCACTCAGGGCAGGTCGGCTTCGCGGGCACCACGCCGACGCAGTTCGCGCTGAATCAACTGTCCAATCAGGATTTCGTCCGCATGATGGCGCTCATCCTGGGTTCGATCTTCATCCTGCTCGTGGTGATGCTGCGCTCCCTCATCGCGCCCTTGTACGTCATCGCGTCGCTCACGGGTACGTACTTCGTGACGATGGGGTGCCTGCAGTTTGTCGCCGTGGATGTGATGCACAAGGCGGGCATCAGTTGGACGGTTCCGTTCTTCTCGCTTCTGCTGTTGGTGGCGCTCGGCGTCGACTACTCGATTTTCTTGATGTCGCGCTTCGACGAGGAACTACGGCGCCATCCAGAGTTGAACCTGCGCAGCGCGATGCTTTACGCGATGCGGCAGATGGGCAACGTCGTGTTCTCGGCCGCCGCCATTATGGCGGGCACGTTTGGCTCCTTGTCCGTCTCCGGCGTGACGACGCTTGTGGAAATTGGGTTGTCGGTCATCATCGGCCTTGCGCTGTACGCGCTCATCGTGCTGGCGCTGTTCGTGCCGGCCTGCACCTCGATTGTCGGAGCGGCGCACTTTTGGCCGTTTCGCAGAGTGCCCCGGGAGGAGCAGGAGCTCAGGCTGCCAGAAGAACTGGCTGCGGAGTGAACGGGAAAGCGTTCTGGGTTGAAGAAGACGAAAGTCAAACGCCACCTGCTCGCTAGGGTGCAGCAGGTGGCGTTTTGCCTGTCTCCGGCGCTTCGAGCCAAGTGGCTGTCTTAAGCGAGCCCGGTCCGACCCGCACCATGGCGGATCGGCGCTCAGTCCGGCGCGAACCTCGCCCGGAGGGTGTCAGAAGGGCTCAGGAAAGCTTGACGCTCGAGTATGCGCACACGCGAAGGGGCGCCAGTCCGGCTCACCGGACAGGCGCCCTCTTCCGCGACCTCCGGATGCGCGTTTCACGCACCGGCACGAGTCACCACTCCGACTGCGTATCGCGCACCCAGCGGTCGACGCAGTCGTCACACAGCCGATCCCATTCGCGCTCTTCCCAAGGGCGGCAAGGTTCCGGGATCTCTGTTCCACACAGCACGCACGTTGTGGTCTCCGCCGTCTTCTGCATGATTCTCACCACTCCCGTCGGAATCACGTGTCTTTTCGATTGAGACTCATCATAACACGGGAGCGGCCGAATTTCAACCGAATGTTCAGAATATGCAGTTCGAATGCTGAGGATCATCACTCGCCCAGGGCGCCTTTACGGCGCCCTGCAGCGCCAATCGAAGTGATCTCAGATCAGCCCATACGAAGTCAGCACGCCTCGCAACCTTGCCGTCAATCCTTCTCCTGGTAGCGCGAGCGGCGGCCTCACCACAGGCTTTATTTTCCCCATCATCGCAAGACACGCCTTCACCGGACCCGGGTTCGTCTCCCAGAACAAAGCCTCATTGATATCGGCGAGTTGAAAGTGAAGATCGATCGCTTCATGCCACTTCCCGGCGTGCACCAAGTCGTACAAGTGGGCGACTTCTCTCGGCATGAGATTGGCAGTCGCGCTGAGATGACCTGCCCCTCCCAACGCGAGCATGGGGTAACACAGGAGCTCGATACCGGAATAGACGAGGAAATCTCGTCCGCACGCCTGGAACACCCGAGTGACCTGCTCAAAGTCCTTGTTCGACTCCTTGACACCAATGATGTTGGGACAATCGCGCTTTAGGCGGGCCATCGTGGCGGGCTCCAGGTTCACCCCGGTGCGCCCCGGAATGTTGTACAAGATGATGGGAATGTCGACGCTGTTCGCAATGGCGCAGAAGTGCCGGTAAAGTCCTTCCTGCGACGGGCGGTTGTAATAGGGAACAATCACAAGCGCGGCATCAGCACCGAGACGTTCAGCCGTCTTCGTGAGGCGAAGCGCCTCCGCGTGATTCGTCGATCCCGTTCCTAACACCACGGGCACCCGACCGCGCACAGCATTCATGGTGACCTCGAATAAGTATTCTCGTTCCTCCATCGTCAGGGAACTCGGTTCTCCGGTGGTTCCGGCGCAGGAGATGCCGTGAGAGCCGCTCTCGATCTGCCACTCAATGAGATCGCGATACGACTTCTCGTCAAACGATCCGTCCTCCAAAAACGGCGTGACCATTGGAACGATGGATCCGCGAAGGCGCGAATGCACGTCCTTTTCGCTACTCATGGCCGTCCCCTCGCAGTCTCATTTGATATACCCAGCTGCACGTACGTCCGTAACTCCACGCAGCTCAACAGGAACGCAGCGTTCCCAATCCATGACCGTCGTCCCGTCTCGCCACCAGCTTTCGGGTGTCTGATGGCCCCAAAGCGTCTGCCTCCTGGGGTCCGTCGCGCTCCAGCGGATAGGCTGATGATCGGGATCAACGGTCAGGTAGTCGGAGGTATAGAGCTCAATGCGATGACCGTCCGGATCGCGCAGATAGAGGAAAAATGCGTTCGATATCCCGTGCCGCCCTGGCCCCCGCTCAATGTGGGCATGCATCTCTGCCCCGCCCAAGATGTCACAGGCTCGTATGATGCTCCCCATGTCGTCCATCCAAAAACCGATGTGATGCAAGCGCGGTCCCTTGCCTTCCATTAGTGCGATATCATGCACGTTCCCCTTGCGTTGAAGCCAGACGGCCTTCTTCACACGAGGATCTTCATCCGTCTCCACGTACTCGGTCACGCGAAAGCCGAAGCCCTCACTCCACATGGCCTCGCAGCTGGCGAGATCGGAGACAAAGCAGTTGAAATGGTCCAACCTCCGCACGCCGGCACCCTTGTGCAAGTGGTATTTCTGGAGCATGCACTCGGCAGGCAACATCTCCGCGTAAAACTCGAGCGGGAAGCCAAACGGATCTTGTACACGTAGCGCCCGACCCTGGCCTGGTTCTTCGCCTTCTTCGACGAAATGGACGTCGCATCCCAACGCCTGAAAATAGGTCGCAATGGCGTCGAGATCGTCGTTCTCCGCTACTAAAAACGCCAGGTGGCCGAGCATCGGCACCTCCGACTCCGTCAACACGAGACTGTGATGGTGGCGTTCCTCCACCCCTCGGAGAAATAGCCGCCCTTCGCGCTCCTCCGTGACGACAAAGCCGAGGACGCCCTCATAGAATCGACGAGAAACGGCGAGATCGCGCACGAGGAGTTCCGCGTGCCCCGCGCGCACAACCGAATACGGCAACGTCAACCTCACTGCGCCTCACCGCCCAAGAAAGCCTTGACACGCGAGACATAGGGAGTTTTGTCGTAGGTGTCATAGAGCACACCGTACATGCGGACGGGATCGCCGAAGAAGAACCGCTCGTAAAGCACCTGGCGCGATCCAAAACTCGAGAGCGCAGCGTCCCAGGCGAGGCGAAACAGCTTGAGGCGATCGAACGCTTCAATATTGCGCCCTTGGAGGAAGCGCTCGAGGTCTCCGCGAATCTCAGAATTCCAGTCGGCCTCGGTGGGAATGGCCATCAGTCCGCTCGCGCCGAGTTGCTGGATGATTTCGACAAGTCGGGGATACGTCTTTGGAAACAGGTTCCTCGCCGCGTTCAACGGACCCCATGCCGGTGTCATCACGCCGTATTCGTCGAGCTCCGCATCCGCTTCGGAGGCCCGCAAAAACGCTTTCATCGTCTCGAGCGCAAGAATGATCTCAGCCACCTTCTCCTTGACGTGCTGGAACTGTGCAATCCCGATGGCGTCGACCATGGCCTCCGCTAGCCCAAGCAAAAACTCACACTTCGCGACGTTCTTGTGCATCACCTGGTACGTCATGTGAATGACGGCGCGTGTGGCCTGATGCAACTGATTGCAGCGCTCAGCGTCCTCAAGGAGAAAGACGCGGTCCCAGGGAACCAGAACGTCGTTGAACACGACGATGGCGTCCATTTCCTCGAACCTCGAACCCAGCGGATGGTCGAAGTGGGACCGCCCGTAGTCGAAACTCTCTCGGCAGATGTAGCGCAAGCCCGGGGTCGAGCTTGGGATGGCAAACGCGAACGAATACGGCGCGTCCTCCTCGGTGTTTCTCAGCACGGTGGAGGGAAAGACCAAGATTTCGTCGGCGATAGGCCCTTGAGTGGCCAACAGCCGAGCGCCACGAATGACGACACCACGACGGTTCTTCTCCACTACGCGGGCGGCGATATAAGGGTCCTGAAGTTTGCCGACACTCACGGACCGGTTGACCTGGGGCGCAATCAACGTGTGTGTCAACGTCAGATCCCGCTCGCGCGCGTATTGGTAGTACGCCTGGATGTTTTCGGCGTACGATGGATGATTGCTCGCAAAGTAAGCGCTTGCTTGAGACATGGCCATAATCGCCACGTTGAGATAATCCGAAGTCCTGCCCATCATCCCGAAGCTTGCTCGCGCCCAGCGTTGCATCATTCGTCCCCTGCGGGCGAGATCGTCGTGCGTTTTCGGGACTAACCAAGACAGGCCGTAGCGCTGTCCCCCCTCCTCATACGTCATCTCGTCACGCGTGGCGGGATTGAGTTGCATGTCATACAGGCTCGCCATGCTTCGGACGACATTGCGAAACGCTGGGTGCTCCGAGATTTTTCCTTCCACCTTCTGTCCCTGAATCCACACTTCACGGAGCTCTGCATTCAAACGCTCCACGTATTCCGCGCCACTCTTTGCGCCCATCACTCATCACCCACCCTGTGTTAGTCAACTTTTTGCGTCCACGTCCGACACGCCAAAGCGGGGAATGGGATGCTGCTCGAGCGCCACATGCACGGTCTTCCACTCTGTGTAAAACTCGAAGCTGTAGTGACCCCCTTCTCTGCCGACGCCGCTCTGCTTCATCCCGCCGAACGGCGTACGTAAATCGCGGACATTCTGCGAGTTGATCCAGGCCATTCCTGATTCAATCCGCCTTGCCACGCGGTGAGCGCGCTCGAGGTCCCGTGTCCAAATGTATGCGGCAAGGCCATATTGCACGCCATTGGCAAGCTGGATGGCCTCCTCCTCTGTCGCGAACGGGATGGACACGAGCACAGGCCCGAAAATTTCTTCTTGCGCGATGCGCATGTCGTTTCGCACGTTTACGAACAGCGTCGGCCTGACGAAGTTTCCGCGCGCGAGTTCCTTCGGGACTTCGCCACCCACGGCCATGGTTGCACCCTCGCGTCTCCCGAATTCGAGATAGTGCTCCACGCGCTTCTTGTGCTCCGAATGAATCAGCGGGCCTACCTCGGTGGTGGGATCCAGCGGATGTCCAAGGCGAATCCTTCGGACGCGCTCCGTCAAGCGCTCTTCGAACTCCTCGCGGATAGAATGCTGAATGAGCAAGCGAGAGCCGGCCGTGCAACGCTCTCCGTTCAGCGAGTACACGCCAAAGATGACGGCGTCCAAGGCTCGGTCGAGATCGGCGTCCGCAAACACTACAACAGGAGACTTCCCGCCGAGCTCCATCGAGAACCTCTTCAGCCCGTCCGCCCCATTTTTCATGATGATGCGGCCGGTGTTGGTTTCACCAGTGAATGAAATCAGAGGAACCTTGGGATGCTTCACCAGTGCGTCTCCCGCCACTTCTCCGAAACCATGAACGACGTTGAACACACCGGGTGGGAGATCGACTTCCTGAACGATCTCTGCCAGCTTGGTTGCCGTGAGCGGGGACCATTCGGCAGGCTTCAGAACCGCCGTATTGCCTGCCGCAAGACAAGGAGCAATCTTCCATGTCGCAAGCATCAAGGGCGTGTTCCAGGGTGTGATGAGTCCTGCCACTCCAACCGGAAGACGGATGGCGTAGTTGAGAAACTGATCGCCCACTGGAAACGTCTCACCGGTCATACGCGTGGCCATCTCGGCGAAGAATCGGAAATTTTCCGCGGCTCGCGCAGCCTGCCCGCGGGCCTGGGAGATGGGCAACCCTGTGTCTGCGACTTCCAGACGAGCCAACTCCTCGCCGTGTCGTTCGATGGCATCAGCAATGCGAACGAGATATTTAGCCCGCTCTTTCGCGCTCATTCTGCCCCAGGGCCCTTCGTGAAAGGCCCGATATGCCGCTTCCACCGCGCGATCCACATCGCTCGCGGTTCCCTCGGCGACCTGCGTCAATACCTCATTCGTCGTCGGATTCAAAGTGTCAAACCATCCTCCCTCCGCGCTCTCCACGAACCCACCATCGATAAAATGAAGCGCTGGGCGCGATAACGACTCGAACGCGAACTGTTCACTGGCTCCTTTCAGATTCACACCGCTCATGCCCGCACCTCCTTCTCTCGCTCCCGATTCCCCTCGTTCACAACCGGATTTTTGAGCCGGCCTATCCCGTCAATTTCGATTTCAATCACGTCCCCCGGCTTCACCGGTGAGATGCCCGGCGGCGTGCCCGTGAGAATGACGTCGCCTGGACGGAGCGTCACAAACGAACTGATAAACGAAATCACTTCGTCGATTCGAAAGATCAAGTCTCGCGTGTTCCCGCGCTGACGGACCTCGCCGTTCACGTAGGTCTGAATCTCAAGCTCGTGCGGATTGGACACGTCTGCGGCATCGATCCACCATGGGCCGAGTGGTCCAAAGGTGTCAAAGCCCTTCGCGCGGATGGGCGGGCGGAACATGTTCCCCACAAAGTCCCGCACTGTGACATCATTTGCAATGGTGTAACCGAGGACGTGCTCGAAGGCCTCCTCTGGCTGAATTCGTCTCCCTGCTCGCCCTATGACCACGGCCAGTTCGGCCTCATAGTGCATGTACTCCACGCCCCTCGGGTAGACAATGGGAGCCAGATGCCCAATGAGCGACGCGTTCGGCTTGATGAACAGCACAGGTTCCTTGGGCTTTTCTAAACTCAACTCCGCCGCGTGGTCCGCGTAGTTCAGGGCAAGACCGTACACGGTCTTCGGTTCAATCGGTGGCAGCCAGATCACCTGCTCCTCCGAAACCACTCGGCCCTCCTCGTCGACGAGAATCCCGTTTTCCCAAACGCCCTCATGGATCCGCCCCCGGTCGATGTATCTCGCGTGGCGCACGATACCCCTCCTTCCGCTCTGCCACCAAACGAGTATGTTGCTCATTCCAACGCCTGAACGCTTCCAACGTGGCCAATCGGTGTTGGCGAGCAAACCGTTCCACCGCGTCTTCTCCGACGTCCACCGCCATCAGCTGAATGAGCTTATCGTGTTCCGCGATAGAATCACTGGCACGATGCGGGATGAGATTGAAGACCGACACCCGCATGGCATCCATTCGTTCCCGGAATGCGTGGATTTCGTCCACGAGGTAGCGGTTGCTGCAGCAGCGAAGAATAATCTCGTGAAACTGTTGGTTGAGCCTGCTGTACAGCGTGAGATCAAAATCGGAACGGGCCTGGCGCATCGCTTCGTTCGTTTGTCGAAGCGCATCGAAGTCCTCATCCGTGAGATTGCGATAGGCCTGAGCGGTGGCGTAGCCTTCGAGAACTGCGAGGGCTGAGAGGATATCCTCATACATTTTCGCGTCAATGCGAGTCACCTTGGCTCCGCTGAATCGCTCGACCTCCACTAATCCTTCCGCTTCCAGGCGGCGAATGGCCTCACGAATGGGAATCGCACTCACCCCCAACTCTTTGGCGACGCGATCGATCACGATGCGATACCCGGGCCCATAGGTTCCTTCGAGAATGCGCTGCTTCAACGTGTGATATGCCAACTGTTGTTTGCTCGGCGTGTGTTTTGTCATGACGTTATCGTATACGATTTCCTATGCGCGCGAAAGCGTCATTTTTCGTTCGGGAACGGTCTAAGGCGAAATCTCTTCCAGAATCTTGCCCCGAGACGCAATTCCTCCAAGGGCGATGAACGCCGCGACCAGAAGGAAGCCCGACATGGCCACAAAACCCGCAGTCACACCCAGAGAGGGGATGAACGGCGCGATGGCCCACAGGCCCACTCCAGCGCCGATGTGCCCCGCTCCATCCACCAGGGCGAAACCGCTGGTCCTCGCGCGAGATGGGAAGTTTTCAGCCGTCCACGCGTAGAACACCGGCACCCACACATTTTGGCCGAAGAAGAGCAGAATTGCACCGAGATAGGACAACCAAAGATGGTGCCCTGCGAGACCCACCACGAGTCCTCCCAGGATGGTCAGGACCGCCGAGACTACCAGATAGGTCTTGCGTTCCATGACTTCCCCCGCGAGATACGCCACGACGCCGGCCAGCAGCATACCGAAGACGCCGACGGCTACGATGAGCCCCGCCTCACTCGGCGCATAGCCTGCGCCCACGAGCAACGTGGTCATCCCTGCGGAAAATCCGTATACAGTCACATAGCTAAAGAGCCATACGAAAAACAGGAGAAAGACTCGCTTGCGATACACCGGACTGCCAAACAGTTCACCATACGGCGCGCGCCGGTCGGAGACGAGCGAGAACGATGCAGCAGTTCCATCGGGTTGAAACGCACCTAAGCCCAGGCGCTCCTCCATAGCAGCTACGACAGCGGCGGCTTCTTCGACTCGCCCCTTCGCGGCCAGCCAACGAGGAGACTCCGGGAGCTCCAACCGCAGCAGGATTGCGATGAGCGCGAGCACCGCCCCAATGTAGTACATCAACCGCCAGCCCCAATGGAACGACGGAGTTGCAAGTGCAAACGGGAGTCCCTCCGGGAACGGCGCACTAGGCGTCGTCAGCCACAAGCCGAGCCAGATACCGATAAGGGCTCCGACACCTGAGAAAATGAACAACCCTGAGGTGTACTTCGCCCTCCGCGTTCTCGGCGCGACCTCGCTCATGTAAGTGTTCACCACGGCCAGATCCGCGGCCACGCCCACGCCCGTGATCCCTCGAGCCAGAATAAACCACCAGTCATGCATCGCAAGAGCCGTCAACAATGAACCTATTCCCGTGATGAACATGGTGGTCATCAGCATGCGCCTTCGCCCCACGCGATCCGCGAGCGGACTCAACACAAGCGTGCCAACCACATATCCGAGCAAATTGGCGAAGACGGGCAACCCAATGTATCGACTGGCGTCCGCCGGTGTCGCACCCGGAATGATGGATGTGGCTGTCTGGACAAAAGATACGTTGACATCAAAAATGTCGTAGAACGTGCAGAGATACCCAAGACCGATGACAAGGAACAATCGCCGCGGAAGGGCCCATTTGGTCAACCGCTCCATCCGCGCCAAGATGCCCGCCGCGCTCGAAACAGGCACACCCGTGCCCATGGTGTCTCCCCTCCCCCGAACGTCCAAAGAGCGCGATGTCCGCGAGCTATTGAATCTGATTTCCTATATGATTCTGCCCAGACAGGTGCGCACCGATGGATCCCCGACCAGGGACGTATAGGTTCCTCGCCAGAAAACAAGCGGAATTCCCTCGTCCTGTTGATAGAGGTCCTTCACAAGACCGAGCACGATGACATGATCCCCCGCTGGAAATTGACCGTATACCTCACACAGCAGCGCAGCGAGACAGTCATCGAGACGAACAGATTCGCCGAAAGGCATAAACGTGCCCCGCCAATCTCCGCTCGATCCGGCAAAGTGGCGCGATACCTCCTCTTGATGGCGACCGAGGACATTCACTGTAAACGCTTTCGAAGAGGACAAAAGTTGTGCCATTTTGCTGCGCAGATCGACACAGACCAGAATCAGAGGAGGGTCGAGCGAAACCGATGTGAACGAATTGGCCGTCATGCCATGCACCTGACCGTTGATGGATGTCGTGATGACGGTCACGCCTGTCGTGAACATTCCGCATGTGCGCCGGAACGCTTTCGCGTCCACCTCGGGCATGAGGCGTCCCCCCTTTCCCTTTCGTCTTCCCACAAGCCTGTGTGGGCAATGTGGGTTGTATAGATCATATATGATTTCATACACCCGGTCAATGCCAAATTCGCGGTTTACCTCGAAGATTTTCGGTGTGCGAAAAGGCGTTGAAGCAGGGACGACCTGCTTCCTCTTCGCACACCGGCGCCGTTCTATCAAGTCACACGAGTGGACCACCACTCACCCCTGCCCGTTCTCCGCTTGCCACCTTTCCTGCGCAGCCCGCAGCTTCGCAAGCACTCGCTCGATCTCGTCCCGCGGCACCCCAAACAGCGTCGTGGTACGGCCGATGGGCGTGAACCGCATGAACGCTTCGAACATGGGATTGGCGTCTATCTCGCTGCCAAGCGACGATGCGGCGAGCTTCTCTTTCAACTGTTCGCGGAGGACCGGGCCTGTGGCCGGATCGTCCAAAAGGTCGCCGAGCGTCGCATTGGCGTGCACCGGCACCGGCCTGCGCGGGGCGGTGGATGTCACCTCCACGGAGGCGGTGAGACGCAAATCGCGCGAGGACGATCCGACGCGGATCTCGTACCAGCCGCTCTCCACGGTGAGATCACCGGCATTGACGTCGTAATAGGCAAACGCGCGCTTGCCCAGTTGAAACTCGACCGTACGCGTCTCGCCGGGAGCCAGCGCCACCTTGGCAAATGCACGCAGCTCGCGCCGCGGCCGTATCACTCGCGAGGCCCTCGGCTCGACATAGACCTGGACCACCTCTTTGCCCGCGCGCTGCCCAGTGTTGCGAACGTCCACCTGCACCGTGAGCACTTCGTCATCCCGCACCTGCTGGCGAGACACGCGGATAGCCTCGTACTCGAACGTGGTGTACGACAGCCCGTGGCCGAAGGGAAACAGCACGTCCATCTCCTTGGTGTCGTAGTGGCGATAGCCGATAAAGACGCCTTCTCGGTATTCGGATCTGTCGCCTTCGCCAGGAAAGAATGGATGCGACGGATTGTGCTCGAGGCGAAGTGGAAACGTCTCGCCCAGCTTGCCGGAGGGGTTCACGGCGCCTGACAGTACGTCCGCGATGGCGCCGCCGAAGGCCTGCCCCGCGAGATACGCCTCGATCACGGCCGGCACGCAGTGGATCCACGGCATCTCGATGGGTGCGCCGTTCGACAGCACGACGACGGTGTGAGGCTGAGCCGAGGCCACCGCTTCGATGAGCGCCACGTGCGCGTCCGGCATGCGCATGTGGGGGCGATCATACCCTTCAGACTCCCAGCTCTCCGGCAACCCTGCAAAAATGACGGCGATGTCCGCCTGCTCCGCAGCGCGCACTGCCTCGTCGATGAGATCCGGGCGAAGCGCGTCGTCGTCGAGCGCGTACCCCGGCGCGTATAGGACAAGCTGATCCCCAAACGCGCGGCGCAGTTCCGCGAGCGGCTCGTCGAGGCGCGCGGGGTTGACGTGCGAGCTTCCCCCTCCCTGGTAGCGCGGCGACACGGCGAACGCGCCAATCACCGCCACCCGCCGTCCTGGCGCGATGGGCAACACGGCCTCGTCGTTCTTCAGAAGCACCATCGACTCCGCCGCGGCCTGGCGGGCCAGGCGGTGATGCGTGTCGAGATCGGCGGGTTGACCCTGCGACTGGTAGGCCCGGTCGACGAGCGCGAGCAGACGCTCCACGGCCGCATCGAGCACGGCTTCGTCCAGGCGGCCGTCTCTCACAGCCTGCACGATCTCGGCGTCCTGCGCGTACGGCCCGCCGGGCATTTCGAGATCCAGCCCCGCAGCAAGCCCTTGGACGCGATGGTTCACTGCCCCCCAGTCCGACACCACGACGCCATCAAATCCCCATTCCCGGCGCAGCACCTGCGTCAAAAGCCACGGGTGCTCCGAGCAGTAGGTGCCGTTTAAGCGGTTGTAGGCGCACATGACCGTCCACGGGCGTCCGCCCTTGACCGCGCCTTCGAAGCTCGCGAGGTAAATCTCGCGAAGGGTGCGTTCGTCCACCTCGGCGCTCGTCGTCATGCGCCGATACTCCTGGTTGTTGGCTGCAAAGTGCTTGAGCGACGCGCCCACGCCGCGCGATTGGACGCCGCGGATGTGCGCCGCAGCCATTTCGCCCGAGAGAAGCGGATCCTCTGAGAAGTACTCGAAGTTGCGCCCGCACAAGGGCGATCGCTTGATGTTGGCGCCTGGCCCGAGCAACACGTGAACGCCGAGCGCGCGGCACTCGTCGCCGAGCGCCTGGCCGACTCGCTCCACGAGCGCGGGATCCCAGGAGCTCGCGAGTGCGGCGGCGGTCGGGAAGCACGTGGCGGGCTCCGAATCGGTGAACGATCCGTCTGACCGCTGCAGCCGAACGCCGTGCGGGCCGTCCGTCATGCAGAGAGACGGGATACCGAGGCGCTCGATGGGCTTCGTTTGCCAGAAGTTGAGACCGGAACAGAGGGATGCTTTTTCTTCGAGGGTGAGATGTGGGACGAACTTCACGTACGTCATGCTGTTCCTCCATTGTCGGTGTTCTCATCTAAAAGTCCGGCGACGCTCGCCAGATCACGCTCAAATTCATATGCCAAATCGTCGTAACGAATGGGCGGTTGCAGTCGGATGGCACCAGACACGTTGTGACTCGCCGGCGGATATGGTACCGAGTGATAGGTCACAAAGTGACAGATGAGTTGATGCATCCTCTCAGCTAAGTGCAAGGACAAGTCGCTTCCGAGCTGTTGTTCTACGTTTGGTGCGCTCAGCAAATTGAAGAAATAAGGGATATCGTGACAGTGGAACGACCCCCGAGCTCGGCTGGACATAGCTGCGAAGTCGTAGGTCCATGTGATGTCTCCTGCGCCCACACGGCGCCTGCCATGAGTGAAGCGGACCAGTCCCACCCGAAACATCAGGCTGGTCATCAGCTGTGACCAAGCCCGTTCTCGACCAATTCGATCGATTTCATCCACGAAGCGCTGGATCGAAACATGACGAAGACCCATCGCGGCGAACTCATCAACCAACGCTTCGCTCGACGGCGTGTCATTCTGGGCCGCGAACGAGAACTCATTGCGAGTCGTCCCTATCAACACAGGGATGGTGCGAGCGTTTGTCAAAGCGTCCGGGCCAAACATTTGATACGGAAGAATGTCGCCATCAACAACAGGACGAAAGGCAAGATTCGTTATTCTACCTTT
>NZ_BCSG01000029.1 GCF_001570745.1 Alicyclobacillus mali NBRC 102425
ACGACCGAATCTCCCATATTCGCGGCTCTGCCGATGTTGTATGATAGACATGCGCTGTGGCCAGGTCCGGGAGGTTGAAATGTGAGTCAACAGACGTTGCGATATGACGTGGTGGTGGTCGGCGGCGGGAGCGCTGGCGTGGCCGCTGCGGTAGGGGCGGCAAACGTTGGAGCAAAGACGCTCATCGTGGAGCGCAATCCGTATTTTGGCGGGGCGGCGACGCATGCCTCCGTCCTGACCATCTGCGGTTTATTCGCGCAGCGGGAGCCGCTCGAGGCCGTCGTCGGCGGCGTGGGCCAGCGGCTGCTTGAGAAGCTGGACGAGATCGGAAGGTACTATGGCCCACTCCGAAACCCGGGTTCAGGCAATGTGATTGTTCCGCTGGACGCAGAGGGAACCAAGTTTGCCCTCGATCAACTGATCCTCCAAGCCGGCGTCGATGCGAGACTGCACACGACGGTCATCGGCTGTGATGTGGAGCGCGAGCGCATCCGGGCCATTCACTGTTTCCATCACGGCGGCGTGTTCTCCATCGAAGCCGCCTCGTTCGTCGACGCGAGCGGCGAGGCGGATCTCGCCTTCATGAGCGGCAACGGCGTCCGCTACGGCGACGAAGAAGGCCGCGTGCAGGCGGGAACGTTGGTGATGCAGTTCGGCGGCGTATCCCCGGAGGTGCAGCTTCACCGTCACCAGTTCACGGCCGCCGTGTGGCAGGCCAAACGGCAGGGAGACACCGTGCTCACCAAGGACCGAGGCATGGTGGTGCGGCTGCCGGGATCGCAACACGTGCTCGCACTTTTCGCAGACGAGGCAGTCAACGGGCTGGATAGCGCCAGCCTCACACAGGCTGAGATGTCGGCGCGGCAGCAGGCGTGGGCGTACCTCGAAGCGTTCCGCCAACATGTTCCAGGTTTCAAAGACGCGTACCTCGTAGCAACCGGGCCCAGCATCGGCGTTCGCGAGACGCGCCACATTGATGGAGAGTATCGGCTTTCAGGGGAAGAAGTCCTGAACGCGGCCACGTTTCCGGACGCCATCGCGCGAGGCGGGTGGCCCGTCGAGGTGCACCAGCCAGGCGAACCGCCGCGCTATCAACACATCCTGGATCGCGCGTACTACGAGATCCCACTCCGGTCGTTGAAGGCGCGCGATCGCGCCAATCTTTGGTGCGCTGGTCGCGTGATCGACTGCGATCCGACGGCCTTCGCGTCGGCGCGCGTCATGGGAACCGCACTCGCCACGGGTCATGCTGCTGGCGTCGCCGCCGCGCTTCAGGCGTCGTACGGTGAAGCGCCATCGTCCGCGGCTGTGCGCGAAGAGTTGCAGCGGCAAGGCGCGATTGTATAATCCACGCCAAATGGGCGAAGGGCCTGCGCCGTCAGACGACGATCTGCAGGCCCATATATACGCCAAACGCCATTACGATGAAAGAGAGCCCAGTCACCACCCACCGGTACGCCCCGCGCATTCGATACTCGGGCGGAAGTGCGCGGCGCTCCAGCAGCAGCAGGAAACCGAGGACGATGGGCAGCAGGAGCGAGTTCATGACCTCGGTGTCGACCGAGAGCGTGATGAGATTCAGGCCGCTGAACACGAGGAGCGCCCCGCCGATGTGTGCCAAGCTGTACACGGTGTAGAACGCCTTCGCGTCCTTCCAACGGGTGTTCAGGCTATGGCGAATGCCCGTGACTTCGCCGATGCCCCACGCGCCCGCGAGTGACACGACAAGGGCCGCTACGAAGCTCGCACCGAGCATCCCAAGGCCAAAGATGACCTTGGCGGCGGCTGCACCGAGAAACGGCGTCAGGCCCTGCGCGATATCTCCCACCGTCTCGAGCGGCGCGTTGGGCCGCGTGCGACCCACGGTCGCCGCAATCATGATCACCACCGCGATCATGATCACTTGCGTCAGAATGGACCCGAGGAAGGTGTCCCAGCGGGCAAATCGAAGGTCGCGCAAGGTGAGCTTGCGATCCACCACCGCCGACTGCTGGTAGAAGATCATCCAGGGCATGATGACCGCGCCGACATTTGCCGCAAGCAAGTACACGTAGCTCGGATGATTGAGCGGTACCGTGGCGAGCCCCTGCACAAGCTGATGCCACGACGGATGCGCAAGCAGCGCACCTGGCACCAGGGCGAGTTCAAACAACCCCATGGCGATCCCGATCCGCTCCACGCGCTTGTAGCTCCCCGTCAGGGCCAAGGCAATCAAGAGAATCGTCGCTATCGAAACCGTGTAGTACGGCGAGATGCCAAACAACGCTCCCACGCCAGCGATGCCGGCAAATTCCGTCACCAGTGCTCCGATGGCTGACAAGAACAGTGTGGAAACGGACAGCCACGCCCATCCACGGCCAAAGTGACGGCGGATTAATTGTCCATGGCCCTGACCTGTCACGAGGCCAAGGCGCACTGTGATTTCCTGTACCAAATAGACAATCGGAATGAGGACCAGTTGAGGCAACACCATCGCATAACCCCAGACCGCCCCGGATTGCGCTGCCGTGATAATGCACCCCGCGTCGGTGTTGGCCAGCATCACAATGACACCTGGCCCCACCGTCGACAGAAGCCGCCACCAAACGCCTCGCGCTGTCCGAGGCGCCTCCGCCTGCATCACGTCCGTTTGTCCCATCAGGTCCATTCCTCTCGTTGCAAACACCATCTGGCCGCGGGTAGGATATGGGATAGACGGAGTTTGCCCAATCTCTTTTCTATCGTTAGTCTAACCTAACACGAAACTTGATTGCAACGGTCAACATTCGCTGGAGGGGTGCAGAAATGGCACAGATGGACGACTTTCAAAAACTCGACATACGTATTGGGACGGTCGTTCGAGCGGAACCGTTTCCTGAGGCGCGGAAACCGGCCATCAAACTGTGGATTGATTTTGGAGCGGATCTTGGAGTGCGTTCCTCCAGTGCGCAGATCACGCGGCGATACACGCCGGAACAGCTCGTTGGACGACAAGTCGTAGCGGTCACAAACTTTCCACCGCGTCGCATCGCCGGCTTCTCGTCCGAGGTGCTCGTTCTGGGGGCATTGCCCGAAGAAGGAGATGTTGTGCTTCTGAAACCGGATGTGCCGGTGCCGAACGGCACGCCTATCGGATGAAGGACATTCTCATGCCCGTCCGGAGCCGACGGCGGTCGACTCGACGCCGTCGGCATACGGATAAAAGTAATGGTAAAACTCGTACATCTGATGTTTGTCATAGACGGACGCATCCGGATTCGGATTCGGAACGTCGATGACGCTGCCCAGCGACGATCCATATCGGCTGAACACGTCTCCGTCGAAATGGTAATCCTTCACGAGCACGGATGGAGACGTGATGGACTGAAAGCCTGTGCCGATGGAGTTAAATACGACCACGCCAGAGATGACCCACGGACCAGGGGCGTTTCGCTCGTCGAGATACACGGACTGCGCGAGCCATCCTCCCATCGAATGGCCCGTTAGAACCGCGTGAATCGATGCCCCATGAACATTCGCCGATGCCTGGGTGCACGCCCGTTCGAAAAACGATTTCGCGGGTCCCAATTGGTCGATCATGTTGGGTACGCTCAGATAAATGCCCGCATCCGCGACCAGGTCCATCACGTTGTTGGTGGTGCCCCGGTAGGAGATGACGACGTCGCTTCCCTTCTGGTACGCGACAGCGTAAAAGCCTGCCTCCGCCTCCTGGTTGTCCACGGCGAGGACTCGCCACCCTTGCAAATCGGAAAAGAACTCCTTGACGGCCTGCGCGTACGGCACATGCCAATCCATACTGTCCACGCGATCAATTTCTGCAAGGAGGGCCTGCGGACCACGGTGAACCATGGCTTCCCGCTCCAATTGTCCGAATGATGCGCCCACTTCGCTCGCCCAATTGATGTAGGACATATCCGTCATCTTCATCAACACGCCGTCGTAGATGCCGTCCGTGACGTCGGAGTTCTCAGATGCCGACGCCGTCGGCTTCGATACAGGCGCGCGGACAATCGCATTCACGGTCAGAAATCGGAAGGGCACGACGAGCATCGCGGACGCGGCCGTAAAGGCGAAGAATCGCTTCCAAAAAGACGGCGAACGCATTCGCTGCGCCTCCTCCCTTCTCTGACGCCTGCAGTATATCATACCCGTCCTGCATAAAGGCTGTATCTTGCGCGCAAATCCCCTATATATTTGTTGCCACGATTCGACTCGGACAAACAAGAGGCGGTCGCGCCTTGAATCGGCCGCTCCCGCCTCGCATTCCCATTTCGCTCTGTCACGAATTGCATCTATAGGTGAAACTTACGCGATTTCGATAAAAGCCGATCGGTCAACAGCTGTGAATTCAAAAAGTCCCGCGGACTAATGGTCGGCGTTTGAATGGCATGATTGGAAGCGAACGTGAGAAATAACCGCTTTGGCTTGCCGTATTTCTCGATCACGCTCGCCTTCGTCATGCCGTGGCGCGTCATGCAATGCACGGACGTCAGTTCCTGCAACAGTTCGTTGCAGATCGGACAGGTGACCACGTGGCATTCCCCTTTCGCCGCCTAGCCGAGTTTCCGTTGCGACAGATGAGATCCCGCGGTGCGATTTACGAAGGTGCGATAGTTTTATTTTACTCGAAAATACTGACGAAGCTAGGCAAATCAGCGTAAAAATCTCGTAACGGCTCGGCGGCGAGGCGGGGATCCATCGGATCACCCGCCCGCGAGGACGTCCACGGCTCGATCCAGTTGAATGCCACGGGAAGCTTTGACGAGCACCACATCGCCCGCTTGGAGATAAGACCGAAGTGAGGCCAGGAGCTCATCCAAGTGACTGAAGTGGCGCACGTCTGGCACACCCGCCTCTTCGGCGGTACTTGCTATCTCTGAAGCCAGTTGACCCACGCAGAACAGGCGATCCACGCCGGCCGTGGCCGCCCGGCGCCCCACCTCCCGGTGGGCCTCAACCGACAACGCACCGAGTTCCAGCATGTCGCCGAGCACCGCCACTCGGTGTCCGCGCGGGGCGATGCGCTCCAGGACCTCCAGACTCGCAGCGACGGAAGAAGGACTTGCGTTGTATGCGTCGTCGATCACCGTCAGTTCGCCAGCGTTCACCAGGCGCAGGCGGCCTCGCTGCGCTTCCACGCGGCTCAGGCCCGCCTGAATGTCTTCGAAAGAGATTCCGAGCGCATGCCCGACCGAGACAGCGGCGAGTGCGTTCATGACATTGTGCTGGCCCAAGAGGCGAATGCGCAGCGCCGCGGATCCCTGTGGAGTGTCGACGTGGAACGACATGCCTTCCTGCGACCACGCTACCGACGTCGCGCGGATGTCACACCCGTCGCTCATCCCATACCACAGGATCCGCGCGGCCGTTCGATGCTGCAGCCGCCGAAGCCAGGGATCATCTCCATTGAGAATCGCTAGCCCGCTTGTCGGCAAGCTTGCGATAAGTTCGGTCTTCGCCATGGCGATGTTCTCTTGGCTTCCCAGCAATTCGATGTGGTTGTAGCCGATGTGGGTGATGACGCCGATGTTCGGGTGCGCGATGGAGCATAGCTCCTCAATTTGTCCCAAACCTCGCATCCCCATCTCAAGAACCATGGCACGATGCGAGGCATCCCGCTGTAGAATGGTGAGGGGTAAGCCCAATTCGTTGTTTTGATTCGCCGCGGTGTACACGCAGGGCCCCAGAGCGCCGAGGACGGCCGCAACCATCTCCTTGGTGGTCGTCTTGCCGTTCGACCCGGTGATTCCCACCACGGGACCGTCAAATTGGTCGCGCTCCCATCGGGCGAGAGCCTGCACGGCCTCCAGGGCGTTGTGTACCCGAACGCACGGCCCAAGCGCCGTCTTGACGTCGTTGGTGACGACGGCTACACTGGCTCCGCGGCGAAACGCTTCATCGACAAACTGATGTCCGTCGGCGCGCTGCCCCACAAACGCGACGAACGCGTGGCCCGGCTGAACGTGTCGATGATCAATGGCCACGCCCGTGACGGTGACGTCAGGGGCTTCGTCCACCAGGGGGATGCCGCCCACCGCGCGCACGAAGTTCGCAAACGACATGGGTGTCATATGGGTCCTTTCCCCTCTACGCACGTTTTTGAAAAGGAGATGTGTGTCTGTGTCCACTCGAAAGCTGAGGATCGGCGTCATCTTTGGTGGAAAATCCGGCGAACACGAAGTGTCTCTCCAGTCAGCCAGGTCGGTGATGGATGCGCTTGATCCTCTCCACTATACCACGATACCGATTGGGATTTCGAAGGACGGGCGTTGGCACGTCGGCAAAGGCGCGTGGAAGGCGCTCGAGGCGAAGCAACCTGCCGCATTGCCGAGCAAAAGCGCCGAGAGCACACCTTCTTCCGCGAAACGGTTCATCAACTCACAAATTCAAGGGTTGTCTCCCGTCGAAGCCAAGCGCTCGCCCGATTGGTTGCCTCCGGCGCTCGTGAACGAAGTCGACGTTGTCTTTCCGGTGCTCCACGGGACCTTCGGCGAAGACGGCACCATTCAGGGCCTGCTGGAGATGGCGGGTGTCCCCTACGTGGGAGCTGGCGTGCTTGCATCGGCCTTGGGCATGGATAAAGTCGCGATGAAACAGTTGTTTTCGGCGGTCGGCATCCCGCAGGCGCGTTGGGTGGGATTCACACGCGCTTCCTGGTCACAGGATGAAGGGCGGATTGTGCGAGAGATTGAGGAACAACTCGGGTACCCGTGTTTTGTCAAGCCAGCCAATCTCGGTTCAAGCGTCGGAATCTCCAAAGCGCGAAACCAGCGCGAACTGATCGAAGCCGTGCGCCTCGCTCTGTCCTATGACCGGCGCGTGATCGTCGAAGAGGCCATTGACGCCCGCGAAATTGAAATTGGCGTCCTCGGCAATGACGCTCCGATTGCATCGGTGGCTGGCGAGATCGTTCCAAAGCACGAATTTTACGATTACGAAGCGAAATACAAAGATGGCGGTGCGGAACTGCGCATCCCCGCAGACCTCTCGCCTGAAGAGCGAAAGGCCGTGGAATCGTACGCCATCCGGGCTTTCCAGGCCATCGACTGCGCGGGACTCGCCCGGGTGGACTTTTTCCTGGAGCGAGGAACCGGCCGCGTGCTGGTCAACGAGATCAACACGATGCCTGGTTTCACGCGTTTCAGCATGTATCCGAAACTCTGGGAGGCCTCTGGCTTGGCCTATGATAAGCTGCTTGACCGGCTCATTGAGTTGGCGCTCGAGCGGCACGCGGAACGCAGTCAGCTTCTGCGGTCATACGACAAGGCGTAAAGCGGCGCGGCCGGTACCCCGAGCCGCGCGCTCCTCCGTCGAAGGGTCTCAATCGTCAATCGGGAAAAAGTTCATAAAAGCTCGCGTATCGCTCGTCGCGGGCGGATTCTCGGGCACCTGTGCGCGGAGGCGAGGGCCGCGATCTCGGCTTCGTCGGCCCTGCCTGTGCGTCTCCGCGCACCTGACTCTGGCGTTCTCGGTATTGCACCCGATACTGTTCGAGGTCCTGCCTCGAGCGAACATTGTTCTTTTGCCACGTGTAGAGGACGCGATCGATGTAGCGAAAGCTGTATTTGTTGGCGAGCACGCTTTCCTTCAACGCTTCCACCACGAGCCACTCGGGATAGCCGTGTTCGCCGAGCCAAGCCCTGAGCTGATCACACTCCAGGGACGAAAGCGGGCGACCAAACTCTTCCTCGAACAGGCTGACGAGGTCCTGCCCGGAAGGCTGAGGCTGGATCGTCCTCTGGCGCCCCTTCAACTTGTCCCACAGCGGCTGAAGATCGAAATAGGTCACGTGCGCCCCTTGATCGTCGTACCGCTCGCCGATGGCGAGGAACCCCTCCGTCACGAGGCGCTCCACACATGCCATGACCTCCTTGCTCGACATGCCGCAGCGCTCGCCGAGCTCATGCGGAGACAGTTCTGTCGTCCCCTCGGTCTGTCCGCTCGCGAGGATCTGCAGGAGCACAACGAGCTCGTGCGGATGCAGGCCGAGCTGAGCGAATCGACGCAACAGTTCGCGCGGCACGGCGACGAATGGAGCGCTGAGATAGTCACTGTTGCCGCCTTGCCGGCCCGAAGGTTCCATTCGCTCGCCTCCCCGTGCGCTCATGGCGCCATTCGATAGAGCATGCGAGGAAACAGAGTCGCTTCTCGGACGTGATCGAGCCCACAGATCCATGCGATAGTCCTTTCCAGGCCGAGGCCGAACCCGGAGTGCGGCACAGAACCATAGCGCCGCAAATCGAGATACCAGCCGTAGGTCTCCTCCGGCAGCCGATGTTCCTCGAAACGGGCTTTCAGAAGTTCGTAGTCATGAATGCGCTGGCTGCCCCCGATGATTTCGCCGTAGCCTTCCGGCGCCAACATGTCGGCGCACAACACCACCTCTGGGCGATCCGGGTCCGGCTGCATGTAGAACGCCTTGAGCTTCGTGGGATACCGCTCAATGAACACCGGAGTATCGAACTGCTCCGCAAGCGCCGTCTCGTGCGGTGCGCCGAAGTCGTCTCCCCAGGCGATGTCGAATCCATGATGGCGCAACCAGCCAATCGCGTCGTCATACGAGAGGCGAGCAAAGGGAGCGCGGACCCGCTCCAGCCGCGCAATGTCTCGGCCCAGCAGCTCAAGCTCGGGTGCGCAGCGGTCGATCACCGAGTGCACCACGTGCTCGACCAGCGCCTCCTGCACGCGCAAGTTCTCCTCGTGCTCGACAAAGGCCATCTCAGGCTCCACCATCCAAAACTCAATGAGATGGCGCCTCGTCTTGGATTTTTCTGCCCGGAAACACGGGCCAAAGCAGTACACTTTCCCGAGCGCCATGGCCGCGGCCTCCATGTACAACTGGCCGCTCTGCGTCAAATATGCCGTGTCGTCGAAGTAGCGCGTCTCAAACAGCTCGGTCGTGTCCTCGCATGAGGCCGGCGTCAGGATGGGCGCGTCCACGCGCGTAAACCCGTTGTTGTCCAAAAAGGCCTGGATGGCGCGCTCGATCTCGGCGCGAATGCGGAGAATCGCCCGCTGCCGCGGCACGCGGATCCATAGATGGCGATGGTCGAGAAGGAAGTCGATCCCGTGCTCCTTCAACGCGATGGGATACTCGTGCGCCAGGTGGACAGGCTCAATGCGCCGCACGTCGATTTCGTAACCGCCCGGGGCACGCGCATCCTGACGCACCGTTCCCTCCACCACCAAGGAAGATTCCTGCGTCAGCGCGTCGCTTGCCGCAAACGTATCCTCCGCTACATTTGCCTTCACCACGACGCACTGAACCAAGCCTGTGCCGTCGCGCACCTGAAGGAAGTGAATTTTGCCGCTTGAACGCTTGTTGTAGAGCCATCCCCGCAGCCGCACGTCCTGACCGACGTGGTCGGCGAGTTGGCGAACCGTGGACCATTCAGCCACGCCGTCTCCCCCCATATACGTACCAAACGCGATACGCACCGATTATAGCAAAAACGCGCAGGGGCTTGGCTTCCCCTGCGCAGACAACGAGATCTCACTCACCAGCGGTCGTCATGGCAGACGCGAGCTCGGCCTGCGCGAGCCCGTCCAGCCACCGGCGGAATTCTGCCCCATCCACGCTTTCTTCGCGCACGACTTGTTCCGCCAGTCGAGCGATCTCGCCATGATACGGGCGCAAAACCTCTCTCGTCGCCCGCTCGCGCTCGGCCAGGATGAAGCGCACTTCCCGCTCGAGAAGCCGCTCCGGCAGGTGCTCTTCATCCACGATGCCGAGCCTCGACAACCCGCACCTCACCATGGTCCGCGCCAACTGAGACGCCTGCTGAAAATCATTCTGAGCGCCCGTGCTCCGGTTGCCGTACTGGAGTTCCTCGGCCAGACATCCGGCCAGGGCGATATCAATCTGCTGTTCCAACTGCTCTTTCGTATAGAGATACTGGTCGTCGTCTGGAATTTGCCGGACAAAACCGAGTGCGCGGCCTCGAGGCGCAATCGTGATGTGAGACACTGCTCCAGGCCTCCGAAGCTCGGTCACGATAGCGTGTCCAATTTCATGGACCGCCACGCGCTCGAGCTCCTCGTCGGTCGGACGTCGGCCTGTCTTTTCACCCATCAGGACCTTATCGACGGCATCCCGAAACATCTCCTGACGAATCACCGACTCGCCTTTGCGGAGCGCCATGATGGCCGCTTCGTTGACGACAGCTTCAAGTTGCGCGCCGGAAAACCCAAAGGTTTCTCGGGCGATGTGCTCGAGGTCCACGTCTGGTGCGAGGGGTTTGTTTTTCGTCTGGATTCGAAGGATATGCAGACGCCCCTCTTTGTCCGGCAGGTCGACCCGAATCTGCCGATCAAACCGACCCGGTCTGAGCAACGCCGGATCGAGCATATCAGGGCGATTGGTGGCGGCCATCACGAGTACGAACGGGTGTTGCGACGTGTTCATTCCGTCCATCTCAGTCAGAAGTTGATTGAGCGTCTGGTCATATTCCTGATGGCTGTGCTGACCGCGTCGCCCACCCACGACGTCGATCTCGTCCAGGAAGATGATGGCGCTGTCTTTGTTTTCTCGCTTCGCCAGCGCCCGGGCTCGACGAAACAGGTCGCGCACGCGGCTCGCCCCCACGCCCACGTACATCTCGACAAATTCGGAGCCGGAGGCGGACAGGAACACGGAGTCCGTGTAGGTTGCAGCAGCTTTCGCCATCAAGGTCTTGCCAGTTCCGGGAGGTCCAGTGAGCAGGATGCCTTTGATGGGTCGAATGCCGAGCTCCGCGATGCGGTCGCGATATCGCAAAAAGTCAAGCGCCTCCATCAGTTCCCGCTTGGCGGACTCCTGTCCCCCAATCTCGTCAAACGACAGGTTGGGACGCACCGCCACATCTCGGCCTGCCGGAGACTGAGCGTTCCGCCTATCCAAGACCACCCACAACATCGCTCCCAACCCGGCGAGGAAGAGGACCGGGATGATCTGAATCACGTGTAGCATGCCCAAGAATGCTAGCACAGCAATCCCGGTTCCGATGAGCCATTCGCGCATGGTCATGCCGTCGCACCTCCCGCGCGCGACGCGTAAGGAATCACGCGATACAAATAGTAAGGGCCTTTTTGCAACTGGAGGTAGATGAACGAATTGTCCATCGTCAACCGATAGGCCACGTGGTTCGACTTCGCCAAGCGCGCTACGTCGGACGCCATTTGCGTGTAGTCCTCTTTGGCAATGCCCTGTTGGATATAGAGCTCAAAGGCGCCTTCGAAAAGCTGCGTCAAGGGCCCCTCGTGCGCATCGCCAATGCGAACACTGACGTTCGTGCCCAGTTTGTGCTCTATCTCGTCGGATATGGCGTCGTACGTCATCTGGAGATCTCCGTCTTTCAGCGTTTGAAAGGGCCCCAGTTGAATGACCACCACATCCGGGCTTCCCGTCGTGATATCGACCTTTTCCACACCGGCGACCGACTGCAGGCTTTGTTTGAGCGGGTTCAGCAAGTTATAGTGTTGATAGGCCTGCCAGCCGCCGATGAGAAGCGCGAGCATCAGGAGTGCCGTCACGAAAATCGGCACAATGCGGATGCGAGACAAAGACCTCGCCCCCTTCTATCGCTGGTCTGTGCGGCTCTTGAGACCAGTATAGCATGCTGTCGAACATGTGTTCAGCCGCACTTGTTTCCCGCGCTTCCAGCTGTTCAAGAACGCACGAGCGAGTACTGCCACAAAAGTCGTCCAGTCGTCGCATCGAAATACAAAAAGGTCAGGTGCCCCTGCGAGCGACCCATGACCTCATACACGGCGGTCCCCGATTTCGCCCAAGTCGGAGCACTTGGATTGCTCGCGACGTAGCCGAGCGAAATGGACTGCACAACGAGTCCGCGCGCAGCGGCGAGCCTTTTCACCGCAGCGTCGGACAATACAGCGCTCGAAGGCAACGTGAATGCCCTACCCATGGACGGCACATAGAAGGCATACCAAGTACGACCAAACCCGTCCTGCCCCTGAAACACGTCCTCGACCCCTGCCGCGGTAAACACGCTGTACGACTTCAACCGGTCGAGCGGCGTGTGGTCCAAAACGTAGGCCGCCGCCTTTTCTTCGGCAGCCCAGTAGGGGCTCAGCAAGTTCCAAAAGTAGGTGAGAACGCCGATGCCGATCACGGCCACCGCGATCGGCACCAACATCCACAAGGCCCTTCGTTTCGTCATGCTTCATCCGTCCGGTAGATGGTAATTTGAACTTTGTCGGGGTGCTGTTCAGACTTGGCCATCCCGAAGATGACGTCCTTGTCTTTGAGGTTTCGATTCAAGAAGTCGATGACTCGATACAGATCTTCGGAGTTGGAACACACCATCGTCGCGTAGACGCTCCACTTAGGATCCAAACCATTCCACCCGCCGTCATCAGCTAGATATCATGTCTCGCAAGAACTGGTCGTTCGTGAAGTGATATCGCAAAGGCGTTAAGCTAATCTTCCCTGACCGCACCACGCCGATGTCCAAGAGACCTTCGCCGACCTCGTCGATGATATCTCCACCATAACGATACACCTCGTGCCCTTCCACGTCGAGTTCGCGCGAAAAAATGTCGTGGTACCTGCGCACACCCAGGTCACACCACACGATGTCCGCCCGAGTCCAGATTTTCTGGCCAACAAAGGGAATATTGGCACTGAGGAAGGTGTCGGCCGGTAGAGCGAGATCGATGGCGAGTTCGATGAGCAGCCGAGAAGCTGCCTGCGCGGCGGCGAAGTCAAACGGCGGTCCAACGTGGGACAGGGCGAGGGCCTTCACGCCCTGTAGAGCCGCCTCGCCCGCAATGGCGACGGTCCCGGAATACAGCACGTCCGTCGCGAGATTCGCTCCGGCATTGATGCCTGACAGCACGAGATCGAACGGACGCTCGGCGTGCAGAACGGCGAGCGCCCATTTGCAACAGTCCACAGGCGTTCCAGACAACGCGAACGCATCGGCCGCCCCCGGAACCTCGCGCCGTTCGACCCGAATCGTGCGGTGCAGACTGATGCCGTGACTCGAAGCGCTGCGCTGCCTGTCCGGGGCCGCCACGACCACGTCTCCAAAGCTAGATGCGACTTCCACCAATGCGAACAAGCCCGCGGCCTGGATGCTATCGTCGTTGCAGATCAAAATGCGCATGACGACGTTCTCCTCTCTCATCACCTCACGCCTCATACGACCGCGGCGCGCCGCTCATACTTAGAAGTACGATACCGGGAGGTGGGCATATGACTGAACGTGAAGAGGCGCTTCTCCATTGGACCAACCGCGCATCGTCGCGTGAAGACGTCCGCCGCTTCGTGTTTGAGGCGTACATGGATATCGCGCTCGCCGACATGTTGGACGCGGAGACACGTTTGGAATCCGAAGCCGACGTGCAAATGGAACGCGATTAGCCGCGCGTCAGCAGGTCCTTGAGGCGCCGTGCCTCGAAGCGGATGCGCTCCGCATCGAGCGCCGTGGGTTCACGGTTTTGCAGAACCCACTCGCCCGCAACTATCACGTCAAGGACGTCGTCGGCTCCCGCCGCGTATACCAGATCTGACAGCAGATCGTGGGACGGCGTGAAATGCGGCGAGTGCGCGTCCAGCAAGACCATGTCACAAGGCGCGCCGGGACGCAGCGTGCCGTGGTTTTCCGGCAGGAAGATGGCGCGAGCACCGAGTTCCGTGGCGAGCGCGAACGCGGTGGCGGCATCGACGGTCGTCGCGTCCTCGCGCACGCCCTTGTGCAGCGTCGCCGCGAGGCGCATTTCTTCGAACATATCCAAGTTGTTGTTGCTCGCCGCGCCATCGGTGCCAAGGCCCACCGTGACGCCGCGATCGAGCATGTCGGGGAGCGGCATGATGCCAGAACCCAGCTTCAGGTTGCTCTGTGGATTGTGGGCCACGCGGACGTCGTGGGTGCGCAAGATTTCAATGTCGTTCTGCGTGGCGTGCACGCAGTGCGCGGCGAGCGTGGGCAGGTTCAACAGGCCGGCCCGCTCCGCCAATCCAATCGGCGTGAGTCCCTCCTGGGAGAGAAATTGATCCACCTCACCTCGGGTCTCGCTCAGGTGGATCTGGATGCCGACGCCAAGCTCAGCGGCGAGATCGGCGACTTGCGTTAAGAACGGTTCCGGACAGGTATACGGCGCGTGCGGTCCAAGCGCCACCTGAATCCGACCGTCCCCCTTCCCATGCCATGCCTGCACAAACGCGCGGCTTGCCTCGAGCTTTTCGGCCTGCACATCCGCCTCCGTCGCGGCAAGGCCGATGGACAAAAGCGCCCGCATGCCCGACTCCGCCGCCGCTTCCGCGGCGTGATCCATCATCATGTACATGTCGGCATAGGCAGTGGTACCCGACAAGAGCATCTCCCAGCACGCGAGCTGTGTGCCCCAGTATACGCACTCGGCCGTGAGACGCGCCTCAATGGGGAAAATTCGCTCGGTAAGCCACGTCATGAGCGGCAGGTCGTCTCCCACGCCGCGAAGCAGCGTCATCGCCGCGTGGCCGTGTGCATTCACGAGGCCCGGAATGGCGATTCTGTCCCGCTTGCGCCACCTCCGCACCACCACTTCGCCGGGCTCCGGTTCATAATCGCCCTCCCCATGCCGGACGATGTGGCTCCCTTCGATCACGAAGTACGCGGGACCCGCATAGAACGTGTGTCGATCCACGACGGCACCGCCCACCTCGAGTACGGTGACGGATCGTTCATGTGCCATTCGCCTTCATCCTTCCGAATTCGTCTTCGTCAACGCGTGCCACACAACCGTATCAGCGACACTTCAAACGGTGGCACCGCAACGCCGCGCTCCGTGACGATGGCCGTGATGAGGTGATGCGGCGTGACATCAAACGCCAGGTGTCTCGCCGAAGCGCCTTCGGGCGCAATGGGCCTCCCCATCCAATGCGTGACCTCAGTTGCACTTCGTTCTTCAATCGGAATGTCATCGCCGGAGGGTGTCGACAGATCGATGGTTGTCGTCGGCGCCGCCACGTAGAACGGAATCCCGTGATGCGAGGCCAGGACCGCGAGAGAATAGGTGCCGATTTTGTTCGCCGTATCTCCGTTTCGAGCGATTCGGTCCGCGCCGACGATCACGGCGTCGATCCAGCCGAGCTTCATGGCAAATCCAGCGGTGGAATCCGTGATGATGTCGAATGGCATGCCCTCTTCCTGCAGTTCGTACGCCGTGAGGCGCGCACCCTGCAGGTACGGACGCGTCTCGTCCACGTACACGTGTTCCAGCGTCCCCGCTTCATGCATGGCCCGAAGGATGCCGAGAGCAGTTCCGTATTCCACGGTCGCGAGCGAACCCGTGTTGCAGTGCGTCAACACGCGCCCCCCGTGCTTGGCGATCCATTGCGCGCCGATCTCGCCGATGCGGCGATTCGTCTCGATGTCGCGCTCCGCGATGGCGACGGCGCGCTGGTACAGCGCATCCGCCTCCCATCCCGGCGGCGCCTCCTCGAGCGCCGCCATCACCTCGTCGACGGCCTGCATCAGGTTGACAGCAGTCGGGCGAGCGGTCTTCATCCACGCCGCAACTTCTGGCAGCCGGGATCGCGCATCAGTCGGCTCGAGCCGCCTGGCCTCGAGCGCAAGGCCGAATGCGGCCGCGGCGCCGATGGCCGGCGCCCCTCTCACCTGCATCGACCGAATGGCATGATACACGTCCTCAGCCGTGCGGCATGTCAACCAGACCGTCTCATGAGGGAGCCTCGTTTGGTCGAGCAACTCCAGCCTATCCGGCTGATATCGGATAGCCCTCACGCTTCGCTCTCCCCCACAAGCGGCACCTGGCCGCCCACCGCCGAACCGCATGCACAATCCCGCACAGCCTTATCGCGCGCGATATACGCGAAAAACAGGCGCCGGATGTCCGCCACGTTCTCCCGCATCGCCTCGAGGACCTCCTCGTGGGACAGCGGCTTCGCCGCCATGCCAGCCGCCCAGTTGGTGACCATGCACACCGTCGCGTAGCACAGTTCAGCTTCCTTTGCCAGCGCGGCCTCCGGCATGCTGGTCATGCCCACCAAGTCGCCGCCGAGGCGCGCGAACAACGCGATTTCAGCCTTCGACTCGAACCTGGGCCCTTCCGCGCAGACGTAAACGCCGCCGTGATGCACGCGAAGGCCGAGATCGCGCGCCGTCTCGACCAGGCCTTTCCGCACGCGCGCGCAATAAGGGTCGGAAAAGTCGATGTGCACAACTGGTCCCTGCTCGAAAAACGTGGAAGGACGTCCCTTGGTCCAGTCGATCACGTCGTCAATCACGACGAGATCGCCGGGGCGAAACAGGCGGTTGAGCGAGCCAACGGCCGCTGTCGCCAAAACCGTTTCGACGCCGAGTTGCTTCAAGGCCCAAATGTTGGCCCGATAATTTACGCGGTGCGGGGGCACGCTGTGGCCACTTCCATGGCGAGGGAGGAACGCCACCTCCTTGCCTTCGTAGGTTCCGAGTGTCACTTCGACCTCCCCGTACGGGGTATGTACTCGTTCGCGCGTGGCCCCAGGCAGATCTCCGGGCTGATAGACGCCTGTGCCGCCGATGATGCCGTAACGCATGACGACTTCCTCCACTCTTCGGGTCTTGTCCTCGATTATACTGGACGGACGCGTGTTTGTCGCCAACGCGGGGGAAGCGTATCGTGAATCGCCTGCACGCGCGACGACGGGTGGCGTGCGGCGATGGCCATCAAGTCGCCCATCCGGGCCAATCGGTCGGGCACCGCATGCAGTGGAAAATGGTCTGGCCTCACGCCTGCCTCGAGTTCGGACCAGGTGACGGGAACGGACACCAGTGCGTTCTCGACAGCGCGCGCGCTGTAGGCCGCGATCAGCGTGCGCGTTGGCCCGTGCTGAGGTGCGTCCACGTATACGCGGCGACCGCGATGGCGAACGAGCCGTTCGGTGGTGGCGAGGTTCGGCCAACGCGATGCACAGTAAGCCGCGATAAAGCTCACGACCGGCCGCGTCACGGCATATGGGAGTGGATGCGCCAGCGGGACGAACACTTGCAGGCCAGATGCGCCCGTGGTCTTGGGGAGGCCGTCGAGCTCGAGCCCACGAAGCACGTCTCGCAGTCGTAGTGCAAGTTCGCGCACGCGCTCGAAGTCGCCCGGGTCGGAAGGATCGAGATCGAACGTCAGCGCGGTGGGACACCCGGCTTGAGGGCCCTCAAGAAGGTGCAGGCCGGCATGAAACTCGACGGCACCCAAGTTTCCGTAGTACAGGAGCGTATCGACGTCGGATATGGAAATGAGTGGGCGTTCACCCTCTTCACGAAATCGGCGCGGCAGGCTCGTCGGAGCGTGTGGCGGAAGATGGCGCTGATAGAATCGTCGGCCCATCACCCCGCCGGGGCATCGAACCAACGTGATGGGCCGATTGCGAAGGTGCCGGACCAAGTGTTCGCCGATTTGGGCAAGATAGGTGAGGTAGTCGCGTTTGGACAGGCCTGGAGCCGGAAAGTAGACCTTGTCACCATGCGTGAGCTTCGCCGCGGGACGCTTCATTCATGTCACCTCACGACTAGCTTGCGCAGCGGCATCTGTTGTCATCAAGGAGGGGCCAAGCGTGGCATTCTTTCGGCCGTTCGAACCCATTTCAAGCGCCGAGGTACCCGCGGGCGACGGGTGGATTGCACAGGTCAAGTGGGACGGGGTACGCGCCGTGGCCGACGTATCCAAAGACGGGGTGCACCTCTGGAATCGGCATGGAAGACCGAGGACGGAGCGGTTTCCCGAGATTGCATCTTCACTCGCCCCTTTTCAGGGCTGCGCATTTGACGGCGAGGTCATCGCGTTTTCAGGAGGCAGACCTGACTTTTACCGAGTTCTTCGCAGGGATCAAGCTGGCCATTTGAGCATCATTCCAAAGCTTGCGCACGAAATCCCCGTGTGGTATGCCGTGTTTGACGTCGTGCAAATAGGTGGAACGTGGGTGGGAGAGTGGCCATTGGCGAAGCGGCTCGAGTGGCTGACCAAGCACCTTGCGGGCGTTCCACACGTCTTGGCGGTGGAAGGCGAAGCGGACAGCGAAGCCCTCTTCACAGCCACGAGGCAAATTGGACTCGAGGGCATTGTTTGCAAACGGATGAATTCGACCTACGCCCCTGGCCGCAAGGACGGGCGCTGGGTCAAAGTGAAACATGAGCGAAACGCCGTCGCGGCCGTTGGCGGCGTCATGTACCGCGAGGGCACCCCAAATGCGCTGGTCCTTGGCCTGTTTGATGAGAGAGCACGGCTGTTTCATGTCGGCAACGTTGGGGCCGGTCGCCTTTCGCATCGGGAATGGCAACAGCTCGTCGAACGGGTCCTTGCCGAGGAGACATCGGCTCACCCGTTCGCCCGCCCACCGAAAGTTCAGAAAATGTGCCGATTTGCACGGCCCGCGGTCGCCGTGAAGGTCCGCTTCTCCGAATGGACACCACACCTGACCTTTCGCCACCCCGTGCTCCTTGGATGGTTGGATCATCCGGTTACCCCTATGTTGTGCAGTTTTTCGCAGGCAGACCCGTAGCAGCTTCAAGACGTCTTTCGCTGCCTCCGTTTCCTCGGCTGCGATGTTTCGGCCTGTTTCGCAAGCTGCACGCTCTTTTTCAGCGCCTCCATCAGATCCACGACCTCTCCCGTTGCTTGCACGCCAGGCTTCTCCGTCCCTCCCTCTCCGCGCCGCTCGGCTATCCACGCCTCCAATCGCACTCGACTCTCGTCTCGATAATCGTTTGGCACAAACGGCTTGGTCAATTGCCGGATGAGCGTCTCCGCCACTTCGAGTTCGTTCGCATCGATGTCCACGGCCTCCCGAACGTACGGGAGCTCCCCCGTGGAGCGGACGTCCTCCGGCCATGCCAGTGCGTGTACCACCAAGACTTCTCCGCCGGCATCACTCGCCCGCACGAGCGCGAGTGACTCCGCGTTCCTCAGCGTCATCCGGGCAACCCCTACGCGGCCCGACGCCTGAAGCGCCTTCCACAACAGCCGATACGCCTTCTTGCCACCAGCCTCAGGCGCGAGATAATACGCGCTCTGAAACATCACCGGGTCGATCTCGCCTGCGTCGGCGAATTGGACGAGATCGATGGTCTCGGCCCGGCGTCCCTGAAACGCCGTCAGTTCCTCGTCCTCCACCACGACAAACTCGCCCTTCGCGTATTCAAACCCGCGCACGATCTCGTCCTGCCCCACTTCCACCTGGCACCGCGGGCAGAACTTCTTGTACGTGATGGGGGTCCGACAGTCTCTGTGCAACTGCCGAAAATGAATCCCGCCCGTCTCCGTCGCCTTATACAGCCGCACAGGAATGTTCACGAGCCCGAAGCTCACTGATCCTCGCCACATCGCATGCATACCACTCATCGCCCCCTCGCTACGCGATTAGGGTGAGAGCGAAGCGCGCACCCCATGCTCGGAAGAGGAAGGCGTGCTTTGTAAAAACTTCCGCACCTCAGCGACGAGATCGCGCTCCGGCACAGCGCGAGGCCGAAGGCCAGGGATAGACTTCCAGAACATCGATCCATATCGCTGCGTCACAATGCGCTTGTCAAATACGACGATCACGCCGCGGTCCTGCTGTGTTCGAATCAGGCGGCCGACACCCTGACGAAAGCGCACGACCGCCTCGGGCAGGCTGAGCGCGCGAAATGCGTTCTGCCCGCTTGCCTCCAGGCGTTCCAAGCGAGCGGCCGTCACCGGATGAGTCGGCGGAGCGAACGGCAATCGCACGATCACGAGAGCTGTCAGCTGATCGCCCGGCAGATCAATGCCTTCCCAGAACGTTTGCGCCCCAAACATCACGCTCTCAGGGTGCGCCCGAAACGCCTCGAGCAGCGCCGCTCGACTCCCATCCAAGTCCTGCGCAAGCAGGTTCAGGCCTCGTTCGGCGAGGACTGAACGTGCAAGGCGCGCCGTCTCGCGCAAAAGCGCGTGGCTCGTGAACAGCACGAGCATCCGGCCATTCGACACCTCGGCAAGGCTGGAGATAGATGCGGTGAGCCACGCCGCAGCTTCCTCCGGCGGCGCCGCCGCAATGTCCGGGACATCGTTCGGAACAAACAGGCGCGCCTGTCTCTCCATTGCGAAGGGAGACGGGACAGTCCGCGCAATGACGCGGTCTTCGCGCGCGTGTTCGTCAAGCCCGAGCTTCCGAATGGCGAAGTCGAACGCCCCGTTCACGGCGAGCGTGGCCGAGGTCAGAATGACCGAGCGCAGCGGATCGAAGAGGTGCTGCTTGAGGACGCGAGCCACGTCCACAGGCGCCCGATGCACACTCACGCGCGTGCGCGAGCCGCCCGCCTGCACCTCCACCCAGGTCACGTCGTCCGGGCTCTCGTCCAACACCTCCTGCATGCGCGCGATCCCGTCGAGCCACGATCCCAGAAAGCCTGCGGCGTCGACGACGCGCCCGACGTGATCATCCGACGGAAGCGACTTCACGAGCTCCACCAGCCGAGCGCGCAAATCGTGCAGCCGTTTCACGCCCGCCTGCGTCTTGTCCAGCGCCTCCCTGTACGCCTGAAACGAGGCGCTCTGCCGCCACGACGCGTCAAGGCGAAACTCCGACTGGCCCGTTGGGACCTGCGCAGCGAGGGCCTGGAATGCTGCGTCCACATCTGCGCTGACAGTCCCCACCCATTCCTTTGCCTCTTCCAGCAGATCGAGCGTGGAACCCTCGATGTGCAGTTCCTCCAACATGCGCATGACGTCGGCCAGCACACCCGCCCGGCCGCGATCTCGCACAAGTCGGTGCGCCAAAGCGGCCATGCCGCCGCTTTGGACTTCGAAACCGAGGTGACTGGTGGCCTGCTCCTCGAGGTGATGCGCCTCGTCCACGACCAAATGCTCATATTTGGGCAATACGCGGTGATCTGAGGCCAGATCTGACATGACGAGCGAGTGGTTGGTCACGATAAGATGCGCAGCCTGGGCTGCCTGTTTGGTCCGAAAGTAGTAGCACGGCTGGAAAAACGGGCAGCGCCGATTGATGCACGATTCGCTCTCGCTGCGGACGCGCGCCCAGAGCCCCACGCCCACCGACGACTTCGACAGCGTCTCCCGCGTCCCGTCCGGCGTCTCGGTAAGCCAGACCAAAAGCGCCATCACGCCCTGGATCTCGTCCACAGGCGTAGCCATCGTGGAAAGGCGCGCTTCGCTGCGCACCTTTCGCAGACAGACGTAATTATTGCGGCCCTTTTGGACCACGAGACGCAGGTCCTCACCGAAGATGCGACGGAGAAGCGGAAAGTCGCGCTCAGCAATCTGGTCCTGCAGGGAGAGCGTGTGGGTGCTCACGACGACGGGATCGCCCGTCTTCATCGCCAGAAGCGCGGCGGGGACCAGATATGCAAGCGACTTGCCCGTCCCCGTCCCAGCCTCCACCATGGCGTGCTTGCCCTCCGCGAGCGCCTCTGCCACGGCGTCGACCATGGCCAACTGTCCCGGACGAGCTTCAAAGCCAGGCATCGACGCCGCCAGCGGACCGCCGGGCGCAAGCACCTCTCTGGCCTTGCTGGCGATCTCGTCGAGTTGGGCGCGATTGGGCATGGAAGTCGAGCGCTCCTCGGGCCTCAATGGCATGTTCGGCTTTGTGTAGTAAAGGCCCTGCCGCTCTTCGAGCTCTGGTCCGTGGTGTCCTTGGTGCCGCCGCAAAACCTCTTCAAACCAAGCCGCGGTGAGCGGGGAGTACAAGCCTGCGAGCCCCGCCAGCAACTCGATGACGCCCTCGGGCAGTCGCCGTGCCTTTTCTTCCAAGCGGGTGAGCAGTTGGTGAGTCGTGTGTGCGTCGGCGAGTGCCCGGTGGCTCACTTCAGCGCGCAAGCGCAGACGACGGGCCAGATATTCAAGGCGATGACTCATCAGCCGAGGTGCCAAGATGCGGGCGAGGGTCAACGTGCAAAGCCCGTCGCCTGGCTCGAGTGGCAGATGATATTGCGCGGCGCGATGGCGCAAAAAACTGCGCTCGAACGCCCAGTTGTGCCCTGCCATCGGTGTATCTCCAACAAATGCCGCGAAGCGCATCAGCGCCTCGCGCTCGAGCGGCGCGCCCGCGAGAGCCGAAGCGGAAAGGCCGGTCAGCCGCGAGATTTCATCCGGAATTGGGCGCTCGGGCGTCACAAGCGTGTGAAACGTATCGACGATGTCGTGATCGCACACCCTGAGCGCGCCGATCTCCAGAATTTCGCCGCGCTCAGGGTCAAGCCCCGTCGTCTCCAAATCCACGATGATCCATTCCACTCGCGTCGCACTCCCGCCCACGGTTTGTCCGATGTTCCTGCGCATCCATTGTACTCGACGCCTGACCATGATGCCCATGGAACCCTGCGCCTCTATTTCCGGCTTCCATCGCCAAGTAGACGAGCGCATGGTGTTGCCCGCCGGCCATCACCGCCTTCTTCGCGAGGCATGCAGAGGCAGCCATGTCACCCTCCAACCACGCGAGCAGAGCCCGTACTTCGTGCTCGATGGGGGCAAACCTCGCGTCTGACGCGCACTCTTGCGCCCAGTTCAGCGCCAACTGCTGCTCGCCGAGCGCAACGGCGAGCGCTCCCAAGGCGCGGGCATGTCGAGGTGTCGATACGCCTTGCCGAACAGCCAGATGAAGGTGGCTCGCCGCGACACGGGGCATGCTTGCGAGATAGGCGCACACCGCGGGGAGCACCCAGTCGTCACCTTTGCCGCCTCGTGCGCACGTTCGAAACGCCATTTCTGCAGTTCGGTAGGCCCCGCTATACGCAGACGCCAACCCCAGACGATACCAGCCGCGGTCCCACTCGGGCCGCAGGGCAAGCGCCTGCTGCCATGCTGTGACCGCGCCAGGATAGTCACCGCGGCGAAACGCAATCTCGCCCGAGACGCGAAGCAAAGTAAACGCATCTTGCGCCGAGCGGGCAAAGCTCCAGCCGAGGGCCATCGCTCGTCGCGCATGGTCCCACTCGCCCTCCGCGGCGCACGCCACGGCGAGATCTCTGTACGCGGAACTCGTGCGCCAGCCAAGCGCGATGGCGCGCGCAATGGCTCGCTTCGCCCTGCCGTACAACCCAAGGGTCATCGCCCCTCGAGCCTCCACCAGCGAAGACTTCACGCGCGCCCGATGGCCCGCCCCCTGGGACCACCCCGTCATAGGCATCGCCCCCTCGGGGATAAGGTTTGACCCGCATCCCAGGGACATGCCCGGAAAATACGCGCGTTGAACGGGGAATCCTGACGATTGCGCTACACTTGCTCGCGCGCGGAGAAGAGGACCTCACCGCTGACGACCGTTCGCGTCACGCCGGGGCTCGTCTCAAGCACCAGGCTTCCGTCGGGTTCGATGGACCGCGCGATGCCGCGTAGGCGCTCCTCGCCCATCGCGACTTCCACTTCCTGTCCGACGGTCGAACACAGGGCCGTCCATTCGGCGTGGACTGCCTGAAACCCGCGCCCATCTTGGAGATCGCGGTACAGTGCATCAAGCTGTGTCAGAATCCGCGCGAGCACCTTCGCCCGATGAATGGGCGTCCCCATCTCATGCAGAATGGTTGTGGCACGATGGCGGATGTCCGCCGGCAGCGCTTCGATGGAGAAGTTCGCGTTCAGGCCGATACCAATCACCGCGTGATCGACCAATTCCCCCTCCGCCCGGATCTGTGCCAGGATACCGCCTATCTTTTTGCCATTGAGGAGCAGGTCGTTGGGCCATTTGATCTGGGCGGGAACCCCTTCCACACGAAGGGCGCGGCACACGCCAAGAGCCGCCAGCAACGTGAGATCGGGCGCGTGCCGAAGGGCGCACGGATTGCGCACGAACACTGTAAACCACATGCCGCCGCGCGGAGACGCCCAGGCGCGATCGCGCCGACCTCTGCCACCCGTCTGCTCGCCGGCCGTCACCACGCCGCCGTGCGGAAGTCCCTTCGCCGCCAGTTCGAGAGCTGTGTCATTGGTCGAAGCCCTCGAAGCTGCCCACAAAATGGGCGATCCGAGCAGACATTCGGGTGGCAAATGAGGCCGAACCAATGGCGCCATCAGCTCGTCCGGAATTCGGATGGCTCGGTAACCGACACGGGGTGACGCCTCAAACTCGAATCCCACCTGTTCGAGTGCCTTCACCTGTTTCCACACGGCCGTTCGGGAGAGGCCCAGGCGATGGCTCAGTTCCTCGCCGGAAATCGGGCCGTCGGCCGCCAGAAACGCCTCCACAAGCTGGTCCCTCACGCCGGTGTCATCCACGGCCACGGTTATCGCCCCTCTTCACCCACGCCGCCGCTTCGCGGCGCAGAGCTTCGAATTGATTCTCGATCTCGCCACGCAGAACGCGGCGCACCAGGCTCATCTGACATTGGCCGATTTCCTTGCCTTGCAAACCCAGGGCTATCAACTCAGCCGCCGGCAAGGCGAGATCGGACCTGTCCCAGACCTGCTGCAAGCGGATAGCGCGCTTCCAACGCGCCATCTCAAACAGGTCCCCGCGCGCCAGAAACGAGACCATGCGAGCGGCCATTTCGGCAGGCGCGCGCCCGGCTTCGTACAGGCTCTCGGCGGACGTGGCATTTTCACCGCGCGCCCAGGCCTGGATCAGTGCCACAGCCCGCTCGATGTACCGAGCCGCGTCCTTTCCGTACGCAAGTTCCTCCGCGAATCGGCGCGCACGGAGAGGCCCGTCGTCCACGCCGACAAACCAAAGTGCGAGACTCGCGAAACCCGGTGGAGGAGCGAGCGCAAAGTGGCCCTGGCTCGCGAGCCAGGCAAACCCCGATTCCAACCAGGAGAGAGGTTCCCCCTTCTGCCGCCAGAGCGGCGTCGAAGCGAGCACGTCGACATGGGCGTGCCATGGCGCCTGCGAAAGGCGCTCCAGTTCTCGTCCGATTCGCTCTAGGGCAACCGGACGGATGGCGCCGGCCGCCTCGACAAGCGCCGCCTCCGTGGCGGGATCGAACGTCAGATGAAACTGCGCGGCAAACCGAACCGCGCGGACGAGGCGCAGCCCATCCTCGCGGAAGCGTGCGACGGGATCGCCCACCGCGCGCAGAACTCCGCGCAAAAGGTCGCCGCGGCCGTCAAACGGGTCCACGAGCCGGCCTTCCAAGTCAATTGCCATGGCGTTCATGGTAAAGTCTCGCCGGGCGAGATCCGCTTCCACGTCATCCACGAAGCGCACGAAATCGGGACGGCGCCCGTCGCCGTACGGCCCTTCGGACCGAAACGTGGTGACTTCAAGCCAGACCCCCGCAGACTGCACCGAGACGGTTCCGTGGCGAATTCCCGTGTCGATGGTGCGCGCAAACAGCGACTTGACCTGCTCCGGCCGCGCGCTCGTCGCGACGTCGAGATCCGCGGGCTTTCTTCCGAGCAAAAGGTCTCGCACCGCGCCGCCGACCAAATAGGCGGAATAGCCAGCGCCATGCAGAACCTGCATCACTTCACGCGCCGGGGCGGGGATGCGCATGATTGCCGGATTCAGCCGCCATCACCTCACGGTACAGAGCCTCGTATTCGCCGACCTTCTGGTCCACGTGGAACGCGTTGACCGCACGTTCCCGGGCTCGCGACGAGAACGCCCGATACATGGCGTCGTTCTGCAGCAGTTGACAGGCGAGATCGGCCATGTCGTCGACGCAACCGACGGGCGCCAGAAAGCCGGTCTCGCCGTGGACCACCACCTCCGGAATGCCGCCGGCGGTCGATCCGACCACGGGCACGCCGCACGACATCGCCTCGAGCGCAACCAGGCCAAAGCTCTCGCTTGCCGACGGCAGGAGGAATAAATCGGCAGCGGCAAACAGCGGCGCCACCTCGTCCTGACGCCCCAGGAAATGGACGACATTCCCGAGCCCGGCCTCTTCCATCTGGCGTTTGGCCGCCCCGAGATCCGGCCCTTCTCCCACCAGCAGCAGCTTGGCGGGAATCCTCCTCACCACGCGCTCGAACACGGCGATCACGTCGTGCAACCGTTTGACCGGCCGGAAATTCGAGATGTGAAGCAGGACGCGTTCACCATTCGGCGCAAAGTGGCGCTTCAATTCGCGCCCGCACTCCGGCCGAAACTCGCCGGGATCGACGAAGTTGTAAATGCAGCGAATGGGCTTGTCAGTCTCGAACAGGCGAGCCGTGTCCAGGACCAGACTCTGGCTGACGGCCGTCACTGCATCGCTTCGCTCGATGCCGAGCTTGATGATGGATTTGAGGCTCTGATCCTGAGCCAGCACCGTGATGTCCGTGCCATGCAGCGTGGTGACCACGCGAACCGGATGGTGCGCCATCTCGCGCGCCAAGTACGCGCACACCGCGAACGGCAAGGCGTAATGCGCGTGCAGAACGTCGAGTTGATATTCGTCGGCGACTCTCGCCATGAGGCTGGCGAGCGCAAAGTCATACGGCGGCGTCTTCAAGACCGGATACGTGACAGGCTCGATTTGATGAATGTACACGTGTTCCACGAAGGCGCCGAGCCGAAACGGCACGTCCGTCACGATGAAGTGGACCTCGTGTCCACGCCGGGCGAGCGCCTTGCCGAGCTCGGTTGCCACCGCGCCAGATCCGCCCACCGTCGGGTAACAACTGATTCCGACGCGCACCGGCGCACCTCCTTTCGGCCACCCGTTTTTTTCACCAGAGGAGTTTGTCCAGTCCATACACCAGCTCGCGCAAGGTCATGACGCGCCTCACAGCCAGGATGAGACCGGGCATGAAGCTCTCGCGGCTGAGCGAATCGTGCCGGATGGTCAGCACCTCGCCAGTGCCGCCGAAGATGACTTCCTGGTGTGCCACAAGTCCCGGCAAGCGCACGCTATGTATCGGCACGTCGTAATCCACTTCCATCATGGACTTCGTGCGCTGCGCTGTGCCGGACGGTTTATCCCGCTTGCCGTCGTGATGCAGCTCAATAATCTCCCCACGCGGCATGAAACGAGCCGCCTCTCGCGCGAATCGCATCATGAGAAGTGCTCCGATGGCGAAGTTCGGGCATACGGCCGCGCCGACCTGCCGCGCCCGCGCCATCTCTTCCCACCGGCGCACGTCCTCCTCCGTGTAGCCGGTGGCACCGACCACGGTCCGCACGCCGCGAACCAGGGCGAGATCGACGTCACGGACCACCGCGCCCGGCCCCGTCAGATCAACCCACACGTCCGGCTGTTCCGTGTCGAGAAGCCGTTCTGGATCGTCATACACCGCGCCGTAGGCGGAAAGCTTTTGCTCGGTCTCTTCATCAGCTCGGCGCACCAAAAGCCCGCAGATGGCGATGTCGTCCTCCTGTCGCAGCGCCTTGAGCGCCTCCTGTCCCATGCGTCCCAGCGCCCCCGCCAAAGCAACCCGAATCACGCCTGCGTCACTCATCCTTGCGCCTCCCCTCACCGTGTTCATCCTGGCGATCTCGGCGCGTCCAGCGGTCGCGATCTCGCGTGCGGAACTTGTGCATGGTCGCCGAAAACGCGTCGTCTAGATCAATGCCCAGCCGATTCGCCATGCACGCGAGTACGAACAGAATATCGCCCATTTCGAGCGCGATGTCCCCCTCCGGCTCGTCGGCCTTCTTCGGCTTTTCCCCGTAATGATGATTGATCTCCCGCGCCAGTTCACCAAGCTCCTCGGCAAGCCGCACGACGAGTGTCATCGGGTGAAAATAGCCCTCTTGAAACTGGGATATGTACCGATCGACTTCCTGCTGCAGTTCGGACAGTTGCACGTCGTTCTCCTCCTCGCGTCCCCATTATACCGGACCGGCTCTCACAAACATAAAAGACGAGGCTTGTCATAAGCATGTATGGACGATTTCGGGCCCGTACCAGGGTCCGACAAGGGAGGGAAGGGCACTTGCGCGAAGAGAGACGCGGGCACCGGAGCACCGTCCTCCTGGCCGCCATGGCTGTGGTGTTTACGCTGGCGCTCGTGATCTATCCGAAAGTAGGGTACGAAGCCGGCATGCAGGGCCTCAAAGTGTGCTGGGAGATCATCATTCCGTCGCTTCTGCCGTTCTTCATTGTCTCCGAGCTGCTGCTCGGCCTCGGCGTGGTTCGCGGCTTCGGCGTTCTCCTCGAGCCGCTCATGCAACCGCTCTTCAGCGTCCCGGGCGTCGGCGCGTTCGCCCTGTCCATGGGGCTCGCGGCCGGGTACCCCATGGATGCCGTCATCACGGCGCGATTCCGCCAGACGAAGCAATGCACCCGGATTGAAGGAGAGCGGCTGTTGGCCTTCACCAACACCGCAGATCCGCTGTTCATGTTTGGCGCCGTGGCCGTGGGCATGTTCAAATCGCCGGCGCTCGGCGCGTTGTTCGCCGTCGCACACTACATTTCCTCGTTTTTGGTGGGCGTGACGTTCAAGCTGTGGGGACGGCGCGATCCCGACCACCTCAGGGAAGTGAAAGATCGCGAAGAGGTGCGGCCGAAGGGAAACCTGTTTGCGCGCGCTTACCGCGAGATGCTGGTGGCGCGTGAAGAGGATGGGCGTGCATTTGGCAAGCTGCTTGGCAACGCAGTGAGCGAGTCGGTTCAGACCATCCTCATGATCTCCGGGTTCATTGTGTTTTTCGCGGTCGTGATCGAGATTCTTGAAGTGAACGGCATTATGGCGGTTATTGGATGGCCTCTGATGGAAATCTACCGACTGTTCGGCATCCACACGGGGCTCGTACAGCCGACGCTGGCAGGTGTGCTCGAACTGGATATCGGCAGTGCCCAGACGGCGGCGGTTCCCGCGCCGCTCATTCAGAAACTCGCGCTGGTGAGCGGAATCATTGCCTGGAGCGGCCTCAGCGTTCACGCGCAGGTCGCAAGTGTGCTGACCCAAACCGACATCCGGATGCGCCCGTATTTTCTCGCGCGCTTCCTGCACGCCGCGCTCGCAGCGCTGCTCACCGTCCTCCTCTACGGCATGGGTGTCGGTCGCAGCTCCCAAGGCGCCATGGCGAGTTTGGCGCACCATCTTCCCGTGATGTCTTCCGCCTTCGAACAGAACGGGTTTTGGCCGACCTTTGCACACGCGATGTCAAACAGCGTGGTGTGGTGGGCGGCCATTTTCGCGGCACTCGTCGCCCTGTCCTTCGGCGCACTGCTCATCCGGCGGATCCGCGTGATTGCGTTCTTCGTCCGCTCACACGGTTGACAGAAATAAGAGCGGCCAGGTGTCCCGGAAAGGGGCTGCCTGGCCATTTTTTACGACGCACACCGTCGCGTCACGCGAGAGGGGGAAAGAACCGGTGCTGAACCAGTTGATCGAATAAGATCCACGCCGAGAGCGCGAAGGTATACACCGCGAACCAGCGCATTCTGGCGCGTGAGACCAAGGACTTGGTCCACCGCACAGACAGATACCCCGTGACGAGCGCCGCCAACATGCCCGCCATCATCGGACCCGACGACAGCGCTGCCGAGTGATGCGCTTCGACGAGATCGTCAAGCTTGACGAGCACGCCGCCGAGAATCGCCGGGATGGACAAGAGAAAGGAAAAACGCGTCGCCGCCTCCCGATTCAGGCCTCGCCACAGTCCGCCGGCGATGGTCAACCCGGAACGGGATAGCGCCGGAAGAATAGCGGCGCCTTGGAGCGCGCCGATCCACAGGCTGTCGGCCACAGTCATCGTCTTCTCGTTCTTTTTGCCTGCCTCGACGGCGTCCATCCACCACAGGATGACGCCCGTCAGCAAAAATTCGAGGCCGATGGTCGCGCCTGATTCAAACAGATCATCAAACCATTCTTCGAACAGCGCGCCGATCACGGCGGTCGGCAATAGCGCCACGACGATCATCCATGTCTCCCGGGCCTTCGGATGCTGGATGAGCCAGCGGACCTCCCTGCGCATCGCATACAGGACCGCGAGCAGAGTGCCCACGTGAAGCATGAGCACGAACGCCGTATTGCCTTCGACATTGACGTGAAGCAGTTTCTCCAAGAGCACAATGTGGCCCGAGCTGGAGACGGGCAAGAACTCGGTCAAACCCTGCACGGCCCCGAATAGCACGGCATCGCCGTACGTCATCGTGCTACCCCCTCGTATGACGACCTCCCTCCCGCAGACGCCGTGAGTCGTCGTTCCGTACATGTGTATGGACGGGCCGGTCAGAACATGTCCGAGCTTCGGCATGTCTTACGCACGGTTTCCATAGGATGTATCGACGCACGATGACGTCGCAAGGAGGGTCGAGGGTGAGGGCTGTGAGGCTGGCATTTCAGATTGCCGCGGTTTACATCGGGACCGTCGTGGGCGCAGGATTCGCGTCTGGGCAAGAGGTGTATCAGTTTTTTGGGCGTTTCGGCGCATGGGGATTCCTGGGCATCTGTGTGGCCACAGGTTTGTTTGCCTGGTGGGGCTATCGCCTGTTGGAGCTCGGCGCCGAGTGTCGCGCAAGGTCATTTCAGGATGTCACGGCTCGCGCCCTGCCGCGTTGGCTCGCCCGTGGAATCGACGCGCTCGTCATCGCCATGTTGTTGGGAACTACGACGGCGATGCTGGCGGGAACCGGCGCGCTGTTTCGTGAACAACTCGGTCTGCCGTACGGACTCGGCGTGCTGTGCGCGATGGCGTTCGCGGCCATGACGACGGCGTTTGGCATTCGCGGGCTCTTCGGCGCCAACGCTGTCATCGTACCGGCGCTCTGCATCTTCGCGGTCGGATTGGCACTCGCCAGCGTGTCGGATCCTTCGCACCGGTCCGCTATCCTCCATTTGCACACAGCGAACGGATCCATCGCGTCAGCCATTCTCTCAGCGCTCCTCTACGCAGCTATGAACGTGGGCTTGTCCATCGGCGTGCTGGTTCCACTTGGCGGACGAATTGGAGAACGCCGCGCGCTCCGGCAAGGATCCGCACTCGGCGCCGTGGGGCTCGGCTGCCTGCTGGCAGCGGTCACCATCACGCTCGCCGCACACGCCCCAGACGCATATCGATACGCGGTACCCATGGGGCGCATTGCAGCCACCTATCCACGAGTCGTGGCCGTGCTGTTTATCGCCGTGCTGTTTGGGGAAATCTACTCCACACTGGTCGGCAATCTGTATGGACTTCTCGGTGAGCGGCTCGCCACGCAAAAAAAGCGGCTCGCCGCAGCAGGGATGGTGCTCGCCACCTGTGCGGCATTCACGGCATTTGGATTTCGGGCCATTGTCCAGTACGGCTACACGGCGTTCGGCTGGATCGCGCTATGGCTCCTCACCCTTCTGACCTTGGCGCGGCGCCCATTGAAGTTACCGTGATCCCGCCCGTATAATGGCTCATAGTACCAGCCACGTGGCAAGGGAGTCACACATCATGAAAATATTCGAACGAGCAATCCAATGGGGCGCCATCGCCGTGGGCGCCCTCATCTACGCTCTGGGGCTGAACGGATTCCTGGTGGCGAACCACCTCGCGGAGGGCGGCTTTGTAGGCATTTCCCTTCTCTTGTTGTACAAGTTGCACGTGCCAATTGGCATCTCGTTTTTCATTTTAAACATCCCACTCCTCATCGTGGCATGGAGGCAATTCGGCCACGAATTCGTGCTGAAGACAGCCGCCGGCGTCGCCGGTGTTTCCGTCTTCAGCGAAATCACGCAACCCGTTCGAATTCCGCTTCACGATCCCCTGCTGGCCGCGTTATACGCGGGCGTGATCACGGGCATCGGACTCGGGCTCATCTTTCGCGCAGGCGGCACCACGGGCGGATCCGATATCATTGCGCGCCTGCTCAGGCATCACCGGGGCATCGGCATGGGGCGAACCCTGTTTGCCATCGATTTTATCGTGATTCTGTCCGTCATCGTGCTCATCGGCAAGGAAGTCGCGATGTACTCACTCGTGGCACTGTTTGTGGCGAGTCGCGTCATCGACTTCGTCATTGAGGGAGCCTCGAGCGGCCGCGCGATGATGATCGTCTCGGACCACCATCACACCATCATCGAAGCCATCCATCGCGAGCTCGATCGCGGCACCACCTTGCTTCAAGCCCGCGGCGGTTACACAGGGACAAGCCGCGAGGTCATCTACTGCGTGGTCTCGCGCGACGAAGTCTCCCGCGTGCAACGCATCATTGAGGCCATCGATCCGTATGCCTTTGTTACGGTGAACCCGGTGCACGAAGTCCTGGGCGAAGGCTTCACGTTCGACGGCGAGGCAAATTCGCCAAGCAGGCGGCGCAAAAAATGGCTGTGAGGCTCGAGGCCGCACAGCCAACACCGACGCATTCGGTCAGGCGGGAGAATCTTCGAGAGATTCGCCGCGATCAAACTGGATGAGTCGCTCGCTCGCCGCGAGAAAAGCGCGTTTGTCGCCCGCATCCAAGGCGGCATCCACCGCCCGCATCAGCTGGTCCCGCCGATACGCCCGAAGCGCTTGCTCGATGACGAGATCTGCCTGGACGGACAGCATCTCGCGGATGGCCGGGTCAAGGTCCGGACGTGCAGGCTCCTCAAGGACCGAGGCAAACTCGGGGCACGTGCTTCGATCTTTGAAGAACAGCCCCACGTAGATGTCTTCGTCCGGGTGCTGATACAAGTCCATGAATGCCTGCTCGACATCCGTGGTCACCGGCTTGTTCCGACGGTAATAGCGAAACGGCGCGACGTGCACGCAGGTCGTCGACACCACGATGACGCGCGAGAACTGGCGAAAATTGTCTACGAAGTGAACGCGCTCGAGGATGTTTTCGCGCGACATCATGTAGCGCAGCAACATCTCGGCTTCACGGCTCTGCAATCGGTAGTTGGCTAGAAACCAGCGCAGGAAATGCTTCTTCTCAGCGACGCTCACGGTGGTTCCCATAGCCATTCTCCTCCCTGCTTCCCGAGGTCTCGGAAGCGTCCAGCGAGCATCCGCAAGTTTCGAATTGTGTGTTCATTGTATTCTGTGAGCGAGCCCGCTTTTCCTGCACCCGGTGTGTTTTTCCCTTGCCACCCTACGCCCAGGACTCGCCCGGCTCAACGTCGTGAGCCTCCAGCTCGAGGCGCGCGGCCTCCGCCCAGCGCACCAGCATCCGGTCCACGTTCTGCGGAATTCCGTACAGTGCATGCCGCGCGACGCACGCCCGCCACGCATCGAAGTCGTGCCCAGCGCGGACGCCTTGAGCGACGGTATGAGCCAAGACCCGATAGGCGCGAACTCCGTCCGACGGAATTCTCTCCACGAACGGCGCGAGGGTTTCCTCCAGGCGCGGATCTGGCGACACGACGACCAGTTCAAAATTGGGCTGGACCACGAGCGCCGGCCGGCGTTCGATGAGGTCGGCGGTCGACTCCTCGTCGCCTCGTGATAATAATTCTTGACCGAGTTCGGTCGTTTGAAACCATTCAGGAGGACATTCTGGCGCATCCGAACCAAGTCTGGCGATACCCAGGTGGACAAGCATTTTGACAATTCTCGTCCGCCAAACATCTGACATCGAATCGTAATAAAAAGGGTTCAGGAAAGGGAGACACAGGTCGTAGAGTGAATCGAGGTGAAGCCAATCGTCGCCAAGGCGAAGGATGAGGCGCAACACGTCGGGCAGCCGCGGAATCGGTCCACGATAACTTATGACGTAATGGCGCAACAGCCGCCGAAGTTTCACGACGGTCAGGCGAGACTTCCACGCGTGCCAGCGCGCGTCGTCCACCTCCACGCGGCCATCGTGCTCGATGAGCAGCCCTTCGTCGCACGCGAAGTCGTACACGAGCGCCAGGCGGTCTGGATAGGCGAACGTCCGCTTGCCGTATCCGAACCTCCACCTTGGGAGCTCGAGCGACTCCTCTATCTTGAACAGTTGCATCACTTGTTCGAGATTGCGTTTGTAGAGCGCGCCTGTGGTCGTGAGGCGGACGTCGTGATCGCGCACGTAGGCGACAAGCGTCTCGAGGTCCGCGAGAATGGCATCCTCTTCGTCGAGCACGCAGGGCGGGTCGTCCGAGCGCATCGCGACCTTCGACCGCCAGTTCGCCACGTAGTGGGCGTGACACGCCTGGCAGACGTCTTCTGGCACAATCAGCGGGAATTTCGTCGCGGGGTCCGGATGGACGTACAGCCAACCGGCTTCGAGCGCCCGGTCAACGGCCCCATCGCCGTATGGCGCCAAAAGCGAGGCCATTTCCTCACGCGCAAACGCGTGGCGCGGCAGCAGCACGATGCGCCGCATGGCGGCGTCCCAGTCCGCACACCACCGATGTACCATGGTTTTGCGCGCGTCGGGATCGAGCCACGCCTCCAGAATCGACTGCAGGATATCGAGCTTGGAATACGGCACACAGGCCACGTGGAGCGATTTGGCGATTCGCTGGAGTGTGGGGACGGACGCGTGGTTCAGGCATTCATTCAGGCGCATGCGGCTTCCCTCCGCACCGTTTTCGCCTAGCATGCCCGAAGAGATGAAATATTATCCTTGCAAAGATCATTTTGGCACGTCGTTTCAGCAGCCCTCCTCCATTGGCCTCCCCAGGATGAAGGCAAAAAAGAGGGAACTCGCGCGAAGCGAATTCCCAACACAGGAGATTCTGCTAGGAGTGGAGAGAAATCAGAACATAACACCCTTCGACTTGAATCATACACCGCTCTGTAAACGCTGTCAATACCACATCTGCTCCGATTTTTCAGATTACTCCGTGTTTCTCGCGGCTTCAGCCCGCTTGCGCCTCCGCCTCGCTTCGTCAAGCAACATGTTCAATTCCGCCTCGTCTTCTCGCTCGAGGGTCGCGCGAAACGCCTGGGCCGCCGCTTCGAATCGTCTCAGCCAAGAGATGACGTGATCGCGATTGGCCGCGAGTGTCTGAATCCAGAACTCCGACGGCGATGAGGCCAATCGGGTCACATCCCAAAAGGCGGGGCCCGCCATCTCCGCAAGGGCATCCGGCGCGCTCTCGGCCGCGAGGATGGCGCACTGGCTCGCAAGGTGAATGCCGTGGCTGACCTCTGCCATGCGCCGATCGTGCGCCTCGGCATCGGGGACCCATACGGTGCGAGCGCCGACGCGCTCGACGAGGTGCAGGACTTCTTCCGGCGGGCGGTGCGTCTCCAGGAATAGCCACGGCCTCTTCTCAAACAGCGATTCTTCCGCAGCGAGCGGCCCCGCCTGTGCCTTCCCCGCCATCGGGTGCGACGGTACGCCGCGCGATCCGGTGAGGACGCGATCCATCGCCTGCACAATCGGGCGCTTCACGCTGCAGACGTCCATCACCCGCGTTGCTTTGCCACGCACGCGAGGTAACATCTGAACGGCAGCGTCGACCGGCACGGCCAGCACGGCGAGATCGTAGTCAGACGGCGCGCTCTCCAGGGCGTGCCACACACGTGCAAACGCGCCAAGCCGTCCCGCCTGCTCGCGATAGACAGCGTTTTGCTCTACGGCATCGACTTCAAGGTGCGGCATGCGACGGGAAAGGGCGAGGCCCATCGACCCGCCGATGAGTCCCGCCCCCACAATGAGAACACGTTTCAGCGCCATGGCCCTCACACCAAGCTGGCGGCGGGCTGGAACGTCTTCATCAATTGGTGAATCGCCCGCACCTGATGCGCCAGTTGATCGAATTCTTCGAGGGTAATCGTCTGGTTGCCGTCCGACCACGCCTGCGTCGGATCCTTGTGCACCTCGACGATCGCGCCGTGTGCGCCAGCCGCGATCCCCGCCCGCGCCATGTCCGTCACGTAGCGAGCGTGACCCACGCCATGCGACGGATCGACGAGAACGGGCAGGTGAGACAAGTGCTTCACCACGGGCACGGCGTTCAGGTCCAGCGTGTTGCGCGTGTACGTCTCAAACGTCCGGATCCCGCGCTCACAGAGAATGACATTCGGGTTTCCCTCTGCCATGATGTATTCGGCCGACATGAGCCACTCCTCAATCGTGTTGGAGAAGCCTCGCTTTAGCAGAACTGGTTTGCCCGTGCGCCCAACGGCCTTGAGCAGCGGGAAGTTTTGCATGTTGCGAGCGCCAATCTGAAGGACATCGACGTACTCGGCGACGAGCGGCACGAGGCCCGGCTCCATGACCTCCGATACGATGGCGAGCCCGGTCTCCTCCCGCGCGTCCGCCAGGTACTTCAGGCCCTCCTCGCCGAGCCCTTGGAACGAGTACGGGGACGATCTCGGCTTAAACGCGCCGCCCCGCAGCATGTGCGCCCCGCTTCGCTTGATAGCGCGCGCGATCTCGAGCAACCCCTCCCGCGTCTCTACCGAACACGGCCCCGCGATAAGCGTCGGCTCCGGACCGCCGACAACGTGACCGCGAATCTCAATCCGCGTGTCGTCCGGGTGAAAGGGGCGACTCGCGAGCTTGAACGGATAACTCACCGTCACCAGCTTCTCCACGCCCGGCAACGTCTCGATGCCAAGCTCATGCACCTTCTCCTTCGCGCCGATCACGCCGATCACGGTCGTCTCCTCGCCGACAGACAGATGCGCCCCAAGCCCCTTGCTCTTGAGCAGCTCCATCACGCGCTCGATCTCTGACTGCGACGCGCCCTCCTTCATCACGACGATCATGTTTCTCTCTCCTCCAAGCATTTTTTGTACGATTCAAATGGTTTGAAAAGTCTATCACAATCGGCGAAAGAGGACAATCCCGTCAACGCGGGTGAGTGGATTCCCTCGCCGCTTGTTTGAGTTGTTCGGTGAACGAGCGCACCGCGTCGACGGGGTCTCGCCCCTCGCGGAGCGCGTCGCCGATGCGCCGCACATAGGCACTGCCCACGATGACGCCGTCCGCGAATTCCGAGATTTCGCGCACGTGCTCAGGCTGGCTCACGCCAAATCCCACGCACGCGGGCAGGTCCGTGTGCTTGCGGACGAGATCGACGAGCTCGCGGACCTGCCGCGACACCTGCTGTCGCTCCCCCGTGACGCCGAGCGACGAGACGCAGTACACAAAACCTCGCGCCGCTTGGACAATCGCGCGCACCCGTTCCTCGCCCGAGGTAGGTGCGACGAGCGGGATGAACTGAATTCCGTGAGCCTCGGCTGCGGAGGCCACCTCACCCGCCTCCTCGAGCGGAACGTCTGGGACAATCACGCCGTCGCCGCCGGCAGCCGCGAGTTCACTGAAAAAGCGCTCCGCCCCATATTGAATGAGCGGGTTGACGTACGTGAAGGCGACGAGCGGCTTTGGCGATCGCGCTCGGACGTCCCGCACGAGGCGAAGGCAGTCCACGAGGCGCGTGCCTTGCTTCAGACTACGTACCGCGGCCGCCTGAATGACTGGGCCGTCGGCCAGCGGGTCGGAATACGGAAAGCCGATTTCGAGCATGTCCGCCCCTGCATCCAGAATGGCGGTCGCGATATGGAGTGAGCGCGCGTAGTCCGGATCGCCAGCCACGACGAAGGGAACGAGAAGCTTGTGACTTGCTTGAAACGCATCACGGATGCGATCCATTGACTTCATCCCCCTCTCGCGCAGCCACCTGTTCGACGTCCTTGTCGCCGCGGCCAGAGAGGCAGACGACGACGACGTCATTGGGGCCGTATCGACCCGCTTCCCGCATCAGGTACGCGACGGCGTGCGCGCTCTCGAGCGCCGGAATGATGCCTTCCAGCTTCGACAGAAGAAAGAACGCCTCGAGCGCCTCGTCGTCTGTCACGGGCACGTACGTGGCGCGACCCGTCGCCGCGAGATGAGCGTGTTCAGGACCAATGCCCGGATAGTCGAGTCCCGCCGAGATGGAATGGGCGGGTTGGACCTGACCGTACTCGTCCTGCAGCAGCATGGTCTTGGCTCCATGCAGGACCCCCGGTCGCCCGCGCGCGATGCTCGCGGCGTGATAAGCCGTGCCCAACCCGTGTCCTGCGGCCTCGCAGCCAATGAGTTCCACGCCGTCATCCTCAATGAACGGGTAAAAGATCCCCATGGCGTTCGAGCCGCCGCCGACGCAGGCCACCACGCTCGTGGGCAGGCGGCCTTCCTGCTGAAGGATTTGAGCCTTCGCCTCGTCGCCAATGATCCGCTGAAAATCGCGAACGATCATGGGATACGGATGGGGCCCTACGACGGACCCGATGATGTAATGGGTGTCGTCGACGTGCGCCACCCAGTGGCGAATGGCCTCATTCGTCGCGTCCTTGAGCGTCCTCGTCCCCGACGTGGCCGCCACCACTTCGCCGCCAAGCATCCGCATCCGAAACACGTTCAGCGCCTGCCGGCGCATGTCCTCTTCGCCCATGAACACCGTGCATTCCAAGCCAAACCGCGCGGCCACCGTCGCCGTCGCCACCCCGTGCTGACCCGCGCCCGTCTCTGCGATCACGCGCCGCTTGCCCGTCCGAAGTGCGAGCAGAGCTTGGCCGATGGCGTTGTTGATTTTGTGAGCACCGGTGTGATTCAGGTCTTCGCGCTTGAGGTAGACCTTCGGCCCACCAAGGTGCTTGGTCAGGCGCTCCGCGTAATACAGCGGCGTCGGCCTGCCCGCATATTGCTGCAAATAATACTTGAGTTCCTCTTGAAACGACTCGTCGCGCGAGAGGCGCAGGTAATCTTGCTCCAACTGCAAGAGAGCCGACATGAGCGTCTCGGGGACGTATCGCCCGCCGAACGCGCCATATCGCCCCGATTCGTCAGGAAACGGATAATGACTCATGGCCCCACGCCTCCATCGCCTGGATCAACTGCTCAATCCGGCGGACATCCTTTCGCCCGCCCACTTCGACGCCCGACGACACATCGATGCCGACAGGTTGCACCCGGTTCAGCAATTCCCGAACGTTTTCCGGCGTAATACCACCTGCGACCCACCAGTCGAAGCTCAGTGCCGGCGCCACTTCGACCAAGCCATCCCAGTCGAACGCTCGACCGTGCCCGCCCGTAACGCCTGGCTCCGCATTCGCGGGAGGTTTGGCATCCAAGAGGATGGCGTCCGCGGAAGATGCATGCGACCTCAAAACATCCAGAAACGACGTCGCGTCGTCTCCGGGGTCGAACGCGACCGCGCGCCACACTCGAAATCCGGCCTCGCGAAGCCGCACAGCGACGTCCCGCGGCTCCCCGCCGTGCAACTGTACCACGTCGACACCCGCCCGCCTTGCAGCCTCAGCGACGTCTTCGCCCAATCCACCCGACACCACCGCCACGGCGATCACGTCCGGCCGAATTCGCTTGGCGGCGCGGACAAGTTGGCCCGCCTCGTCCGGGGACACGTTGCGCCTCGATGCCGGGACCATTACGACGCCGATGTGCGACACGACAGAGTGGCGCAGAAACGACAGATCGTCACCAGGCCGAAGCCCACAAATTTTCAGATGCGGTACGCGCTTCACTTTGCCACCGCCCCAAGCGGGACGCGGAGATCCGCCACCTGCGTCCGCACAGACGCGAGATCCGCGTGGCGCATCAGCAGTTCGCCAACCAGGATGCCTCGCGCGCCCGCCGCCGCCATCCGCTGAGCGTCTTCTCGCGTCATGATGCCGCTCTCGGCAATGGCGAGCGTCCCTTCCGGCAACCGTTGCAGCACGCGCTCCGAGGTTCCTAAATCCACCTCGAACGTCCGCAGGTCGCGGTTGTTGATCCCAATCAAGGTTGGTTCGGCTGCGACCGCCGCCTCTACCTCATCCTCTCCATGGACTTCGAGCAGAACCTCAAGTCCCCGGGATCGCGCGTACCTCGATAGCTCCCCCAGCCGAGCCGCAGGCATGGCTGCAGCAATCAGCAACAGGATATCCGCACCTGCCGATACCGCCTCATCCACCTGTACCTCGTCAATCACGAAGTCCTTGCGCAACACGGGAAGTTGCACGGCCGAGCGGGCAACTCGCAGGTCCGCAAGTGCTCCGTGAAAATACGTCTCGTCCGTCAGCACGGAGATGGCGGAAGCGCCGCCCTGTTCATACACCCTCGCGCGCTCCGCAGGATCCACGTTCGCCTGTAGCACACCTTTCGACGGACTCTTGCGCTTGATTTCGGCGATCACGCCCAGCCGCTCATCCTGGCGCAGGCGCTGCGCCAGGGAGCGAAAGGGCACAGTCCGCTCTGGAAGTGGACCTTCGCGGTCTATGCGCTGGCGCAGCACTTCGACCTCGCGGCGCTTGGTTTCTAGAATCCGTTCCAAGATGGTCGTCACGGGCTCACCGCCTCCTCTGCGCCCGCAAGTTGTCGGGAGCCCTCGACAAACGCCTCCAGAACCGCATAGGCGCTTCCGCTATCCACGATCTCGGCGGCCATTTCCACGCCTTCTCGCACCGAGGCTGCCTTGCCGCCCACGTACAGGGCCGCCCCGGCGTTGTAGAGGACCACGTCGCGCTTCGGCCCGCGCTCGTCGCCGGCGAGGACGCGGCGGACGATTTCGGCGTTCTCCTCCGGTGTTCCGCCTCGCAACGCTTCGACGGGTGCCGCACAGAGACCCACATCCTCCGGGACAAGCCGATACGCCCGAACGGCGCCGTCTTTGACCTCCGCCACGAGCGACGGACCGGCGAGCGACAATTCATCCAGTCCGCCGGCGCCATGCACCACCAGCGCATGCTCTGAACCGAGCGCCGCGAGCGCGTCTCCGACGACCGAGACCAGCTTTTCGTGAAAGACACCGAGGACCTGGCGCCTGGCGCCCGCTGGGTTCGTCAAGGGGCCGAGGATATTGAAGATGGTCCTGAACCCAAGTTCCTTCCGCACTTGGGCTGCGGCCTTCATTGCGGGGTGGTACACTTGCGCAAACAGAAAGCAGACGCCCGTTTCGCGAAGCAGGATCTGCGATGCGGACACAGGCAGATCAATGACCGCGCCAAGCGCCTGCAGCACGTCGGCGCTGCCGCTCCTGCTGGAAGCCGCCCGGTTGCCGTGCTTCGCAACAGGGATACCCGCGGCCGCAGCGACAAAGGCAACGGCGGTCGAGATGTTGAACGTGTCCTTGCCGTCTCCACCGGTGCCGCAGGTGTCAAGCGACCCCTCAGGGGCTTCGAAGCGAACCGCGCGGCTGCGCATGGCTCTCGCAAAGCCCGCGATCTCGCAGGCCCGCTCTCCGCGATAGGCCATCACGCTCACGAGCGCGGACGCCTGCACGGGAGACACGTGACCATCCATCCACGCGCTAAGAAATGCTTCCGCTTCCGCTTCATCCAATATTTTACCAGAAACGACAGCACCAATTGCATTCCGAACGATGTCCTGCATGACTCGACTCCTCTCAACTAAGCGCCATAAGGGGCGCACTCCCCTACCTCAACTCAGCTCGACTGACGTCCACAGAGCTGTTACGACTATGTTAGCCGCCACGATCTCATTCGTCAACCAAGGCCATGAAAGTTGGGCAGAGAGAAATGATGGCTTTATCGCGTTGCGATGTCTGGGCGCAGTTGCACGGCTTCGCCCAGATAGACGTGGATGAGCTCGTCCTGGCGCTTGTCGGTATTCAGATGCACCAACACGCGAATGCTGCGAGGCAGCGAACCCGGCACGTCGATTTCCGTCGCGCACATGAGGGGCACCCACTGCCAGCCAGGAAGCTGCCGAACAGCAAAAGCGGGAAACGCAGCGTTCAAATCAGGCGTCATGGTCAGGATGACGCTTGCTACATCGTCCACGTCGATCTCGTTGACACGAACGATTTCCTGCATCAGTTCGCGAGTTGCCCGCAGAATCTCCTCTCGGTCGTTGCGGGTCACCGTCGTGGCCCCGCGCAGTCCTCGCACCTTCATGGATGGTGTCCCTCCCTCGCCTCTTCGTATGCCTGCCTCACCTCATCGGGCTGAACCTTGCAGATTTCCACCCGACCAATGGCAGCGGGCAGCGCGAACGTCCACCCGTCGTGTGTGTGTTTCTTGTCAACCTCAATCAGCCGCAGCACCGCGTCCACGTCCGGATAAGGCGGGCGCGTGGGCAACGCGTGCCGGGCGAGCACGGCCGCGATGCGCGCGGCATCTACCTCCGGCAGGCAGCCTCGCCTCGCGGCGATGATGGCCTCGACCACCAACCCGATGGCCACAGCCTCGCCGTGGCCCAGGGAATAACCCGAATACTGCTCGACCGCATGACCCACGGTGTGCCCGACATTCAGCACCTGCCTGAGCCCGGTCTCCCGCTCATCCTGGTTCACCACATCCACCTTCACCCGCATCGCGCGCGCGAGCACGTCCACGAACTCAGCCGGATCGCCAAGGCCCGCCACGGGGTTTGTCTCCAGCTGGTCAAACAAGATGATATCCGCGATGATGGCGTGCTTGATGACCTCGGCCATCCCGTTGCTCCACTGGCGGGAATCGAGCGTGGAGAGCGCCTCGGTATCAAACAGCACAGCGCGCGGAGGATAGAACGCGCCGACCAGGTTTTTGCCCTCCTCGAGGTTGACGCCCACCTTGCCGCCGATGGCGCTGTCGTGCGCGAGCAACGTCGTCGGCACCTGCACGTACGGGACGCCCCGCATATACGTCGCCGCCACGAAACCGGCCAGATCGCCCACCACGCCGCCGCCTACGGCCAGGATGACGTCACCGCGGCGAAACCCGTGCCTGAGCAGGCCGTGATAGATTTGCACGGCCGTTCCCAGGTTCTTGTGCGCATCGCCAGCCGGAAACGCGAGCTCGAACACCCCTCGCCCCACCTTCGCCAGGGCGTCCACCAGCTCCCGCGCAAACGCCGTCTTTTGCACCATCTCGTCCGTGATGACCGCGACCTTCCGGTCCGCCAGTCCGAGCTCCTGCAAGAGCCCGGGCAGCAAGCGCCTGGCTCCCGCGTCGACGAGGACGGGATACGCCCCTTGGGCGCTTCGTACGTCGAGGCGGATCATCGCTGACTCACCCGCGCCTGATATGCCTGGAAGGCATCCTCAATCTGCTCCAGCGAGTCTCCGGCGAATTTCTCCAAAAACGCGTCGGCGATAACCCAGGCGACCACGTTTTCCCCGACGACGGACGCTGCCGGAAGCGCACAGATGTCAGAGCGCTCGATGGCCGCGGGCTCTACCTCCTTCGTCTTCATGTTCACGCTCGGAAGCGGATTGTACAACGTGCTGATGGGCTTCATGGCGGCCCGGATGACGATGTCTTCCCCGTTGGTCACCCCGCCCTCGAGTCCGCCAGCCCCGTTATGCGAACGTACGTAGCGTGTGCCGCTGTACAAGATGGGATCGTGCACCTTGGAGCCCATGCGCCGGGCCGCTTCAAAGCCGAGCCCAATCTCCACACCCTTGATGGCCTGAATGCTCATCAGGGCTGCGGCGAGCCTCCCATCCAGCTTTCGATCCGGCTGCGCGTAGCTGCCAAGCCCAATGGGACAGCCCCGCACAATCACCTCGAAGATGCCGCCGACCGTATCCCCGGCCGCCTTGGCCTCGTCGATGCGCGCCATCATCTGTTCGGCTGCCGCCTCGTCCGCGCACCGCACCGGAGAGGCGTTCGCGCGCGCCTCGAGTTCCTCCAGCGTGTCGGGAAATTGGGCCGCCTTCACATCGCACAACTCGACCACGTGCGCCGCGACCTGAATGCCGAAATGCTCCAGGAGCTGCCTGGCGAGCGCGCCCGCCGCCACCAGCGTCGCCGTATTGCGCGCGCTTGCGCGCTCAAGGACGTTGCGGATGTCCTCGTGATCGTACTTGATGGCCCCGGCGAGATCTGCGTGCCCTGGCCGCGGGCGATAAATCTCCCTGAGATTTTCCGGCTTGTCACCAAACGGCGCCATCTTCTCCGACCAATTTTTGAAGTCTCGGTTCTGAACGACCAGCGTGATGGGCGTGCCGAGCGTCTTCCCGAAGCGAATCCCGCTCGTCACCTGCACCTCGTCCGACTCGATTTGCTGGCGATAACCGCGACCATACCCCTGCTGTCTGCGTCGCAATTGTTCGTCAATTTTCTCTTTGCGGATGGTCACGTTGCTCGGAAAGCCGTCAATCACCACGGTCAAGGCCGGGCCATGCGATTCTCCTGCCGACAAGTAACGCAACAAAGGCTGCCCCTCCACTTCCTGCTCTCTCCCATAAGCGTTCGTCTCTGCGAATTACCGGTAGTATAGCATACTCGAGGCGGGCCACGCGCCCGCCCCTCGCATCAGCCCAACAGAGTCTCCGCCGTCGCCACGGCGAGATCCACCAGACCCTTCGCGTCCGACACGTCCGCCGTCGCGGCGAAAGCGCCCGCGCGGCGCACGGGATACCCGAGCCCGATGGCCATACAACCCGCCTTTGCCAGTTGAATGGCGCCGGTGTCGCTCCATGCATCGCGCGACACCTCGTGTTGAAGCAGCAGATGTAATCCATCCGCCGCTTGTTCCACGGCGCGCTTGCCCTCGAGCGGCACCACACTCGCCCGGTCCATCACCTTCAGAACGGGTCCCTTGCCCAAAGAGATGGCCGGGTCATCGTGCCACACGTCGTCCGCTGCCGCTCCGTCGATCACGAGTGCGTACTGCGGCTCGAGCTGAAAGGCCGCAGCCTGCGCGGCCCTCGCCCCAACCGCGTTCTGCGCCGTGAACGCCACACTCACGTTCAACCCTCTTGCGGCGAGCTTGCGAAACACCTCCGCGGCAACGGCGCACCCCAGGCGATTGTCGATGGCGCGCCCCATCACCATGTCATCCCCCCACGTCACATGGGGAACGTGCACCGCGCCGGCTGTTCCAATGGGCGCCATGCGCTCGGCCTCTTCGCGCGATCGCGCCCCGACGTCGACGACCAGAGCATCAAAGTCGAGATCGCCCTTTGCCGACGGATCTGCGTGGACGAGCCCCTCCGTGCCATTGGTGAAACGGACCACCCGTCCGGCGCATTCGCGCGCATGCACGTCTCCGACGGAGACCACGCGGAGATAACCGCGGTCGTCGATGTCAATGACCATAACTCCCGGCTCGTCGACGTGCGCGGCCAGCATGAGGTGAGGCCCCTCGCCCCGCTTTCGCGCCATCCCGTTGCCGAGCGCGTCCACCCAGGTCTCGTCCGCCGCGTCCCGGACGTGATCCAAGAGCGCCTGGACCACGGCCGCCTCACTTCCGCTCGGCGCGACGAAGTCCATCAACCGCATCACCCAGTCCCTCATGGGCGAAATCCTCCCTTTGCGATCTCGTCGAGTACCGCGACCACGAGATCGATGGCATGCATCACATCGTCGAGCGACACCACCTGCGTCGGCGCGTGGATGTACCGCACGGGCACCGAGATGGCCCCGCCCAGCACCCCTTTGCCGACGCGGTGAATGGCGCCAAAATCGTTGGTGCCACCCTTGACTCGGCGCCACTGGACCGGAATGTTGCGCGTCTTCGCCGTCTCCCAGAGAAATTCGGCGAAGCGCCGATGCGCCACGGTCTGTCCGTCCTGCACCGTGATGGCCGGGCCCTTGCCCACCACCGTCGACTGACCGTGCGCGGGCGTGCCGACGACGTCGTGCGCCACGGTGCCTTCGAGCGCGATGGCGATGTCGGGCTGAATCTGATACGCCGCCGCGTGCGCGCCACGCAGGCCAATCTCCTCCTGCACGGTGAACGCGCCAAACACCGGCAGAGCGCCCTTCCACCGGCGCAATGCTTCGAGCAGGATGTAGCAGCCGACGCGATCGTCAAACGACTTCGCCTTCGCCATCCGGTGCGGAAGCTCGTCGTACGCGGTGGCGAACGCGACCGGATCGCCTGGTTTCACGTGGCGCCTGGCGTCGTCCGCGTCGCGGGCGCCGATGTCGATGTATAGCTTCTCCATGGGGATGGGCTTCTCCCGTTCGCTCGGCTGCTGCAGGTGAACGGGTTTGGCGCCGATCACGCCGGGAATACGACGCTCGCCAACGAGCACTGGCTTGGACACGAGCACCCGGGGATCCACGCCGCCAAGCGGTCGAAATCGAAGCAGCCCACCGTCTTCTCGGCCTTCGCCGATGTGGGTCACCATGAGGCCCACCTCGTCCATGTGCGCGTCGAGCATCACGCGCGGCCCGGGATGGTGTTCTCCCGTGGACGCGATGACATTCCCCAGGACGTCCGTGCGCACCGACAGCCCCATCGCGTCGAGCTCGCGGCGCGCCACGCCGCGCACCTCGTCTTCAAAACCCGTTGGGCCGAAGGCCTCCGTGAGTTCCTTCAGTAACATGTCAACTCCTCCACCTGCAGAGCGTCCACCTCTGCCACATAATGGGCCAGAAGCCGCGCGCACTGCCATATGTCGTCGTAGGCGACGGTCTCGACCGAGGTGTGCATGTACCGAATCGGCGGTCCGATGAGGGCCGCCGCGAGGCCGGGGCCGGCGATTTGAAATGCGTTGGCGTCCGCGCCCACCGGCCTTTGCGACAACTCGATTTGATACGGGATCCGATGCCGTTCGGCGCAGTCCACGAGCCGCCGAAACACGCGCCGATGGAGGTTGGGGCCAAAGGAGATGGCGACGCCGCCTTCGAGCGGAAACGACTCATCGGGCGCCTGCCCGGGAAACGCCCCGAAGGTCACGTCCACGGCGATGGCGATGTCCGGCGCGAGACCAAATCCGGCCGTTCTGGCCCCTCGCAAGCCGACTTCCTCCTGCACCGTGAACACGGCGTAGAGATCCGCGCTGTGCACCATGCTCTTCAGCAAGGCAAGCGCCTCAAGGAGCACCGCCGCGCTCGCCCGGTTGTCGACCGATTTGCCCGCGATCCGGCCGTTCAGAAGATCCACGGGCGCGCGGCGAAGTGTGACGCGATCGCCGATTCGAACGCGAGCGCGAACGTCCTCCTCGGGGAGGGCGAGATCGATGTACAGCTCTTCCAGTTTGGCAGCCTTCGACCGCTCGGAAGGAGGCGTGAGATGCGGCGGTTTGGCCCCGATGACACCCCAGACCCGGCCGCTTTGGGTATGAACCAAGACCTCTTGCCCGACGAGCGCCCGCGGATCAAATCCCCCCGCCTGCGCGACGCGGAGAAAGCCACCCGATTCGATGCGGGTGACGACCAGCGCGATTTCATCGATGTGGGCGGACACGAGCACCCGCGGCCGCTTGCCTTCACCCGCACCCGGGATGAGGCCGACGAGATTGCCGAGCGCGTCGGTCCAAATCTCCGCCGCGTAATCCGATAGATGTGGAAGAATCAGATTGCGCACGTCCTGTTCGAAACCTGGCCCGCCGTGCGCTTCGAGCAGCTGCTTAAACACGCTCTGGTACTTGGCCATTGGAGACACCTCCCTGATACCGCGCGCCACCTGCTTAAAGATCCGTAGACCCGTAGATGGGATCCGCCGGGGGCTCGACGTCCTGCGCTTTGTCGCACCACGCTTCAATGTCGTCCCGGCCGGCGACGGTAAGCCAGAGCTCGCGCATGTCGTCGGCGATGCGCGCGCGAACCTTGCACGTGGCGCGGTCCTCCACGCGCGGCCACGAGAGCGCGTACGCGTGAAGCGCCTGGCGGCCAAACGCCTTTTCGTAAAACGAAGCTTGCCCCAAGGGATCGCGACGGTTGGCGAGCACATAGGTGTAATCGCGATCGCCCACAAGCGGCATGCCGTGGGAGGCCATCTGCACCCGAATCTGATGGGTCCGGCCCGTTTCCAGGACGAGCGCCACCAATGCCAGCGGCCCAGCCTGCACCAGGGGTAGCGCGTGCGTGACCGCGCGATCCCCCCGTTCGGGGGGCACGACAATGCGCCGCGACGGGCGATGTGGATTCGGCGCCAAGCCATCCACGAACGTGAGCCACCGCCCCGTTTCACAGCCCTCGGGCGCATACACGATGGCCACGTACCGCCGGTCGACGAGACCTTGGCGAAGCGCGCGGTCCAACTGATGGTGCGCGTGAGCATGTTTTGCGACCAAGACCGCACCCGATGTGTACTTGTCCAATCGGTGAACCGCGTGCGGCACACCGCCCCGCGGGCGAAGGTAATGCGCGGCCGCCCCCAAGAGCGAGCCGCGCCGCTCGTGCGGAGACGGATGTGTCAACATTCCCGCCGGCTTGTTGACGACGATCACGTCATCGTCTTCATAGCAGATCTCGAGCGGGATATCCTCGGGTTCGACGGCGACGTCCTCCTCGGGACGCTCCCACGTGACGCGATCTCCGTCCTGCACGGTCACAGAGAGATACACCGGCTCCCCGTTCAGATAAAATCCCCCCGCCTGAATGATGCGCCGGAGCATCCTGCGGGACATGCCAAGACGTCCACTCAGCACGGCCGACAAACGCCGGCCCGCGAGTTCGCTCGGCACCACATATTCTTCCAACAACCGTTCCCACCCCCACATCACAGGCCGAGGTGGCGCACGGCGAAGTACACGTACGCCACTCCGATGGCGATAAGCCCGCCGAGAACCGCCGCATACAGCAATTTGTCCAGGGTGCGCATGTCAACTCACCTCATTTTAACTTTCGCGGCCCGACCTCGCCCTATGCGTTTGCGCGAAGCGAGAACAGGCCATAAAGAAAATGGGCAGGTTTGCCCGAAGACGAGGTGCTTGACACATGACCACCCTACCCTACACCTACCGAGTGGTTGGCCGCGAAGCCGCGGTTTGGCATACGTCGCCCTGCGCTCACGGGTGCGATTATATCATTCAAATCCTCGGACCGGACCAGGATGTGCACATGGAATTCTGCTCGCTCGATGCGGAGCAGTTCGCGGGGCTGTTGCTCGACGCCGTCGAATGGAGTCATCGGTCCGACTAGCTTGTCATACTTGTCCCGCTTCGCGCGTACATCTCTCCATAAAACAGGCCGCGAGGCTTGGTCAAAGGGGAGATGCGAATGTTTCGCTGCCGTTGGCAGGCTTTCATGGCCAGCGCCCTCGCGTTCATCGCTGCCGTCGGACTCTGGACCGGCGACCGAGCGAACCGCGCACCGGCTGCCATGGCCCCCGTCGTCGACGCGCGCACAGCGCCCGAGCGTTCATCCCTACCAACGTTGTTGCCGCGAGTGGAATGGGCGGTTCTGCGGGCACATTCAGGCGAACCTTCTCGCACGGAAGTCCTCGACATCAGGCTCACGCACAGTCCTCAGGCCGCGTCCATCGCGCAGATTGCGATGCGCGCCAGATCTGCCATTGGCGCGAGGGCAGCGCGTCCAACGATGCGCGCAATGACGGTCTGCGTCCGTAAGGGGCAGTGCCTGTGGAGCATCGCAGAAGCTCATCACACCACCGTGGGCAACGTGATGCGGTACAACCGCCTCCACTCCACAGTTCTGCGCGTGGGACAAGTATTGCGCCTGCCACCGAGCGCGCGTCCGACCGCCGCGCTGCCGAAGTCGCCGGAAGCGAGTTCCTCGCCGCTCCTGCCGAGCCTAACCTACACCGTTCAACCGGGGGACTCGCTTTGGGAGATCTCGAACATCTTTGGCGTCTCCATCTCTGCCATCTGCAGCGCGAACCACCTTACACAAACCGCCATCTATCCTGGGGAGCGACTCGTGATTGAGCCTTCGAGTGCATTCGGCGGATGGCAAGCGCAAAGCGTGCTGTTGCGCGAAGCGCCATCCTGGCTCATCCCTGTCTACAAGGCCGCCGGCGCAAAGTACGATATCCCATGGACCGTCCTCGCCGCTATCCACAAGGTTGAGACGGATTTCAGCACGAATGGCGACATCGAATCGTATGCAGGCGCCATCGGCCCGATGCAGTTCATGCCATCGACCTTTGCCATCTTCGGCGTGCCCGCACCAGGTCACACGACGCCAGACATTCATAATGTCGAAGACGCGATTTACTCGGCCGCCAACATGCTTCACCAAGAGGGTTTCAGCACAGATCCATATTACGCCATCTGGACGTACAACCACTCGGCGACTTATGTCGAGGACGTCTTGCACTTGGCGGTCACCTGAGCTCTGGCACGGCGCCGCGCAAAATCTGTTTCAGCGCGCGCTCCATCGCAAGCGGCAAATCCTTGGGAGACCTGGCGACGGCAAATGCATGCCCGTACAGGTAACGCACGGCGTCTACGAGCGCCGCGTCCACCTCGCTTGCAACCACCAGGTGAACGACTTGAATACCGCGCGCTCTGGCCTCTGCCACAGCTCGCCGCGTATCCTCGTAGGCGCCGACGTAACCCTCCGCCGCAGGCCTGGCGTCGCTCACCACCAGCATCCACTTGGTAGCCTTGGCGAAGCGCGCCAGACGCCAGGCGACATGACGGATGGCCGCACCGTCCCGGTTGTCCAACTCCGGCTTAAGCGCCCAAACCGCAGCGAGCGCGGCCGGATCGTGCGACTTATGAAACGGCACGACGTCCCAGATGACGGTCTCCAACGCCGAAGCGCCCATTGGGGCGTCGTCTTCCCAGTACGCGGCGACGCCAAATTTCGCCCCGAGTACGCGCAGGACGTCGCCCAACATCACAATGGCCTCCTTGCACGCTTGCAGGTAAGGCTCCATGGAGCCAGAGACGTCCAGCAGGATTTGCACCGCGGTATCGCGCGCTGCTGGCTGATCTTTTCGTGCCAGCACCCGCGGATAGGGCTCGAACGTCACTCGCTCCACGTTCTTGAGCGCGCGGCCGTGACGGGAGAGGCTGCCTCGCCATGCTCGGCGCCGCTCGAGGTACTTTGCGAGAAGGGTCTGGAGCCGTCGGCGTTCGCCAGCCTGGGCGCGGCGCACCGAACGCAGCCACTCCTCAGCTTCCGTCGTCGGAGGGACATAGTCGCGCTCCCGGATGGTGTACATCTGGTCGGAGCCATCGCCTTGCATGTGCGTGTGCCCCTTCACATGACCTTCGTGCTCGCCTCGGACGTGACTGCGCCGGGGCGGCCCCGACATGCGAGACGACGCTGTCCGCCCGACCGTCTCCACCTCGTCTTCGCCAAGCCTCCCGCCGCGCGAAGCTGGCGCTGCTTGATTGGTTGCGCTCGACGGACCTTTCAACAAAACGCCCTTTTCATCGTGTCGAGGCTGTGTCCAGATCTCCACGCGCTGCTTCGATGCGCCATCCGCCTCTTTTCCCTCACGAAGCGCGTTGCGCGAGCGCGAGAACCCGCTCGATGCGTCCGGGGTGATGCCACCTTCTGCAGCGTCCCAGGCGAGATCGAACCAGACGTCCGTCAAATCCGTGACGGATCGCCCCGCCATCGCGGCGCGCAGGCCTTCCGCGGCCCAGCGGGCGGCAACTTCAGTGTCTCCCGACAGCGCAGAGCAGCTTCCCTTTCCTTGCGCGAGCAGATTCCCGAAGAGTTCCAGGTAGATACCTTCGGCGCTGTCGATCCGGCCGCGGTTCCGAAGGCTCCACGCCGCCTGCCGCACAACGCGCCGGCGGTGAAACGCCATCCGCTTTGCAAAAAGCCTCCCTATCCCCGGCCGCTCTTGAGACAACACGAACATGAGGCGCGCGTCCTCCACGGTGAGCAGCCATTGCCAGGCGAGCCTCGGCGCTTTACACGCGGCGAATTCCCGGCGCGCACCGCGAAGTGCGGCGAAGTTGGTCAGCCGAGCGCTGCCTGCGGCGCGCAGATAGACTTCCGCGCGTTCGAGCAGACGGCGCTCGGTGTTGCCCGCGCTCCGGTACGCATCGGGTAACTGGAGGATAGCTGTCTCAAGGTTGAGACTCGAGACAGGGCCATATCGACACTGAAGCCGTGGATGACGGGACAAGGTGCGAGCGAGACCCGTGTACAGTGAGAGTGACGGCTCGTCCTCATACGGGCTCGTGAAGCGAAACACTGGACCGCCTCCTTTACGTGCCGCCGAAGTAGCTCGAAGCGAGTTCGATGACGAGATCCTGTTCACGTGCATCGCTGAGCTTACCGGCGACGGCGTAGCGCACCGCGCGCAGGGGCGGCATCTGGGTGGCGAGATCGCATGCATCGAGCAGGGCGCGGATGGACGCCGCTTCGGCGGGCAGTTCACCGACTTCGCTCGCCCGAACGAGATCCGCCGAGAACCGGACAAATCGATCGATTTGCGGCAGGCTGGACAAGGCGGTGCCCTCGCGAATCAGTTGTGCCAGCGCGTCGCCCTGTACATAGTGCACGTCAAAAACGACGAATCGATTCAGCAGAGCTTCGTTGAGAGGCGATGTGCCGGCGTATCCTTCGTTAATGGCGGCTACGACGCAGAAACGCGGATCCGCTGTGACGACCTCCGCCGTGAGCGGGTTGGTCAACTGCCGCCGATGATCGAGCGCGCCGTGCAAAATGGGGAGAACCTCGGGCCGCGCGACGTTCAGTTCGTCGACGTAGAGCATGCGGCCGAGCCGCATCGCCCGCACGACGGGGCCTTCCACGTATTCCACCACCGTTTGCCCATCCGCGATGCCGAGCGTGCGATGGCCGAGCAGAGCCTCCAAATCGAGGTCGACCGAGCAATTCACGGACTCCATCTCGAGTCTGAGCCGCTCGGCGAGCACCTCTGCAAAGCGTGTCTTTCCGCTCCCGGTCGGCCCTCGCAGGAGGAGGTGCTTGCCGAGCCTGAGCGCCGCCAGAGCATCTTCCACGAGGTGCGGCGGATCTGCGAAAAAGCGCGGCGACGCGTGCCTCACGAGCGTCGTTTCCCGCTCGCTGTCGACGTCCATTTGTCCATCGCTCCTTTCGGAATACGGGCGCGTGTCCTTGGCGCACGGATCTCAAACGGCGTAGGATATGCCAGAACCGCGAGGAGGAGGTGGCTGATATGTACGGCGTGTTTGGTAGCTACACGCAGTGGGCCGTCGTGTTTCTGATCATCTTCGTGCTGTTCTTCCTCCTGGTGCCCGCTTACGGCGCCGCTGCAACCTGCTGAGTATGCGGAAAGGCCGCCCCGCCGGGCGGCCCGTTTTCGCGTGACGCGACGCGCGCATGAAACGCACCCCAGCGTGAAAGATTAAGTCCGCAATCCGAAATCGACGTGCGCTGGGGGATACGACATGGTGTTCATTGCGTGGTTCATTGTGGCGTTTGTCGCGGCTGCTCTCATCGTGTACTTCGCAAATCCGCGCCGACGCAAGTGAACTCAACCTTCCTCGATCCGGCAAAGCACATCGTCCATCTGAACGCGATGGCCCTCTTTGGCCACGATCTCCTTCACCACCCCGCTGACCTCCGACGGCACTTCGACGGTCACCTTGTCCGTCGTCACCTCCAGCAGCGGTTCGTCCTTCTCCACGCGGTCTCCCTCGGCTTTCAGCCAGGACGTCACAACTGCCTTGGTCACACTGTCCCCCAACTGGGGCAGGCGTACCTCCACCATGAGCACCCCTCCTTTCAGTCCGCCCGAAGCTCAATGGGCTCACGCCATATGGCCTCCGCCTTCGACGCTGACAGTTGCCCGTCGTCCACCATGTTTTCAAGTACGACCTGCTGGCGCGATCTCGCGAGGGCGAAATGAGTCAACGGGTCGTACGCGGACGGCGCGTTCGGCAGGCCAGCCACGAGCGTGAGCTCGCCCGCATTGCAATCCCACGGCGGCTTGCCAAAATACGTCTCACACGCATTATACAGCCCGTACGCGCCATGGCCAAAGTACACCACGTTGGCGTACAGGGTGAAGATCTCCTGCTTGGACATCGTGTCATAGAGTCCGATGGCGTACCAAGCCTGCAACAGTTTGCGGCGCAGCGTCTTCTGCTTGCCGAGGATTGTATTGTCGACCAACTGCTGCGTCAGGGTGGATCCGCCCTCGACATAACCGTCCTTCTCTACATCCACCACGACACTCCGCGCGATGCCAATCGGATCAATGCCGGGATCGGACCAGAAGCGTCGGTCCTCGGTGGCGATCACGGCCTGGCGAAACACGGCAGGTATTTGGCCGTATTGGACGGGATGCACACGCTTCTCGCGCATGCGCAGATCTGCCGCCTGCCTCACGCGCGAGGCGACGGGGTTCACCGCGTGAAAGTACACGTCCTGGCCTGCCCACAGGGCCGCAAGCAGAACGAGCGCCCGAATCCAAACGCGTCTCAATCCCTCACCGCCTCAGGGCCGCTTTCTCCCTTTGCGAATCACCCCATTGAGGTACGCGAGAATGCCATGGCGCGTGAGCAACCCCACGAACTTTCCACCTTCGTCTTCGACGCACAAAAAAGGCGCGTCGATACTGAGTTGAAGGGCGCGCAAAAAAGGCTCGCCTCTGCCGATGCGGTGGAAGTCCGTGCGCATCACATCCTGAACTGTGAAGGACGAGAGCGCCTCGAACTCAATGCGCTCCAGCCCCAGAATCCTGTCCAGGATGAGCGTCTTGCTGATAATGCCCACGACCCGGCCGTCGCTCGAGACAACCGGGATGGCCGAATAGCCAGATTTAATCAAAACCAACAGCGCGTGCTCGGCGCTGTGTTGCGGATGTACGCAGGCCACGTCGTCCGCGTCGATGATGAGGCGCGCGATGTCCTCGTCCTGCAACGTCAAAGACTGCATAGTCTCCATAGACATAGACGAACGTCTCCCTGAAGCCCAGGCTGAGCCTGTCGGTGTTCGCCTCGTATTTTACCAGAACGCGGTCGCCGCCGATATGGCGACGACGCGCCTCCCATCACGACACGGGTCCCACGCGACGGTGCGTCATGTCGGGCGGCGGCACGACAGCCGGGTCCAGCCGTTCATGCGCGATTTCGGGTGCGACGCCTCCGTCCTGTTGCAACCGGTCGATCCCGTCGTACACCGAATCCAGGTAGACCTCGCTCCCGTGCGCCTGGTTGCCATCCGACACAGGCGTGTGGCCGCGCTCGTCCGCCATGGCTCTCGCCTCCTTCGCATGGATTCCCATCTGTATCGTGACCACGAAGGGGCGGCGTTATTCGACATGAAGGACGGCGAAGGCGCGAATGGCGTTCAACCCTCAGCCTCCTTTTGGTAGATGAAGGGGGCCACAAGACGAAGGCCACACGGATGGATTCCGATCAACTGCTCGGTGCTGCCCACGAACAGATGACCTCCAGGCTTCAATGCGCGTGAAAACCCGGCGATAATTCGCTGTTTCGCCGGCTCCGTCAAATAGATCAACAAATTGCGGCATACGATGAGATCAAGATCATGGGGATACGGATCGGAGAGCAAATTATGCCGCTCCAAGCGGACACGGCGGCGAATGGCTGTGTCCACCTGCCATCCGCCAGAAACCGGTTCGAAAAATCGCGCCAGGCGCTCAGGAGAAACGTTCACCAGGGCGCGCGGCGGATACACGCCTCGCGCAGCCACCTGCAGCGCACGCTCGTCGAGGTCCGTCGCCCAGATGTCGATGTCCAGGCCGAGTTCGGCACAGAGCACAGCGAGGCTGTAGGGCTCCTCGCCGTTCGCGCATCCCGCGCTCCAGGCGCGAAGCGGCGTGATCGCGGCCGCTTTGAGTCTTGCGCGGAGATCATCCCAGCGCTCCGGGTTACGAAAAAATTCAGACACTTGAATCGTGACGCGATCGACCAATTCCCTGAGAAGCGAGGCATCGCGCGCGAGGGCCGCGGCGTAAGCGGAGAAGTTCGAAAAGCCGCGGCGATCGCGCAGATGGGTCACGCGGCGTTCCATCTGCGGACGCTTGTATGAGTTCAAGTCGATTCCCGTCAATCGTCGGACGTGTTCCACAAATTCCAGATAGGGATCCAGTGTGACTCACTCCACAAAGGCGGGTGTGCGTGGTGGAGACAAAGTGGAACCTGGGCATCGCCCTGTCGGGAGGCACGCTGAAGGCCGCCGCGCACGTCGGTGTGCTTTCGGCACTCGACAAGCTGGGCATACGCCCGGACGCGGTCGCAGGCACAAGCGCCGGATCGCTCGTCGGTTGTCTGTACGCCTACGGGTACCGCGCGGAAGATCTCGAGCGTCTCGCGCGCTCGTTCCCAGGTTGGCGCCTGATGGACTACGGCTTCCCTGTCGTTCAGTCCTTGGCGGCCATCGCCACGAGCCGAATGGGCATCGGCTCTCGGCGGCCCCCCGTCCCTCCGGGCCTGCTGCGCGGCCAGCGACTTCGCGAGTACATCGAGCGCCTGCTCGCGAATCGCAGACCCCAGATGCCCATCTTCGTGCTTGCCACGGACCTTCTCTCCGGCCGGCCAATCGTCTTCACCCCGCAGGAGGTGCGAACGGACATGTTCCACCAGACAGAGTCGATGGCTATGGCCGTCGCCGGAAGCTGCGCACTGCCTGGGCTTTTCCCGCCCGTGAAGCACGGGCCGTACCTGCTTGTGGACGGCGCCATGCGCCACTACGTACCGGTGTCCGTGCTGCGCCAAGTGGGCTGTCGTCGAATTCTGGCGATCAACCTGTACCGACTGCCCGCCGAATTCCACCCCAACACGCTGATCGACGTGTTTCTACGCGCGTTCGACATTCTCCTGCGTGAAACCATTGACAACGATCTCGACGTCCCGTCCGTGCTGCTCCTGGAACCTGATCTGACCTCCGTCAAGGGGCAGCCTTTTGAGCGCCTGCCAGCGTACATTCGAGCGGGCCAGATCTGTGTGGAACGCCATGCCGAGGCCATAGCGCAGTTTATCCGCGCCTGAGCCATGAAAAAACCCGCGCGCAAGCGCGGGCCATCTCACGCCAGCCAGGCGTCCACGGTGCGTTCGTACGTCAGCGCCCCTTCAGAAAACCACAACTCAATTTCCCGTTTTGCGCTCTCAGGCGAATCAGAACCGTGCACGACGTTCATGCCGATGGTGAGGCCGAGATCGCCACGAATCGTCCCCGGCGCCGCCTCAGCTGGGTTTGTTTTGCCCATCATCGTGCGAGCCACCGCAATGGCATTCTCGCCTTCCAGGATCATGGCGAACACCGGCGACGACGTGATGAACTGAACGAGCTCGCCGAAAAAGGGGCGTTCGCGGTGCTCCGCGTAGTGCGCCTCCGCAAGCTCCTTGGATACCTGCACGAGCTTCGCGGCAACGAGCTTCAGCCCCTTGCGCTCAAATCGCGCCACGACTTCACCGACGAGTCCGCGCTGCACGCCATCGGGCTTCACCATGACAAACGTCTGTTCTCGGGCCATGTCTTCCATCCCTCGCTCCATGCTTGTTGTCCGCGGCCAGGCCACAGACGGCGCTATTGTAAGAAATTCTCCGCTCCGATTGCAAGTCAATATCGTCGGCGGATGATAAACGAGGTCAGGCCCATCAGCTGCTCTCGGACCGCCTCCCGCGTGACCGCGCCAAGCAGATGTCTGGATTTTTCGAGGTATCGCTCCGCCAGTCGCTCAGCCTCCGCCAGCGCTCCCGACGCCACGACAAGCCGAATGGCTTCCTCCGCATCTTCGTCCGGCATGCCCTCCCGCACCAGGGCCCTTAGGCGTTGCCCAAGCTCAGGGCGAGAAGCTGCCAGCAGGGCCGGCAGTGTCAGATTCCCCTGGCGCAAATCCCCTCCCACGGGCTTGCCCACGATCTCGGCCGCCCCCGTGAAGTCGAGCAGATCATCCACAATCTGAAATGCCATCCCTGCCGCGTGCCCGAATCGCGCGAGCGCCGCGACCTCCCGCTCCTGCGCGCCGCCGACCATCGCTCCCAACTGACAACTCAGCGAGATGAGCAGCGCCGTCTTCCGGTGGATGCGGCGCAGATACGTCATCACGCCCTGCGACCAATTGTAAAAGTCCTCAATTTGCTCGATCTCGCCCTCGCACAAAAGCACAATTCCCCGGGCCATCAGCCGATGAACCGCGAGGTTGTCCACTTCGGCGAGAAGTTGGATGGCGCGCGCGAACAGGTAATCGCCTGTGTACATCGCGGCGAGGTTGCCGTAGCTCTTACGGACAGTGGGCTTGCCGCGCCGAAGATCGGCTCGGTCGATCACGTCGTCATGCACCAAGGTCGCCATGTGGATCATCTCAAGCGCCGCGGCGACCTTGGCGACGTCTTCAGACCACGCGCGTTCCCCCAGCCCGCAGATCAGCGCAAACAGGGGACGAATGCGCTTGCCGCCGGCTTCCAACAGCGTTCGACCTGCCTTTGCGAGGTCCGAGTGTTCCGCATGGGCCCGCTCGTCCAACAGCTGTTCCACGCGTTCCAATTCACGCCGGTACAGGAGATAAATATCGTGAAATTCCACGCCGACCGCTCCTCATTTCCATCCGATGTGGAAGGCCGCGATACCAAACGTCAATGGGCGGCTCCACACGTCGCGCAAGCCGACGCGACGAAAAATCTCCTCAAGCCCCTTCCGATCCGGAAAGTCGATAAGTGACTCGGGCAGCCACTCGTACGGCGCGCGATCCCCTACCACGAGCTCGCCGATTTTGGGGAGAATGCGGTAAAAGTAAAAGTAATACAGTCGACGGAACCACGCGGCCTCCGGCTTCGATAGTTCGAGCGACACGACGGCGCCGCCGGGCTTCACCACGCGAGTCATCTCTCGCAGACAGCCTTCCGCACTTGGCATATTCCGCAGTGCGAAGCCAATGGTACACAAATCGAACGTGTTATCCGGAAACGGCAGGTTCATCGCGTCGCCGTGGACGAACTGGACGCGATCGCGAAAAGGAAATTGCAGACGCCGTTCCTCCGCCACCTCAAGCATGGCCTCAGTGAAGTCGAGCCCAATCACCCGCCCCCCAGACCCAAGCCGTTTGGCGATGGCAAACGTCCACGCGCCCGTACCCGCCGCCACGTCAAGCACCTGGGAGTTCGGCGCGAGCGGCAAGCGGCGCATCGCATAGTTTCGCCAGAGGCGATGCTGTTGAAAGCTCAATACCGAGTTCATCGCATCGTATCGCCTGGCGATTTTCGAAAACACGTCGTGGACATACGCTGACTTATCGCCTTGCATCTCAACGCTTCCCTTCCGCTGCCTGAAGCCCTTTCGGCTCTTCGGGAAGGGCGTAATCAAAAACCGACCATGTCCCGCGCAGCCTGGCGGCATCCTTCGCTGAAAACAACAGGCCTTCGCGCGCCCGAGAAGAAACGGTGCCGCGCGTGAACACCCGGACCCTCGCGCCGCCCGCGAGAATGTGATTGCGCACTGCCTCGTCCACCTGCGCCATCCACGCCCCTGAATTTGGATGATAATGGCGAACCAAAGCTCGCAACAACTCCGCTTCGATGGTCGACATGCGCTCCATATACACGTCCAGAGACAGCGGAGACGCCATCAACAGGTCCATCTTCGCCTCGTTGATTCGGACGACCGCCTCACACAATTCGTGCATGAGCTGACGATCTCCAAGCTCCGCAAGGATCAGGTAGTATTTGCTGCTGTCATAGTCCCCGGCCAACACCACAAGCCCTTGTTGCTCCGCGCCCCACTCGTCGATTTCGTCATGAATCGACAATCCCTGTTCCAACAAAAGAACGGCGGTGAGGACGCGCTCCGCCTCGCTTTCCGGCACCGCAGCTGACTGCAGGATGGCGTAACCGAGATCGAAATGAAATGGACTCACCGCCTGGCGGACCTTCCGCTTGGCCAAGTAGTCGTGATCCATATGCGCCTTGGCGCAACGCGTGACGCGTTGAAACATTGCCTCCCGTGCGTCCGTCAAGCCGGTGTCATCTCCTTCGAACGGGCCGACCCTTGTATGCTGCGGATAGTATATCATAAATGATGGACGCTCACGCGTCCTCGTCGGTGCGCACAATCCCGTACCGAGTGTAGATGACGGCCTTTCCCCGGATCTTGATGGCCGACGTGTGCTCCGTGAACTGTGCAATCATGACTTCGCTCTTGTCCAATTTCTCAGCATGATGAAATCGCGTCTGAGGGCCACGCGTCATGCCGTTCACCTGAACTCCGTTTTCAAGGGCCCGAATCACCACGTAATCGCCGCTGTAGGGCGTGTCAGCCAAGGCCGCAGCCTCCTTCGAATCCGCCTAAAATACGAAGACCAGCGCTCAACACGCTGGTCACTGGTCGGAATGACGGGATTTGAACCCGTGACCTCTACCTCCCCAAGGTAGCGCGCTACCAGGCTGCGCCACATCCCGACGTCCTTCGCTCTTTTCGTGAAGCCGTTGATGATTGTAACACGCGACTCTGGTTTCTGCAAGTGGCGAGCGCCTGAC
>NZ_BCSG01000030.1 GCF_001570745.1 Alicyclobacillus mali NBRC 102425
TGAACCTCTACAGAGGCATTGTTGTTGTGACAAGTGGTGCTAAGAATGGGCCACGGACGGACACACGACGCGTTGACGTACGCTTGTGTCGTTGCAACATCTCTTGTCTTGAAATATACGTCTACGCTGATTCCAACATGGAATTCTGTTCTGTCTGTGCTTTCCGTGGTGCCACGAGAGAGGGGCCTGTATGCTTCGGACTTGCACTTTGTATCGGTTATCTCTGCCTCTGCGGCTTCCGATGCGTACCGCTCATGGGGATATCCGTGACAAGCAGGCGATTCTTGTCCAACTGAAGGATGACGACGGAATTGAGGGCTGGGCGGAGTGCGTTGCACTCGCCGAGCCAACCTACACAGAGGAGTGCGCCGATAGCGCCTGGACTGTGCTTGTACATCACTTGCTTCCGAGAATGGCGAGATGGCTTCGCGCGGTTGGCGAAGATGTGGATCCTCGGAATGCCTGCGAGGCCTTTCGTGACGTGCGTGGCAACCGCATGAGTGTGGCTGCACTGGAGATGGCCATTTGGGATTGGCAGGCCGCGAGGAAAGGGCAGCCCCTCATCGAACTGCTGGGGGGTGGTCGGGACCGCGTGGACGTGGGTGTGACGCTCGGGATGTCGGAGTCGCTTGATGCGCTCATTCAGTCTGTGGAAACGGCGGTGGAGCAAGGATTCCGCAGGGTGAAACTGAAGATTGAACCGGGCCACGATCTCGCTCCTCTTCAGGCAATCCGACATCGTTATCCCGACCTTGCAATTGCCGCGGACGCGAACGGGAGCTATCGTGCGGAACATGCTCACATCCTCCAACAACTGGATGTGTACAACTTGGAATTCATTGAACAGCCGCTCGCGGAAGATGACTGGTTCGATCTCGCCGAACTACAGGCTACACTGCGGACGCCAATTTGCCTCGACGAAAGTATCCGCTCTGTGAGTGAATTGAGACTTGCTGCGAGGCTTGGAGCGGCCCGGACGCTCAATGTGAAGCCCGGGCGGCTGGGCGGGTTTGCAGCCACGTTGCAGATTTTAGCCGCGGCCCACGAGGCGGGAATTGCCACTTGGGTGGGTGGAATGTACGAAACAGGCGTCGGGCGCTTGCATGGGTTGATGGCGGCGTCGCTGCCATCCATGAATCATGAGACCGATCTCGGCCCAAGCAGTCGGTATTTCGAGCGAGATCTGCTGAAGGAGCCCATTGTTTTTGCCGAGCCCGGCGTCATTCAAGTGCCGCGATGCTGCGGCGTGGCGGACTGGGTTGACCGAGAAGCCGTGCGCCGCTTTTCCACCGCAATCTGGAGCGCCGATCTCAGAACGCTATGAGCCAAGTTCGCATCTTGGACACCATTTGCCAACAGGATTTTTGCTGCTCGGTGTCGAAGTGGGTCAGTATGTGTCGTGGGGGTCAATGTGCGTCGGGGCAAGAAGGTCACAAGAGACGAGAGACAAGCACTTGGTCACTACATCATGGGATGAGGGGTAGATCCGTACAGTGATTGAAATGCAGGACGTCTGGAAGGAGTATCCCAACGGGACCCAGGCCCTGAATGGCATTTCGGTTCACATTCAGAAGGGCGAATTTGTGTATATCGTCGGTCCGAGTGGAGCCGGAAAATCGACCTTCATCAAGCTGATGTACCGCGAGGAGCGACCTACGCGCGGCCACATCTTCATCAACGGATTTAACATTGAGAAGCTGAAGGATCGCAAGATTCCTCTGTTGCGCCGGACCATCGGCGTTGTGTTTCAGGATTTCAAGTTGCTCCCCAAGCTGACGGCGGCTGAAAACGTGGCATTTGCGTTGGAAGTCATCGGCGCGCCCCCCAAGTACATTCGCAAGCGGGTGCGGGAAGTACTTGAACAAGTTGGCTTGGAAGAGAAAATGAGCATGTATCCTCATCAGTTGTCTGGCGGTGAACAGCAGCGGGTGGCCGTCGCGCGGTCGCTTGCAAACAATCCAGCGGTTCTTATCGCGGACGAGCCGACCGGCAACCTAGATCCGGAGACGTCGTGGGACGTCATGCGCCTTTTCCAGCGGATCAACGATCTCGGCACGACCATCGTGATGGCGACACACAACCGAGAGATTGTGAACACCATGCGAAAGCGCGTCATTGCGATTGAGAACGGCGTGATCGTGAGAGACGAGGAGAAAGGGTATTACGGCTATGATGACTAGATGGTTGCGGCACGTACGCGAAGGATTTAAAAATGTCATCAGGAACGGATGGATGTCGTTTGCGGCGTTAAGCGCTGTGATTGTGACACTGGCGGTGCTCGGTTTTTCGCTTATCCTCACCTTCAACGTGGCGCAGATGTCAAACAGCGTCACGGGGCAGCTGGAGTTCAGCGCGTTCTTGAACGTCAACGCGTCCGAACAGCAGGGAGAGCAGGTGGCGCAGGAAATACGCGCGCTTCCTGGGATCGCGTCGGTGCAGATCATCTCCAAGAACGAAGGTCTTCAGCAGATGAAGCAAGAACTTGGCCAGGAATTGAGCGACGTGTTGAACGCGTTCAAGCAAAATCCGCTTCCGATTCAGATTGTGGTCAAACCACAGGATCCGCACCAGATCGACCGGTTGGCCAAAGAGGTGAGCGAGATCCCAGGGGTGGCGGCGGTGCGCGATCCTCACAAGCTCGCGGCCGCCATCTTCCGTACCCTGGCCGTCGTGCGGGACATTGGTATTGTGTTTGTGGTGGGGCTCGTCGTTACGTCTATGTTCCTCATTTCGAACACCATCCGCATGACCATTTTTCACCGGCGCCGGGAGATCGAGATCATGAAGCTGGTCGGCGCCACCAACTGGTTCATTCGATGGCCGTTCATCATCGAGGGCATGATCATCGGGCTCATCGGCAGTGCAATTCCAGTCGTGCTTCTCGTGTATGGCTATCGCTCGCTCTACGTCAAGGCGAAGGGCGTGTTCAGCGGACTGGCATTTCCGCTTGTCCAGGCAGGTCAGATCGAGGTCAAGCTAGCGGTGATCCTGATTGCCATGGGGCTTCTCATCGGCATGTGGGGAGGCGTCATCACCGTCCGGCGCTTTCTGCGCGTGTAAATATGGCTTCACCGCTGGCTAGAGAAAGGGATACGCTTTCATGCATGTGACGGCGAATGGCTGGTGGGCGCTCGTCGGCCTGTTGCTCCTAAGCTTTGTGCTCAATCCTTATCACTACTTGGCGACAGGTTTCGTCATTTGGGACCTGGTGAGAAACGTTCGCCGAGAGCGCATGTGGTTTGGTTTGCGCATCACAAGAATCGGGAAGACGCTCCTCCTTCGCTACGGGCGAGCTGTCGCCGTGGGAGTTGTGGCGAGTGTTGCGCTGCTTGCCGTCGGCGTCCGGGTCACCATCTCTTCGGCGCTGTATGTGTTCGCCGTGTCGATTGTGCTCGGCGTGATCCGATCACGTTTGGCCGCTGCGCCCACCGCCATCTCGATTTCCGTCTTGCTTTCTGCGCTTTTGCGCGCGTATCACGGCTCCGTGCCTGCGGCGATTTTGCCCGTTTGGCGAGCCATCGTGGAGATGCCGCAGGCGGATTGGCTGGCTATCGCCGCCGCCGCGGCGCTGGCCGAGGCTCTGCTGAGCCTGTGGGGGACTCGGGATGCAATCCTTCCGGCTCTTGTGACGTCGCGGCGAGGCCGCCGCATGGGCGCGATGAAACTTCAGTTCGGCTATGTGGTGCCTGTGGCGGTGTGGATTACGCCAGTCGCGCGCCCCGAGTTTGTATTCGTCTCGGGTTGGCATCCCTGGCACGCGCCTTTGGGCCAACCCTTGGAGTGGTTCGCTGTACCATTAGCGCTTGGCTGGCATGCGCTTCTGACCTCGCTGCGCGTGGAGCGCGCGCTGAATCATCTGCGTTGGCTCGACATATTTCGCGGGCTCATTTTGGCCGCGGGTTTTGCGTGCGCCTACCTCTGGCGCTCGCAGGCAGCGCTTTATGCGGCGGGCGCGTCAATCGTTGTGACGGAGCTGTTCCGTATTGTTATACGGCGAATGGATCGGAGCTTGGAGCCTCAGTTTGCCCCGGACAGTCAAGGTGTTCGCGTCCTGTATGTCATCCGTGGTTCGCTTGCAGAACGGCTCGGCATTCGGCCCGGGGAGCTCATCACGCACGTGAACCAAGCACCCGTTCACACGGAGTACGATTTCCACTTCGCGCTGGAACAGAATCCGGCCTATGCCCGCTTTCAAATTGCGGACCATCACGGCGAACCCAGGCTGGTGTCGAGCCCCGTCTTCGAAGGCGAGCGCCACAATCTCGGCCTTATCTTCGTCTTGCCAGGGGAAGAACCAGCTTTTCGGCTGAAGCGCCCGTTCGGCTTTCTTGAGACACTGTACCTGCGCGCGCCGGGCTTGATGAGGCGCGATGACAGATCTCGTTCGTAGAGGGAGGCGTTCCCATGGACCTCGCAACGGTACTCGGATTGCTCCTCGGCATTGGCGGTCTCCTCGGGGGGTATATCCTCGACAAGGGCAACATCGCGGCGCTGATCCAGCCTTCCGCCATGATGATTGTGTTCGGCGGCACGCTCGGCGCCACGATGTTGTCGAGCTCCCTGAAGGTGTTTCTTTCTCTGCCGAAGTACCTGCGAATCGCCTTCTTCGCGCCCAAGCGAGACCCACGCACGCAGATCGACCAGTTGGTCGATCTCGCCGTCATGGCCCGCCGAGAGGGCATTCTGGCGCTGGAGGACCACGTCAACTCGTTCGACGACGCCTTCATGCGCAATGGCGTTCGGCTGATCGTGGACGGGATCGACCCGGAACTGGTCAAGGACATGTTGCAGACGGAGCTCGCGCACATCGAGGAGCGGCACGAGGTCGGGATTGCGATGTTCGAAGCTGCGGGCGGATTCGCCCCGACCATGGGCATCATCGGCACAGTCATGGGGCTCGTGCACGTGCTCGGAAGTCTGAGCGACGTGAGTTCATTGGGACCCGAGATTGCGACGGCGTTCATCGCCACGCTGTACGGCGTCGCGAGCGCAAATATCTTCTGGCTCCCGGTTGCCAACAAGCTGCGGTCGCGATCGCAGGAGGAGATGCTCGAACGCGAGATGACGCTGGAAGGCATCCTGTCCATCCAGGCTGGCGAAAATCCGAACGTTCTGCGGCAGAAGCTGCTCTCGTTCCTGGCGGCGTCCGATCGCGACGAGAAGGAGAAGGCGGGGGTCCAGAGTGGAGCGGCGCAAGAAGCCTAAGCACAAGCAGAACCACGAGCGTTGGTTGGTGACGTATTCCGATCTCATTACGCTTTTGCTCGTGTTCTTCGTCGTGATGTTCGCCATGTCGACCATCGACAAGACTCGGTTTGCGACGCTCGCCGAGTCGCTGTACCAGGCGCTTCATCCAGGCCAGCAGATTCCGCTGAATATGGGGACGACGGCGCTCCTGGAAAGCGGCGACCAGAACAACGGCCAGCAGTTTCCCGACAACCTGCAGAACCCGAACAGTCCTACGAACTCGACGACGCAGAATCAGCAGTCGAACCAGGACCTCACCGACGCGAAGCAGCTCGACATGTTATATCGGGAAATTCAGCAATACATCGCGAACCATCACCTGACGGGCGAAGTGCAGGTAGTGGATGAGGCGCGCGGTGTGCAAATTACGATGCGGGATGTGGCGCTCTTCAACACGGGACAGGCCGTCCTGCTGCCCAAGGCCAAGGCCATCATTCAAGGGCTGATCCCGTTTTTCAAGCAGATATCCAACGACATCGTGGTGGAAGGTTACACGGATACGCAGCCCATCAACACGCCCGTTTACCCGTCCAACTGGGAGCTTTCCGCCGCGCGCGCCATGAGCGTGGTGCGCTTTCTGGCCGATCACGGCATCAACCCCACGCGCCTGGCCGGCATGGGGTACGGACAATACCATCCGGTGGCGTCGAACGCGACACCCGCGGGACGCCAGGCCAATCGCCGCGTGAATATCGTTATCCTGCGCAAGATGTACGCGCCGGGAACTGCCCCGGCCCTCCCTACCAGTTGATGTCCAAAGTCCCCGGTGACGGTGAGAAACTCCGCCTTGCGAACGCGCGCCTGTACAGGCCGAACGCGCGAGAAGAGGCGGGGTTTTCTTTGCACGTGGCGGTGTCCCTTTTTATAATGAACAGGTGATAGCAAACTGACTGCATCGCAACTTGGAAGGGAACGTTTGTTCCCTTTTTCTCGTTCGGTGTGATAGAGTGAAGCTGTGTCCATCTCCGTCCTCGGATGAGTGAACGAGCAAGGAGGGCGTAGCGTGTCCCAATTACCTGGCAAATTTGAGCTCGTGACGGACATGAAGCCTCAGGGAGACCAGCCCCAGGCCATCGAGGCACTCGTCGACGGGTTGTACAGTGGCCTCCGTCACCAGACGTTGCTTGGCGTGACGGGATCGGGCAAGACGTTCACCATGGCCAACATCATTGCGGAGATCAATCGCCCAACGCTCGTCATCGCGCACAACAAGACGCTCGCCGCACAGCTGGCGGCGGAGTTTCGCGCGTTCTTCCCAAACAATGCGGTGGAGTACTTCGTGAGCTACTACGATTATTATCAACCGGAGGCGTACATTCCGTCGACGGATACGTATATCGAGAAGGATGCGAAGATCAACGACGAGATCGACAAACTGCGCCACTCGGCGACGGCCGCCATTTTAGAGCGCAACGACGTGCTTGTGGTGGCAAGTGTATCCGCCATCTACGGCCTCGGCAATCCTGAGGAGTATCGGCACCACGTGCTGTCGCTTCGCGTCGGAGCGCCGATGGAACGCAATCAGGTGCTTCGCAAGCTGGTGGATATGCAATATACGCGCAACGACGTCAACTTTACGAGAGGCACCTTCCGAGTGCGAGGAGACGTCGTCGAAGTCTTCCCGGCGTCGCGCGATGAGAACGCCATTCGCGTCGAATTTTTTGGGGACGAGATCGACCGAATCTCGGAGATCAACGTGCTGACCGGCGAAGTGGTGGCGCGGAGGGCGCATTTCAGCGTGTTTCCAGCGTCGCACTATGTCACATCGCGCGAGCGGTTGGAGAGGGCCATCGAGCGGATCCGAGCGGAGTTGGAGGAACGGCTCTCGGAACTGCGCGCTCAGGGCAAGCTGCTTGAGGCGCAGCGGCTCGAGCAGCGGACCAACTATGACATCGAAATGATGCTCGAGATGGGGTTTTGCTCCGGAATTGAGAACTATTCTCGTCACCTGGAGGGCCGCGAAGCCGGCGAGCCTCCGTACACGCTGCTCGATTACTTCCCGCCGGGCTTCGTCACGTTCATCGACGAGTCGCACGTCACCCTTCCGCAGTTGCGCGGCATGTACAACGGCGACCGGAGCCGCAAGCTGACACTCATTGACCACGGGTTCCGACTGCCTTCTGCGGCAGACAACCGGCCGCTCAAGTTCGAGGAGTTCGAGCGGGCCGTGGGTCAGTGCATTTACGTCAGCGCCACACCAGGGCCTTACGAGCGGCAACATCAGCAGCGCATTGTCGAGCAAATCATCCGCCCGACAGGGCTCGTGGATCCGGAGATCCACGTGCGGCCCATCAAGGGGCAGATTGACGATCTCGTCGGAGAAATTCGCGAGCGCATCCGGCGCGACGAGCGCGTCCTCGTGACCACGCTGACGAAGAAGATGGCGGAGGACCTGACCGATTATCTGAAAGAACTTGGCATCAAGGTCCGCTACCTCCATTCGGACATCAAGACCATCGAGCGCATGGTGATTTTGCGCGATCTCCGGCGCGGCGTGTTCGACGTGCTCGTGGGCATCAATCTCTTGCGAGAGGGGCTGGATCTGCCGGAGGTGTCGCTTGTCGCCATCTTGGACGCGGATAAGGAAGGGTTTCTCCGGTCGCACACGTCGCTCATTCAGACCATCGGCCGTGCGGCGCGCAACGCGAACGGCACGGTCATCATGTACGCCGATACCATCACCGAGTCGATGCGCATCGCCATTGAGGAGACGGAGCGCAGGCGGCAAAAGCAGATTGCGTACAACCGAGAACACGATATCACGCCGCAGACCGTTCGCAAGGCGGTGCGGGACGTAATTGAGTCCACGAAGGTGGCGGAGTCGGAAGAGGACTATGTGGCCGTTGCGGAAAAGGCGCAAACGATGTCGGGCCGCGAGCGCAAGGAGCTCATCGCGAAGTTGGAGCAGGAGATGAAGGCGGCCGCGAAAGCGCTCGACTTCGAGCGCGCCGCAGAGCTTCGGGACATGATCATGGAACTCATGGACGCGTCGTGAGGCGCGAAGGAAGAAGGAAGACGGCATGCCACAGGACTACATTCACGTGCGCGGAGCGCGCGTGCACAATCTGAAAAACCTCGACGTCAAGATTCCGCGCGACAAGTTCGTCGTGATCACCGGCCTCAGCGGATCCGGCAAATCGTCGCTCGCCTTCGACACCATCTACGCCGAGGGACAGCGGCGGTACGTCGAGTCGCTCTCGGCTTACGCCCGCCAGTTCCTGGGCCAGATGGACAAGCCGGACGTCGACGCCATCGACGGTCTGTCGCCGGCGATTTCCATTGACCAAAAGACGACCAGCCGAAATCCTCGATCGACGGTTGGCACGGTGACCGAGATCTACGACTATCTCCGGCTCCTGTTCGCGCGGGTGGGGCAGCCCTTCTGCCCCCATTGCGGCATTCCGATTCAGTCCCAGACCATCGAGCAGATGGTCGATCGCGTCCTCCAATTGCCCGAGCGCACCAGGCTCCAGGTGCTGGCGCCGGTGGTCCGAGGGCGCAAGGGCGAGCATCAGCGGGTATTCGAGCAGATGCGGAAGCAGGGCTTCGTCCGGGTGCGCGTCGACGGCGAAGTGCGCGATCTCGACGAGGACATCCAGCTCGAGAAGAATCGCAAGCACACCATCGAGGTGGTCGTCGACCGCCTCGTCGTGCGCGATGACATCGCGAGCCGGTTGGCGGATTCGCTGGAGACGGCACTCGCCCTGTCCGGCGGCATTGTCGTGATCGACGTCATCGACGGCGAGGAAATGCTGTTCAGTCAGAACGCCGCATGCCCGCACTGCGGTTTTCAGGTGGACGAGTTGGCGCCGCGCATGTTCTCGTTCAACAGCCCTTTTGGCGCCTGCGAGACGTGCACAGGCCTCGGTGTCAACCTGGAAGTGGACGAGCAGCTCGTCATCCCAAATCCGTCGCTGACCATCGAAGAAGGCGCCATCGCGCCCTGGAGCGGATCGTTCTCGAATTACTACCCGGAACTGCTGCGAGCGGCGTGCAGGGCGTTCGGCATCCCGACGGACGTGCCGGTGGCGGAGTTGCCGGATGAGGCCGTACAGCTTCTGCTGCGCGGAAATGGCGAGTCGGTTCGATTCTCGTATGAGAACGATTTTGGCCAGCACAAGACGGCCCACATTCCGTTCGAAGGCGTGATTCCCAATCTGGAACGCCGATACCGCGAGTCGACGTCCGAGTCCATCCGCGAATTCATCGAGTCTTTCATGAGCGCGAAGCCGTGCCCCGCTTGCCACGGTCGGCGTCTCAAGCCGCAGAGCCTGGCCGTCCGCGTGGGCGGGAAAAACATCGCCGAAGTCACGGAGATGACGGTCGGCGAGGCGCTCGAGTTTTTCCGGGGGCTCGAGCTTTCCGAGAAGGAGATGCACATCGCTCGCCAGATTTTGAAAGAGATTGAGAGCAGGCTCGGATTTTTGCGGGATGTGGGCCTCGATTACCTGACCCTGGCGAGATCGGCTGGTACGCTGTCGGGCGGGGAGGCGCAGCGGATCCGGCTCGCGACGCAGCTCGGCTCTTCGCTCATGGGCGTGCTGTACATCCTCGACGAGCCGAGCATCGGCCTCCACCAGCGGGACAACGAGCGCCTCATCCGCACGCTCGAGCACATGCGCGATCTCGGCAACACGCTGATCGTGGTGGAGCACGACGAGGACACCATGCTCGCCGCGAATCACATCATCGACATGGGCCCGGGCGCGGGCATTCACGGCGGCGAGGTGGTGGCGCAGGGGACGCCGGCCGAGATCATGGAAAATCCCGCTTCGCTCACGGGGCAATATCTGTCCGGGCGGCGGTTCATTCCCGTTCCAGAGGAGCGGCGAAAGCCGGACGGTCGCTGGCTGGAGGTGCGCGGCGCGCGCGAGAACAATCTGAAGAACATCGACGTCCGCATTCCCATCGGGCTCTTCACGTGCGTCACGGGCGTCTCCGGTTCGGGCAAGTCCACGCTGGTGAATGAGATCGTCCACAAGGCGCTGGCGCGTGACCTGAACCGCGCGCGCGTCAAGCCGGGCCATCACGACGTCATCTTAGGGCTCGAGTACCTGGACAAGGTGGTCGATATCGATCAGTCGCCGATTGGGCGCACGCCGCGATCGAACCCAGCTACGTACACGGGCGTGTTCGACGACATCCGCGACTTGTTTGCCGCGACGAACGAGGCGAAGATGCGCGGCTACAAGAAAGGGCGCTTCTCATTCAACGTGCGCGGCGGACGGTGCGAGGCGTGCAAGGGCGACGGGATCATCAAAATTGAAATGCATTTCCTTCCCGATGTATACGTGCCCTGCGAGGTGTGTAAGGGCAAGCGGTACAACCGCGAGACGCTCGAGGTCACCTTCAAGGGCAAGAATATCGCGGATGTGCTCGACATGACGGTGGAGGATGCGTGCTCTTTCTTCGAAAATATTCCGCGGATCCGGCGCCGCTTGCAGACGTTGGTGGACGTAGGGCTCGGTTACATCAAGCTCGGCCAGCCGGCGACGACGCTCTCGGGCGGCGAGGCGCAGCGCGTGAAACTGGCGTCCGAGCTGCATCGCCGGTCGAACGGGCGCACGCTGTATATTCTGGACGAGCCCACGACGGGGCTGCACGTGGCGGACATCGAGCGGCTCTTGACGGTCCTTCACCGCCTGGTCGAGAATGGGGATACGGTGCTCGTGATTGAGCACAACCTGGACGTCATCAAGACGGCGGACTATCTCATCGATCTCGGCCCGGAGGGTGGCAGCCGCGGAGGCCAGGTCGTGGCGGCCGGCGCGCCTGAAGACATTTGCCGCAACTCCCAGTCGCACACCGGGCGGTTCCTCGGGCCCATCCTGGAGCGGGATCGCGCTCGGATGGCCGCACGGCGGGCGTTGGATCTGGAAGCGGCCCGCGACTGAGCGCCGGGAAGGGAGGATGGGCCGTGTCGAATCCGCGAGGAGTCAGCGTCAGGCAGCTCGTTCGCGATCTCGATTTGCACGTGTTCAACGAGGACGCGGATCTGGATCGCATGATTTACACGCGCGACATCAATCGCCCAGGGCTGGCGCTGGCCGGCTACCTTCGCTATCACCCGGCGGAACGCGTTCAGATCTTGGGACGAACGGAATTGTCGTTTTTGCGCGGTCTGAACGAGAAGGAACGGGCACTGCGCGCGTTTGCCTTCTGCTCGTATCAGCAGACGCCGTGTATCATCATCACGCGTGGCGACTCGCCACCGCCGATGTTGTTGGACGAGGCGGCTTCGCGCCGCATCCCCGTGCTCGGCACGACCATGGTGACGACGCGCCTGACCGCGCGCATCTCCAACTACCTTGAGGACAAGCTGGCCCCGGAGACGCTGCAGCACGGCGTGTTGGTCGACGTGTACGGCATCGGGATGCTCATCATCGGCTCGAGCGGGATTGGCAAAAGCGAGACGGGGCTTGAGCTCATCAAACGAGGGCACCGGCTTGTGGCGGACGACGCGGTGGTCATCCGGCAGATCTCCGACGATTACCTTGTCGGCAGCGCGCCGCCCTTGTTGCAGAACCTCATCGAAATCCGCGGCCTGGGGGTCCTGAACGCCATGACACTGTTTGGCGCAGGGGCCGTGCGGACGCACAAGCGCATCTCGATGGTGGTGCACCTTGAGGCTTGGCGAGATAACCACGCGTACGACCGCCTCGGGATCGAGACGGAGACCATGAAGATCCTGGACATCGAGCTGCCGAAGGTGACGGTGCCCGTGCGGCCCGGTCGTAACCTCGCGGTCATCGTGGAGGTGGCGGCGATGAACTTCCGCCTCAAGGGCATGGGGCTCGACGCGGCGAAGCAGTTTGCGGCGGAGCTGGAGCAGATGATCTCGTCACAGTCCGAGGGAAACACCTGAGCGGCGCGACGGACCGCACGGTCGGCCAACCCGTCCGCGGTGCGTGCACGGTGCAAAGCAAAAGCGGCGGACATCTCCGCCGCTTTTCACATTTCCTCTGGTGCTTCGATGCCAAGAAGATAGAGGGATTTCGCGAGCGCATCGCGCACCGCCCGCGTGAGCGCGAGTCTCGATCTGCGCGCTGGCTCGTCTGCCTGCAGGATAGGGTGGTCGTGATAAAAGCGATTGAACGCGTGACAAAGCTGCAGAGCGTAACGGGCGATCACGGACGGATCGTACGTATCAACCGCGCGCTCCAAGGACTCGTTGGCCTGCGCGAGAAGGAAAATGAGCGCCCACTCCGCGTCATCCGGCGCATAGCTTGGGTCCCACGCGACCTGGTCCGCCTCCGCCTTGCGCAGTACGCTCGACGCGCGGGCATGGGTGTACTGCACGTACGGGCCGGTCTCGCCGTCGAAATTGAGCACGTCCTCGTACCGAAAATCCACTTCATGAACTCGGTACGTCTTGAGATCGTTGAAGATCACAGCGCCCACGCCGACCTGGCGGGCGATGGCTTCCTTGTCTTCGAGCCCAGGATTTTTCTCGTCAATGATGGCGCGCGCTTCCTCGATGGCCTTCTGCAGGACGTCTTCGAGGTAGACCACGTGCCCGCGCCGGGTCGAAAGGCGCTGACCGTTGAATTTCATCAGCCCAAATTGGACATGCACGCAGTTCTTCGCGTAGTCCCGCCCCATGAGTTCGAGCACCTTGAACACCTGCTCAAAGTGCAACTTTTGCTCCGCGCCCACGACATACAGGAGCGTGTCTGCGCCAAACGCGTGATGCCGATAGTCAGCCGCGGCGAGATCGCGCGTGGCGTAGATGGACGTGCCATCCGACTTGACGATGATGCAGGGCGGCATGTCGTACTTGGACAAATCCACCACTTCCGCACCCTGGTCTTCCATCAACAGCCCCTTGGCGCGCAACTCCTGCACAATGGCGTCCATCTTATCGTTGTAAAAGCTCTCGCCGATGTAATGCTCGAACTCCACGCCCAGGAGGTCGTAGACCTGCTTAAACGCGCGCAGGCTCTCGTCGATGAACCATCGCCACAGGCGTGTCGCCTCCGGATCGCCATCTTCCAGCTTTTTGAACCAGAGGCGTCCCTCGTCTTCGAGCTCGGGCGACGACTCCGCCTCCTGATGAAACCGGACGTACAGGCGGAACAGCTCCTTGACCGGATCCCTGCGCACCTCATCCTCGCTGCCCCACTTGAGATAGGCCGCAATCACCTTGCCAAACTGCGTGCCCCAATCTCCCAGGTGGTTGACGCCCTCCACCTTCCAACCGTCCTCGCGCATCATGCGCTTAAGCGCGTGGCCGATGATGGTGGAGCGCAGATGCCCGACGCCAAATGGCTTCGCGATATTGGGTGACGAGTAGTCGATCACGGCTGTCCGACCGCGTCCCCGTTCCTGTGAAAACAGGTCATGCACCGAGGCGATAGCCTGTCCCACCACGCGCTCCGCGAACGGGGCCCGCGCCAGCCGGATGTTCAAAAAGCCCTTCTCGGCCTGCGCGCTCTCCACGCCATCGACTTGCCGGACGCGATCCGCCAAATCCTGCGCGATTTGCACTGGATTTTTGCGCATCTCCCGCGCGAACTGGAAGCAGGGCAGCGCGAGATCGCCAAGCGCCGGGTTTGGCGGATACTCCAGCATGCGGGCGATCTCGTCCGTCGGCCGCACGACGACCTCTGCAATCGCATGTGCGATGGCACGTTTGATCGATTTCACGTTCATCCCCCTGTACAGTCCTCGAAAAGCGTCTATTCATTATAGCATGTACAAATTTCTTGAGGAACTTCGCCATTTTTGGCCCGCTGTGCTATACTTTTTCCACCAGTTGCGAGCGCGACAAGCGCGTATGCTCGACGACCCTCGAGTGCGTGTGCCGTTGGAAGATGCAAAGGGAGGCGCTGCACAAGGTGCAAATGGACAAACGTCGCCATCGCTACAGCCAGATGGACCGACCCGAGAACGTGATCGCGATGAAGCAGGACGCGTCCTACTTTTTTGAGCGCGGCATGCGCTTTCTGCAGCGGAATGATCTGGCGCGCGCGGTGAAAGCGTTCCAGAGGACAGTCGAGTACGAACCAGACAATCCGGTCAATTACTGCAATCTTGCGGGTGTGCTCGCGGAACTCGGTGACTTTGAAGCGTCGAACGAGTTATTGCACTACGTGCTTGAACATATGGATCCGCACATGTCGGAATGCTGGTTTTACCTTGCCAACAACTACGCCAATCTCGGTGACTACGACGCGGCTGAAGAGCATCTCCTCCGCTACCTGGATCATGATCCGGATGGCGAATACGCCGCTGAGGCCGAGGAGATGCTCTCCATTCTCATCGACGAGTTTGGCGGCGGCAAGGCGATCGAGCGCAGAAGGCGCGAGGAAGCGCGCGCGGAAACGATGCAGGCCATTCAGGACGGGCGCTACTTTCTCGAAAACGGGCAGTTCGAGGTCGCTGTGGAGTGGCTGGAGCAGGTGGTGGAGGCTGATCCATCTCACATCGCGGCGCGCAACAATCTGAGCCTGGCGTATTATTACACCGGTCAGTACGAGAAGGCGCTTGCGATGGCGGAGAGCGTGCTCGATCGCCAGCCGGACAATCTCCATGCGCTTTGCAACCGAGCGATATTGTTGCAACATTTCGGAGATGAAGCGCGGCTCGCGCGAGCGGTGGAGCCGCTCCTCAAGGTCATCCCGCTTCATCCGGACATCGCGTTGAAAGTCGCCATCACGCTCGGGTTTGTCGGCCGCCACGCGGATGCGCTCTTGGCCTTTCGCCGCCTGGCTCGTCTCGTACCGCCGGATCACCCGATGTTGTTGCACGGGTTGGCCGCGGCGCACGCCAACCTGGGCAACCTGCGCGCTGCGGAATCCCTGTGGAGGCAGTTGGTGCGGCTCGAGGACTGCGCGCGCGTCGCGGACTATCACCTCGAGCGGGTGCGGCAAGCGCGGGCGGCGGGTCTTCTCACCGTGAGCGCTGGTTACCAGCTCGACATTCCCGTCGAGATGCAACTCGCCGAAGTCCGAGATCGTCTGCAGACGTCGTCTCCTGACGAATGGAAGCGGGATCCTCTGCTTCGGGCTTCCCTGTACTGGAGTTTGCGCCATGGCAACCGTGAGGTGCGCCAGCGCGTCATTCGCGCGCTCGCGGTGGTCGGGGACAATGACGCCGAACAGGCGCTCAAGTCGTTTTTGGCTCGGTCCGATATTGACGCGTCGCTTCAGGAGCAGACTCTCGTGGCACTCAAGCGGATGGGTGCGAAGGGCGCTGTCCGGATTTGGCGCGCCAACGGGTCCACGGAAATTCGCCTCGAGGATGTCCGCAAAGACATCATTCTCGACCTTCAGCCTCAGTGGCGTGAGGTCTGGGACCTGGCGGAGACGTGGCTCATGGCTCGCGGTCTGCGAGATCTCGTGGGCCAGGCGCGCAGGTTTTGGCTGACGTACTTGTACGACGAGCTGTTCCTCGATCTGAAAAAGCGCATCGTGAAACCCGAGACCTGGGCATCCGGGCTTCTGTACGTCGTATTGCGCTATGCGAGCGTGCCCGTCGTGCAGCGCGATCTCGCCGCGCAATTCAACGTCTCCGCATCGTCGCTCAGCAAGTGCAGCTCGCGCTTGGAACAGGTCGTTCTGCGCGCGGGGTGGCATGCCCGGCGCAGCCGAGAGGAATGAGCAGCGTCGGAAAATGTTCGGCGGTCATCAAAATTTCACGAGGATGTAACACGGTTGAAACATGCGCGGTCTACTCTATAGACGTAGCACATTTGACCCCCTTTTGATATAGAGGTTCTTGGGCACTCGGATTCCGAGTGCCACTTTTTTGTGTCGACCGCATCCCTGGTATACTTTTGACGGAGCATGCTATGCTGTTCACAAATGGGGTGGGCGCCTTGCAGGTGATCGTCAACTGCTATGCACCGTTTGACGGCGGGTTCGTGATGTTGCGCAAACCGCGCCGCGGATGGTGGTACCTGCCGGGCGGCAAGGTCGAACCAGGAGAATCGTGGAGACTCGCAGCCATGCGCGAGTTCGCGGAGGAAACGGGCCTCGAACTCGACGACGCGGACCTTCGCGGGGTGTACGAGATCCACATCGCCGCAGGGCCTGATGAAGGCGAGAAACGGCGTATCATCGCACAGTTCTTCGGCCGAGGCGCCTCGGGGAGTCTCCATACCGTCCATCGAGAGGGCACGCTCGCTGTCGTCACGAAGATGGAACTTTCGAGCCTGCCCATGGACGAAGGAGATCGCATCATGCTTCTGCACGCCATCGCCGCCGAGGAGCGCGGGGATGACCGAGTGTTCTTTGGCAGCTTCTCTTATGACGCGGAGCATCGCCTGCTTCGCTATGAGATGGATCCCGACGGCTATCCGCTGGAGCCGCTGTTTGCGCGCAGCCAAGAGGGGGATGTGCTGTGACCAATCGCTTGCAGGCGATCGTGCTGACCGGGATGTCAGGTGCGGGCAAGTCCACCGCGATGCAGGCGTTCGAAGACTTTGGCTTTTTCTGTGTCGATAATTTGCCGCCTGCGCTCATGCCGCGCCTCATCGATATGGCCGAGCACGCGTCGGGCAAGCTCAGCAAGATGGCGTTTGGCTGTGACTTGCGCGGAGGAGAACTCTTCGAACCGCTGCTGATGACCGTTCAGGAGATCCGAGATCGCAAAGACGTCACGGTCACGCTCGTGTTTCTTGACGCAGACGACGCGACGCTCGTGCGGCGGTACAAGGCTTCTCGCCGCCGCCATCCGCTTTCGATGGGCGGCAGGTTGCTCGAGAGCATCCAGGCTGAGCGCCAGAAGCTCGCGGGCGTTCGGCAGGCGGCCGACGTCGTGATCGACACATCTAACCTGTCCGCCAATCAACTGAAGCAGGAACTGAGTCGCCGGTTTGTCGAACACGCCGTGCGCCTGCCGGTACACGTCGTGTCGTTCGGGTTCAAGTTCGGCGTGCCCCTCGATGCGGATATGGTGTTCGACGTGCGTTTCTTGCCCAATCCTCACTATATCGACCATCTTCGTCCCTACACCGGGGAAGATGAACCGGTGTACAACTACGTGATGCAGTGGCCGCAGACGCAGTCATTTCTACAGAAGGCGGAAGAGATGCTCGATTTTCTGATCCCGGAGTTTCAGCGGGAAGGAAAGAGCCATCTCGTCATCGGCGTGGGCTGCACAGGCGGTAAGCATCGTTCCGTGGCGGTCGCCAAGCACATTGCGGCGCATCTGCGGGATATTGCCGTCGTCGATCTGACGCACCGGGACTTCAGGCGGGAGGATTAGCCCATGCGACAGTGGTGGTTGCTCGCGTGGACCATCGCCTGTTTCGGCATGGGCCTTTTGACGGGCGTTTTGCGGCTGTCGCGCTGGCCGCACGCTGCCGAGATCGGCGTCGCGGTCGTGCTCGCGGCGGTGGTGCTGCTTGCGTTCGGCTGGTGGTCCGACATTCGGCGCCAGCGGCGCATCCAAAAGTGGCGAGAGCGCAGGCTGAAGATTGTGTGCATCGGCGGGGGGACCGGACTGTCGACCATTCTGCGCGGCCTCAAGGAGTACGACGTCGATCTCACCGCCGTTGTGACCGTGGCGGACGACGGCGGGAGTTCCGGTCGACTGCGGCATGACTTCGCCATGCCGCCGCCCGGGGACATCCGCAACTGCCTGGTCGCCCTGGCGGACACGGAGCCGTTGCTGGAGCGCCTCCTGCAGTTTCGCTTTCCCGCGGGTGAAGGACTCGAAGGTCATAGCTTTGGCAACCTGTTCCTTGCGGCGATGACGCACATCATGGGTGACTTTGAGTCGGCGATTCGCGAGACGAGCCGCGTGCTGGCGGTTCGCGGGAAGGTTTTGCCAGCCGTGCGCGAGGACGTTCGCCTTCGCGCGTACCTAGAAGATGGGCGCGTGGTCGAGGGAGAATCAAGAATTCCGGAGGCCGCCGGGCGGATCGAGCGCCTTGAACTCGTGCCGCCGAACCTCGAACCCCTGCCGGACGTCCTTTCGGCCATCGAGTCGGCGGACGCGATCGTCGTGGGGCCAGGCAGTTTGTACACAAGCGTATTGCCAAACCTGCTGGTGCCTGGTATTGCGGATGCCATCGCGTCGAGCCGAGCCTGTAAGATTTACATATGCAATGTCATGACCCAGCGCGGGGAGACCGACGACCTGTCGGCCTCGAGTCACGTGCGCGCGATTTATCGCCATGTGGAGCACCGGCTGTTCAATTACGTGCTCGTGAACGCGGCCCCGTTGCCCGAGGAGGCTCTACGGCGCTATCAGGAGCAGATGAGTTATCCGGTACGGGTGGACATGGAGGAACTGCACAAGCTCGGGCTCAAGGTCATCGCCCGCGACTTCATTCACTACGCGACTTACGCCCGTCACGATAGCCGGAAGGTAGCCGAGCAGATTGTGAGCCTCCTGGGCTATGAGCGGGATGCAAAGCGCCCGACGAGATAGGAGAGGTTACGATGTCGTTTGCCGCGGAGACCAAAAAGGAATTGACGCAGATCGCCTCGGATCCCGCGGCAACTCGGTACGAGCTCATGGCGGTGTTCGCCTTGAGTGCGTCGTTTCGCCCGAAGGAGGGCGGGGGCGCGCTCGTCATTGAAACCGAGAACGTAGCCACGGCCAGGCGCGTCTACACGTCCATCAAGCAGCTGTTGGGTATTCGTCCGGAGGTCGTGGTGCGGCGGAAGATGCGACTCAAGAAGAATCACGTGTATACCCTGCGGTTGAGCCGTGCGCAGGCCGAGCAGGCGTTGGCGGAGCTCGGATACGGCGGCGAAATGGCGGACGGGCCTTTGGCTGCCGCATGGGCGCTGCCGCGTAAGGATGACGCCCGGCGCGCGTTCCTCCGCGGGGCATTTCTCGCTGGCGGCTCTGTGAACGCGCCGGGGAGCTCGTCCTATCACCTGGAAGTTTACGCGCATTCCCTCGATCTCGCCGAATGGCTGATGCGATTGATGAACCATTTCGGCCTGAACGCACGTGTGGCGGGCCGAAAAAAGGGGTACATCGTTTATATCAAAGAGGTCGAAAAGATCGTGGAGTTCTTGAGCGTGATTGGCGCGGTGCGGGCGCTGCTCCAGTTCGAGGACCGGCGGATCGTGAAGGGGATGCGAAATCAGGTGAATCGACTGGTGAACTGCGAAACGGCCAACATGAATAAAACCATCTCGGCAGCCATCCGGCAACTGGAACACATTCGCCGGATCGAGCATACCATAGGCCTGGAGAGCCTGCCGGAGCACCTGCGCGAGGCCGCGTTGTTGCGACTTCAGTATCCGGAGTCAAACTTGCAGGAGCTGAGCGCGGCCATTGGGGGGCGGGTGTCGAAGTCGGGGCTGAACCACCGGTTTCGCAAGCTGGAGGAGATCGCGGATCGGCTGCGAGATCGTTCAGGAAATGGTCACGCGGCTGTCGATAAATCGTCAGAAATGACCCATAAAGAGCCGTGAAACCGCTATCTTTCAGGGTGCGTGGAGTGGTATACTCAAGATCAATCCTGAGGACTTGGTGATGAGAATGTTTGAGAAAGAGACGATTGTCCGCTTGCGCGGCGGTTTGTTTGCTCGCGCGGCCGCCAAGTTCGTTCAAGAGGCGACGCGTTTCAAGTCAGAAGTGTTCGTGGAGAGGGACGGCAAGGCGGCGAACGCCAAGAGCATTATGGGTGTCATGAGCCTGGCCATCCCGCCCGGTGAGCGCGTTGTCATTCGGGCGAGCGGCACAGATGAGCAGGCGGCTGTTCAGCAGTTGACAAAGCTCGTCGAATCCGAAGAATTGTTCGTTTGACGCCGCGTGTCCGCACTCGTTCTCTCCGTCCGTTCCGGTTCATAGAATCCACCCAGGAGAACCGGAGGTGTGGCGGATGGCGAGGAGGATGCGTCTCGGAAACCGGCGGCGGGCGCCTGTATGGCTGATGATTGCCGCAGGCCTGGCGCTTTTCCTCACAGTTTACGAAGGCTACCGCTTGATCATGCCCTTCGTTGCGAGAGATCCCCTGTATCATGAGGTCAACTTCGGCCAGCGCGTGATCGACGACTGGCAATACGAAGGCGAAAATGAAGAGGGCTATCTCCTCTTCTACAACCCCATAAATGGCGACCGCGCCATGCTGCCGCCTCAGAGTCGGCTGTTTGGTGCAGACGGCAAGTGGGTCGTCATTGAACATGCGGACGCGGCCTCGCTGACGTACGCCGAGCCTCTGGAGGCTGCCCCGTGGTACGTGTACTTTCTGCTGTTGGCGGCCTTCGGCGTTGGCGCGTGGTGGGCTGTCAAGCGCGCCCGGGTTGTGCGGGGCAAGCGAATGCGCATCCGCTCGTCCCGCAGCCGTGGCTCCGTTGCGCCTGCAGCCGGGCGGCATGCAAGGCGGAGATTCAAGCCGCGCCGCGGACCGCGGCCGTCGTGACGCCCTTCCTTGGCTTTGTGATTTACGCAACTCATGGTAGTCTATATGGAAAGCGGATCTTATGGACAGGCAGGAGGGGCGTTCGTGGCGCTACGAGAAGGCCGCGTTCAACAAATTCACAAGCGCGAAGAACGCGGAATCGACCGCTCGAATGAGCCTTTCGTGATTGAAAAGCTCGTTCGCAGACCAGGGTTGGTGGTCGTGCAGCGCCCCGCATTCGAACAGGGATACACGAATCACCTGCGCGAGATCTATCCGCAGTGGGGGATTGCCGTCAGCACGTGTATGGACAAGGGCGTACCGGTAAAGCATCCCCGCTTGCGCTTTGACCATTACGTGGATCTCGTCAAGGTGTGGGAAGATCAGGAATGCATTTACGTGGAAGACATGTACGTGGATGTCCTGTTGTACGAGCGGTCGTACTACCACGTCATTGACCTTGAGGAGTTCGGCCAAGCCATTTTCTCAAGGCAAATGAGCCTGGCGGAGGCGAGGCGCGTGCTCGACAACACGCAGCGATTCGTGGACAGTTTCAAGCGCAGCCGTCTGTCGTACCAGGTCTGGAAACACAAATACGGCGTCCATCGGCGTTATCCGTAGCGTCATTGCGGGGCGACTTCGAACAGGCCCGCGTCCCCGTGGGGCGCGGGCCGCAGTTCTATTCGCGGATTTCGTCCATCATTTGTTGGGCAAGCTCCTGTGCGCCGCTCGGCATCGAAGATTTGTTCTGCATCTGGCGCACGGCCTCCCAGGCCGCAATGCCCACGCTTGCGCCGATGAGAAGGGCTGTCATGGTCCCCATTCCGTGATCTCGCCGCCGCCAGTTCATTCTGCCTCGCGCCATCCCGCTCATCGCGTTCATCATGTTCCACATAGCCAGCCACCTCCCCATGCGTATTGTTCTCTTTGGCGGCGGACGGTATGAGGTGAACGCGTTCCAGGGGAGGCGCGATTGGGAAGGAGCGTCATCGACATCGTGCAAGAAAGCTTGGCGGCATTCGCACATACACTAGAAGCGTGGTACGCCCAGTCGAGTCGTGATCTTCCCTGGCGCCACACGGGCGATCCGTATGCCATTTTGGTCAGCGAAACCATGCTTCAGCAGACGCGCGTCGAGACGGTCATCCCGTATTATCTCCGGTTCATGGAGCGCTTTCGCACGCCGCGCCATCTCGCGGATGCCGAGATGGACGACGTGCTCAAGATGTGGGAAGGCCTGGGGTATTACCGCCGCGCCCGCAACCTCAAGGCGGCGATGGAGGTGGTGCGAGATCGCCACGCAGGGCGGATTCCGGATGAACCCGACGAGCTCAAAGCCCTTCCGGGTATCGGGCCGTACACGCTTGGGGCGGTCTTGAGCATCGCCTTCAACCAGCCCCATCCGGCGGTGGATGGAAACGTGCTACGCGTGATGTCCCGGTACCGCGGCATCGAAGAACCGGTCGATTTGCCGACGGTCAAGCGCCGGATCGAACAGGAAGTCGCCGAAGCGTTGAGGCACGGCACACCGCGGGTTCTCACGCAGGCCATCATGGAACTGGGGGCGCTTGTGTGCGTTCCCAACAGGCCGCATTGCGATGTATGCCCTCTGGCCGAAAGTTGCGCTGCGCGAGATCGCGGCCTGGCGCACACATTGCCCAACCGCCTCCCGAAGCGCGCACGCCGCAGGCAGACGGTGGTGGCACTTTGGATCACGCGGGGAGACTCGTTCTGGGCCGAGCGGCGGCCTGACGGAGGTCTTCTCGGCGGAATGTGGCAGTTGCCCGCCGTGGAGCTCGATGAGCCGTCCGCTTCCTTGGAATCGCACGCGCGATCTCGCCTGGCGGAGCTTTGCCTTGGGCATGGACAAGGCGAAGCGGTTCGGGAATTCCAGCCCGTTCACTTCGAGCGCGTGTGCGAAGCGTCGCATGGGTTCACGCACTTGGACTGGACGGTTGTCGTGTTTGCGCCGGTCGGGTATGATCAAACTGAAGGCCAGCGTTTGGAGCTTCATCCGAGCCATGAAGGGGCGTGGGTGAGTTTCGAGGAGATTTCGAACTTCGTGTGGCCTAAAGTATATCAGGACGTTGTGCGCCAATTGATCGCGCGAAATGCTAAGCAGTTAACGTTGTTTTAATGCGACAGTTGCATCCCACTGGAGGTGGTGTTTCGATGCAGCAGACGTATACCATCACGCAAAACAAGATTTTGTCGCGCGTGTTTCTCGGGCTGTGCGTCTCCCTCGTGACGGCCGGGGTCGGCGTGGTCGTGGGCACGCGGCTGCCGTATGGGCTCACGCCCATCCTGTGGCTTGTCGAGCTTGGGATGATTATCTACGCGATGTTCCGCCAGTACACGCGCGCCATCGGCTATCCGTTCGTGTTCGCCTTCACGTTCATTTCGGGCATGACGTTGTCGTACGCGATTCTGTCGTACGCGTCTGTTTTCGGCATGGGGCTGGTTCTGAAGGCGTTGGCTGTGACGGCGGGCGCGTTCCTCGTTGCGTCGCTGGTCGCATCGCGCACGTCGATGGACTTCTCGTTCCTCGGCGGTTTCCTGATGATCGGCACCTTGGCGCTCCTTCTGATGGGCCTGGTGGCCATGTTCACGGGGTTTTCCTCGGCCGCGAGCTTGGTGTATGCATATCTCGGCGTGGCGATTTTCATCGGGTACGTCCTGTTTGACGTCAACCGGCTGGCCCAGTATGGCGTGGCGGAGCAGCACGTGCCTTGGATGGTTTTGTCGCTGTATCTCGACTTCATCAACCTGTTCCTGTTCATCCTCCGGCTGATGGGCATCATGAGCGGCGGGAGCGACCGGCGGTAAACGCCGCACAAAGCGGGGGCGCGCAGGCGCCCCTTTTTTATGAGCTGAGGCCGCGCGAAAAAGGCGGAAGTGGCATTCCGAGTATTTGGCGTCCTATAATACGGGACGAGAGTCTGCATGAGCGGAAGGCGGCCAGGCCGCAACCGATGGCACAGGAGGACAGCCGATGGAATATCGCCCACAAGAAATTGAACAAAAATGGAAGTCTAGGTGGCGTTCGCAAAGCGCGCACCGGGCTCGCGGGAAGAGCGGAAAACCAAAGTACTACTGCTTGGACATGTTTCCGTACCCGTCCGGGAGCGGCCTGCACGTGGGGCATTGGCGCGGATACACCATTTCCGACGTCTGGAGCCGCTACAAGAAGCTGCACGGCTATGAAATTCTCCATCCGATGGGATGGGACGCATTTGGCCTTCCCGCCGAAAACTACGCCATTCAAAATGGTATTCACCCGCGTATTGCCACCGAACAAAACATCGCCAACTTCAAGCGCCAGCTCGAAGAAATCGGCGCGATGTACGATTGGGATCGCGAGGTGAATACCACCGATCCGTCATTTTACAAGTGGACGCAGTACTTCTTTGTCAAAATGTTTGAGCGCGGCCTCGCCTATCGCAAGAAGATGCCCATCAACTGGTGTCCAAGCTGTAAAACCGGTCTGGCGAACGAAGAGGTGGTGGATGGCTGCTGCGAGCGGTGTGGTGCACCGGTCACGCGCCGCGAGATGGAGCAGTGGATGCTCAAGATCACCGACTATGCGGACCGGCTGCTGAACGACCTGGACAAGCTCGACTGGCCGGAGCACGTGAAGCGCATGCAGCGCGCCTGGATCGGCCGAAGCGAGGGCGCACGCATTCGCTTCCGACTCGTCGATCACGACGGCGAGATCGAGGTGTTCTCGACGCGGCCGGACACGATTTACGGCGCCACCTACATGGTGCTTGCGCCGGAGCACCCGCTCGTGTCTCGGATCACCGCGCCGGATCGGAAAGCGGAAGTCGAGGCGTACGTCGAACAGGCGCTTCGCAAGTCGAATATCGAGCGCCAGGTGGTGGACAAGACCAAGACGGGTGTGTTCACCGGCGCCTATGTCCAGCATCCGCTGCTTGACAAACGCCTGCCGGTGTGGATCGCCGACTACGTGCTGATGGACTACGGCACGGGTGCCATCATGGCGGTGCCGGCGCACGACGATCGCGACTTCGAATTTGCTGAGCAGTTTGGGCTCGAAATCGTCGAGGTGGTGCGCCCGCGGGATGGCGCGACGGAGCTTCCGTTCACCGGAGACGGCGTGCTCGTCAATTCGGGCGCGCTCGACGGGCTTTCGGTGGACGAGGCGAAGAAGCGGGCCATCGAGCTCATGGCGGCTGCGGGCCAGGCGGAGCCGGCAGTCTCCTATCGCCTGCGCGATTGGGTGTTCGCGCGCCAGCGCTACTGGGGCGAGCCGATTCCCATCGTCTATTGCGAGGTCTGCGGCACCGTGCCGGTGCCCGAAGACCAGCTCCCGGTGCTTCTGCCCGACGTGGAGCGATACGAGCCCACGGGCACCGGCGAGTCGCCGCTCGCCGCCATCGAGTCGTTCGTCAACACCACCTGTCCGAGATGCGGCGGCCCCGCCAAGCGCGAGACCGACACCATGCCGCAGTGGGCCGGATCGTGCTGGTACTTCCTGCGCTACGCGGATCCGCACAACGACAAGGCGCCGTTTTCGCGCGAAGCCGCCGATTACTGGCTGCCCGTCGATATGTACATCGGCGGCGTGGAGCACGCGGTGCTTCACCTGCTGTATTCTCGCTTTTACGTGAAGTTCATCCACGATCTCGGCCTGATCGACTTCGACGAGCCGTTTCAACGCCTGTTCACCCAGGGCATGATCACGCTGAACGGCGCGAAGATGTCCAAGTCGAAGGGCAACGTGGTGAATCCGGATGACATCATTGCGCGGCACGGCGTGGACGCGCTGCGTATGTACGAGATGTTCGTTGGCCCTCCTGAGGAAGAGGCCGAGTGGAGCACCAATGGCCTTGAGGGCGTCGCGCGCTTCCTGGCCCGTGTGTACCGCCTGTATGTACAGCACCTGGACAAACTGGTGCCGGAGCGCCAGTCCTTGACGAAGCTTCGCCATCGGTTCGTCGCGACGCTCACGGAGCGCATGGAGAGCTTCCGCCTCAACACCGCGGTGAGCGCGTTCATGGAGTACGTGAACAATCTTCAGCAGGAGGCGAAGGACGGGCTGGACCGGGCCACGCTGGAGACGCTCGCCATCGCCATCGCGCCCTTCACGCCGCATCTCGGCGAGGAGCTCTGGGAGATGCTTGGGCACACCGATTCGGTCTTCGAGCAGTCCTGGCCGACTTACGATGAGGCGTGGCTCCGCGACGACGAGGTCGAGATCGCCGTGCAGGTGAATGGCCGCGTCCGTGGGCGTTTGACCCTTCCGGCCGACATCAGCGCTGAGGACGCCATCGCTCGCGCGAAGGAACTTCCGGAAATCGGCGAGTGGCTCGAGGACAAGCAGGTGGTCAAAGAGGTGTTTGTCCCCGGGCGGATTGTCAATCTGGTCGTCAAGTGACGGGGCCGTCGGGCTGCGCTCGACCCGAAGGGAGAGGCGACCATGCGCGAAGCTTCGAGCAAGCTGTACATGGCGATCGCTGAGGAGATTCGAAGGCAGATCGAAGAGGGGGTATTTCGGCCGGGCGATCGCCTGCCGACTCTTCGGGAGCTCGCGGATCGGTTTGGCGTGAGCCGCGCCACGGTCCGCGAGGCCTTGAGCGCGCTGCGCGGTCAGGGGCTGGTCGAATTCCGCCACGGTATGGGCACCTATGTGCGAACGGCCTCAGTGGAGATGTGGATGCAGCCGCTGGACGCGGCGATCCTCCTCAGTTACGACAACGTGCGCGATCTCGTCGAGCTCCAGACGGCTGTGCTGGCGCAGATCGCGTACCGGGCAGCCGCAAAGCGCATGGCGTCTGACTACACCTCGTTGGCGCATGCGCTGTTTGAGCTCGAGGCTTCGCCGCGCCGCAGTGAGCACCGGATTGCGAGTGAACTGAAGTTCTTCAGCGTCCTGGCCGAGCTCAGCGGAAACCGTTTGCTTGAGAATGCCCTGCGTGTTCTGCAGGAGGCGCTGCGTTCGAGCCTTCGGCTTCTAAACCCCAAAATGGAACTCGGTGTTCAGGCGTGCCGTGCGATTTACAATGCGGTGCAGACAGGCCGGCCCGGCGACGCCCGGGACGCCGTGTACGCGTACGGCGAAGCCATTCTGAAAGCGATCGCGGACAAGAGAGGAAACGGGCACTCAGCAACGATGTGAGGTTCCTTTGCCGAGCTGTCTGTGGTATACTGATGATGTAAGCGCTATCAAAACGAATGCGCCGAAATACGAGGATCAACGAGGATGAAATAGATGAACTTGGCCTGTAAAACGGTGCGTGGTGATGCAGGATGAAGCGTAGAAGCCAGGAGACTCAGCGGACAAATGAAAGGTTGGTTTACGTGGGACACAAGCTGTTGATGGTCGCCTGCTCCGACGCAGACCGATGGTTTGTCGATAGGGCACTGGCTGCGGGGCTTGACGTCCGCTTGCTCGTCTGTTTCGAGGATGTTCAGCATAAAATGCGGGCGTGGCACCCGGAACGGCTGCTCGTCGTCCCGGCGCACAAGGCCAGCGTGACGGAAGCAGTGCGCACGGAGGGGTTCGAGGGGGCGCTTGTCTGCGAGCTCGAAGACCCGATTCGCACCGCGCTGGTGGTGCAGGCTATTCGCGATGCGAACGTCCCGCGCGTCGTGGTGATATCGCGCCATCCGGCGCGCACGCAGCTTTACACGAGATCGGGGGCGCACGACGTGCTTTGTGCGGACGACCGCGAACATCTCTGGTCCGCGTTCGCCCATGGCATGAACGTGCGGGAGCCCGCATCATGAGCTCAAGCCAGGAGAACGGCACAAATCAGTTTCGCCGCCGCAGCCTGCGACGGCGACATTTTTTGCTCTTGATCCCCTAATTCGCTCCATCTTGTCGAGCGCGTGGGACTTGTGTGGTATGATGAGAGTGATGTAGCAGTACCCTCTTTTCTCGCGAGATGGGAGGCATCGGATATCACATGTCCGTGCAGATCCGGATTCTGTTTTTTCTCATCGCCCTTTTCACCATGGGCGGCCTGGCCGCTGGTGCGGTTCTCATGGCGCAGGGCCATCACGGCTGGCTTTCCGCCGGGTGTTATGTCGTTGCGCTCTTGCTCGCCGGGGTGGGTTTCATGCTCCGCCGGCGCTTCGTGAAACCGATGGCGGTTGAAAGCCAGCAGTAAATCAGCCTTCGAAGGAGAGCTGCCGTTGCGACGTATGGCACGAGATGCCCAAATGCGCCGCTACCTATGGCGAGTGCTGGAAATCGTCATCTTGCTGGCGTTTATCGCCGCGTTCATTCTGGCGCTCGCATGCCTGATGCAGTACATCTTGCCGTTTGTCATCGGTTGGGTCTTCGCCATCCTGCTCATCCCTATTGTCCGATGGCTAGAGCGCCGCGGCTTGGCGCGGTTGTGGTCCGTCCTCTTGGTGCTCGGCGTGAGCGTGCTTCTCATTGTCGCCATTTCGGCGGGCATCATCATCGGCGCGCTGCGCGAGGCCACGTCGTTCGTCGCGCACAGCCAGGTGTTTTTCCGGGTACAGCTCTCGCAGGTCGAAAGCGAGATTGAAAACAGCGAATCGCTCTATGGACAACTTCCCCCTCAGGTGTCGAATGCGGTTCAGTCCGCGCTGACGCAGTTTGCGCATGGGCTGGAGGGCAGCGTTCACAAGATCATCACGGGGCTCATCGGTATCGTGACTCACCTCCCGGACACGCTGTTTATCGCCGTGATTTCAGTCGTGACCGCGTTTTTCATCCTGCAGCGGCGCGAGCGCATGGTGGCGCGTTTCTACCGGATGATGCCCCCGGGATGGGCGCCGAAGTTGAACGCCGTGTTTGAGGACATGGAGCGCGCCTTTCTCGGCACCATCCGTGTGCAGTTCATCCTGATGTGCCTGTCGATGTTCCTCGGCATGATAGGGATGTTTGTGCTCGGTTTCCCCTACGCCATTTTGCTCGGCATCCTGTTTGGCCTGTCGGGGCTCGTTCCCATCGTCGGATCGGCCATTCTCACTGTGCCGTGGGCCATCGTGGCGCTCATTACGGGGCATGTGGCAGTGGCCGTCAAAGTGTTGGCGCTCCAGGTCGTCATCTCGATCATTCGGCACGCCGTCGAGCCGAAGATCCTGGCAGACAGCGTGGGCCTGGATACGCTGGCGACGCTGTTCGGCTTGTACGTCGGCCTGAAAGTCATGGGCTTCATCGGGCTTTTCATCGGCCCGATTCTCCTCATTGGGGCGAAGGGACTCCTTCGCACGCGATTGTTCAGTGACTTTCTCCCCGCGGAGGCAGGTGCGGAACCTGTTCCAGATCCCGGAGGGGATGAAGGTTGAGGCTCATCAGCCTGCGGTCGGATGGAACCGTGCACCGAAGGTGGTCAGCGGCGGAGCCGGGGAGGTTTGGCGGATGGTGGATCCCGCCTGGAACGCTCGTGGAAGATGATGGCGGTTCGTGGAGTTCGCCCTATCCGGTGGCCGCCATCGCTTGGCCCAAAGCGTGGTTTCAGGTATTCGTGTTGCTCAAGACGGACTCGACCGATTACTACGTGAACATCTGTACGCCACCGTGTATAGGCGCGGACGTCGTGTGGATCGACCTCGATCTCGACGTGCGCGTGGAGGGTGGGCGCGTGTGGGTGGCTGACGAGGACGAGTTTCAGATGAGGAGTCGAGGGTATCCACGAGCCTGGTGCACCGCCGCGCAGCAGGCGGTCGTGGACGTGCAACACGCGGTAAAATTCGGCGCGCACCCGTTTCGGCCGTCGTATGCCGATGCGCTGCGCGCCGAGTGGATGCTTCGATCACGTCCCGGCGGAACGGTTCTCCGCTAGGAGTTTGCGCGCACGCTCCATGATGGCAAACAGCGTGCGCGAATCTTCCTCGAGTTGCTCGGGCGACAGCGGCACCTCCGGCCCTCCTTCGCGCAGTTGCGATTCGAGGGCGCGCACGCGCGCTTCCAGCTCGGCCTTCTCCTGCTCGATGGCCGACACATAGTCGCGTAACCTCTGATACTGTTCGTCGTACGTCTGCAAAAATCGAATAACTTCCTGCATGGACGCCGTAGGCGCGGCGCTCGCCTTCTGCGGCTGTGATTTCATGTGATAGGCTTTGCGCTCGGCCTTTGCCGCCTCAATCTCATCCCGGTATTGCTTGCGAATCACGCCGTTCCAACGGTATCCGCACGCCGCGGCCGTCCTGCCGAGTTGCTCGGCGGCCTCCTCAAACGCCTTCAGCTGGGTGCTGCCGGTGCGAATGTGTCGAAGCACCAGTTGCGCGAGGCGCTCATCGTCCTCAGGTGTCCACGCATCCGAGCGCACAGTGCTTTTCTCGACGGATGCCAAGGTGATTCCTCCCTTGTCTCAGTACTATACTTATGGCCATGGCGTAGACGTTTCATACGCATCCTACCTGTCGCTTTGCTACATGGTATGATTGAAATCTGATTTCGTGACTGAAGAGACAGGCGTTGCAGTTCGTTTCCTCTTGAGTCTCTCTCATAGAAGCGGATGATGCAGATGAACCTGGAACAGCTGTTGGATGAGTGGCGGCGCGACCCGCAGTTTCGAAATCAGGTCTCGGCCTGGCGCGTCGTGCCCGCGCGCATCGGGCGCTACGAAGATTTTCCCGCCGAGCTTCACCCGGAATTGCGCGCATCCCTGGCCGCGCGCGGAATCGAGCGATTGTACGCGCATCAGCGGGAGGCTTGGGACCTCATTCAGGCTGGCCGCGATGCCGTGATTGCGACGCCGACCGCCAGCGGCAAGACGCTGTGCTATAACCTGCCCGTGCTCCAGGCCATCCTGCGCGATCCCAGCGTGCGCGCGCTCTACGTGTTTCCCACCAAGGCGCTTGCACAGGACCAGGTGGCGGAATTGCACGATCTCGTCCGGAACCTGAAGACGTCGGTGCACACCTTCACCTACGATGGCGACACGCCGGTTCACGCGCGCCAGAAGATTCGTGAGGCGGGCCACATCGTCGTGACCAATCCCGATATGTTGCACGCCGCCATCCTACCGCACCACACCAAGTGGCTGCGGCTGTTCAAAAACTTGCGCTACGTCGTGATCGACGAGGCGCACATCTATCGCGGCGTGTTTGGCAGCCACGTGGCGAACGTCATTCGCCGGCTCCTGCGCATCGCGTCGTTCTACGGCGCACGCCCGCAGTTCATCTTCTGTTCCGCGACCATCGCCAATCCAGGTGAACTCACGTCCCGGCTCCTGGGGCGGGAGACGGCGGTCGTCTCCGAATCGGGCGCGCCGGAAGGCGAAAAGCACGTGATTTTGTACAATCCGCCTGTGGTCGATCCGTCGCTCGGCCTGCGCCAGTCGGCGCTGCGGGCGGCGAGGCGGCTCGGCGCGCGCTTGCTTCAACATGAAATTCCGACCATCCTCTTTACGCGCACGCGCAACCAGGTCGAGCTTTTGGCGTCCTATCTGCGGCGCGATGCGCGGGATCGCGTCCGATCCCGCATCGTCAGCTACCGCGGCGGCTATCTGCCGAACGAGCGCCGCGCGGTTGAACGGGGTCTGCGAGAAGGCCAGATCTTAGGCGTCGTCAGCACCAACGCGCTGGAACTCGGCGTCGACATTGGCTCCTTGCAGGCGGCCATCACGGTTGGCTATCCGGGCTCCGTGGCTTCCACCAGGCAGCAGATGGGGCGGGCCGGCCGCCGCAAGGGGACCTCCGCCGCCATTTTCGTAGCCACGAGTTCCGCGCTGGACCAGTGGATGGTGCGCCACCCTGAGGCCCTACTGGACGCGTCGCCCGAGGCGGCTCGCATCTACCCGGACAACCTCCTCATTCTGATGGACCATCTCAAATGCGCTGCCTACGAGCTGCCGTTTTCCGCGGACGAGCGGTTTGGCGTCGAGACGACGGAGGAGCTCCTCGGCTACTTGGTCGACACGCGCGTTTTGCACCGCGCCGCGGATGGCCGCTACTTTTACATGGCGGACGACATGCCGGCGCACGCCGTGTCCCTGCGCAGCGCCGCGCAGGAGAATGTCGTGATCGTCGATCAGTCCGCGCATCCACCGGTCGTCATCGGCGAGATGGACCGGTTCAGCGCGCTGACGATGCTGCACGAGGAGGCCATCTACCTGCATCAGTCGCAGATGTATCAGGTGGAAAAGCTGGACCTCGAGAACGGGAAGGCGTTTGTCCGCCCTGTGGACTGCGACTATTACACGGATGCGGAACTCGCCGTGCACCTGCAGGTGCTCGAGGAGAACCAACACACCGACGAGGGCCCGCTTCGCCATTACGCGGGCGATCTCGCCGTCCACGCGACGCCCACCCTGTTCAAGAAGATCAAGCTCGAGACGCACGAGAACGTCGGCTGGGGCAAGATCTATCTTCCGGAGGCGGAACTGCACACATCGGGCTACTGGGTGACGTTTGACCGATCCGGCTGGTCTGCATCGGACGACGAGTGGGAGGCGGCGCTCAAAGGCTTGGGGCACGTGCTCAAACAGGCCGTGGCGCTGCACGCCATGTGCGCGGCGTCCGACGTGCACGTCGCTGTCGAAGTGCGCGATCCGCAGTACGCACGGCCGTCCGTGTACGTGTACGACGCGTACCCAGGCGGCGTGGGCATCGCGGAGCGCGTGTACCGCGACCGTGATCAGATCTTTGCGACTGCGTTCGACATGTTGCAGGGCTGTCCGTGTGAGTGCGGATGCCCGAGTTGCGTCGGGCCGCCGACGAGCGGGGAGCCGCTCAGACAGTGGGTGGAGGCGCTCCTCGGCTCCGTCGCCGGGGCGGGCACACCGCGGGGGGCGTGACCATGGCGCGGAGTTTGTTGGACAAGCTGAAAGACCTCGAGCGAACCGCGGGGGTGCGCAGGTCGAGCGGCGAAGCTGCGCCAGCGGACGAGGCGCGCGATGCCGCACCCGCGGCGCAGTTGTGCAACGTCGAGAACCATCGCGAGGGCGAACTCGCCGAGGCCGGATTCCAAAAGCTTTCAACCCCCCATGGGCCGGTGTGGGTTCGGGAAACGGGCTTCGACCTCTGCACATCCTACGGAGACCGCCCGTTCGCCGATTTCCTTTCCTGCGATTTCGCCCGCCTGAGCCGGCTGGCCAAGGCCGACGTGGCGCCGGAGCGGATGATGTTTTACGACGTCGAGGCCACGGGGCTCGGGCACGGCGGAGGCACGGTGCCGTTTCTGCACGCCGTCGGCTACTTCGCCGACGATGAGTTCCGCGTGGCCCAGTACTTCGTGCCGGACTACGCGGCGGAGGCCGCGGTGGTGCGGCTTCTGGCAGACCGCTTCGGGCGAGACGGCAGCGTGATGGTCACGTACAACGGGAAGTCGTACGACTGGCCGCTGTTCGTGAATCGATGCGTGCTTTATGGCCTAATCCCTCCCGAGCCCGCGCACCTCGATCTGCTCCATCCTGCGCGCAGGCTGTGGAAGCGCGTGGTGGGGCGCATGAAGCTGGCGGATGTTGAAGCGTTGCTCGGCGTGAAGCGGGCTGGCGATTTGCCCGGCAGCGAGGCGCCACTTCGCTATTTCGCGTATGTTCAGGGGGCGCCGGTCGCCTCCATGGAAGACGTGTTTGCCCACAACCTCCGCGACGTCTGCACGTTGGCGCGTCTGGCGCTCGAGATTGCGGAAGCGCTGGAGGAGCGGCGGTCGTGGCCCCACGCGGCCCCGCACGTCGGGCTCGCGACGTGGTTCGACGCGTGGAGGGAGTGGGAGTCCGCGGACGCGCAGTTTCGCAGGGCCGTCGAGCAGGAGGACGCGGACTGGCGGGCCCGCTGGCTGTTCAGCCTTTTTCTGAAGCGCCGCGGCCAGTGGGACGAGGCGTGCGAGATCTGGCTGGAGCTCGCGAGGGACTTTCCGAATCGCCCCGAGCCACTCGTGGAGGCTGCCAAGTACTTCGAGCATCACCGTCGCGATCTCGCCAAGGCCTTGGAAGCTGCGCAGGCGGCACAGGCGCGGGTGGCGGAAGAATCTCGCGAACACGGCGAGATTGCGCGGCGACTGGAGCGCATTCGACGCAAGCTCAAACGGGGCGCGGCCTTGCCAGGCTGACGCGCGTCGTCTACTGTAGAGGGAGCATACTCGTGGGGAAGGTGCGGGCTGTGTTTGCAGGCTGGACCGCAGAAGATTTTGACGCGATGACGGAGCCGGGCCTCGGTCCGCGGATGGAGCAGATTCGGGCCCGGATTCAGCCGAAGTTCATCCAGTTGGCCGAACACTTTGAGCCGTGGCTGGCGGAGAAGCTCGGCGTGCCGATGCACACGCATGTGGCGAAGCACGCGCGCCGCACCGTCAATCCGCCTGAGAGCACGTGGGTCGCGTTCAGCTCGGATCCGCGGGGCTACAAGAAGCATCCGCATTTTCAGATCGGTCTCTTTGCCACGCACGTGTTCGCGGTGTTTGGCTATATCGACGAGGGCGTCGATAAGGCGGCGTTTGGCGCGCGCGTTTCCGCCGAGAGCGAAGACATATTTGCCATGCTGCCGGGCGATTTCGCCGTGATCGAAGACCACACCTCGCCGCATTTCAAGTTCGTGCGCGATCTCGGCGTGGACGGATTGCGTCGCGTCGGGGAACGATTGTCCGCCGTGAAGAAGGCAGAGATGCTTGTTGGCCGCACCATGCTCCGCGACGATGCGGTGCGCATGACGGGCGAGGCCTTCGTGCGGTGGGTGGAAGCGGCGTTCACGCCCGCGTGCGCGCTGTACAAAACGGCTCGATCCATCGCCCAGGACTAGCGGGGTGTCGACGTGCGCATTCACTTGCTTCACATGAACGACCTCCACAGTCGGCTTGAAAACCACATGCGCATTGGGGCGAAGATCCGCGCGCTGAGAACCGAGTTCGACCGGATAGGCGAAGCGTCGCTCACGTTCGATCTCGGCGACGTGCTGGACCGCGTGCGGCCGGAGACCGAGGCGACGTGCGGCCTGCTGAACGCGGATCTCATGCGCGCGCTCGGCGTGGACGGTTGGGTCTTTGGCAACAACGAGGGCCTCACCATTCCGGTGGAGCGATGGGAGGAACTCGTCGTCCGGTCCGGCGCCATCGCGTATGGCACGAACCTGCGGCGCCCGGGCGGACGACCATTTGCCTTCTTTCGCGACACGCACGTGTACGAGGTGGGCGGGATGCGCATCGGCGCGTTCGGCCTGACGCCGAACTACGACTTGCCCTATCACATGCTCGGCGTCGAGGCGCTGGACCCGCTTGCGGCCGCTCGAAGGGCTGTGAATGACCTTGTGATGCAGCGGGTGGACGCGATTGTATGTCTTTCTCACATGGGCCTTCGCTTTGACCGGGCGTTGGCGCGGGAGCTTCCGCAGATCACCTGCATTCTCGGCGGTCACACCCACGAGACCATGCTCGAGGCGGAGTACGTCGGCCATACCGCCGTCTTTCAGCCCGGAAAGCACGGATTTTCCTTCGGGCACACGGTCCTCGAGCGCTCGGGCGGGCGCGTGGCGGCGCGCTCGGAACGGATCCCCGTCGAACCCTGGGAGCCGCTGGACGCCCGCATGATGCAGGTGTACGCCCGAGAGCACGCGTTCGTCGAACGGCAGCTGGGGCGTGCCGTGGCGGACTTGTCCGATCGGCTGCAGCTCGAGTATGAGAACGAGTGCACCTTCGCCAATCTGCTCACGGACATCCTGTACGACGCATTCGAGGGCGATCTCGCCCTCATGATGGCGGGAGCGCTCAACGCGAGCCTGTTGCCCGGCGCCATCACCATGGAGCACGTGCTCGGCGCGTGCCCGACGCCCACTCGGCCCATCGTCGTGACCATGCGCGGGGCGGACATCCTCGAGGCCATCGATCTCGCCCTGAAGCCCGAAATCCACAATCGCCAGGGAATCGGCTTCGGATTTCGCGGCGGCAGAATTGGCTTGCTCGCCATCTCCGGGGCGTTGGCCGAGATCGAGCGCCGGGCGAATGGGCGGGGGGTGCGCCGCGTCGTGCTCGGCGGGCGGCCGCTCGAGCCGGACCGCGACTACCGCGTCATCACCTGCGAGTATCTGTGGCTGTCTCCCGTGTTTCCGCCGTTTCGCCGCGCACGAGACGTGACCTACCAGCGCCCGTTGGTGCGGGAGCTTCTCATTGAGCACATCGGCGATCCCGGCCGCGTGGAGCGGGCCCGGCTTCCGCGCTATGAGGTCGTGGATCCGGTGAAAGGGAGGGCGAACGGCGCATGGCCGAGCTAGATCGCGAAACGTCGGTGCGCATTGTGGAGCGGCTCCTCGAGGCGTACCCCGACGCGCGCTGCCAGCTTCACTTCACGACGCCGTTTGAACTGCTCGTGGCGACCATGCTGTCGGCGCAGTGCACGGACGAGCGCGTCAACATGGTCACCCCGAGGCTGTTCGCGAAGTACCGCGGGCCCGAGGCGTTTGCGAAGGCGACCCCCGACGAGGTCGCGGAAGACATCCGCGAAGTGGGGTTATTTCGGTCCAAGTCCAAGCATATCGTGGAGACGGCGCGCATCCTCGTCGAAGCGTATGGCGGCGAGGTGCCGAACAGCCGAGATCGCCTGATGGAACTGCCTGGCGTCGGGCGGAAGACGGCCAACGTCGTTGTGTCCAACGCCTACGGCGTGCCCGCGTTTGCTGTGGACACGCATGTGCAGCGCGTGACCAATCGCATCGGTCTCGCGCATTCGAGCGATCCGCTGAAGACCGAGCAGCAGGTGTGCGCGAAGCTGCCGCCTGAACTGTGGACCAAGGCGCATCACGCGCTCATCCTGCACGGCAGGCGGGTATGCACCGCGCGCAAGCCGAAGTGCCACAACTGCCCCGTGGCGGATCTGTGTCAGTACGCGCGCAGTCAGGCGCAGCCAAAGGCGGAAGAAGGGTGACGGAGGGAGGCAGTCCGATGTGGAAGCGGCTTTTCATTGTGCTTGCCGCGTTCGATCTGCTCGCCGTGATCGCGGGACTCCTCGTGTGGACCGGCCTGCCCAGGTCCGGTAATACGACGTCCCCGGCCGTCCCCGTGCCCGCGAACGCGCCCACCGTCCAGGTGGATATCGGAGCCGACGCCATCAACGCCTACCTCGCGTACGCCATTGCGCACGATCCCGAGATCGGCCGCGTGCTCGACGCCGCGAGCGTCCAATTCGGCAATACGTGGGTGTGCAACTTTGGCGTCAAGGTGCTCGATCACGACCTGCCCATGCAGTTCGTCGTGACGCCCATCGTGCAAAGCGGGAATCTCATTCTGCACGTCGACAGCGCGCAACTGTCGTTCCTCCCCATCCCGCGCTCCGTCGTGTTCTCCGTTCTCGAGCGCGCTTCGCTGCCAAGCTGGGTCGAGATCGACGGCTCGTCCCAGAACATCGCCTTGAACTTCAGCGAGCGGCCCGCCAAGCCGTTTGCCGTTCGCGTCGTGCAATACTCGCCTTCCGCACAGAAACTCTCCCTGAATCTTGCGATCCCGCCCCAAACCCTCTCTCAACAGGCGCCATGACCTTCAGTGACTTCGGATAACTTCCGCCTCCTGGAGCAAGCTAAATGTGCGAGGAACCTGTTCGCATAGGAGGTTGCTCCAGTGGATGTGGGAGTTGGAGGCGCGCTGAAACGGCTCTTGACCGTCGATGACACCGTGCTGAACGACGATTTCTCCTTGTCGAGCGACGACGATGACCCGGATGCTGACAAGTACAGCGACGAGCCCGACGTGGAGTCGGTCAACTTCACGACGGCGGAAAACAAGATGGACACTGCCAAAAAACCGGTGTCCATGCGTTCTTTTCTGCGGCGCGCAGAGCGGGAATACGACGAGGCCGTCGAAAAGGCGCACGCCGGTCAGCAGGACAAAATCGAGCTCGATCTCGACGACATGAAGCGCCGCCTTTCCCGCTTCTTTCACCTGCCACAAAACAAGGATATCGTGATCCGCGAGTTTGCCGTCGGGGTCGAGGGCCGCGCTCCGTGGCGCGGGATGGTCGTCTACGTCGACGGATTGGTGGACAAGAACGTCATCAACTGGGCCATCCTTGAGCCTCTGATGGTGTGGTCGCACTTGGCGGACGATCCGAAGCGGGCGCTCACGTACGTGGTCGACCACCTCGTTCCCGGGCACCAGACGCAGCTCATCGAGAAGTGGTCCGAGGTCGTGTTCAATGTCCTGGCCGGATCGACCGTCGTGTTCCTGGACCGGTGCGACGCGGCGCTCGTCGTCGAGTCGAAGGGATGGGAGCACCGAAGCGTCAGCACGCCCAAGATGGAAAACGTGGTCCGCGGATCGCAGGACGCGTTCACCGAAAACTTCCGCACCAACACCGGCCTGATCCGCATGCGGCTCCGCTCCGAGCATTTGGTGACCGAAATTCACGCCGTCGGCAACCTCGCGAAGACGGATGTCGCCATCATGTACATCCATGGCGTGACGAATCCGAAGCTCGTGAAGGAAGTCCGCCGGCGCATCTCGGATATTGACGTCGACTACGTGCTCGACGCGGGGATGCTGGAACAGTTCATCGAAGATCGCCCGAGCATGATGATTCCGCAGGTGCTCGTGACGGAGAGGCCGGATCGCGTGGCGGCGATGCTGGCGGAAGGATATGTTGCGATCTTCGTCGGGCACAGCCCGGTCGCCATCATCGTGCCGGTGGTGCTTTGGTCGCTCATGCACACGTCCGAAGACACGAATCTGCGGATTGTTCCGGGGACGTTTATTCGCGTGATTCGCTGGGTGGCTCTGCTCACTGCCCTACTGTTGCCGGGGCTGTACATTGCGGTGACCAATTATCACTCGGAAATGTTGCCGACGGACCTGATGCTGGCCATCGCGGGAAGCCGGGAACAGGTTCCGTTCCCGGTGGTGGTCGAAGTGTTGTTGATGGAATTCGCCATAGAGCTCATCCGGGAGGCCGGAATTCGCATCCCTTCGGTGATTGGTCCGACAATTGGAATTGTTGGCGCTTTGATCATAGGGCAGTCGGCTGTCCAGGCCGGGATCGTCAGTCCGCTGCTCGTCATCGTGGTGGCGACGACGGCGCTGGCTTCGTTCACGGTGCCGAACTATGAGCTGAGCATGGCGGTGCGCATTCTCCGCTTCGCGTTTCTCATCGCGGGGGCGGTGCTCGGGTTTTACGGCATCGCCATTCTGTTCGTGGTCTACGTCGTGCGGCTCTCCATGCTGAAGTCGTTTGGCGTACCATTCCTGTCGCCCGTGGCGCCCATCAGCGGCGCGGCGAGAGATGTCCTGGTGCGCGGCCCCATCTGGGGCATGAACAAGCGCCCAGCGTTTCTGAACACGCTGAGAAGTTGGAGGCAGAACCCCATGACGAGACCTTGGTCGGCCGCGACACGAAGAGAAGCAGGAGAGGGGGACGGCAACACATGAGCCAGTCCGGCAAGAGGGACGCGAAGGTCCCGGCTGCTGAAATGACCGCGATGCTTATCATTTTTGTGGCCACCAACGCGTTTCTCACGTACCCGCGCTACATCAGCTTCAGCGCGTACGAGGCGGCGTGGATGGAGCCTATCTTTTCCGGCGCTTTGACTTTGGCACTGTTCTACCTGGTTGAATGGATCATGAGGAAGTACTTTCAAAATCTTGACATTGTCGAGATCGCCAAAGAGGTGTTCGGGCGATTCGGAGCCATCTGCATTGCACTTCTGTTTGCGATGTACTTCCTGTGTTCGACAGCCGCAGTGATGCGGGAATTCACGGAGAACGTGGTGAGCACCGTGCTTCCGTCAACGCCATTGCTGCTCGTCGGAGCGGTGTTCATGTTTGCGGTCGGGTACATTGCGTACGCAGGCATCGAGGGCATTTGCCGCACGGCATTCATTTTCCTGCCCATCCTCCTCGTGGGGCTGGTCGGCGTGTGTCTGATGACGGTGAACTGGTGGCGCCCATATCTCTTGCTGCCCCTGTGGGGCACAGGGCCGGTGCGTGTCATGATGGGTGCCATGCAGTATAGTTCCATATTCGCCAATGTGCTGCTGTTGACGATTATCTTCCCGCACGTCAACAACCCGCGCAAGATGCGCCGCATTGGCGCGGTGAGCATCATTGTATCGACGCTGCTGCTCGTGTTTCTGGTGCTGTCGTACCACATGGTATTCCCGGCGGCCGAGACCGGGAAGACGTCGTTCGCGCTCTACCGCTTGGCGCGCATGATCCACATGGGGCCTTTTTTCCAACGGCTTGAGAGCATCTTCATCTTCCTGTGGGTCACGGCGGCCACTGTGCGGATGGCGGTCACCATGTGGGGCTCCGCGTATCTCTTGGCGAAGGCGTTCAGTTGGCCCACCTACCGGCCGGCGGTTCCCGCCATCGTCCTGCTGTCGTTCTCACTCGGCATGTGGCCGCAGAACTGGATGGACGTGATCGAATTCGACGGAACGTACTTGCTCAAATGGGGCTGGATTGTGGTGTTCGCGATCCCGGTGGCCGTGCTCCTCAGTGGCTGGGTGAAACGATCCCGCCACCGTCACAGGAGGGTTCGACATGTTTAAGTACCTGTTTGCGATGGTCATACCCGTGTGCATCTTCATTTACACGTTATCGTTCATGCGCTGGGCGGGGCGAAAGAGCGGCGCGGTGGCGTCGGTATCTGCCGGCGCCTTGGCCATCATTTCGTTGCTGGTCTCGGGGGCGACGCTCTGGAGAGTGTTGACGTGAACGAGGGGGATACAGACAGCCTAGGTCTGTGCGAAATTCACGACAGTCGTGTCGTGAGAATCGAATGCCGTCGTTCGATTCCTGTTTCGATACTGGGTACGTTCTCAGCTATAAACTGAGATCGATTCTTTGAATTCCATATATAAAATAATTCCATTAATTGGTGAAGATGCCCATGGGTTTTAAAATTTCATTCGCCGCGCGCAATGGGGTGATTTTCTCGTTCATGCATCGCTTGCGCTTCTGAATCTCAGAGAATGCTGCTACGTATGAACGCTCCGCTCACAAAGTATCCGACACGCGGTTCTCATAACCCCCTTTAATGTTGAGAAATTAACTTTGTCCATAATTATCCTGGGAGTAGAATGGCATATTCTGTAGATACATATCCAAGTAACGTTATGGTTTGGATACCAACTAAAAAAGCTCGAGAGCGGGCCGCCACGGCGAACGGGCGCCTGGGCTACATATCGTTATCGGTCGTGTGAGAGGACTGGTGAGGGATAGATAATTTGGATATGGTGTTCACTTGCGTAGCGAAGATATCCCTCATTGGGTTGCGAATCGGTAATTAAGTAATCAATATCTGAAAGTTTGCAGTATGTCATCAGTCCGAACTTGTCGAACTTATGGCGATCGACGAGCAGATAGGTGTACATGCTTCGTTCGACGGCCTCACGTTTAATATCGGTTTCCAAGGCCGACGCGTTAGTCACACCTGTGTCGAGACTGATTCCCGTCGACGCCATGAAGGCCTTGTTGATGTTGTATGTCGAGAGGACTCCCGTATCCTTCAGAGACACGAATGAATTGGTGCGCCGCTCCAAGATGCCGCCGACCGTTATAACAGTAAGGTTAGGATACGGCATGCATCGAACAATGAAATCAAGATTCCCCGTAATAATGGTAATTTCGCGATGTTTAAGGTGATCGAACATTTCGAGTGTTGTTGTGCCTGAGTCCACGAAAATAATATCTCCATCAGTTACAAACTGCGCTGCGAGTTCCCCAATGAGCTCCTTCTCTCGCTTGTTGCGAATTTGTCGGTCCGAAAAGGGCACGAGAGGGGATGGATCGTGGTTCATTGCGACGCCGCCATAAACCTTTTTGATTTCTCCGCTGTCGACCAGTTCCTGAATATCGCGGCGGATAGTATTCTTTGATACGGCAAACTTCTCCACTAACTCGTCAAGGGACACAACCTGGTGTTGGGCCACATACTCTTTAATCTGCTGTATCCGTTTCGACTTCATCATGTACTTCACGCACCTCAATATCGGGATGTCGTCAGTTCGGTCATGATAAACACTACTCGGATTATATCATATTGTTAGCTTGTTGTGATTAACATTTGGTCATCATCAGGTAAAAACTGACCTCGACGATTACACAGCGATGAGGAGTCAGATGTGGCCATCCCGTAGGGAACAGCGTGACAGCAAGAAACGACAGTCTGCAAGTAGATCATCAATATGTATTCATCATGTTATCAAAAGTGCTTGACGCATCTGTGTGTGTTGTGTACGCTATACCTATCTAAAGCATGTGAATGTCCGCAAAGTGATGTGTGTGCGGACGGTTGTGAAATTTGTATTAGTTAAAGTGTAACGAGTGAGACATGGTGTGCACTCGCATTCGCGGTCGCGCGGTGGCGGAAGGAGACGTGATGAGGTGGAGAGGCTAAAAAACTTCATTGCAGGGGAATGGGTGGAAAGCCGGACGTCCGTGTATGAACAGGTCGTGAATCCGGCGACCCGGCAAGTGATCGCAGAGGTTCCGCTTTCAACAAAGGAGGACGTGGCGGCGGCGGTTGCTGCAGCGGAGGAGGGCTTTAAGGAGTGGAGCCGAGTTCCCGTGCCCCGTCGGGCTCGCGTTCTGTTTCGCTATCACGACCTCTTAACGCGGCACCAAACGGAGCTCGCGCGCCTCATCACAACGGAGAACGGTAAAAATACGACCGAAGCGGTGGGGGAAGTTCAGCGCGCCATCGAAAACGTCGAGTTTGCCGCTGGCGCTCCGTCGCTTATGATGGGGGATTCGCTGTCCACCATCGCCACCGACATCGAGGCGGTCAACTACCGGTATCCGCTCGGTGTGGTTGCGGGAATTACTCCTTTTAATTTTCCGATGATGGTGCCTTGTTGGATGTTTCCGATGGCCATCGCGCTCGGCAACGCGTTCGTGCTCAAGCCTTCGGAGAAAACTCCGTTGTTGGCCAAGACTTTGGCAGAACTCCTCGTGGAGGCGGGCGTCCCGAAAGGCGTCTTGAACATCGTGTATGGCGCGCACGACGTGGTGAACGGATTGATTGAGCATCCCGCCGTCCGAGCCATCTCGTTCGTCGGTTCGAAGCCGGTTGGCGAGTACATCTACCGAAGGAGCGGAGAAAATCTGAAGCGCGTCCAAGCGCTGACGGGAGCGAAAAATCACATCTTGGTGCTCCGCGACGCCGACTTGGAAGAAGCGGCGCGAAATGTCATCGCCTCGGCATTTGGATCGGCTGGAGAGCGCTGCATGGCTTGTTCGGTCGTCGCTGTCGAAGAGGCGGTGGCCGACGAGTTTCTGGATATTCTTGTGGCTTGTGCCAAGGAAGTGGCCATGGGTAACGGACTGGACGACGGGGTCTTCCTCGGTCCCGTCATTCGTGAGGAAAATCTCCGCCGTACGGTGTCGTACATTGAGAAAGGCATCGCAGAAGGCGCGAAACTCCTGCTTGATGGGCGCGATCGCATGGATGAGCAAGGCTACTTTATAGGGCCTACCATTTTCGACAATGTGACGCCGGAGATGACCATCTGGAAGGACGAGATTTTCGCGCCTGTGCTCTCCGTGGTGCGCGTGGCGAACCTTAAGGAAGCAGTCGAGGTCGCAAATCGGTCCGAGTTTGCCAATGGGGCGTGCATTTTCACCAACAACGCCTCGGCGATCCGCTACTTCCGTGAGCACATCGACGCCGGCATGCTCGGGATCAACATCGGGGTACCGGCGCCCATGGCGTTTTTTCCATTCTCTGGATGGAAGTCGTCTTTCTACGGGACGCTTCACGCGAACGGCAAGGACAGCGTGGACTTCTTCACGCGCAAGAAGGTTGTCACCGCAAGGTACCCTGTGCCGGATTTCGCTGATTGACGCAAAGGATGATGCTGCATGCAATCAAATCTTCTGAAACGGCCGTTGAGTCATGCGGCGGGCGGATCCACCATCACGATGCTGCACGATATTTCGTGGGACACCACAGAGATGGCCTACACAGGTCTTCGCGTTGTCGATTTGAAAGAGGGTGTGGAGTACGAGGAACACCATCGTGATCGAGAGTCGTGTGTCGTGCTGCTGGCTGGACGTGCGGACGTGAAGGTGTCCGGTGTCGCCTACGAGAACCTCGGTCGGCGCAACAGCCCGTTTGACCGCGTACCGACGGACAGCGTGTACGTCCCTGCCGGACACCCCTTTCGCGTTCGTGCGCGTACTTCCCTGAGTATCGCGATCGCGTACGCGCCGACGACGGAGGGCGGCTATGCGCCGCGCTTGATTCGAGCCGAAGATAACCGCGTTGAACGGCGGGGGAAATATCAGAATCAGCGTCTAGTGCACAACATTCTGTCCGATCAAGATCAGCACGCGCACCGTTTGCTGGTGGTTGAAGTGTTCACGGAGGGTGGCCACTGGTCCAGCTACCCACCCCATAAGCACGATCGCGATGCCTTGCCGGACGAGTCATTTCTGGAAGAGATTTATTACCATGAAATCGACCCTCCACAGGGATTCGTGTTGCAACGCGTCTATACTGATCAACGGGATATCGATGAGACCTTCGTGGTTCATCACAGGGACGTCGTGCTGGTTCCCCGTGGGTACCATCCGGTCGGGGTTCCAGACGGCTATGCTTCCTACTATCTCAACGTTATGGCTGGGCCTGTGCGAATCTGGAAATTCTACAACGACCCCGCTCATGAATGGATTCTGAAACGCGCGTGAAGAAGGGGGCGCTCGACGTGAGTATCGCGTTTCCCGCCGACAGGTCTTTCGACGTAATCGCCCTAGGAAGAGCGTGCATTGACCTGAATGCGGTCGACTACAACCGACCGCTGGAAGAAACGCGCACGTTCGCGAAGTACGTTGGGGGGAGTCCGGCCAACATTGCGATCGGTACCGCGCGATTGGGCCTGCGCGTTGGGTTTATCGGCAAGGTTTCCAATGACGGCATGGGGAAATTTGTGGTCTCATACTTGAACCAAGTGGGCGTGGACACATCGCACCTCGTTTTTGATCAAGAGGGACACAAGATCGGGCTGGCGTTCACGGAAATCAAGAGCCCCACGGAGTGCAGCATTCTGTTATACCGCGACGAAGTCGCCGATTTGTATATCAAGCCTGAAGAAATGGATGAGAACTATATAGCATCTTCGAAGGTGCTGCTGATCTCCGGGACAGCTTTAGCAAAGAGTCCGTCACGTGAGGCGGCATTTCGCGCAGTCGAACTAGCGCGGAGGAACCAGGTGGCCGTGGTGTTTGAACTCGATTACCGTGCGTATTCCTGGCGCTCCCCCTATGAGACGGAGGTTTATTACAGATTGCTGGCGAGATTGTCGGACATCGTAATCGGCACTCGCGAGGAATTTGACATTCTCGAGGGGCGTCCGGGCTCGGACGAGGCGACGGTGAAAGCGCTATTCGAATTTCTTCCGAAGCTCGTAGTCGTCAAGCGCGGGGTACAAGGCTCCGCTGCGTACCACCGCGATGGACGAGTGTATAGCGCGCCGGCGTTCCATACCCAGGTTCTGAAGACATTTGGCGCAGGCGATGCCTACGCGTCGGGGCTGTTGTACGCGCTGCTTCAAGGCGAGGATGTTGAAACTGCTCTCACCATGGGGAGTGCGGCCGCAGCCCTCGTGGTGAGTCGGCACAGCTCGTCCGAAGCCATGCCGACGAAGGACGAGATCGACCACTTTCTGCAGGAATACTCCGAGCGATCAAGAGGTTAGGTGAACAGGAATGAAGACGGTTCGATTGACGACGGCGCAAGCCTTGGTTCGATTTCTCAATCAACAGTATCTGTGGACGGACGGCGAAGAGATTCCGTTTGTCACGGGTGTGTTCCACATCTTTGGGCACGGAAATGTGCTTGGTATTGGCCAGGCCCTGCAAGAAAACCCGGGGCGACTTCAGGTGATTCAAGGGAAAAACGAACAAGGCATGGCACACGCCGCTGTCGCATTTGCCCGCCAGTCGTTGCGGAGAAAAATTTGGGCGGTCACGACGTCAGTCGGTCCTGGCTCGGCAAACTTGGTGACGGCCGCAGCCACTGCGATGGCGAACAACATTCCGGTACTCTTGTTGCCGTCGGACACATTTGCCTCGCGCCAACCAGACCCGGTTTTGCAGCAAATCGAGCAGGAGTACAGTGTAGCCATCACCACGAACGACAGCCTGCGCCCTGTCTCGCGTTACTGGGATCGTATCACACGTCCTCAGCAACTGATGTCCAGCCTAATTCGCGCATTTGAGGTGCTGACGAATCCAGCGCTTGCAGGACCAGTGACTTTATGTATTTGTCAGGATGTTCAAGGTGAGGCTTTCGACTTCGATGAGCGGTTCTTCAACAAACGCGTGCACTATCTGGAACGCCGAACGCCTACAGAACGCGAACTGAACCAGGCCATATCGCTGATTCGGAAAAGTCGGCGCCCTCTGATTATCGTCGGGGGCGGTGCCAAATATTCCGGAGCTGCCGAGGTATTAATGGAATTATCGCGCAAACACCAAATTCCGTTGGCCGAGACGCAGGCCGGTAAGTCCACGGTGCCTAGTTCCTTCGAAAACAATCTTGGCGGCATTGGCGTTACCGGGACTCGTGCGGCGAACGAGATCGCGGCTCAGGCCGACTTAATCATCGGCGTGGGTACTCGCTACACGGACTTCACTACATCCTCGAAGACGGCGTTTGCCTGGCCACAAGCGGCATTTCTCAATATTAACGTGAACCGTATGCAGACTTACAAGATGGACGGTGCACAGGTCGTGGCCGATGCCAAAGCGGCGTTGAAGGCGATTGCAGATCAATTGGGCGATTATCGGAGCAACTACGGAGACCAAATCGCGCGTATTCGTGATAAGTGGTGGGCAGAGCGCGAGCGCTTGGAAAAGGTTCGATTTAAGCGCGAAGGCTTCACGCCGGAGATTGAAGGACAGTTTAGTCAGAAAGAGATGAATGAGTATGCTGACGCATTAGGCACGGAACTCACACAAACCGCAGCTCTGCTCGCCTTGAACCGTGCTGTTCCAGTCAATAGTGTGATCGTTGGTGCAGCTGGATCGCTTCCTGGGGACCTGCAGCGCCTTTGGCATACGGATGCAGCTAACGGCTATCACGTCGAGTACGGATATTCCTGCATGGGATATGAAATCGCAGGGGCGCTCGGAGCTAAGCTGGCGGAACCGGATCGTGAAGTGTATTCGCTAGTTGGTGACGGTTCATTCCTCATGTTGCACTCGGAACTGGTCACGGCCTTGCAGCATGGATACAAAATCAACGTGGTAGTGTTTGATAATTCGGGTTTTGGTTGTATCAGCAACTTGCAAATGGAACACGGGATGCCAAGTTACGGCTGCGAGTTCCGCGATCGCGACGGTCGTGTGATGAACATCGATTATGTGAAAGTTGCGGAGGGCTATGGGGCCAAGGCGTACCGCGTGCGAACGCTGGAGGAATTGGAACAGGCTATACATGAAGCAGTTGAGGATGACGTTTCAACACTCATCGAAATTAAGGTGCTGCCCAAGACGATGACGAAAGGGTATCTAAACTGGTGGAATGTAGGGGTTCCTGAAGCGGCTGCAAATCCGAAAGTGGTCTTAGCCACCGCGAAGCACAAGGAGATGGCCAAGGAAGCCAAGATGTACTAATGGCTGGAGGGCTAGCTGTGAGCGTTGAAGGGATTCGATGGGGCATTTCCCCCATCGGCTGGCGAAATGACGACATGCCAGAGTTGGGCGCGGAACACTCGCTGGGACACGTACTGAGTGACATGGCAGTGGCGGGTTTTGAGGGCACGGAGGTCGGGGGGTTCTTTCCCGAACCGGAAGTTTTGAGGCGAGAGCTCGAACTGAGAGGGCTTGATGTCGCCGGGCAGTGGTTCAGTTCTTACTTGCTCCAAGACGGTTTCGAGCGCGTGGACGCGGCGTTTCGGCGGCACTGTGCGCGGTTGGCGGCGCTCCGGGCGGATGTTGCGGTGGTATCAGAACAGACTCACAGTGTGCAGGGACTGAAACTTGGTGTATTCGACCACAAGCCGAAGTTTACGGCGGATGAATGGGATACGTTGGTCAATGGTCTCAATCGGTTGGGCGCGACCGCAAAAGAATACGGACTTATGCTTGTGTACCATCCTCACCTCGGAACAGGAATTCAGACTCGCGACGAGATTGACACGCTGATGAGGCGCACGGACCCCGAGACTGTGCATCTGCTGTACGACACGGGCCATCTGTTTGCTTCCGATGAGGATGTTCTGACTGTGCTCGCGCTCCACGGTGCTCGCATTCGCCACGTGCACTTTAAAGACGTTCGGCGTGACGTACTGGCGGCGTGCCGTAAGAAGCACCATCCGTTTCTGAAGTGCGTCTTGGACGGCATCTTTACGGTCCCCGGTGACGGATGTATCGACTTCGTACAGGTGTTTAGGAAGCTGCATGACTTCGGCTACCAAGGATGGATTGTAATTGAAGCGGAGCAGGATCCGGCACGAGCCCACCCCCTGGAGTATGCCCTCAGAGCCAAGCGGTATGTTGACGAGTTGGTTAAAGGCTTGTGCGATCGCAGCTAAGAACTGAGCAAACGCGCGACAAGGAGATGGGAACAGTGACGGTAAGGTTTGGCGTGATCGGAACGGGCGCGATCGGACAAGAGCACATTCGACGTGTGGAGAAGCGCTTGTCGGGCGGTAAAGTGGTGGCCGTTACGGATATTTCGTTGGATGCGGCTCGGCATTGCATTGAAGCTCTCGAGCTAGATGCACAGTTGTGCGACTCGGAGGACGAAATTTTACAAGATTCATCAGTTGATGCCGTCATCGTCACGAGTTGGGGGCCAGCCCACGAAGGCAGTGTGCTAAAGGCCATCGCCGCAGGGAAATACGTGTTTGTCGAGAAGCCACTGGCGACGACGGTCGACGGTTGCCTGCGGATTGTCGAAGCGGAAGCACGTATGGGAAAGCGCCTGGTGCAGGTGGGCTTCATGCGCCGGTACGACGCGAGCTATGTGACATTGAAACGGGAGATCGAGAGCGGTCGTTACGGGGCGCCGCTGATGGTGCGGTGTGTACATCGGAACGCGTGTGTAGATCACCGTTACACGACCGACATGGCCGTTCTTGACACGTTGATTCACGAGTTGGATGTCACTCGATGGCTACTAGGCGACGACTACACCTGCGTGCAGGTGTTGTATCCGAAAACCACGAGACATGCGCCCTCAGGTCTCCAGGATCCGCAAATTTTCAACCTTGTCACACAGTCGGGCGTAGTGATTACGGCGGAAGTGTTCGTGAATTGCCAGTACGGCTACGACATTCAATGCGAGGTCGTGTGTGAGGACGGGGTGGTATCGCTTGCTTCTCCTCAAGCCGTGGACATACGTCATGCCGGATTGCATGCACAGCCGGTCATGCAGGACTGGAGGTTCCGCTTTTCGGACGCTTATGACGCTGAGTTGCAGGACTTCATAGATCATGTTGCACGGGGAGCGGAGCCCTCAGGGCCTAGCTCGTTTGACGGATATGTCGCAACAATGGTAGGGCAAGCTTGTGTTTCTGCACAGGGGAGGGATGAGTGGGTGACAATTTCAGTCCAAAAGGATCTAACTATAGGTTTTATTAGAAATAATGGTAATCAACGAGAGTAACAGGCTTTGCGCAGACACGCGAGAATCAGAGGGCTAGTCCACTGTGTTGTGCATTAACCTTCATCTCATGTTGCTGGCTATGTAGATTATATGGTTTATGGGATTTTTATGTATTCATTCGATGCGAAGTGAGGTGTGTTCTGATATGGGTCTCATCTCAATGAATCCCCTCTTGAGAGAGGCAAAGAATGGGAATTATGCTATAGGACAATTTAATATAAATGGATTCGAGTGGTTGGAAGGGGTGCTTACAGCGGCTGAAGAAGAGCGTGCACCGGTCATTCTAGGCGTGTCCGATAGGCTAGTAGATTACCTCGGTGGATTTCGGGCGATTTATCAGACAACCGTAGCATACATGAATCGCTTTAAAGTCACTATACCGTGTGTGCTCCATTTGGACCATGCTCACACGTTTGAGCGCTGTGCTGAGGCTGTCGACGCGGGATTTACATCGGTCATGATTGACGGGTCTCATTTGCCTTTTGAGGAAAATGTAAAAGTGACAAGTCGCGTCGTCGAATACGCGCACGCTCATAAGGTTTCGGTTGAAGGTGAGGTCGGACGAGTGGGAGGGATGGAAGACGGTGAAGCTTCAGAGATGCGCAACGCAGACCCAGACGAGTGCGTCGAGTTTGTCAGTAGGACGGGTGTAGATGCTTTGGCGGCGGCTTTGGGTTCAGTTCACGGATTTTATGAAAATCCCAACATTGACTTCGCGGTGTTACGGAGCATCGCAAGACGGGTACCTACGCCCTTGGTTCTGCATGGGGGCTCGGGAATATCAGGCGACTCCTTGGCTGAGGCTATACAATCTGGTTATACAAAAGTCAATGTGAATACTGACTGTCTCATTGCTTGGCGTGATGCAGTGAAGGGCTTTATCGACGGTCACCCCGAGATTTATGAACCATACACAATTCTTCATCAAGGGAGTCGAGCAATTTACCAAGTCGTTCGCCTGAAGATTCAGGAATTTGGCTCAGGTCGAAAGTCAGAGCATTTCTTGTTCCAGTAGGATGGCTAACTTCGGTGTAAGTATCATCATAGTTATATCATCTTGTGATCATATAAATATTATTTATTGATAAACTTATCGTGAGTTTAGTTGATCTTCGGGCTTGTCATTCTATATAATTAATCAACAATGATTTTTGAGGGGGTGTAAGCGAATTCGCTCATAATTGAAGAATTGAAATATGTGTTTATTGGTTGATTGTATCTGTCAAGTAATAGTGTTTATTGGAGAGTGGGGGTACATGATGACAAGCGAAACCAAAGGCGCGAAAAAGATGTGGATTATGTTACTTGGATTCTCCCTTATTACACTTTCCGTCACGGGGTGTGGCACCGCGAATCCTTCTCAAGCATCGGATCCGCAAGAGAATGCGTCCGTGTCAAAAACAACACTTAATATCGCCATTTTTAGCGGTCCTGAGGCGGATGATATAGCAAAATTAGCCCCTGAATTTGAGAAACAGACGGGCATACACATTAATTTCGTGAAGTTGTCCTATGACGACTTGTTCTCCAAAGAGCTTGTTTCAGCATCCTCTCGGGTTGGGACGTACGATCTGTTCTTTATGGATGATCCTTGGATGCCCACATTTGCTGGGGGGGGATATTTGTATCCGCTTTCTACGTTCCACTATACGCCGACGGGCTTCATGAAAGGAGCTGTGCAGGTAGACCTTTGGCCCCCGTCTCCTCCATACAATGCGCCGGTTGGAACGACGGGACCGCAGAGGTACTATGGTGTGCCTGTGACAGGGAACGTTCTTACGCTCTTCTACAACACCAAAATGTTGAAAGATGCGGGCATTCACGCGAATCCGGGTCAGTTGACCTGGGCAGACATAAACAAGTTAGCCCAAGCGTCTTATCATCCGACTGAGGGACAATACGGTTTTGTTCTCCGTGGTGATGGCGGGAACGACTCTGTTGCCGACTTCAGTCCTATATTGTGGGCATTTGGTGGGGATTATTTCAACAAGAATTGGACTTCAGCGTTGAGCACACCTCAAGCGCTAGCGGCATTGAAAGAATGGTTGTTGCTTTATCATCAAGGTCCATCTGGTCAAACCTCGTTTGGCGCAAACCAGGTTGGTGCATACATGCAGCAAGGGAAGACAGCGGCCGCGTTGGTTTGGCCCAGCGGGTGGGCTCCGGAGATGCCGTCGGATGTGAAAGTGACTCTTGTTCCTGGAAATTATGTAGGAGGACACGTTAGACAGGCTCCGGAAGTGGGAGTTTGGTCACTCGGTATACCCAAAAATGCACCTCATCCGCAGCAAGCATTCGAGTTTCTCAAGTGGATTAGCGCTGAACAACAGCAGATGCAGTATGCAAAGGATGGACTGGACGTACCGACTTTAGAGTCTGTGATTACGAATCCGGCGTTGGATGCCAAGTGGCCTTACTATACCGTGGTCGAACGCTCTTTCAAAATCGGCCATATGAGGCCACGTACTCCGGCTTGGCCGGAGGTGGAGACTGTTTTAGGAACGGAAATCGTGCAGGCTGAGGAAGGGAAAGTAACACCGCAACAGGCGTTGAGCTCTGCTGCACAACAAATCAACCAGTATATGAAAGAGCATCATTTGAGTCAGTAATGCGGAAGACGACTGGGCACCGCGAGGTGCCCTTCCTGAGGAGGTGTGAGTGTGGCTGTGAAGGATGAGGTCAAGCCTAGAGTAACTTTTGCAATCCGTCCACGACCTCGTGTCCGCAGGAAAGAGATGTTCAAATATGTTTTGTTGATCCCGATGTTCGTCCTTTTGCTTTTGCTTTTCGTCTATCCGATTGTCTATGCGCTACACAGCACGTTCGAAGGTTACATGTATGGGCGTGCGACAGGGTACGTAGGCATAGAGAACTGGAGTGACGTGTTTCATGATGTATCGTTCTGGGCTTCGCTCGGGAGGACGCTTATCTACTCAGTAATCGCTATTCCTATCGAGCTTGTATTAAGCGTGGGGTTAGCTCTCGTTTATTCGCAAATTACCGGGATCATCGGAGGGATGCTGCGCACAGTAGCGATCTTGCCCTTTATTGTGATGCCTCTTGTTACAGGTATAATATGGAAGTTGATCTTTTTGCCCAACTTTGGGGTCGCGGACGCCATGGAGGTGGCGATGGGGTTAAAGCCTGTAGATTGGTTGGGAACCAATAAAGGAGCTGTGGCTGCGGTTATCATCATGGATTTTTGGATGTGGATACCCTTTCTGTTTCTGATCATCTTGGCGGGTCTTCAGGCCCTCCCGGAAGAACCGTTCGAGGCGGCGCTGGTCGACGGCGCGAACGCATGGCAACGCTTCGTCAAAATCACATTGCCATTGTTGCGGCAAACACTGATGGTAGCCGTCATTTTGCGAGTGATTGATGCGTTTCGCATCTTTGATCAGGTTTACTCCATGACCGGTGGCGGTCCCGGTGTTGCCACCCAGTTTTTAAGTCTTCACGTCGCCGATGTTGCATTTAATCAGACGGATTTCGGCCACGCATCCGTGCAGCTGTTCATTATCTTTGTCATAATGCTATTTTTGGTGTCGATTTTCTATGTCTTGTCGGAGAGGGATGCAAAATGATTTTATTCCAGAAATGTATTAAATGGGGGGTCGTCATCCTTTTTAGTGTTTGGACCCTGTTTCCTCTCTACTGGTTGTTGATTACATCATTAAAGACTAATGCAGAAGTACTTACGGATCCGCCTACATTCGTGCCGCTACATCCGACGTTCGCAAGCTATCACTATGTGGTTGATAACTTTGGCGTGTATTTTGTGAATAGCTCAGCCGTGTCGGTCGGGTCTACGCTTTTGTCTCTGTTAATAGGCGTTCCAGCCGCTTATTCCTTGGCGCGGTTTCGGTTTGCCGGCGGTTTTCGGACGGTTGTTTCATTTATCGTACTTTCTATACGCATGATGCTTCCAATTGTCTTCATTGTCCCTTTGTTTCAAATCTATCAGAACACTGGACTCTACAATACCAAACTGGGCTTGATATTTGCCTATAGCTTGGTCGACATGCCGTTCGTGGTTTGGATGATGCGTTCGTATTTATCGGAGATTCCTGAATCTCTAGACGAGGCGGCGATGGTCGACGGATGCGGACGTATTCGGACCATGTTGAGGGTGGTGCTCCCGCTTGCGGCACCGGGACTGGCAACGACGGCGGTTATGACAATGATTTTTACATGGAACGATTTGGTGTTTGGTTTGTTTCTGACGGCCAATTCCTCCGCCGAGACGTTGCCGGTAAGTATTATCGGATTTCTTTCTCAATATCAAACCTACTGGTCGCAAATGGCCGCTTCCGGCATTCTAGCCATCCTGCCGATGGTCATATTCTTGCTGTTCGTTCAGAAATACTTGGTCCGAGGGCTTACCGCTGGAGCAGTGAAATAGAGGCTGAGGTAGATCACAGATATGGTATGGAAGATTTCAGATCTCACATGTGTGCGATACTCAATTACACAATGTGTGTAAACCGATCGGAGTGCTAAAATCGGCGGGAAGGACTTGATGTGAGACGGGCGTCATCTCGCGTAGGAGGAGGTAGATTTATGAAAATTGCACTAGATCCAACTATGTACACGGATTTGTCACTTCGTGAGTTGGTGGAAAAAGCAGCGAAACTCGGTTATGAGTACATTGAGTTGTCACCTCGGGAGGACTTTTGCCCATTTTACAAATATCCGAGAGCTGATCGAGATCGAATTCAAAAATTAAAGCGCTACTTGCGTGACGCCGGTGTGAAAATTTCCTCGCTGTTGCCCCTCTATCACTGGGCAGGCCCAGAGGAAGAGCGGAGACAGGCAGCGGTTCGCAATTGGAAGCGAGCAATCGAAATTGCCGTCGAACTCGAGGTTGATCTTGTGAATAGCGAGTTTAGCGGCACAAAGTACAATCCAGTGGTGTGCGAAGAAAAATTTATTAAGTCGATGGATGAGCTGATTCCGATCTTTGAGCGTGAAGGCATACACCTCAATTTGCAGGCTCACCCGTACGACTTTATCGAGACGAACAAAGAGGCTGTTGATATGATACGTGCGCTCGATAAGCCATGGATCAACCTAGTGTACTCGACGGCACACACGTTTTATTACGACGATGGCACAGGTGACATTGAAGCCATGTTCGATTACGCGGGCGACTTGCTTCAGCATGTTCTTTTCGCTGATACATTCAATCACAAAGCGGCTGGCGGGCTTCGCTACATAGTCAATCCGCCAGGGGCACAAGTGACCGTTCATCAGCATCTGAACATTGGCGAAGGTGAGGTGGACTTTCTGACTATCTTTAAAAAACTAAAACAAATGAATTTTGATGGCATTGCTACCAATTCTGTATTCGCATGGGCGGATAGACGAGATGAATCAAGTAAGGACATGTTAAGAAAAATAAAGGAAGGGTTTTCTCTCGAATAATACACTTGCTTAATTTCCGGGGGTGGAGCAGATGGAGAACATACTACTAGCTACGGCTCCGTGCACATTTGGTGTCGATAGGCCATCGGGATCTGAGCTCATTAATTGGATTGATTTTTTAGATCGAGTATCAGAGTTGAAAATAGGCGGCGTGGAGCTTGGGCCTATGGGATACATTCCTATAAGTAATGCCGAATGGGTCCTTGACGAGTTTTCAATGCGCGGAATTCATATTGTTGCAGGCACCGTCTTTGATGATTTAGTATCTCGTGCTCGTGTTAATGAGTTAAAAGAGGATATTGCACAGTTGTGTAAGTTCCTTTCCCGAGCGAAATGTAATTTAAAGACTATAAAAGGTCCATATTTAATCATCATAGATTGGGGACACAAGGAAAGAAGATCTACAATTGGGAATTATCGTTTAGCTCCTCGGCTTGACAGAGATTCATTAAGACAGTTAGTGGAGCATATTTGCTTAATCGCTAAGTTGGCAGAAGACGCCGGTGTTATACCTTTGATTCATCCACACGTAGGAGGGTATATTGAGTTCCATGATGAGATACAAGAAGTTGTGGAGTATATATCTAAAACTAACATCAAGCTTTGTTTAGATACAGGTCACACTTTCTACGCAGGGATGAACCCTGTGAATGTTATCTCGAATTACTCAGAGTTAGTCGAATATATCCATATAAAGGATTTTAATTTGGGTGTTTATCTTTCCTCTATACGCAAGAATCATGAGTTCTTTGAAGCATGTGCGAACGGACTGACTTGTGCAATTGGACAGGGATGTCTAGATTACCCTAGCATAATCAAAACTCTCCTAGAGATTAATTATAGTGGTTATTTAACGATTGAGATTGAAAAATCACCTGCACATTGGCGTCAGGCTACATTCCAGTTAACGAGCAGCGGAGATTATCTTAATCAGCTACTGAATTACAACTCGCGGATATGATCCAAATTAGAAAAGTGCAACATGGGGTACTGTGTAGGCTGCGTTTGTTTATTGATTGTCGCTTAAATATTTGA
>NZ_BCSG01000031.1 GCF_001570745.1 Alicyclobacillus mali NBRC 102425
TCGATTGTTCACCTCGCATCCATTCGTTCCTTTGGCGTTCCCTATCTTGCACCCGTTGGGCCAACCATTTTGACGGATTGGAAAGATGCCCTGGTGCGTGCTCCTTGGTGGGATATGGGCCGTCGACCTGAAGAATTTGAACCTGTGGACCCAAAGCGAGCACGCGGACGGAGGTAGGTTCGGCCGTTGAAACGCTATTGGCTGGTGGTGTTGGTGATGGCGGTTACATGCATGGTAACGAGCTGCGGCGACTACAGCGAAGTGGAAGACCTTGCTGTGGTCGTTGGAATGTCGATGGACGAGACCTCTAATCACCACTTGCGTGTGACATGCGACATCATGAGGTCCAGCGAATCCGGTTCAGACAGCACGTCTGCGAATCAAAATCAGGACATGTTGGTCACTGGAGAAGGATTGAGCATGGCCTCCGCTCTGGAAAACATCCAAAAAAAGCTTGACAAGCGCATCTATCTGTCGCACAACACGTTGGTTGTGTTGAGCGACAGGGTGATCTCGGATAGGTTTGCATCCATGCTGGACGAACTAGAACGAAACCGCGAATTACGCTTGAATCAGATGTTGGTCGTAGTTCGAGGAGATGCCGACCAAATTTGGACCATTTCCAATCGAAACGAAACGCCGCTTGCCATCACGATCCGGCAGGCGATTCAAAATTGGGAAGCATGCACGGACGCTTTTCGGGCGGAACAATTCCGCATGTTGCGCGACTGGAATGCTCCATACGGAGTTGCCCATTTACCGTGGCTTGATCCACAGGCGGCCAATTGGGTTGCAGGTCTCGCATTTGTGGATCCTCGGGGAGGCATAGCGTGGTGGTCCATCTGCCCTCCTCGAGACAATGGAGCACTTTGGCTGCTAGGAGATACGCGCAATTTGGTCCAAAAAATCGTATTTCAGGATCCGTTTAGAGGTAAAGAAGGTCAGGTTTGTATCAGGTGGGTGCATACGCATACATCGTTGGGGTTTAGGTATCATAAAAACAAGCTGTGCGTCACTGTCAATTGGTGGGGCAACGGTTATATCGAGGCGATGAGTCCGGGGCATGTCGCTGATCGAACGACCTTTAAGGTCCTTGAAGATCAGGCGGGACGCGACATTCAGCGCGACATCCATCAGTGCATCACGCGTATGCGCTCCGCTGACGTCAATCTGTGGCGAATGTCGCTGTATCGAACGGCACCTCAGTTGTTTCGCATATTGGAGCGCAAAGATCCATCCTGGTGGAAGACATGCGACGTGTCTTATGTCATTCATCCTCACATTGTCCATTCTGGACTGTCGACTCGATCGCCGGGGTGAAGGGGAGGATTACGTGGTCAAGAGACCCGCTTGGGGGCCAACCCTCGTTTGGTTGGTGTGCGTATGCTTTGTCGTGATCGCATACTTGGCCCTGTTGTTCCAGTGGTGGCCAGACTTTCACCCCCTTTATCCGTTAGAACTCGTGTTTGGGACGGCCACCAAATGGTTATTTGGGTTGTGAGCCATGAGAAAAGAACTGATATCTCGATATCAACTGATCTTGCTTCTCATATGGTTGACCATGGGGACCGGGGTTCTCGTCATTCCCTCCGTGATCACGGAGTTCACCGTAACGGATGCGTGGATGGCCGTTCCTTCATTGTTTGTTGGAGGACTGCTCTCGGCGGGCATTGCTCGTGTGCATGTTAAAAAATTTCCAAACTCGCGGGCAACCGGTGGGTTCCTCGCGATGGCGGGGCCCGTAATAGGGGGCGTATTCATTATATGGTATATTTCGGTGGTTTTTCTGGTCGGGACAGTGGTGGCGAGGGAGTTTACACTCTTTGTGACCGTCGCTTCGTTGCCCTATACATCGGAAACTGCAGTGGCGGTTATCGGCTGCGCCAGCGTCGTTTACATTGCCTATGTAGGCATTGAGTCCTTCGCACGCGCAAACGAATTTGTTGTTCCTCTCGCCGTTGTGGTACTCCCGCTCCTGATTCTCTTACCCTTAACTCTGTGCGACGTCCATCAGTTTTACCCTGTTTTTTCGAGTGGTTGGCTGCCTGTATGGAAGGCCTCGATCGTCTCGATCTTCGTCTATGGGTTGGAATTTTCACTTGCAATTCAATTTGTTCCTAATTTGAGATCACCCGAGAAACTTCCTATCGACATCGTGATCGCGGCTTCCATATCCACCGTGCTGATTCTCATCGTGGTCATCCTGACCGTTGGCGTGTTCGGATACACGGTGCGTTATCTGCAATACCCCGTGTTGGAGCTGATTCGCGTTGTACGCATCGGGCGTTTCATCGAACGATTAGATACGATCTATGGAATTGCCGTTTTGATGACTATCATCTCGAAGTTGACCGTCATCCATTTGGCGATGTGCACGGGAATTCAAGACCTTTGTAAGACGCGCGACTACCGCTGGGCGGTGTTACCTACCGGAACGGCGATGTTTGTGGGCGGATTGTATTTTTATCGCAATGTCGCCCAGATGGCGTATTTCATCGAACACGTCGGACCATCTTACCTCTTGTTCACGGTGGTGGGTGTGCCGTTGTTGGGATTGACATTGCAGCGCGTCCGGTTCCATCTGAAACGTAGAGCCAGGAAGGGAGGCTGACGACGCAACCATTTACACACCCAGGCTCTGCCCTTCCTGGTTCACGAGATCCGTCAGGTATTCATGAATGTCCGTCCGACGAACGCCGCGGCCGCAGCTTTCGGGTCGGGCGCCGACATGACGGCCGATACGACCGCGACGCCGTCTGCGCCTGCAGCCATGACCTCCGGCGCCCGCTCGACGGTGATGCCGCCGATGCCGACGATGGGAATGCGGACGGCGCGCTTGCAGGCGGCGAGCACATCCAGGCCCGTCAGGACGGCGTCGCCTTTGGTCGCCGTGGGATACACGGATCCGACGCCGAGGTAATCGGCGCCGTCCTGTTCGGCCTGCACCGCTTCCCCGACGGATCGCGCAGAAACGCCTACGACGAGCTCGGGAAAGCGAGACTTGACCAGGCGCGCCGGGAGGTCCGTCTGTCCCACGTGCACCCCGTCCGCGCCCGACAAAAGGGCGATGTCGAGCCGGTCGTTCACGATGAAGAGCGCGCCGTGGGCGGACGCGAGCTCCCGCAGGCGAAGGGCGAGCTTGAGCATGGGCCCGCCGTCCTCTTGTTTGCGCCGCAACTGCACGCAAGTCACGCCGCCCGCGAGCGCCTGTTCTACGATGGCCGCGACCTCCCCGTGGTCCGGGCGGTCGTCCGTCACGAGATACACGCGGAGTTTCTCCGTCCAGTCCCGCCTTGCCATCTCACTCATCCTCTCCGAATCCGCGCCCGGGCGTCGACGTCGCCTGGGGTCACGGCGTTTAGCGCGTCAAGCAGCCGAACCTGAAAGCTCCCCGGTCCGCTCGCGCCCTCGGCTGCCATCTCGGCCGCCACGTTAAAACACGTGATGGCGGCGACGGTCGCTTCGAGGAGCCCGCCCTTCGTCCCATCCGAGACAGCCGCAAACGCGCCGATCACGGCCGTCAGCGAGCACCCGGATCCGGTGATGGCCGCTTCCCACGGATGCCCGTTTTCGAGCTCGTACACCACCTCGCCGTCCGTGACGAGATCCCGCTCTCCCGTCGCCGCGACGATGAGGCCGTGATCGCGCGCGAACCGCATCATGGCGTCGACCAGTCCGGTCCCGGCAGCCTTGGCGTCGACGCCCGCCACTTCGCCGCCCGCGCCTGTGATGACGCCGATCTCGCCCTGATTGCCGCGCAGAACCTGGATGCTCCGCGCCTCCAGGAGTCGCATCGCCGCGTGGGTCCGGTACGGCGTCGCGCCGGCCCCGACGGGATCGAGCACAATCGGCACGCCGCGGCGGTTGGCGGCTTCGCTCGCGAGATCCATGCTCGTCACGGTGTAAGGGTCAAGCGTGCCCAGGTTGAGCGCGAGCGCGCGGGCGATGGCGACCATGTCCGCGACCTCCTCGTGCGCGTGCGCCATGACGGGCGACGCGCCGAGGGAGAGCAGAGTGTTCGCCGCGACGTTCGTCACGACCAAATTCGTGATGTTGTGGACGAGCGGGCGCTCCTCGCGCACGCGCTGGAGCCATTGTCCCATCTGCATGTGCAAATCTCCCTTCGGCCGGGCCAAATCTCAGAGTGGAGGAGCGGTCTCGGCAAACTGATGACCATCGAACACGTACATCCGCCCGGCCTCCATCCGCTCCGGCCAGACGGGGGACTGGCTGTGATCCGTCGGCCCATGCCCGCGGCCGACGTCCCAGTCCGCGGCCGCCGCGATGGCGCGCGAGATGTACGATTTCGCCGCGGCGATGGCCTCGAGCGGCCGAGCGCCGCGCGCCAAGCTGGCGGCGACGGCGGATGAAAATGTACAGCCGGTGCCGTGAGTCTTGTGGCTTGGGACGCGGGGGGCAGCGAAAAACGTCCAGGTGCCGTCGTGGAACACCACGTCGATGGCGAGATGTCCCGCGCCCTCGAGATGCCCGCCTTTGACCACGGCATACCGCGCGCCGAGCCCTGCCAGCGCCTCGGCCGCCCGCGCCGCGTCCGCGAGCGAGCGGATGGAGATGCCGGTCAGCCGCTCCGCCTCGGGCGCATTGGGCGTCGCGACGAACGCGAGCGGCAGCATACGCTCGATCACGGCCGCGACATCGTCCGGATGGAGCAGCGCCTCGCCGCCTTTCGCGATCATCACCGGGTCCACGACGATGGGGCAGTCGACGCCCGCGAGAGCGTCTGCGACGGCGTGGATGGCGGCGCGATCGCCGAGCATGCCGGTTTTGATGGCGTCAAAGCTCAAATCGTCGCGCACGGACTCGAGCTGCGCGCGCACGATGTCCACGGGCAGCGGATACACGGCCTGCACGCCGACGGTGTTCTGCGCGGTGACGGCGGTGAGCACGCTCATGCCGTACACGCCGAACTGGTGGGCCGTCTTCAGGTCCGCCTGGATGCCTGCGCCGCCGCCCGAGTCGGATCCGGCGATGGTGAGCATGCGCGCCACGTGGCCGTCAGGGCGTCGAAACATCCTGCACCGCCTCCTTTGGAAGCCACGACTCGCCGCGGTACGCCATGTCGAAGAAGCGGTACTCGAGGTGGCAGCTCGCGACAAACGCCGCCTCGACCCGGCGAGCCCGCTCGGGCGAGAAGTGGGCGGCCTCGCGGTCGATCATCGCGAACAGGCGATGTGTGGCGTCTTGCATGCCGGGATCGGCGTAGAAGCGGATCCAGGCCGCGAATGGGTGATCTGGCCGGTCCTCGAGAATGGGTTCGAGCCGCTGGCCGATCTCGACATACACGTGATGGCACGGCAGGATGGCCGCCACCAGTTCCGCGAAGTCTCCGCGCGCCGCCGAGGCCAGGAGATGGCTCTCGTAGTGGTGCAGGGTGGGCAGCTTCGGCCAGCCCTTCACGTCCTGCGCCGTCGCCCCCGCGTAACTGAGCAGGTTGTCGTGTGCTTCGGTTTCACCGCCGAGAAGAAGCGCCATGCGCCCGTGGAAGTCGGCCACGTCTTCGTGCCTTGGCGCGAGCGCCGCGGCATGCGCGAAGACGCGCAGATAGGTCTCCAGATACGGATGGTCCTGGCTGACGTAGCGAATGGCCGCTTCTTTCGGGAGGTTCCCTTCGGCGATTCCTCGCACGAACGGATGGCGCACAATGGCGCCGAGAATCGGGTTGGACATGGCAATGAGCGATGCGGAAAAGGACATCGAAAACGCCTCCTCTGCCGGAGGCCATAAGGGGAACACGGGAGAGGTCCCATGCGCCACTTTCCTACGCTGGCATTACCCAGGTCAGGTTCAAAGGGTTCGGGGTGTCCCCCCGTCTCAGCTTTCGCTCCCCTAGTGGCATCCAAGCTCGTTCGCATTCTATCATAGCATCTGAGAGAACCGCTGGCCATGGCGGCCTGCGCTGGGGGCGTTTCCATGCGCGTGCGAGACGTGATCGCGGCCCTTGAATCGATGATGCCTTGTGACGATCAGGCCATCTCCGTCGATGGCCTCGTCTGCGGGGATGCGGAGGCGCCGGTGCGCGCCATCGGCGTGACGTTTGTCGCATCCGTGTCCGCCGTGGAGGTGGCGCGGGCGAATGGGATTGATCTTCTGCTCAGCCACGAGGGCGCCTTCTTCCGCCACCAAGGCGACGCGCCCGCCACCGATGCCGTCGCTTCGCAGAAGAAGCGGCAATTGCTCGATCTCGGCGTCGCCGTGTATCGCCTGCACGATCGGCCGCATCGCACAGCGCCCGACTGGATCGCCGAGGGGCTCGCGGAGGCGCTCGGATGGGCGGCGGACGTGCGACTGCGGCTTGCTGTGCCGTGCGACGTGCCGGTCGCCGTCTGGCCGGAAGGCCGGCCTATGGACGACGTGGTGCGGGAGGTGTGCGCTCGGCTCGGCCTGCCGCGCGTGCGCATCTCCGGCCGCGCTGACGTGGTGCGCCGCGCCGCGCTTTTGCCCGGCTACCGGGGCACGGGCGATCTCGTCGCCCACGTGTTTCGCGAGACGGGCGCCGATGTGGTGTTGGTCGGCGAGGGGCCGGAGTGGGAGGCCATGGAGTACGCGCGCGATGCCGCCGAGCTGGGACTTTCCCGCGCGGTGTTATGGCTCGGTCACCAGGCGAGCGAGTCGCCGGGCATGCGCCGTATTGCGGAGGCTTTGAGGCTCCACTGTACCGTCCCAGTCTTGTGGCTGGATCAGCCCCAGGCGTACACGTGGTTTGAGCGCGGGGATGGCTGATGTATGCTCGGTCATCGACCCGCATGTTTCACCACGGTTGAGGCGCCCGAGTCTCCATCGGCCCATCCCGAACAGTGGAGAGAGGATGAAGGTTCGTGTTCGACACCCTGTCTATCGCACAACTCGTGCGGTCCGTCGCACAGACGGATCGATTCCGCCGTTGGCGAGGCATTTCGCTCGCGCTGCTCGGCTCCGTATTGTGGGGCGTCTCCGGAACAGCGGCACAGGTTTTGTTCCACGCCTATCACGTCGATCCGGCGTGGCTCGTCGCCGTTCGAATGGCAGTCTCCGGCGTGCTGCTCCTCGCCGCCGCCGGTTGGACCGCGGGTCCGGCCGCGGTTTGCGCGCCATGGCGATCCCGGGCGTCCGCGTTCCGGTTGACGATCTTTGGCCTCGCCGGACTCCTCGGCGTCCAGTACACCTACTTTGCCGCCATTCGGACGGGAAATGCGGCAACCGCCACCGTTCTCCAATACATGGCCCCTCTCGTGATTGTCGCGTATGGGGCCGCGCGATCTCGTCGACTGCCTTCGCGTCTGGAAGCCATCTGCGCGGCGCTTGCCATGTCAGGTTGCTTTCTCTTGGTCACGGACGGCCATCTCGGGCGGCTCGCGGTCTCCGATGCCTGCGTGATCTGGGGACTTTTGTCGGCCGTCGCTGTAGCCGTCTACACGCTGTATCCCGTACCGCTGCTTGCCACTTTCGGCCCGCTGGTGGTCACGGCCTGGGGGATGCTGATTGGCGGTTCCGCCATGGTGGTCAGCGGCCTGCCTCACAACGGAATACCTGCGCTGCCGTTTGGCGGGTGGTTTCTCGTCGGCTTTGTCGTGTTGTTCGGCACGCTCGTCCCGTTCTATTTGTATTTGGCGAGCCTTCGCGACATCACCCCGGCGGACGCGAGCCTCGTTGCGAGCGGCGAGCCGCTGGCGGCGACTGCGCTCGCTGTGACCGTGCTGCATCAGCCCCTGACCTGGGCAGCGCTACTTGGCATGGGTTGTGTCCTTTTGACGGTGACGCTTTTGGCGCGGGCGAAGTCCTAGGTGATGAGTGCCCCCGCGCGTCCCGGGCTCGTCTCCGAATGAGGGTTGTGGCGAAAACGAGGACCGTGTACAAGAGGACGCCGCCCTGGGTATGAGCGGCGTTAAAGAGACAATTGCGAGAAATAAACCGATTTCTGGTCTTTCGGTGCGAAATCATAAAGAATTACAGGAGGAGTTTTTGTGAACAAATTTCTTATTAGACGATTAGCCTATTCGGAACGGCCACCTATGGATTTGCTCGTTCAAGCAGACCCGGACGTTGATGTCGTAAATCAATATATTTCCCGAGGGATTACATACGTTGGTGAGATTGATGGAAATGTGATCGGATGCTACGTGCTCCTCAAAACCCGGCCTATGATTGTCGAACTGGTCAATGTTGCTGTTGCTGAGAACTACCAAGGCCAGGGATATGGCAAACAGCTCATTCAACATGCCGTTCAACAAGCTCGTTTCATGGGCTACAAGTCAATTGAAATAGGAACCGGTAACTCCAGCATTGGACAGCTTGCTTTATATCAAAAATGTGGTTTTCGTATCGTCGGCGTTGACTTAGATTTCTTTACACGACATTACAAAGAACCAATATTTGAGAATGGAATTCAGTGTCGTGATATGATTCGTCTCGTTCAACACATAGAATGAAGAACTTCTCGCATATTCCATCTACGTTTCGGCTTCAATTGCAGGACTATTGCATGAGCGTGTTGCAGATCGCGAGCCGTTGTGATGTAAGTGTTCCATTATAAAGAAGGGCTTCACCCCAATTTTAGATAAAGAAAATTGTATCCGACAAACCATTTCTACGGAGGGAAGTCTGACGTGTAATCTCGACATACATGGCTCTTCTGCTATGGCGGATGGATGGAAATTGACCCTCCGGAGCGGCGTGAGCCGTTTGCTTCGACATCCATCATCAACCGGGATCCAGACTCCAGTGCTTTCGCTGCTCCTTCGAGTAAGCCGCAGGACTCCAATCAGGAAGCCGAATGAACCCGTGTTCCTAGCCTCCCGTATCTTCCTCGGTTGAATTGCGGTAGAATGGAGGAAAACGAATCCAGAAAGGATGTGCGCTGCGTGGCTCACGAAGGACCCGCGAGGCACACGAATCGGTTGATCCACGAAAAGTCTCCGTATCTGCTCCAGCATGCCCATCAGCCCGTCGACTGGTACCCTTGGTGTCCAGAAGCCTTTCAACGAGCCAAGCGCGAGTCGAAGCCTGTGTTTTTGTCCATCGGCTATTCGTAGCCCCCTCGGGGGCCCAAGAGATTCCCTTCGACCTGCCATTGGTGTCACGTGATGGCCCATGAGTCCTTTGACGACGAGACCGTGGCCGCCATCCTCAACGAGCACTACGTCACCGTCAAAGTCGACCGCGAGGAGCGCCCGGACATCGATCACATCTACATGACCTATTGCCAGGCGTTGCAGGGCGAGGGCGGATGGCCGCTCACCATCATCATGACGCCCGACGGGCACCCGTTTTTCGCCGGCACCTACTTCCCCAAGACGCCGCGGTACGGGCGGCCCGGGCTGATTCAGATCCTGCAGGAGATTGCCAGGCTGTGGCAGACAGATCGCGCGCGTCTGGAGCGGGCGAGCCGATCGATGGCGGAGCGCATGCAGCCCCTGTTCGAGGGACAAGCGGGTGAGGCGCGCGGCCGGGACGCCGCGGATCGAGCGTACCAGGCGCTCGAAGCGGCGTTTGACCAGGAGTACGGCGGATTCGGCCCGGCGCCGAAGTTTCCCACGTTCCACCGGGTGCAATTTTTGCTGCGCTACGCGCGCCTGCGCCCGAACGAGCGCGCGGCCGCCATGGCGTTGTCCACGCTTCGCGCCATTCAGCGGGGCGGCATTGTCGATCACGTCGGTGGCGGCATGGCGCGCTACAGCACGGACCCGTTCTGGCGCGTGCCGCACTTTGAAAAGATGCTCTACGATAACGCGCTGGCGCTCGCCGCGTATGCGGACGGCTACGTCCACGCCAAAGATCCGGCGTTTCTGCGCATCCTCCGGCAGACCGTCGCGTTTTTTGATCGCGAGATGCGATCGCCCGAGGGCCTTTACTACAGCGCGGTGGACGCGGATTCGGCGGGCGGAGAGGGCCGCTTTTACCTCTGGCGGCCGGAGGACGTGATCGCGGCACTCGGCCCTGAAGACGGCGAACTGTACAACGCCTTCTACGACATCACGGAAGCCGGCAACTTCGAGGGCGCGAACGTGCCGAACTACATCGGCCAGGATCCGGCGGCGTTCGCGGCTTCTCGCGGCATGACGGAAGAATCGCTCTGGCAGAAGCTCGACGACCTCAACGAGAAGCTGCGCTCGGTTCGGGACGGGCGCGAACGCCCGGCCATTGACGACAAGTGTCTGACCGCCTGGAATGCGCTCATGGCCTATGGACTTGCGCGCGCGGGCCTCGCGTGCGGAGAGACGGCGTGGGTGGACCGGGCCAGGGAGGTGGTGGCAGCCATCGAGCGCATCCTGGTGCGCCCCGACGATGGCAGGCTCCTCGCGCGGTATCGGGACGGCGAGGCCGGGATCTTCGCCTATGCGGACGATCACGCCTATCTCGTCGCCGCGTATCTGGAGCTCTATCGCGCGACGCTCGACCGCGCGTATCTTCATCGCGCCCGGCATTGGCAGGCGGTGCAGGATGCCCTCTTTTGGGACAAGGCTCAGGGCGGGTACACGTTTTACGGCCGAGACGCGGAGTCGCTCATCGCGGTGCCGAAGCCGGTGTATGACGGCGCCATGCCGTCCGCCAACAGCCAGTCGGCGCACAACCTCTGGATGTTGCACGCGCTGACCGGGGACGCCGAATACGCGGATGGGCTGGATGGACTGTTGCGCGCGTTTGGCGGAGACATCGCATCGGCGCCCATGGACTGCCTGTGGCTCGTGACCGCGGCCATGATGAGCGAAGTGGGCTCCACGGAAATCGTCATCGCGGCGCCACAGGAGGAAGCTGCGCGGAGGGCCAGGGAACTCGGGGCCATGGACCTGCCGGAGGCGGTCTGGCTGACGAGTGACGCGCGCGGCGACGCGTCCATGTACCCCATGGCAGAACATGGCGCGCCGCAGTACTTCGTGTGCCGAGGCTTTCGCTGCGATCGCCCGGAAACGGACTGGAAGGTGGTGGTGGAGGGTTTGCGGCAGCCGCCCGCCTGGAGCGAACAGTTGTGAGCCAATTGGACATCCTAAATGGGAGACACAACCGAGTGCAGGAGGGATCGAGATGAGCGTTGATTTACAGAGAACTTTCACGCTGGACGGATCGCCCCTCACGGCGACCGAAGGGGAGACCGTCCTGCAGGCGATGTTGGCGGCCGGCCTAGACTTTCCTCACATCTGTTATCATCCTGCGCTTGGCCCCATCCAGACGTGTGACACGTGCATGGTGGAGGTGGACGGCGATCTCGTCCGGGCGTGCGCGACGCCGGTCAGGGAAGGTATGTCGGTGCGCACGAAATCCGTGGCTGCGCGCTACGCGCGCAAGGAGGCGATGGACCGCATCCTGAAAAACCACGACCTCTACTGCACGGTGTGCGACAACAACAACGGCAACTGCGTGGTGCACAACACCACCATGGCGATGGACATCGACCACCAGTCGTATCCGTTCCGCGAGAAACCGTACGAAGTCGACATGTCCCACCCGTTCTATCGGTACGATCCGAGCCAGTGCATCCTCTGCGGGCGCTGCGTCGAGGCGTGTCAGAACCTGCAGGTCAGTGAGGTGCTTTCCATCGACTGGGATCGCGAGGTCCCACGCGTCATCTGGGACAACGACGTGCCCATCAACGAGTCGTCGTGCGTCTCGTGCGGACACTGCGTGACCGTGTGCCCCTGCAACGCGCTCATGGAAAAGTCGATGCTCGGCAAGGCCGGCTTCCTCACGGGCATCGAGCCGGAGCCTTTGCAGCGGATGATCGACGTGACGAAAGCCGTCGAGCCAGGGTACCGCGCCATCTTCGCCCTCTCGGAAGTGGAGAGTCACATGCGCAACTCCCGCATCAAGCGGACGAAGACCGTGTGCACGTACTGCGGCGTGGGCTGTTCGTTCGACATCTGGACGAAGGATCGGGATATTCTCAAGGTCGAGCCGCAGATGGAGGCGCCGACCAACCAGATCTCCACCTGCGTGAAAGGCAAGTTTGGCTGGGAGTTTGTCAACAGCCCGGACCGCTTGACAAAACCCCTCCTGCGCAAGGGTGACAAGTTTTACGAGGTCTCGTGGGACGAGGCGCTGGATTTTGTTGCAAAGCGTTTGACCGACATTCGCCAGCAGTACGGAGACGACGCCGTGGCCTTGATCTCGTCCTCCAAGTGCACGAATGAAGAAAACTACCTCGTTCAAAAACTGGCCCGCGCCGTGCTCCACACGAACAACGTCGACAACTGCTCGCGCTATTGCCAGTCTCCCGCCACCGAGGGCCTGCGCCGGACCATGGGCTACGGCGGCGATACCGGTTCGCTGCACGATCTCGCCATCGCCGATCTGCTCATCATCGTCGGCGCAAACCCGGCCGAATCCCACCCCGTGTTCTCGACCCGCATGCGGCGGGCCAAGAAAAAGTACGGCCAGAAGCACATCGTGATCGACCTGCGCGAACACGACCTCGCGCACCGTGCGGATCTGTTTGTTCGGCCCCATCCGGGAACCGACCTGGTGCTCCTCTCGGCGGTCACAAGGTACATCATCGATCAGGGATGGCACGACGCCGACTTCGTGCGCGATCACGTCGACGGTTTTGAAGATTTCGTCCGCTCACTCGAGCCGTATACGCTCGAGTACGCCGAGCGCGTGACGGGTGTGCCACGCGACACCGTGATTCAGATCGCCCAGATGATCCACGAGGCGAAGTCCACCTGCATCTGTTGGGCGATGGGCGTGACACAGCACAAGGGGGGCAGCGAGACCAGCACCGCCATTTGCAATCTCCTGCTCGTGACGGGCAACGTCGGGCGGCCAGGCACCGGGGCCTATCCGCTCCGAGGCCACAACAACGTCCAGGGCGCGGGCGACATGGGTTGCAGCCCCGTGTACATGCCGGGCTACGAGCGCGTCGACGATCCGGCCGTGCGCGCAAAGTACGAGACCGCCTGGGGCGTGGAGCTCCCGACGAGCAAGGGTCTCGACAACCACGAGATGGTCGACGCCATCCACGAGGGCAAACTGCGGGCGCTCATCATTCAGGGCGAAGAGATGGCGCTCGTGGACTCCAACTCGCATTACGTCCGCGAGGCGTTCGCGAAGCTGGATTTGCTCGTCGTGATCGACGTGTTCTTCAGCAAGACGGCCGAGTATGCGGACGTGGTGCTCGCCGCGAGCCCAAGCCTCGAGAAGGAGGGCACCTTCACGAACACGGAGCGGCGCATCCAGCGCCTCTATCAGGTGTTCGAACCGCTCGGGGATTCCCGGCCAGACTGGATCATTCTGCGCGATCTCGCCAACCGCCTCGGGGCCAACTGGACGTACGGGCATCCGTCCGAGATCCTGGAGGAAATGGCGAGCTCGGCGGCGCTGATGCAAGGGGTGCGCTGGGACCGGCTCGAGGGTTATCGGAGCCTTCAGTGGCCGGTCCATCCCGATGGGACCGATACGCCGCTGCTCTACACGAACGGTTTTCCGTTTCCGAATGGGAAGGCGCGACTTGTGCCCGCCAAGTGGATTGAGCCGACCGCGTTTGAACCGGAGTACGATCTCCACCTGAACAACGGCCGCATGCTTGAGCACTTCCACGAGGGGAATCTGACGTATCGCGTGCACGGCCTCAAGGAAAAGGTGCCGACGACGTATCTCGAAGTGTCGCTCGAACTCGCGAAAGAGCGCGGCATCGAGACAGGTGCGCTGGTGCGGATCATCTCGCCCTACGGGGAACTGAAGCTGCCGGTGGTTGTGACGGATCGCGTGAAGGGCAAGCAAATGTATTTGCCGATGAACACGTCGAACGACGAAGAGGCCATCAACATCCTCACCTCGAGCGAGTCGGATGAGACCACGCACACGCCGGCGTACAAGGAACTTCAGGTGCGGATGGAAGTCCTTCGGCCGCACGGCGAGAGTCCCATGACGAGGTTCAACTTCCGGATGCACAGGCCAAATCCGCAACCCGGCGTGCGCGTCGAGCGGAAGTGGTCGCGGCACGGTTATGTGCCGGTGACCGAGGCGGCTCAGGAAAAGGCAAAGGAACAGGCGAGGGGGTGAGATGATGGCGCAACCGATTCAACAACTGGTTCGCGAGCCGCGCGACGAGCGGCGCGAGGCGCAGACCCGCGTGGAAGAGGCGGTGCTTGAGAGCGCGGATGGCATCGTGGACGGACTCAGATTGCTCCAAGCGTGCGAGGAGAAGGGGCTCATCCCCATCGTTCGAGCGCTGGTCGAGCAAGGCGACGACGTGCTGCGCGTGGTGGTTCACGCCATCTCGCGCAAAGGGGTGACGGACGGCCTCAAGAACCTGATTGGCGTCGTGCAGTTCTTGAGCGTCGTTCCGCCGGAGGACATGGAGCGGATGTTTCACGCGATGGCCAAGGGCCTCGAGCGCGCCACCGAGCAAAGCGAGGCAAATGCGCGGATGGGGGTGTATGATGTCCTTAAAGCGCTGCGCGACCCGGATGTCGGCCGCTCGCTTGCCATGCTTTTTGCGTTCCTGAAGGGCATGGGCAGCGGGCTCGCCGACCCGGGCGCATCGGCGCACAAGGACAGGGGGCCTGAGGTGTGAACAGCGTATCGCGCTTTGGGGATGCGGAAACGCACAGGCGCCGCGTGCTCCGATATCGGGCAGGGGCGTATCGCGAGGAGGAAGACGTGATTGCGACAGAATTTGCGCTCACGCTCCACGTCAACGGAGAGGAGTTCGCGACGCTCGTCTGCACCCCGACGTACGTCGAGGACTTGGTGTGCGGATTTCTGGCTTCGGAAGGTGTCATCCGCAGCGTGGACGAGATTGAGTCGGTGCAGGTGAGCCTATGGACGGGTACGGCCAGGGTTCAGACGAGGTCCGGTGTTGCGCTCCATCCCGCGATTTATAACAAGCGCTACATCGGCTCGTGTTGCGGAAAGGGGCGGCAGAGCTTTTACTTTCAAAGCGATGCGCTGACCGCAAGGCCCGTCGCAGACGCGGTGTCGCTCTCCGCGGATGACGTGTTTCGCGCCATGGACCTGCTCGACGCGTCGTCCGGATTGTTCGAGGAAACGGGCGGCGTGCACGTGGCGGCGCTGGTTCGAGATGGGCAGCTCGTCTTGGCCAGGGCGGACATCGGTCGCCACAATGCGCTCGACAAGATCTACGGCCACTGTCTGCGTGCGGGCGAGAGCTTGTCCGGCACAGCCATTGCTTTCAGCGGGCGAATCTCGTCTGAGGTGTTGCTGAAAGTCGCCAAGATCGGAGTGGGCGCCGTGATCGCCCGCGGTGCGCCGACACTGCTCGCCATCGATCTCGCGGAAGAACTGAACATCACGGCCATCGGTTTTGTGCGCGGCCGCTCGTTCAATGTGTACAGCCATCCGTGGCGCATGTCGGACGTGGCGGTGGAGGAAGCCACCGAACGGGCGTGAAAAAAGCGGGTTGCCGAATCGCTCGGCAACCCGTTCGTGCTATCGGGGTTCAGAAGCGGATGCTGGATACGAGGAACGCGCACACCATCAGGACGCCAAACCGGAACAGGAGATTCGACGTTCCCTTCACGGCCTTGTGCAGTTTGGCCGGCTCCGTGTACTGATAGTACAGCCGAACCACGTAGACGGCCGTCGGCACCGTCAAAAGCACAAGCAGGGCGAACGGCGTCAGCACGCCGAGGGCCACCATCGCCACCACGACGAGGTACGCGGCCACAAACACGCTCGCGAACAGCACACGCCCCCGCGCGCGGCCGATGAGGATGACCATGGTCCGCCGTCCGCCTTCGGCGTCCTGCGCCATGTCGCGCATGTTGTTGGCGAACAGAATGGCGCCAATCAACAGGCCAATCGGGATAGACACCAAAAGCGCCCTCAGCGTGACGGTCCCGCTCTGCAGATAGAACGCAATCAGCACGATGGTCGGGCCCATCGCGGTGGCTGCGGCGACCTCGCCAAAGGGCGTATAGGCAAGCGGCACCGGCCCGCCCGAATAGAAGTACCCCACAGCCATGCACAAGACGCCCACCAAGGCCAGCCACCAGCTCGTCGTCGCGCAAAGGTACACGCCCAAAAGCAGCGCCGCTGCCAGAAAGGCGAATCCCAACCGGAGCACCACCTTTGGCGAAACGCCATCGCGCACGATGGTGCCCGCGATGCCGACCATGCGCTCGTCATCGAGGCCGCGCTGATAATCGTAGTATTCATTGAACATGTTGGTCGCCGACTGAATCAGGATAGAGGCCAGGAGCATGGCGACAAAGCGCCACACGTGAAACGGATACGACGGCACGGCGACCGCGGTGCCGACAATCACTGGAACGATGCTCGCCGTGAGCGTAAACGGGCGCAGGACGCGCCACCACACGCGCAGGCGGGTCGCACCTGTCAATTCAACTCACCTCGCAGGCACGGACGCCCATGCGTCCGATTCGCAGTTCAAAGCACATGAGTCCCTCGTGATCCTATCACTCGTCCCCGTCTCCGGCAACCGTTGACCGCTTTTGCAGGCCCATGGGACAAGGTCTATAATGAGTTCGCGTCAATCGACGAGATCGGACATGACCACTGGGTGAATTCATGTGCGCGAGGAGGCTTTCCCATGTCGCTGAACTGGGAGCGAGTGAAGGAGTATACGGACATCATTTACGAGCGGGCGGAGGGCATCGCCAGAGTGACCATCAATCGGCCGGAGGTCCGAAACGCGTTCCGGCCGGAGACCGTGATGGAGATGATCGACGCGTTTCAACACATCCGCGACGACAGTTCCACGGGCGTGGTGCTTCTGCGCGGCCAGGGTGACGAGGCGTTCTGTTCCGGCGGTGACCAGCGCGTGCGCGGCCACGGCGGCTACGTCGGCGGCGACGGCGTGCCGAGGTTGAACGTGTTGGACCTGCAGCGACTGATCCGCACGTTGCCGAAAGCGGTCATCGCAGTGGTGGCGGGTTACGCCATCGGCGGTGGTCACGTCCTTCACGTCTGCTGTGACCTGACCATTGCAGCGGAGAATGCCGTGTTCGGCCAAGTCGGGCCCAAAGTCGGCAGCTTCGATGGCGGCTACGGCGTCTCGCTTCTCTCGCGGCTCGTGGGGCAGAAGAGGGCGAAGGAAATCTGGTTTCTCTGCCGGCAGTACAACGCCCAGGAGGCTCTTCAGATGGGGCTCGTCAACGCCGTGGTTCCGCTCGAGCGGCTTGAGGAAGAATCGATCCGCTGGGCGAAGGAAATCCTGGAGAAGAGCCCGATTGCCATTCGATTCCTGAAGGCGGCGTTCAACGCGGACACGGACGGCGCGGCCGGTTTGCAACAGTTCGCGGGCGATGCCACGATGTTGTACTACATGACGGACGAGGCAAAGGAGGGCGCGCGCGCCTTCCTTGAGAAGCGTCCACCAGAGTTCAGCAAGTTTCCGCGGCTTCCCTGAGGATCGGGGTCCACGCCTGTGCACAACTGCGTTTGAAGGCGGGGGGTGAACGGCCATGATGAATCTGGAAAGAGCGCAGGCGCCCGTCGCCTTCCTGCCGGACTGGTTGTCGGTTCATGCTGCCCGTCGGCCTGCGCGTGTGGCGCTTGCATCGGAGGAACGGTCCATCACCTACGCTGAGTTGGACGCCGCGGCGAGGTCCGCGGCGGCGCGCCTCTTTGCTGCCGGCGTTCGCCCAGGCCATCGCGTGGGCGTGATGTGTCACCGTGGGCTCATGCACGCGCTCTGTCTGCACGCGCTGGTGTTGCTTCGCGCCGTCTTGGTGCCGCTCAACTGGCGGCTTCAGCCGGGCGAGTTGGCGTACCAGGTCGAGGACTGCGAGGCGTCCGTCTTGGTGTGTGACGAATCGGCCGCCCAGTTTGCATCTCAGGTGGCGAAGGAGGTCTCGCGCCCCGTAACCGTCCTCGTCCTGCCGGAGGAGGCATGGGATGCGGCAACGGCTTCGCAGGCGCCGGCTTCGTCCCCCGAGTCGGCCGACGTGTCTCTGGCGTCGGTGCACGCCATCGTGTACACGAGTGGAACCACCGGCAGGCCCAAAGGCGCCATGATCACTTATCAAAACCACTGGTACAGCGCGATGGCGTCCGCGCTCCAGTTCGGCCTGGATCCCGACGAGCGATGGCTCGTGCCGATGCCGCTGTTTCACGTCGGAGGCATGGGCGTGCTGATGCGGAGCCTCATCTACGGCACGACGGCCGTCGTGCATGACAGATTCGACGCGGAGCGGGTCGATCGCGCCCTGGCCTCCGGCGAGATTACGCTGGTGTCGCTTGTGCCAACGATGCTCGCCCGGCTTCTGAAGGTTCGGCAAAGTCCTTATCCACCGCGGCTTCGCGCCGTTCTGCTGGGGGGAGCGGGCTGTCCCCGCCCTGTGCTGGAGCGCGCGCTCGAACTCGGCCTGCCGGTCGCGCAAAGCTATGGCCTCACGGAGACCAACACGCAGGTGGCGACCATCGATGTGCGCGACGCGCTTCGCAAGAAGGGGTCCTCCGGCCGTCCGCTGGCCAACACGCGCATTGCCGTGCAGGGACCGATGGGGCCGACGACGGAGCCCGGCGTCGAGGGCGAAATTCTCGTCCAGGGGCCGAGCGTATTCGCTGGTTATTATAACAGAAAAGAGGAAACGGAACGCGCGCTGGCCGGGGGATGGCTTCACACCGGGGACATTGGACGCTTCGATGAAGAGGGCTTTTTATACGTATTGGATAGGCGCGCGGATCTCATCGTCTCGGGCGGCGAGAATGTGTATCCAGCCGAGATCGAGTCCCTCTTGCTTGGGTTCCCCAGCGTGGTGGACGCCGGGGTCGTGGGAAAACCGGACGACGAGTGGGGCCAGGTTCCGGTCGCGTTCGTCGTGCTGGAGCCGGGCCACGTGTTGACGGACGAGATGGGACGCGCGCTGCGCGAGGAACTGCGCGGCCGGCTCGCGCACTACAAGGTACCTGCCGAATTCGTGCAGGTCGATGCGTTGCCCCGCACGGCGTCGGGTAAACTGATGCGCTACGAGTTGAGAAAGTGGGTGATGCAGGAATGAGCGTGACGGCGAGAGAAGCGCTGCGACAAAGCCTCTGTGCGCGGATCGTCGAGGCGTTTGCCGATGCGGCGCAGGGCCAATCGGAGGAGGCCGTTCGGTTGCGCGTTCCGTTCGATCGCTCGCTTGCGTCGCTCGCGCACTGGAATCGCTTGGAGCCCTCCGTATACAGCCGTCCGCGGAGTGGAGACGAGCAGTTCGGCGTGGGCGTGTATCGCCGTTTGGTGGCGAGCGCGGACGACGACTGGGACGATTTGAAGACGCGCTTCGCAGCGGAGTCGATCCCGCCGGGCCTCCCGTGGTTTGGTGCCGTCCCGTTCGATTTCGGCGCTCTTCCGCTTGGTATCTGGTCGGTCTGGCCGAAGTCCATCTGGTTTGCGCCCAGGCTGTATCTCACCAAGGCGGCAGGGTCTGACGTCGCCGAGGTGCTGTACATTCCGCCTCGCGGCGCGGACGAGATGGACGTTCGGGCGGACGTCATGGACCTCCTTGACGTGCACGGCGAAGGCACGTACCCAGAACGCCCGCGGTTCGACGAGCCGGAGGACTTTCGCCGGTTCGCACATAAGGTCGACCGCGCGCTCCGGGAGATTCGCCAAGGGCGGCTTCGCAAGGTGGTCGTGGCGCGCTTTGCCACTGGCCGCGTCGCTCGGTCGCTCGAGGAGGTGCTTGAGGGACTAACGGTCCGGTATCCGGACAGCCACGTGTTCGCGCTCTCCTGGCAGGGCCGGTGGCTTTTGTCCGCGAGCCCGGAGCGGCTCTGCGCCGTTCGAGGGCGCTCCGTCGAGATCGACTGCCTCGCCGGCACGGCGCGCAGAGGCCGGAGCGACGACGAGGATCGCCAGCTTGCGGATGAACTCATGGCGAGCGCCAAGAATCAGCGGGAGCACCGCGCGGTGGTCGATCACGTCCTCGACGCCATCGCGCCGGTGTGCGAACAGGTGGAGGCGGAGGCAGGCCCTCGGGTCCTCAAACTGGCGAATGTGCAGCATCTGCACACGCGGGTGACAGGGCGCCTGAAGCAGGGTGTGACGCTGTTTGACGTGGCGAAGGCCATCCATCCGACCCCTGCGGTGGCGGGAACGCCCCAGCGCGAGGCGACCAGCTATGTCACGGCCCACGAAGGCTGGCCGCGCGGCTATTACGCGGGTGCCTTCGGAACGTATGTCGGCGGCGAAGGCGAACTTGACGTCTGTTTGCGCTCCGCCTTCGTCGACGCCGGGGAAGCCGCAATCTTCGCGGGCTGCGGAATTGTCGAAGGCTCGGATCCGGTCGCCGAGTGGGAAGAGAGCGAGTTGAAGATGAGGCCGATGCGGGAGGCGCTGGGCGTTCAGGGGGAGGTAGGGCCTTGAATCCGGATCTGTGGCCTGTGCACGCGCTGGTGGACGGGTTGTACGCGAGCGGGGTGCGGCGCGCGGTGATCTCGCCGGGATCGCGCAACACGCCGCTCGTCTTTGCACTCATCGAGCACGGCGGCATCGAGCCCGTCTCTCACATGGACGAGCGATCCGCCGGCTTTTTCGCGCTGGGCATGGCCCGCCAGTCGGGCGAGCCGGTGGCCGTCGTCTGCACGTCGGGCACGGCGGTCGCCAACCTCTATCCTGCGGTCGTCGAGGCTTACTTTTCGCGCGTGCCTCTTGTCGTGCTGACGGCGGATCGGCCGGCTGAGCTGCGCGAGGTCGGGGCTAACCAGACCATCCGGCAACCGAACCTGTTTGGCGCCCACGTGAAGTGGGCCTGCGAGACGCCCGTGCCCCAGGACAGGACGGATCTGGCGCTCAATCTGCGGGGCCTTGCGCTGCGCGCAGGGCTCATCGCCAGAACTGTCCCTGAGGGGCCTGTGCACCTCAATGTGCCGTTTCGGGAACCGCTTCTGCCTCCCCGCAGGAGCGAAACCCGGGAGCTCGAGGAAGTGCCCGCCATCCATGGGCAGCCGAGCCCACCAGCGCCCTGCGCGCCGTCGTCGCTCGCCCAGGTGGAGGAGGCGCTTGCCCGCGCCAGGCGCCCGCTGGTGGTCGCCGGACCGATGCGGCCGGGATCCCTTGCGCAAGCCGTGGCCCACTTCGCCACCGCCGCCGGCATTCCGCTTTTGGCCGACATTCTGAGCCAGTGCCGCGATAGCGACGCGAGCGTTCCGTATTACGATCTCGTCCTGCGCGCAGGGGCTGCTCCCGAACCTCCCGACCTCGTCCTGCGCTTTGGAGGCGAGGTGACATCGAAGCTCCTCTCCTCGTGGCTGCGCGGCGCGCGGGCGGAGTTCGTGGTATTCGACGAGACGCCTTTGTACCGGGACAGCGGGCACTTGGCCACCCATGTGGTGGTTGGGGATCCGACCGCGTGGCTGCACGACGTGTCGCCTGCGCTCGGTGACTGGCGCGAGTACCGAGCGGCCTGGCGGGAAGCAACCGGTGCCGCTGCACGCGCGCTCGATGCGTCCCTGCCCTGGTTCGAGGGCGAGGCGGTGCGTACAGCGGTTGAAGCCTTGAACCCAGCTCACGTGCTCGTCCTCGGGAACAGCCGCCCTATCCGCGATGCCGATGCACTTGCGCTGCCACAGCCAGGTGTGGAGGTGTACGCAAATCGCGGCGCGAGCGGAATTGATGGTGTCACGTCCACCGCCCTCGGTATCGCCGTGGCCTCGGGGCGGCCCACGCTTCTCGTCATTGGAGACGTGTCGTTTTACCACGATTTGAACGGGCTTGCGGCCGCTCGCGAACTGTCTTCTCCGTTCGTCGCGGTGCTCGTGCACAACGCTGGCGGTGGGATCTTCCGCCATCTGGCGCAGGCCGAGAGGCCAGACGAGATCGACTGGTTCACCACGCCGCACGAGTTGGACTTCGCGCCCATCGTCCGTGCATATGGCGGGGTTCACGTGTGCGCGGGCGATGCCGGTGCCTTGCGAAGCGCGCTGCGTGAAGCAATGGCGCGCCCCGGACTCACGGTAGTCGAGGTCCGCTTTCCAAACGACGAGAGCCCACGCATGTACCGAGAGCTCTTCGCACGGCTTGCGAGCGAAAGGGGCGTCGGCGCGCGATGAAGCGCATGGCGTTGATCCGCGGCGTCCGGTACGCGTACCAGCTCATCCCTGGCGGCGAGCCATGCCTGTTCCTGCACGGCTTCACCGGCGCGGGGGACGTGTTCGTACCCGTCCTGGAACGGATGGAGAGCTATGGATGCCGACCGTCCGCCATCTTGCCAGACCTTCTTGGCCACGGCGCGAGCGACGTGCCCGACGATGCCGCGCGCCTTTCGATGGACGAAACTGTGCGCGATCTCGACGCGCTGCTGGATGAGATGGGGGTTTCCTCCTGCCGAGTGGTGGGCTACTCGATGGGCGGGCGTGTCGCGCTCGCGTTCGCCGCGATGTATCCTCATCGCGTTCGCGCGCTCGTCCTGGAGTCCGCGTCGCCCGGAATCGAAGATGCGGATGAGCGCGAGGCGCGCAGGCGCGAGGACGATCGGTTGGCGGACGAGATTGAAGCGCGAGGATTGGATTGGTTCATACCCGTGTGGGAGCGTCGCCCCATCTTTGCCACGCATAACGCCCTGCCGGAAGAGGAGAAGGCGCGTCAGCGCGCCATCAGACGCTCGGGCAGCGCGCGCGGTTATGCACAGAGCCTGCGCGGGTTGGGCACGGGGCGACAGCCGTCGTATTGGAATGTGTTGCACACACTGACGATGCCCGTCGTCCTCATCACTGGGGCGTTGGATGCCAAGTTCACGGCGATTGCCGAACGCATGGAGCCGTGCCTTCCCAACGCTGTTCACGTCACCATCGACGGAGCGGGGCACACGCCGCATTTGGAACAGCCTGACCGATTTGCAGCGAAGCTCGCGGATTTCTTCTCAGGTGCGGAGTGCATCGGCTAAACAGCGCTCCGCCCTCTTTGTAAACACCTCGTAAAGTTTGTAAAGCCCCGGTGGACAAATCTTCACACCAAATTCAGCAACTCTCCAATGCGCCTTCACATCCTCCTGATACTCTCATGACTGAAGGCAGCGGTTTGTTTCGCCGCTTGCGTGGCACAATATCGAGCACAGAACACGAACAAGGGGGCCTCTACGTGAAGGTGCGTTCGAAGTGGTTTGCGGGTCTTGCGGCTGTTGCCGCCGTCGGTGTGGTAGCAGGGTGTGGCACGTCGAATTCGTCTTCGTCGACCCAGAACGCGGCGACGAGCAACACGTCGCAGCAGGCGGCGAGCGTGGCGAAGGTGACGCTGACGGAGACGGGATCGTCGCTTTTGTATCCGCTCTTTAACGCGCAGTGGATTCCTGCGTACCACAAGCTGCACCCCGACGTGGAGATGACGGCCGCGTCGACTGGCAGCGGGACCGGCATCTCCGATGCCATCGCTGGCACGGTGGATATCGGTGCGTCGGACGCGTACATGGCGGACGCCCAGATTCAGCAGCACCCGGACATGCTCAATATTCCGGTGGCCATCTCGGCCCAGCAGATCATGTACAACCTGCCTGGCGTCAAGGGGCATCTGCATTTGAACGGCCAGGTGCTCGCCGAGATTTATGAGGGCAAGATCCAGTACTGGGATGACGCGAAGATCAAGGCTATCAACCCGGGCGTGAAGCTGCCGCATCAGATCATCAAGCCCGTGGTTCGTTCGGATGGCTCCGGTGATACGTTCCTCTTCACGCAGTACCTGAGCAAGTCCAGCGCTGAGTGGAACCAGAACTACGGCTTTGGCACGACCATCTCGTGGCCTGGCTTGCAGACGGAGATCGGCGCGAAGGGTAATCAGGGCGTCGTGGCCGCCCTCTCGAAGACCGCGTACTCCGTTGGATATGTGGGCATCAGCTGGCTGGACAAGGCCGTGCAGCAGGGCCTCGGCTATGCGGCGCTTGAAAACAAGTCGGGCAGCTACGTCCTGCCGACCAGCGCTTCCATCCAAGCCGCCGCACAGCAGGGCGTGAAGAACGTGCCTGCGGATGAGCGGATTTCGCTCATCGACGAGCCCGGCGCCAACTCGTATCCCATCATCAACTTTGAGTACGTCATCGTGAAGGACGATCAGCCGAATGCCGCGAAGGCTGACGCGCTCAAGACGTTCCTGGAGTGGGCCATCAACCCGTCTCAGGGCAACAGTGCAAAGTTCTTGACGCCGGTGCATTTCCTGCCGCTCCCGACGAGCGTGCATGCCAAGAGCGAGGCGCAGATTCAGAAGATCAAGGGTTGACACCGATAGATACCAGGAGGGCACGCCGTGCGCAAGGTTTCTAAAGCGGCTAAGGCCTGGGATCGCGGATTTCGGGTGCTGGCGGCCATCGGGGCCGCCAGCCCTGCCGTGTTCTTGGCAGCCATCGCCGCCATCGTGCTGGTGGAATCCATTCCGACCATTCGCTTCATGGGCTTTCATTTTCTCACCGAAACGCGCTGGGACATGGGGAACTTGTATGGAGCCCTGACCCATCGCAACGGCATCACTGCGCCCGCAGGCGCTACCTACGGCGCACTGGTGTTCATCGTCGGCACGCTGTTGTCGTCCATCATCGCGCTCCTCATCGCAGTGCCGGTCTCCGTCGCCACAGCGCTCGTTCTCGCCTACCGAGTGCGCGGCCCGCTTGGTTTTCTGCTGAACATTCTCGTTGAGCTGTTGGCCGGCATCCCAAGCGTCGTGATCGGACTGTGGGGTATTCTTGTGCTGGTCCCGTGGATTGCGAACGCCTTTGCACCTTTCCTTAAGTCGATCCTGGGCTTCATCCCGTTCTTCGGCGGGCAAACGGGGACAGGCTACAGCCTTCTGGCGAGTGGCATCGTGCTCGCCATGATGACCGTGCCCATTATCACCGCGACAACTAGGGATCTGCTCCAGCAGGTGCCTGTCCTGGCTCGCGAGGGCGGGCTTGGCATCGGCATGACGTCGTGGGAAGTGGTTCGCTATATCGCTTTGCCATACATCCGTGAGGGATTTATCGGTGCCGTCGCACTGGGCTGGGGACGCGCGATGGGAGAGACGATGGCGGTCCTGATGGTGTCGGGCAACGCGACCAACATCTTGCCGCAAAACCTGTACAGCCCTATCTCGACGATGGCGGCATTCATTGCAAATCAGCTGGATAGCGCCGAGACCGATGCCTCGGGCATGGCGGTTCATGCGCTGTCCGAACTTGCGCTGATCCTCCTCGTCATCACGCTGGCCACGAACCTGGTGGCTCGCTGGTTGGTTCGCCCGCGGCGACGCGAAGGGGTGATGGCGTCATGAGGAGACGTCGGCGCAAGTGGAAAGGTGCGCTCGGTTGGGCGCTCGCCTGGCTGGGTTTTGCGCTCGTATTGTTCGGGCTGATCGATCTCGTCGGCTCGGTTCTGTGGCAGGGCCTTCGGTCGTTTCGCTTCTCCATGCTGTTTCAGCCGACGCAAGGTATCGCCGGCGGCTTGGAGAACGCGATCTTGGGAACGTTCGAACTGGTGCTCATCGGCGTGGTGTTTGCCGCTCCACTCGGCGTGCTCGGCGGAATCTTCACGTCCGAGTTTGCCTCACCCCGGCTCGCCGCCGCGATTCGCTTTGTGGCCGAGGTGCTGTCAGGTGTACCGTCCATCGTGATAGGGTATTTTGGCTACTTGCTCTTGGTGTTGCACTTCCACTGGGGATTTTCCGCCCTCGCAGGCGGCGTCGCCCTGACGCTCATCATGTTGCCTTACATCCTGCGCACCACGGACACGAGCCTGCAGCAGGTCCCGTTGCTGCAGCGGGAAGCGGCGTGGGCCCTTGGGATGACGCGGACTCAAGCCATTTTGAAAACGGTGTGGCGACCCGCAGCTTCCGGCATGGCCACGGGTCTTTTGCTCGCCATCGCCATTGGGCTGGGGGAGACCGCCCCACTGCTCTACACGGCGGGGTGGAACTCGAACAATCCATCGCTCGCGTTGACGCATTCCCAGGTGGGGTATTTGACCTACGTGGCGTACACGTACCTGGATGAACCCTACGCGCAGGCGAGACAACTCGCTTATGCGGCAGGCTTTGTCCTCCTCATGCTCATCCTCATCATTCAGCTCGTCGTGCGCTTTGTGGTCTGGCGTTCCTCGGCGCGCGGAGGTCGGTCGGCGGCGTGAGCCCCATTTCCCTCGGCTATTTGTCCAGCACAGCGAATACCATAAGCGGAGAAGGTGCGGTCGACCTTCTCCGCTTTGTACTTTTGTCCGCAATGGTTGTCTTCAGTTGTCCGGTGAATCCGTCAAGTTTAGAATAGAGTTGTGGAAGATTTGAGGGGGCGAGACGAATGCGCCGCGTTTTGCTGATGACCGCGTCCTTTGGCTCGGGGCACAACCAGGCGGCGTACGCCGTGATGGAGGCGCTCAAGGAAAAAGATGCCGAGGTCGAAGTGGTCGACTACGTGGGGCTCCTGAATCCGGCGCTGCGCTCGTTTGCGAAGTTCAGCCTGATTCAGGGTGTGAAACGGGCGCCGGGATTGTACGGCCTTTTTTATAAGTCCATGTCTAGAATTGACCCGGATTCCGCCCTGCAGCGGTACGTCAACCACATCGGAATCGAGCGCATCCAGGAGTTCATCGCGTGCTACCGTCCGGACTGCATCGCGAGCACCTTTCCGACGCCAATGGGGGTCGTCGGCGAATTGCGCCGCGCGGGCAAGATCGATATTCCGAATTTGTCCATCGTGACGGACTACACAGCGCATCGTCAATGGTATCACGACTTCAGCGATCACTATTTCGTCGCGACGGACGAGGTGAAGCGCGATCTCGTCTCGTACGGGATCCCAGAGGACGCGGTGGACGTCGTCGGGATTCCGCTGCGCCGGAAGTTCCGCGAGGAAAACGTGCAGCGGCTGTTGGCCCATCGCTCAGAATTGATTCGTTCAATGGGTTTTCAAGAAGAAATGCCTATCATTTTGCTTATGGGAGGAGGCAGCGGCATTCTGGCCGATCCCGGCGTGTGGGAGTCGTTCATTCCCGAGTCGGGCATGCAGTACCTCATCATCTGCGGCCACAATCGCCGACTGGAGCGCCGATTCTCCGCCCTTCAGAGCGATCGCGTTCGCGTCTTTGGGTACACGAACGAGATCGAAAAGTTCATGGCGATGGCGGACCTCATCGTCACGAAGCCGGGCGGGCTCACACTGACGGAGTCCATCGCGATGCGTTTGCCGCTCCTCATCTATCGGCCGATTCCGGGCCAGGAGGAGGCGAATGCGCGCTTCGCTGAGCAGGCGGGCGTCGCCGTGTGCGTGAAAACGCCGGTGGAAGCGCAGGGTTTTCTGATGTCGGTTCGCGAGGACCCGTCCATCTTGAGCCGCATGCGCGAGGCGTGTAGTTCCATGCCGAGTTGCGGCGCGGCGGAGCGCATTGCGGAGAAAATCATGCTGTACGCCACGAAGAAGCTTCCGTGTCGCTCCGTGTCGCCGGAGTGGCCGCCTGAGCTTCTTCCGACGTGAGGGAGAGACGTGATCGACTGGTTGGTTGCGGCCGTGCTGACCGTTCTGGTGCTGTACGCGGGGCTGCCGTTCGTGTGGACCCGAGGATTGGGTCGCGCGTGCATCCGCAGAACGTCGAAACAGGGGTGTGTGGCGTTGACCTTTGACGACGGCCCACATCCCGTATACACACCGAGGTTGCTGGATGCGCTGCGGGAGGCAGGCGCCAAAGCCACGTTTTTTGTCATTGCCGAACACGCGCTGGAACATCCGGACATTGTCGAGCGGATGGTCGCGGAAGGCCACGAAGTGCAGGTTCACGGGTACCGCCATTGGTTTGTGCCGCTTCTGCCGCCGGGGCTTACGGCGCGCCAATGTTTGGCGGCGCGGGATGTGCTCGCTCGGAGGTTCGGGATTCATCCGCGGGTGTATCGGCCGACGTGGGGGGCGTGCAACCTCGCGACGCTTGTTTTTCTCAGGCGAGCAAAGATGTCGATGTTGTTGTGGAGTGTCATGGTGGGAGATTGGCGCAGCACCCCGCCGGAAGAATTGGTTCGACGAATTGTCGCCAAGCTCGACGGGCGCTCGGTCATTGTGCTTCACGACAGCGATGAGTCCCCGGGCGCGGAGCGCGGAGCGCCGGAGAATGTGATTGCGGCCATCCCGGCCGTGATCGAGGAAATTCGCAGACGCGGCTACACATTCGTGCTTGCGTCGGAGTGCGAGTAGGGAGGGAAGACCATGCCAAATCGGGCAGCGCGGGCGGTCTTTGACGCATGGGAAGCCTTGTTTCATCGCGCTCTGCATCTGGAGGAACTCGAGCCCGGCTCAGAGCACTTGTTTTTCGTTGCCCGCCGACGGTATCTCGGCCGGACCTTCGAAGTGGACGGGATTGTCGTTCATCCTGGCGATCCCGTCGTCGAAATGCACATGAACAATGTGCTCATTGAGCGTGCACTCCGCGAGGACACCAACATCGTGCGCGCCATCGTGCGGCTGTTGCGGCAGGCCCGAGTCTCCATGCCGGCGCTCGCCAAGGCTGTACAGCACGAGAAGTTTCACGACGCGCAGGTGTTGTATGGGATCACCATGATCCATCGCGGCATCGAGCACTTCGGGTTTCACACGTACCCACTTCGGAACCCATTCGTGCGCGGGGTCACCAGTTGGCACTTGACGAACATCTTGAAAATGGTGAATCCGGATGCAGATCATATCCTCCAGACGCATCGCGACGTGTTGCAGCCGAAGCTCGTCGTCGCTTCCAAGCAAAAAATTATAGAGATGTTTGGCGAAGGCGCCCTCACGGCAAGCGAGGGCGGGATGAACGACCCTCAGGGCCGCGGCGAGGTCGTATCTCTGGACTCATGAAATGTCTCTTGCTCTACGCTTCGTTTGGCGACGGGCATGTGCAGGTGGCGCGCGCGCTTTCGGAGGCGCTGACCCAGGACCTTTCTGCCGAGGTCCGGGCGGTGGACACCTTTCGGCAGACCAATCCGCGGCTCGCCCAATGGAACGAGCGGATTTTCGAATGGAGCACTCGGTACGCGCCTGCGCTCTACGGTTGGAGTTACGATTGGACCAAGGCGTTGTCCATTCGTCACCCCCTGTGGGCGCTGCTGGCGCGTTTTTCACGCGCGGCCGCGTGGCGGGCCATCCGCGAATTTCAACCGGACGTGATCGTGCAACTCTTCCCAGATCACGCGCTCGCAAAGCTCCCGGATGGGCTGCGTCCGTTTGTCGCCGTGGTACTCACAGACTTCGCCGTGCACAGCCGCTGGGTGCATGCGAGCGCGGATCTGGTGGTGGTGCCGACGAATGAAGCTGCTCTAGACGTTCGCCGGCTTCGCGGCGATGTGCGCGTCGAGGTGGGCGGCATTCCGATTCGGCGTCAATTTCGCCAATGCGTGTTGCCGCGTTCGGACGGTGAGCACCGCATCGTGCTCCTCACCGGCGGACGCGGTGTGTTTCCGCAGTACGAGGGCGTGCTGGAACGGCTTACCCAGCATTTTCCCCAGCACGTCATCGAAGTGATGTGCGGCCGAAACGCGAGAATGATGGAAAGAGTGCGGTCATTTGCAGAACGAGCTGGGCAAGCGAGAATTCACCCCATCGGCTTTACCGAGGATGTGGCGAGCCACCTGCAACGAGCGGACTTTGTCATCGCCAAGGCGGGCGGCGTGACCATCGCCGAGTGCCTGGCATCAGGGACGCCCATGGTCTTTTACAAACCCCTTCCAGGCCAGGAACGGGAAAATGCGCGGTGCATCGAGCGCCTGGGCGCGGGGCGCATTGCGAGCAACTTGGGCGATCTCGACCGACTGTTTGCGAATTGGTCCGAGGAGACGCAGCGCGCGATGCAGTTGCGAGCCGTGGAGCTGGGCAAGCCCGGAGCCGCGTCGTTTGTGTCCGCGTGCCTCGCTGGCGGCTGGGAGCGCCTTGAGGCTCAGGGGCGCGGGGAGCGGACCGCGGCTCCGCATGTGGTTCAGGAGAGAGGATGAAAGGAACCGTACTGGCTCGCGTAATAGAGGAGCGGCGTTCGGGACTCGTCGACGGACGCCGCTTCGACCTGTCCCACGAGGACGCGGTGGTCTCCGCCTTCCCACTCGTCGGCGAGGGTGCAAACGAGGTAAGCCTGGGTACCTGCGAGAAGCGGCTGGCCCCACGGACCTATTTCGTAGGAAACACCTTGGAACTTGTCGGATAGCTTGCTCGCGAACTGGTTCGACAGGCCGGATTGGTCGTCGGAGAGAATGTTGACCGCGAACGCGCCGGATCTGCGGAGAAGCGGGAGCACGCTGGCGCGCTCGTCGATGCACGCGAGCACGAGCGGCGGCCGAAGGGATAGCGAGCAGAAGGCGGAGACGGTGATGCCGCCCATTTCGCCCTCGGCAGCTGTGGTGATGACGGTCACCCCGCTGGCGAATCGGGCCAAGGCTCTGCGAAAACCATTCTCGTCAATCGCCATGATGTGACTCCTTTCATTTTTCAACCCTCTTACATTGTATCGGACTCGCGGGATGCCGGAAACTTGTCACGGCGTGTGCTCTGTGACATTGGACGCAATAGGACAAAAATCGTCCTGATGTTCGAAGTTGTTCGTAAATCTACGAAAATACGATTGTCGAGTGGGGGAGTGCTCGGTATAATAGGCCCGAAAGCAAGCAACTATGATGAGCAAAGGGGCTTTGGCGAGTGCGCTCTCGAATCGCAGCAAGCGTAGGTTGGTTGGCCGCGTGCATAGGGATTTCGTTCGTACCGGCCACGGCATTGGCTTCGTCCGCGACGTACACCGTGCGCCCTGGCGACAGCCTCTACGGAATTGCAGCCAAATTTCATGTGACCGTGCATCAACTCGAATTATGGAACCATCTTTCGTCGAACGTGATTCACCCGGGGCAAGTTCTGGTGGTCTCCCAAGGCGGCTCTCACTCTGTTACGTCCTCCTCACCCTCTTCCTCGCGCACGAATGCTTCAACTTACGTGGTTCAGCCCGGAGATTCGCTGTGGTCCATCGGTCAAAAATTTCATATCACGCTGTCCCAGCTTGAAGCGTGGAACGGCCTCCATGCGTCCAGCGCCATTCACCCGGGCGAATCGCTGAAGGTCTCTCCACCCAAGCATCCTACCATTTCCGGTGCTGCCAAACCAGTGACCCTGTCCAGCCGCGGAAGTTCACCCGACGCCACCAATACCTCGCTAGCGCAGAGCGCGCTCGGGTTTGCGGTGGCCGATTACGCGCGGACGTTCCTCGGCGCGCCATACGAATGGGGAGCGAGCGGTCCGTCCGCATTCGACTGCTCCGGGCTGATTCAGTACGTCTACGCCCACTTTTACATTCAACTGCCGCGGACGAGTTACCAGCAATATGACGCGGGAATCCCTGTATCCGAGGGGGATTTGGAGCCCGGGGATATCGTGTTCTTCGATACATACGGGGACGGGCCGTCGCACGACGGCATCTATCTCGGCGGGGGCCAGTTTATCAATGCGGCCAGCACGAACGTCGAGATCGACAGCCTGTCGGATTCCTATTGGGCCAATCATTACATCGGCGCGCGTCGAGTCATCGGACAGAACGGATGAGCCAAGTAGAAAGAGGTGTCGCGGCAGCGCCGCGACACCTCTTTCTACTTGTGATCCGCCTTGGACCGCGCCCTGTGGTTGTCAAGAGACGGCGTGTATGGTCACGTAGCCCACGGTGCCGGCCAGAATGGCGACGGACGCGGCAAACGCGGCTTTTTCGAGATATTGCACAAACGTCAACAGGCGCTGGACGGGATCTTGCGCGGCTCTTTTCATTTCCACCACAACACCCTCCTAGCCACGTTCATCTGTTTCCAGTCTACCACGGCGCGATGCGTTTCAGACGGCACGTGGGCGTCCGTCTATGACGGTTGTGTCACAAGTTTCTCGCGAATCGTCGAGACGTGTCGAATCAGTTCAGATCGGACCGCTCGCCGGTCAGGATGTACAGGACGCTTTCGCCGATGTTGGTGACGTGATCGCCGATGCGTTCGAGGTAACGGCCGCAGAAGGCGATCAGCATCCGCTGTTGCGGCGTCTCGGCGGCGTCAGGTCCATCGGCGAAGAGTTCTTCCACCAGCAGTCGATAGTCGTGGTCAACCGCGTCGTCCATTTCGGCCAATCTGCGCGCCGCTTCCGCGTCGCTATTCACGTAGGCATTCAGCCCTTCGGACACCATGCTGTCGACGGCTTCGGCCATGCCTTGCAGGCGACGCGCCGGTTCCTCAACCGGGGAAGCCGAAAGGCGCAGGCTCGTTTTCGCGAGATCCACGGCGAGATCTCCCATTCGCTCGAGATCGACCGCGAGCCGCATGCCAGCGACGATCCTGCGCAGATCGCCAGCCACAGGCTGCTGGGTGGCGATCAGGCGGATGCACAAGTCCTCGATTTCATGATCTTGTCGGTTAATCTCTCGATCTCGCTCGATGACGCGCTGCGCGAGCGCTTGGTCGTGTCTCAGCACGGAGGCCACCGCATGCCGAATGGATTCCTGCACGTCCCCACCCATGTGGAGGAGTTTTAGCTTTAATTCTTTGAGCGCGATGTCAAATGCTTGGCGCTGATGCATAGAGCCCGTCCCTTCGTGTGCGCAGAATCGGAATCATCATCCGAATCGGCCGGTGATGTAGTCTTCGGTGCGTTTGTCCTTCGGCTTTGTAAACATCTGCGACGTGTCGTCCATCTCGATCAGGTGGCCCTGGTAGAAAAATGCTGTCTTGTCCGCGATGCGAGCCGCCTGCTGCATATTGTGCGTCACAATGACAATGGTGTAGGTCTGTTTAATTTCCTCAATCAGTTCTTCAATGCGCATGGTCGAGATGGGATCCAAGGCGGAAGCCGGCTCGTCCATGAGCAGCACCTCCGGTTCCACGGCCAGCGCGCGGGCGATGCATAGGCGCTGCTGTTGGCCGCCTGACAACGCCGTGGCGGGCTTGGCCAGACGGTCCTTCACCTCATCCCAAAGGGCCGCCATGCGGAGTGCCCGTTCCACGCGATCCCGCAATTCACCGGAGCGGCGGATGCCGGCCAACTTCAACCCAATGGCGATGTTGTCGAAGATGGACATCGTGGGGAATGGGTTTGGCTTCTGAAATACCATCCCCACGACACGCCGGACATCGACGGGATCGAGATCAAAAAGTGACTCGTCTCCCAACCGGATGTCGCCATCCACACGGGCCTGCGGATGCGTTTCGTGCATGCGATTCAGACAACGAATGAAGGTTGACTTTCCGCACCCGGACGGCCCGATGATGGCCGTCACGCGATTTTCCTCGATGTCCATGTCAATATTGTGCAACACCTGGTGCTGGCCGTACCACGCTTGTAAGCGGCGTACTGTCATGGACTTGCCCACGACTTGTCTCCTCCCAATCCTATGCCGTTTCCGCTCTCTCTATCCTCAGGACGCAAGATTCCGCAGAACACAATACCGGGTAAATGTTAAGGACGTGTGAGGTTTGTGTAGATTTTTATGGGGAACAACACAAAAGCCACGGCGTGACCGCGGCGTGGCTCCTGTGTGTGCATGTGGATGATGACAACCACCAGTCTATCGCAGCCGCCGTGCTTCTTGGTCGCCCCGGTGGGGAAATCTGTGTCAATCCTGTGACATCTGCATGCACAGCGAGTGCGACTGGGATTCAAATGATTTCAACAATGCCTTAACACGTACGTCACCCGGACTTTACGTGTCGATGATACATTGGGATTGCGCTGGACCTGTGCTTAAGCGGTTCGTGCATGAACCCCAATCCGCGTTGGCCGCCTCTGTGCGAGGCGGCTTTTTTTGGCGACCACGTATGAGCGACCGATGTCTTTCTCTACGCATCGATGTGCAGGGCTGTGCCGGATCGATGCTTGCAAATCTACTCATTCGCACGCGGCGACACGAAGGTCCTCTCAGACGGCGGAAAATCTTCGTTCGTCAAGCCTAGATAACATGAATCGAAACGCGATGAGACGTGATTTTGAAAAACTTTCGTTTGAGTTTTCCTATAGATTTGGTGTATATCTGTAACGAGAACATCATCTACGATAAGGATTCGAGGGAGGCTCACGCGAATGCCGTTTGTCATCACGTCGCCTTGCATTGGGGAAAAGGCCGCGGACTGCGTGGAGACGTGCCCCGTGGACGCTATCCACGAAGGTCCGGATCAGTACTATATCGATCCCGACCTTTGCATCGATTGCGCTGCGTGCGAACCGGTGTGCCCGGTCAACGCCATCTATCAGGAGGAATTCGTACCAGAGGACGAGAAGGAGTTCATCGACAAGAATCGGGACTTCTTCCGCAATCGTTGAGGCGCGATGTAATCCCCAGAACCGTCGGTCCAACAGCTTGGGCCGGCGGTTTTGCCTTGACATGGTGCTGCAATTGGAAGGAGGGAGCGCAGTGAAGCGTCTCGCGGCCGTGACGACCGTGATCATCGGCTTGCTGTTCACGACCGGGTGCGCGACTCCGCAGCGTGTGGGGAACACACCCTCAGGAACAGGCACGCAGCAAGCCGGTACCCAGGTTGAAAAGACGAACCAGGTGAATCCGAAACTTTATGCGACGTGTAACGCTATCTACCGCGGCGTTCAACAGGCGCTTGCGCAGAATCGCAATGAGAGTTTTGACACGGAGCTCGAATCCGTTCAAGCGATCGGGAGTAGTGCCGCGCCAAGCTCACCGAACGGGGTGCTGTTCGCCGACGCACAACAGGTGGTGGCGCTGTGCGATGCATATACCGGGGAAGGAGCGCCAGCAAAAGTCTACAATGAACTTCAGGCGTCGCTCAAAACGCTCAAACAGGCATTAGATCAGTACCGCCCGATGTTGCCGCGCTCGTGATCGCCCTGCGACGCGGTCGTGGCCACCATTCCGTAATCGATTTCGAATCTTGGTGCGCAATCCTTGAGGGCTTATCTGGCGGAACAGCTTGCAAAAAGGGGCTTGCATTCGCTTTCATACGCATGGCAAAATAGAGATGAGAGCATTTACGTCGCTCGAAGCCGCAATCGCTTTCGGTGGTCAGGTTGAAGACCTCGCACGGCTGCAAGGGGGTTGATATCGTACGGATGTTCGAAAGCGATTTCGGCATGAAACAGGGATTGAAGGGGGACGACAGACTATCGCGCACTTCGACCCCAGGCACGCGCCACCAAGGGCCCCTGCCGGAAACGTCGAACCGCCCGCCGAACCTACTCGAAGATCGCGTCGGATGTCCGTTCGCCGACAGGTGTCCGCTCGTCTCCGACGTGTGCCGGTCGCAGGCGCCGTCGCTCGCTGAGGTGGCGCCCGGCCATTACGCCGCGTGTCACCATCCGGGGTGAGGGCAGGGACAAGTACTTGAGGCAACGATGCAGACAAAGGAGATGACAAGATGCGTAAGTTTCCAGATGAATTCGTGTGGGGGACCGCGACGGCATCGTATCAGGTGGAAGGGGCCGCGCGCGAGGGCGGTCGTGGGCGGTCGATTTGGGACATCTTTTCCCACACGCCCGGCAAGGTCGCTGAGGGTCACACCGGGGACGTCGCTTGCGACCACTATCATCGCTACGAAGACGACGTGCAGCTCATGAAAGAGTTGGGGATCTCGTCGTATCGGTTTTCCATCGCCTGGCCGCGCGTGATGCCGGAGAAAGGGCGCGTCTGGGTGAAAGGACTCGATTTTTACAAGCGGCTCGCCACCAAGCTGCTTGAGAACGGGATTCGTCCGGCCGTCACCATGTATCACTGGGATCTCCCGCAGTGGATAGAGGACGAGGGTGGCTGGAACAGCCGAGATACCGTGTTCCGCTTCCTGGAATATAGCGAGATCCTGTTTCGGGAACTCGGCGATCTCGTCCCCATGTGGATCACGCACAACGAGCCGTGGTGCGCTTCCATCTTAGGGTACGGCATCGGTGTTCACGCGCCGGGCCTGAAGGACTGGCGCCGCGCATACCGCGCCGCGCACCATCTGCTCCTGTCGCACGGCCAGGCGGTCCGCCTGTACCGCGAGCTCGGCTTGCCCGGTGAGATTGGCATCACGCTAAACCTCGCGCCGGTCTATGCCGCTACGCCGAATTCAGAAGACCTGGCCGCGGCTGACAGGCAGGACATGTTTCAAAATCGGTGGTTCCTCGATCCCGTCCTGAGAGGCAAATACCCAGAGTCACTCTTGCGCCGCGTGGATCAAGCGGTAGGTGGGTTTGACGCCGTCAAGCCTGGGGACCTGGAGGTGATGGCTACCCCCATCGACTTTCTGGGCGTGAACTACTACACGCGCGCCGTGGTTGCAGACGATCCGTCCGATCCGCTGCTCGGCGTTCGGCATCTGCCGGGCGAAGGTCCGCGCACCGAGATGGACTGGGAGGTGTATCCCGACGGCTTGTACGATCTGCTCTCCCGTCTGCGTCGGGACTACGGCGACATCCCCATCTACATCACGGAGAACGGCGCCGCCTACGACGATCGCGTCCAAGATGGCGCCGTCCACGACGTGGATCGTGTGGCCTATCTCGCGTCTCACTTTGCCGCGGCGCATCGGTTTCTCGAGGAGGGCGGAAATCTGCGCGGCTACTACGTGTGGTCGCTGATGGACAACTTCGAGTGGGCGTTCGGGTACACGAAGCGATTTGGCCTTGTGTATGTGGACTACGATACACTTGCTCGCATCCCGAAGGACAGCTACTTCTGGTATCAGCGCGTGATCCGCGAGGGTGGTCTCGTGCCCTCGGATGCCGCGGAAGCTGCGGAGACGGCGCGTTGACGATTTTTTCTACGTATTCCAGGCCAGCTCGCGCTGGCCTGTTCAGGTATCGAACGGCACGTGAAACCAGGCCAGAAAGAGCGATGTGACGAGTCCACAAAATCCGAGCGACAGCCGCCAATTGCGCTCGTGCAACCACATCACGAAGAGCATGAACGAGTCGAGTAAGATGGACCACCCAAACGCCCAACCGTGGTAATACTCGATTTCGTGCGAACTGACAAGCACAAACTCGAACGCGCCGTAAACGGCCAGAAACAGCGCGAAGTGAAGGAACCGCCGGCCAAGGGAACTGGGCATGTATCGGAGGAACAGAAGTGTGGTGCAAGGAAACAGCACAAAAATCTGAATCAGCTGGGACAGCTTGTCGGTGATGAACCACCACCTTGGGTGATACCACATCATGTATCCCCGGCAGACCAGGTTGTACATGAGGGCGATCACGGCGATCCAAAGCACGGTCCTACAGTACTGGGTAAGGTACAGATGTGTGCGTGTCGCGAGAACCACGGCAAGAAACGCGGCTGAAAAACATACGACTACCACATGATTCGCCTCAGCTCCTTGGTGTGGGCGTCGTCGGGGCGAGGCCGTGCGGCAGGCTTATTTCAGAGTATGAGAATGGAGGGCGTCACCCATACCGTCGAAGATTGTCGAATCAGGGCTCAAAGGACATCCGGCGAGTCGAACATGCCTTCGCCCGTGTCACTACTTGCGATGCATCGCTGGAAGGCCCCATCCAGCCAAAGAAAAACCCCAGCCCTCTGCGTACGGGCTGGGGTTTTTGCTACACTGGTGCGGTCGAGAGGACTTGAACCTCCACGGAGTTGCCCCCACTAGAACCTGAATCTAGCGCGTCTGCCAATTCCGCCACGACCGCATGTCTAAACTTGCTTCGTTCGCCGCTGGATTTCGCATCCGCATCGCAGCGAACGATCACATTATACAAGGAATCACGCAGGTTTGCAACGAATTATTTCATCGGTGGCCCGATTTTTTCAACCGAGCTCTAGGAGGCGTTGGTATGCAGTTCTTTAAGATGCACGCTCTCGGCAACAACTATGTGTTTGTCGACACGGCCCGGACAACCCTCCCCGAGGACGATTTCCCGTCGCTCGCACGTCGGGTCAGCGACGTGCGCCGAGGGATTGGCTCCGACGGTCTCATCCTCGTCACGCCCTCCGACAGCGCGGATGTCGGCATGCGCATCTGGAACGCAGACGGATCCGAGGCGGAATCCTGTGGCAACGGCCTACGCTGTGTGGCCAGGTACGCTTACGAGCGCGGGCTGGTTGATGCCACACACTTTTCCGTTGAAACCAAGGCGGGTGTTGTCGCCGCGCAGGTGCATTTGGACGTCGAGGGACGCGTGCAGCTGGTGACCATCGACATGGGCGTGGCTCGTTTCGGCACGGAAGCCGTCCCGTACCGAGGGCCGGATCGCGGCGAAGATGTACGCGTGGAGGCAGGAGGCGCGCATTATACGGGCACGCTTGTCAGTATGGGCAATCCGCACTTTGTCACGCTGGTCGATCACGTCGACGACGTCGACGTCGAACACGTCGGAGGCGCCATTGAGTCTCATCCCGACTTCCCTGAACGCGTGAATGTGGAGTTTGTGTCGGTGCTCACCCCGGACGAGATCGACTTCCGCGTGTACGAACGCGGGTCGGGCGTGACCTTCGCCTGCGGCACAGGGGCGTGCGCGAGTGTGACGGCCCTCGCCAGAAAGGGATTGGTGGGGAACCGAGTAACCGTGCACCTTTTGGGGGGCGATCTCGACATCGAGATTCGCGAGGACGGTCACGTGTGGATGACCGGAGAAGCGCACTGGGTGTGCGAGGGGACGTATTACGCGTAGGATTGAGCGGGCGGGGCGGCGCTCACACGGCGACCAACGCCACGCCCGCCAGAATCACGAGCACGCCCGCCCAGCGGATCCAGGGCACATGCTCGTGGAATACAAAGATGGACACGAGAATCGCGAGCACGTACGCGAGGCTCTGCAAGGGATAGAGCAGGCTCAAGGAAAGCTTGTTCAACAGGAAGATCCAGATCACTGTGGCAATCACGTACAGCACGATGCCTGCGATCACCCAGGGAGAAAACATGGCCGCGATGACGGATCGCAAACTGTTGAGATCCCGATGTTGCAGTCCGTACTTCCAAAGCGTCTGCCCGCCGACGAGCAGGCAGACGTTGAGGAGGATGAGGATGGCATAGCTGAGTCGCATGGGAGGGTTTGGCGCTCCTTCTTGTTCAGCCTTTGAACTCGTTCTGTAAGAGTTCGTAGTAGTCTCGGTGGTGGCGAACGATGGTGTCCAGGATGAAGCCGCATGTCAGGCTGTTGGTCGCCAGCACCATGAAACCGACGGCCAGGATGGCGGACGGGATCTTCGCGATGCGCCCGAATGAGAAGTACTCGTACAATACTGGGATGCCGACGCCGAGCCCGGCCAAAAACAAAATCAGGGCGACGGCGGTGAAGAAGGCGAGCGGCTTGTAGTCTTTGAAAATCCAAAACACGGTCTTCAGAACTCGTATGCCGTCGCTCAGCGTGTTGAGCTTCGAATGGCTGCCAGGCGGCCGGTCTCGGTACTGAATGGGGATCTCGAGAATGCGGAACCGCTTGTCCAGCGCGTGAAGCGTCATTTCCGTCTCGATTTCAAAGCCTTCGCTCTGAATCGGCATCGTCTTCGCGAAGCGGCGGCTGAACGCTCGATAGCCTGTCATGATGTCCCGGAGATCCGCGTGAAACAGGGTGTTAATGAGCTTTCGAACCAACTGGTTGCCGAAGTTGTGGAAAGGGCGCTTGTTTTCCTTGGAGTACGAACCGTCCGAGTGCCGGTCTCCGATGCACATGTCGGCCTCCCCTGCCACGATGGGCCGAACCAGTTCGTGCACGAACTCCGCCGGATACGTGTCGTCGCCATCCGTCATAACGTACACATCGGCGTCGATGTCGCGGAACATGGAGCGCACCACGTTTCCTTTGCCTTGGCGCGTCTCCCTTCGCACAATGGCGCCCGCTTCCCTCGCCACTTCCGCCGTGCCGTCGCGCGAATTGTTGTCATATACGTAAATCTCCGCGTCGGGCAGTTCGCGCTTGAAGTCCCGAACCACTTTCCCAATGGTCAGTGCTTCGTTGTAACACGGAATGAGGATTGCGATTCGCATGGTCAGGACATGCCTCCATCGTGAAAGTCGTCCGCGCCTATGGCGCGGTGGCTCGGCGCGGCGACACCTTGCGCATGCGCGCCCGAGCTGTGACGAGGTAGATCACTGCTCCGACACCCACAAATAAAAAGGGCATGGTCGGGTAGGCGTACCGGTTAATCGGGATAAATGGCAGTTGGACGACGATGAGAAAGACGGTGAGCCAGCTCAGCCATCGAATATACCGCATTCCGAAGCCCACCGCGAGCCCGATGGCTCCGACAATGACCCACAGCAGGTGCAGGTGGGCATAGGCAAACGTGAGGCGCGTCAGCAGCCCCGCGTTTCTCGGCAGGACCGTATTGTACCACGGCGTCCCAAACAGCCAGCCGAGTTTGTCCAAGGTGTACCATTTGAGATAGGCCAGTGGGTGGGTGTGGAAGCCCTCCTCAATACGGTGAATGGCGAGCGCTTTTTGCTGCGCATACGTGAGTCCGTTTGAGATGTTCGTGTCCTTGTAAAAGGTCGGATCAGATCCGAACAACAGCGGATTCGCTGCGTCGAGATCGGTTGTGATCCATTGATGCATCGCGACGAGATTGCGCACCCACCATGGTATCATGGCGATGACGAAGGTGGCGATGTACAACCCATAGTTCCGCAATGTCGCTTTCCAAGCGAGCCTTGTCTCGCGCTGCAACAAGAGACAGGCTGGCGCCGCCAGGAGCGGCGCGACGCTGGGGCGAATCAGCGTGGTGACGGCCAGCAACAGTCCCGAGACGACGAAACTTTTCCATGTCCGGTCTCTCACAAGGACGAGGAACGACCACACGAACGCGAGCAGAAAGGGGATGTAGAGGTTCTCCGTGAGCAACTGATCGTTCGCGTAGATCACGGGCGGGTACACGGTCCAGAGAAGCGCCGCGAGGAAACTGGCGTAACGCGGCAGACGGAAGCGGGCGATGGCGTACAGCAGCAGACTTGAGGCCACGGCCAGCAGGTGCTGGACAGCCTGTGCGAGGTGCATCGGCGTCTCGTGACTGGGTGTCAACACGGCGGACAAACGATACACGAGTGCGAGGAACAGCGGGTAGCCGGGAGTGACCTGGGCCGCTGGGCCCCAGCTCCAGTACGCGTATAGGTGCAATGCGTTCAACACGTGCGCCGAATGATCATAATAATAGGCGTCCCCGTACAGGAGCACGGGTTGGCGCCAAGCCTTGACGATGAAATACACGTGGTAGACGAGCGCGATGGCGGCCAGTAGCCCCAGCCAAGTTCGATCTTTCGCAAACGACAAGCGCTTCACCGGTGAGTTCACTCCTCAGTGCTTGCATATCGCATCATCCAGTCCGCGGCGGACATCGCCCGGCGCACCGTCCCCTGTTCTTCAAGGCGCTCAAGGTGCGCCATCACCGTGTGGCGCGCGAACGGCAAAGCCTTCGGGTCCGCATCCGCGTACAAGGCAGCCGTGAGCTCGGCCAGCGTCTTTGGACCGTCCGCCAGAGCTGCCAAGATTTGCCCCTCTCGCATCTGGCGCCGTTCCCGCAACCGCCCCGCCGCGAGTTGCGGGCGCAAGATGGCAGGTCCATGCCCCGGCAGGGCAACTTCCGCGTCTGACGTCATCACGGCGTCGAGCGCGCGGTAGTAATCCCTCATGTGCCCGTCCGGCGGGCCTATCCAGACGGACCCGGCTTCCACCAAGTGGTCTCCGACGAAGAGCGCCCTTGCGTCGGGCAGCCACAGGTGGAGATGGCCGTGGGTATGTCCCGGCTGATGGATGACATGAACCTCCCGTTGCCCTGCGCGCAGCAGGTCAGGGCACTTTTGAAAAGTCCCTGCAACGTCCGGGAACTTGTCGTCAAAGGCCCTCACATCCATCGGGTGCATGAACGCCACGCATTCGAGCCGCGCGCGGAGATGGGGCACGCCCGCCGTGTGGTCGACGTGGTAGTGTGTCGCAATCAAGCCTTGTACGCGCCGCACGCCCATTGCCCGAAGGCCCTCGACAAGCAGGTCGAGATGAGTGCCCGTGGCACCGCCGTCGACGATCACGGCCTCGCGGCCGTCCTGGATCACATAGAGATTGACCGTGCCATACGGCAACACGTTCGGATACGGAACGGTCATCCGCCATACGCCCGGTAGCACGGCTTCCCAAGGCCCCGCATTCGCCACGTCAAGTCCCTCCGTCTCCGCGACAATCAGTTTCATGTTAAAAGTTTGTGCGGGTCGGGTCAATTTGTCTGTTCACCGTATGATACACTCAATCTGCTGTTTCGCTGGCAAGGAGGGAAACGGAATGTTTCGTGCGTCGTCGCAGGCAGGGATGTCCAAAGAGGCGTTTTGGCAGTCGGGATTTAAAGGTGCACTTCTGGACCTCGACGGCACGTTGTTTCGCGGGCGGGACGTGATCGATGGGGCCCCCGCGTTTGTTCAAGCCCTCCGCTCGCAGGGCGTTCAACCCGTTTTTTTCACCAATAACTCCTCGAGGACACCCGCTCAGGTCGCCGCCTTTCTGCGCGATCTCGGCATCGACGCCGTGGTGGACGAGGTGGCCACGTCCGCGCAGGCGGCTGCAGCCTTGATTCGCCAGCGAGTCGCTGTCGCTGGTGAGCCCGAGAAGGCCCTCGTGGCATTCGTCGGCGGCCCTGGCCTCGAAGAGGCGCTTCGCGACGAGGGACTGGAGCCGCGAAGGGCCCGGGCGGATGAACTCCGGGCGGAATGGGTGAACGAGGCCGCTGCCGTCGCCGTGGGGCTCGCGCCAGAGGTTTGCTACGGCGACCTGGCGCTGCTCGCGCGCGTGGCGCATCGCGTCGGCTGGATGGTCCTCACGAATCCTGACCGGCGGCTGCCCGTCGAGGACGGTTTCATGCCTGGGAACGGGGCGCTCGGCGCGTTTGTGCAGACGGCCTCGTCGGCCGAGTTGTTTGTGACGGGCAAACCGGATCCGTCGTTTGTCGACTATGCGCTCAGGCGCTTTGGGCTTCGCCGGGAGGAAGTGGTCATTGTCGGCGACAACGTCGAAACGGACGTGGCGGCTGGGCGAGCTGCCGGTCTGGCGACCGTCTGGGTGAGATCCGGAATTGGTGGAGAGGTCGATCCGGCTCATTCGCCTGCGTGGATCGTCGACTCCGTGGCCTCGCTTCTTCCGGGCGATTGATACGACCAAGAATCCTCGCCAATGTCCAACGAGCGGGACCTTGTATCTCGCAGATATAGTGTTTATAATCGCGGTGACTTGAGTTTCTGACACTACATATGGATTCGGCGGCTTGTCATCTGGAGCGGATTCGCGAGATGCCCGGTGCGCACGGGGGTGAGAGGCATGAAGTGCCCGTATTGCGGAGCGGACAACACGCGCGTGATCGAGTCGAGGCCCGGAGAGGACGGGAGCACCATTCGTCGGCGGCGCGAATGCATTCACGAGGCCTGTGGTCGGCGCTTTACCACGTATGAGCGGGTGGAGCAGCGGCCGCTCATGGTTGTGAAAAAGGACCAGAAACGGGAAGAGTTTTCGCGCGATAAGCTCTATCGCGGCATCATGAAGGCGTGTGAAAAGCGCCCCATCCCCGCGGAGACGCTGGAGGCCGTGTGCGACGAGATCGAGCGAAAACTGCGGCTCGAGTACGAGCGCGAGGTGCCGTCGGCGGTGATCGGCGAGCGCGTCATGGATGCGCTTCGGGAGCTCGACGGCGTGGCGTATGTCCGCTTCGCAAGCGTGTACCGGGAATTCCGCGATGTGGAGACGCTTCTCAAGGAAGTGCTCGCGCTCATTGGGGATCGGGCGCGGGGAGAACGACCGCCACAATTGGACAAGCCGTCCGACGCCTGAACGTCGTTTCCGCGTGACAGAGGAGGATCAGAATGGCCATCGAACAGCGGGAGAGGCCCATGTTGGATCTGAACGACGAAGATTATCTGGGGCCAACCGGCGAAAAGATCGTCGCGGATAGGTACCTGCTGAAGGACATCCGCAAGGAAGCGCTGGCGCCAGGGGCACTTGTCGTCGCCGTGTTGGACAAGAAGCGCGCATACCACGAACTTGCGCGCGTGAAGGCGGTGGACCGCGACGCGGATGAGGTGACGGTGGAGCTCCGGGACGGAACGCTCACAGATCTGCCGGTGAGTCAGGTGGACATACCGCTCGAAACATCCCCTCGGCAGATGTGGCGGCGCGTCGCCCGGGGCGCTGCGGCGGTCACGCGCCAGCCGGAGGTGTGGGAAGAGGCGTTTTACGAGCTTCAGAAGGGCTGGCGCTATGTTCCCGGCGGGCGTATCAACGCGTCTCTCGGGACGGGCATGCAGGTGACGAGCTACAACTGCTTTGTCATTCCGAACGTGGGCCCCGATCTTCGCGACTACGCCGAATCGTTCGGCCAGACGCTGGAGATCCAGGCGCGGAGCGGCGGCGTGGGCATGAACCTGTCCCGCATTCCGCCTCAGGGCACATTGATTCCCGTGAGCACCGCGTCGCGGAAGGCGGATCTCATGCTGGTCCTGGACGCCTGGCACCCCGATCTCGTCGACTTCTTGGAGACCGAGTACGCTCATTCGACCAAGGTCGTCCGCGCGGACGCGGCGTTTTGGCGCGCCGTGGAGGAAGACGACGAGTGGGTGTTTCGGTTTCCGGACACGTCGGTGGAAGGGTATGACGAGACATGGACGGGCGATCTCGACGCGTGGTTGCGCCAGGGGCTGCGCACCGAGGAGCATGGGCGCATCCGCGCGCGCGAGCTCATGGAAAAGATCCTGGCGTCCGACGCGCACCTCGTCCCGCAGGCTGTGGGATTCTGCCTGAGCCCTGGTGACAGCCGCAGCACCATCGCGAGAACTCTGGGGGATATGTGGGAGGCGATGCGGGACGGCAAGCGCGTCTCGCTCGTCCTGTCGTCGCTTCGCCCGCGATACAGCTACGTCCGCGGCGTGAACGGGCGATCGTCCGGCGCGTACTCGTGGGGGCTTCTCTACGACAAGGGGAACCAGGTGTTCGGCGAGGGCTTCGGTCCCGTCGGCGTCGGGGAAATCATGAGCGTGGGCTGCCAGCTCACCCTCCAGGGCGGTTCCCGCCGTGGCGCGCTGATGCTCATCCTGAACGACCGTCACGCCGATTTGCCCAAGTTCATTCGCGCGAAGCAAGTGGACGGCGTCATTACCGGTGCCAACATCAGCGTGGGCGTGTCCGAGGAGTTCATGGACGCCAAACGCCGTGGCGAGTCGTGGCAGCTCGGATTTGTCCCGCCGTCTCACCGCGAGGCATTCGATGGGGACTTCGGGCGCTGGCTCGAAGAAGAAAGACCGTTTGAGGTCACGGAGACCGTCTCCGCTGCAAACCTGTGGCGCGACATCTGTGAGTCGGCGTGGAAGTCGGCCGAGCCGGGCGTCGTCTTTTTGGGTCGATCCAATGCGATGAGCAACTCGTGGTACTTCAACCCGCTCGTCGCCACCAATCCGTGTGGGGAGCAGCCGCTTCCGCCCTATGGGATCTGCAATCTCGGCGCGGTCGTGTTGGCTCGGTTTGCCAATGGCTTTCGCGATAGCGGCGTTCGGACCGAATTCGCAGATCCCGAGCGCGAGGCTTATGTGCGCTCCTGCCTTCTCGAGAAGTTTCCGGAGGACGAGGCGGAGTTTCTCCTGCGTCACATCCGCTGGGAGGATCTCGAGTCCACGACGCGCCGAGGGATTCGGTTCCAGGACGCCGTGATCGACGCGACCTACTATCCGTTCGAAGAAAACCGGCAGAACCAGATGTCCGAGCGCCGCGTGGGGCTTGGAATCATGGGGCTGCACGATCTGATGCTCTACTGCGGCATTCGGTACGGCTCGGAGGAAAGCGTCAAGCTGATCGACGTGCTGATGGGGCTCATGGCGGAGTGGGCGTATCTCGAGTCCGTCGAGCTGGCGAAGGAGTACGGGCCGTTTCCGAAGTTTGACGCGGAGAAGTTCCTGCAATCCGGCTTCATGCGCCACATGGCCGCGGAGCGCCCGCACGTGGTCGAAGCCATCCGCAAGCACGGGGTGCGAAATGTCACGACCATGACCATCGCGCCCACCGGTACCACGGGCACGATGGTCGGCTGTTCGACCGGGTGCGAGCCGTACTACGCGTGGTCGTACTTCCGCAACTCTCGCCTCGGTTTGTTCGAGGAACACGCGTCGATCGTCGAGGAATACCGGCGCGCACATCCCAACGAAGAGGGTCTGCCGCCCTACTTCGTCACCGCGATGGAGCTGACGCCGGAGGAGCACGTCCGCGTGCAGGCGGCGCTGCAGCGGTGGATCGACAGCTCCATCTCCAAGACGTGCAACGCGCCGAACTCGTACACGGTGGAAGACACGGTGAAACTGTACGATCTCGCCTATGAACTCGGCTGCAAGGGGATCACCATCTACCGGGACGGGTCGCGCAGCGAGCAGGTGCTGTCTTTGAAGAAGGACGATGAAGCGGGCGACGGCCAGGGCGCGGGAGGCGCGGCGGTTTCCGAGGCAAACGAGAAGGCGGTGCAACCGGCCCCAGCTGCCCCGGGCGGATACGTGAAGCGCCGGCGCCCCGACGTCCTGTACGGTGCGACGTATCGCAAGGAGACGCCGCTCGGCAAGGCGTTTATCACGATCAACGACGACCCGGACACGCACATGGCCACCGAGGTGTTTGTCAACGTGGGCAAGGCCGGATCGGACGTGTACGCGGCCAACGAGGCGCTCGGCCGGGCCATCACGCTGTACCTGCGCGAGTCGAACAACCCGAACCGCGAGGCGGAGTTGGTGAAACACTTCTCCGGCATCGGGGGCCAAAATGCCGTGGGCTTCGGCGCGCAGCGCATCACGTCGGTGCCGGACGCCATCGCGAAGGCCCTGATCGAGCACGCCGAGACGTTCCCGCTCCGCCACATGGCGGCGCGCCAGGCGGCGACGTCTGCGCCGGACGAGGGCGACGGGGCGAAGCCGTCGGAGCTGAGGGCGTATTCCATCGCGAAGGATTGGTGTCCCGAGTGCCATCAGCACACGCTGATTCGCCAGGGCGGGTGCTACGAATGTGAGGCGTGCGGCTATAGCAAATGTTGATCGCGCGGGCGGCTCGAACGTTCGAGCCGCCCCATCGTGTGCGTGCGGCGATTCTCCCCAGCGGTATTGCGCGGACGGCGAGGAACGAATATCATGAAGGTGATCGCGGCATCGGGCCGCGGGACCACGCACGAGGAGAACGAACGATGTCCCATTCGCATGAAGGCCATCCGCATGGTCATCATCACGCGCATGGTGGCGGGCACGCGCACGAAGGCGAATGGCTGCATGTGCACGCGCCGGCCGACAAGATGCGCCTCGCGTTCTGGTTGACGGCGTTGGTGTTTCTCGCGGAACTTCTCGGTGGGTTGGTGTCCGGCAGTTTGGCGCTCATGTCCGATGCGGGCCACGTGCTCACGGACATGGCCGCGCTCGGGCTCTCCTGGTACGCCCTCCGGCAGGCCGAGAGGCCGTCCGATGCGCGCATGACGTTTGGCTATCATCGCGCAGGCATTCTGGCCGCGCTGATGAACGCGCTGCTGCTGCTCGGCGTCACCGGATGGGTGATGGTCGAGGCGTGGAACCGCCTGCAACATCCTCGGCCGATTGAGCCGCTGTGGATGTCGCTTAGCGCTCTGGTCGGCGTCGTGGTCAACCTCGGCATGGCGCTTGCCATGCGCGGCGAGGACAACTTGAACGTGCGGAGCGCCGTGCTTCACATGGTGGGCGACATGGCGGCGTCTCTCGGCGTGATCGCGGCGGGCGCCGTGATCGCGTGGACGCACTGGGAGCCCATCGATCCGATTTTGAGCGTGGCCATCGCGCTCGCCATCGCGTACGGCGCCATTCGGCTGGCGCGCCGCGCCACGCGCATCCTGATGGAGGGCGCGCCGGCCGACGTGAATGCCCGCGACGTCGTGAACGCCATCCTCGCGGTGGAAGGCGTGCGGGGCGTGCACGATCTTCACATCTGGTCCATCGCCAACGGGCGCAATGCGCTCTCGTGCCATGTGGAGATGGACGGCGTCACCACGGTTTCGGAGACCCAGGGCGTGATCCGGGAAATCGAGCACCGGCTGCGCCATCTCAACATCGGGCACGTCACCGTGCAGGTGGAAGACGAGGCCCATCCTCACGAGCCGAGCGTGTTCTGCGCTCAGGCGCATCAGGGGACTCGCCGCGCCGACGTCAATGGGGCGGGCGGTGAAGGTTCAAGATCACCACGCCCGCCACAATGAGCCCGATGCCCACGGCCATGATGGGCGTGATGGGTTGCCTGTACACCACCGCGCCGATGGCCGCGATGGCCGCAATGCCGATGCCGGACCAGATGGCGTACGCCACGCCGATGGGGATGGTTCGAAGCGCCTGCGACAGCGCGTAGAAGGAGAGCGCGTAGCCCAGGACCACGGCTATCGAGGGCCAGAACCTGGAAAAGCCTTGGGTCCCTTTGAGCATCGAAGTCGCAAACACTTCGCACGCAATGGCAGCTGCTAAGAACCAACCGTTCACAGCTTTTCACTCCTCTCCGGGAACGTCGGAGACGGGCGATCGCGCATACGCTATAGCACAGACGCGGTTGGAGGTGCCCGACATGACGTATCCCGCGGATCAAGCATATCTCGAGCCTTTT